>DEAG01000015.1 GCA_002346665.1 Gemmatimonadales bacterium UBA2988
CCTTTGGAAATCACGAAATCGTTCGAGCAAAACCCTGTTTTTAGTGGAGGGGATGCGGTGGTGAAAAAAGGGGGGGGCGGGGGTACTGGGGAGGGCTAGTCGCCGTCTTCTAAGACCGTTTTGTCCGAAATATCAGGCCTTTCTTCACCTGCCCTTGTCATCAAGACCCACTTTCCATCAGGGTAGCGGTGTATTATTAGGTGCCAGTAAGAGTAGATTTTCCCGTCATGGCGTTCTCGGTGACTCTGATTTAACGCACCCAGTTGAGTCTCAAAAAACTCAAGCGGGAAAACGGCGATCTGGGCCGGAGAGCCACAGCCAAAAGCAGCGAATCCATTTTTCGCCTCTCTAAGTGTTTCGAGTTGGTGTTGATGGAATGCAAACCAATACCCAGTGAAATCCTGCTTTACATACTCCTTGGATACGGAACAAGTGAGAGCAATGCCTAGATCTGAGTCAGCGTAGATACTGCGCGATTGCTTGGTAAGGTCAGCACCGAGATGTTTGCCGACACGAGCTGCGCACGCATCGTTAAATGACATGGGCTTGACCTTCTCACTCTCCGTGTCCTCACTAGCCTCCGATCTCTCATCTTCATCCATCTCAGGTGATTCTTCATTAAGTACATCTTCTGTAGTCGAGAAAACCAGCTTGATGATATCATCAAGCTTCGTATGCTCGCGGGGTACAAGGAGAGATCTGCACTGTGCAGCCACCCCCGGTGCCTCAAGCTCCAAACGGGTCTTCATTAGTCGAATCAGAGCATCCACGCTGATAAGCCGAACATCCCAAGCATGTCGTGATCCTCTTATCTGTGCTTCAAGGTCGCCAGTGTCTTCTCTTCCAACGATGATCAGTATGGACGAACTGTCTTCGGAGATACGCCCATCCCCTGCTAGATCGTTTCTGTACCCTGCAACAGTCTCAAGCGAAATGCGGTACGCATCGGTTGTCTTAACTTCGGCAATGACGTCGTGACCCTGCGGGTCGGTCCATATACCATCGTATCCGATAGCGTTCTGCGTTCCCCGATAACGTCCGTGCTGAACGTCGAAACCGAGTCTCCTCGCTATCTCATTAACAATGTCTTGAAGCGCGAGGCCCGAGTCAGCAAAGGTGTTTACGAGGCAATCGTTGGCATATTTTTCCAATATGTCTGCAGGTACTTTCTCTAGGAATGCACGAAACTCTGCCGGAGCAGATTTGTTATCACCCAGCTTGCCATCACCCGCAAATCCAATGATCTGATCAACACGCTTTTCAGAGATCTGGTCGGGGTTCTCTTTCCAGATTTCGAGTAGTGACATCAGCTAGTCTCCTCTGATACCAGCCATCCATAGACCGATCCGAGTTTATGATAGGGATGTATCAGCCCCTTGAAGCTGGCCTTGGAAACACCCGGCAAGAGCTTCTCCCCGGCAAGTTTGGTGAATGCGTCAATCGTCAGCTTTAGGGGATAATCGGGATAATCATAGCCGTATATTACGATTGCTTTATCCTCACCGAATCCAGATTTCTGCAACTTCTGGATGTCAGTTAATGCACTGCGGTGCTCAGGGTATGGGGACAGGATATGCATCAAGATGTTGTCGTTCGGCTTCCCGTTGTCACCCAGAAGCCGCATCATCTTGACCTCTATGTAGAGGGATGCCAGTCCAGAACGGATAAATAGATCGCATTTGGTTCTAGGATTACTTGGGTATTTCACAAAGCGTTCTTGGCCAAGGTCCATAAGGCCATTGCTTTCGATTTCATCCAGAACGAGTCCGACGGTGTTGTTTTCCGTATGTGGACCCAGCCCCGGCTGATATTGACGCCGGGTACGCTGCGACTCCGCCTGAGGGCGCTTGGCATCTGCCAATTCCATCCCTTTAGCGAAGGCGACAACGAAATTATCCAGTAGCTTCATTGCCATCCCTTATTCTGCCCCGCCCCGCTCAGACCCGCAACTCAGGTCGGGCAAAACACTGCTGGAAAGCTGGGTGTGGCTAGGTGCCACGGAGGGGCTAAGGGATAGTTACCGCCTTCTAGGTCCGGGGGGTGGGCCTTCTCGGTACGTGGCCCGTGCTACCAGGTGGAGGCCGGTCGAATTATCGAAGCGATCTTAATTCATTCAATTGGTATCCATCGCCCGTCTGAATTGCTCGCCGGTACATCTCCCTCGCTTCCGAAAAACAGCGGGGAGCACTTATCACATAATTTTTCCACTCATCGGGTTGTTCAAGGACCCAACTGAAGGAATCAGTAAAAACTTCGGCGCTTCTTATCAGATAACCCAGCATAATTGAATAATCTCGCTCAACTCCAATACCTTCCGCATACATCATAGCCAGATTGCTGAGCGCATTCGTATGGCCTGCATCAGCACCAAGAAGGTTCCACCGTAAGGCTTCTTCTGTGTTTCTGGATATCCCGGGGTACTTTCCCGTCAAATATATCCACCCCAGAGAAGTGGCAGCGTTACCAAATCCAACTTCGTTGGGTCCAAGTGCAACTACTGACTCAAATAGGCGCACCGCCTCAAACGTATCTTGATCTGCACCATCACCATCTAGGTACATATTCCCGAGGTTGTTTTGGGCCCTCCCGTACCCTTGCTCGGCTGCTAACCGATACCAGCGAACCGCCTCCGCATAGTCCTGCGGGACGCCGTGGCCATTTCCGTACATAGCCCCGAGGTTGAACTGGGCACGCTCATACCCTCGCTCGGCTGCCAACCGATACCAGCGAACCGCCTCCACATCATCCTCTGAGACGCCTCGCCCATTGGAGTACATAAACCCGAGGTTAGTCTGGGCAGGCGCATGTCCTTGCTCGGCGGCCAACCGATACCAGCGAACGGCCTCCGCAAGATCCTCCGGGACGCCTTGGCCACCGACGTACATAAACCCAAGGGTGTACTGAGCACGCGCATTCCCTTGCTCTGCTGCTAACCTCCACCAGCGTGTCGCCTCCGCAAGATCCTCCGGGGCACCTTCGCCAGTGGCATACATAAACCCGAGGGTGTACTGGGCACGCGCATTCCCTTGTTCGGCACGAGCACGCGTCTCTTCTAGATCCGAAGCCTGTGCATCAACCCCAACGGGGATGACTGCTAGAGCGAGCACTAACAGCAGGGTTTTCTTCATGACTTCATTCTGCCCCGCCCCACTCAGACCCGCAACTCAGGACGAGTGAAACAGTGCTGGATAGCTGGGTGTTACTGGGGGGAGACGTCGTTCTGAGACCTTGCCGGGACTGCAGGATCGTGATACGCGTTAGTCACGGGATCGCGGCGCGGCTAGGGCCAGCGCGTTGCCCGCTGATCTGAGATTGCCACCTTCGACGTGAGATGCGTATGTGCCGAGTCAAGAGTGAGTCGCGCATTGTAGTCGTGATGTGTGCCGTGCTGTCCCTTGGTACCGTCCTGATGACCGGCTGCACAGATCCGGACGACGGCAGTGGGGCGACTGTGACCGTGTTTGAGGGCGCTCGCCTCATCGTCGGGGACGGAAGCGCATCGATCGAGGACGCGGTGTTCGTCGTCGAGAGCGGCCACTTCACGCACGCCGGGCAAAGGTCGGACGTGGAGATCCCTGGAGGCGCGACCCGCGTAGATCTCAGCGGCAAGACCGTCATGCCTACCATCGTGAACGCCCACATCCACCTGGCGTCCACCCGAGAAGACCGGACTGATCAACTCCAGCAAATGGCATACTACGGGGCCGGCGTGGTCGTGAGCCTGGGCCTGGACAGTGGCGACGTCCCGTTCGAGATGCGAGACGAGATGGTTACCGACGGCGCCCGGTCGCTCACCGCGGGGCGCGGGATCACCTCACCGGAGCCTGGCCGGTCGGAGGTCCCCTCGTGGATCACGAGCGAAGAGGAGGCGCAGACCGCCGTGCAGCAGCTGGCCGCCAATGAGGTAGACTTGGTCAAGATTTGGGTTGACGATCGCAACGGCCGCTACGAGAAACTCTCCCCGGCACTATACGGTGCGGTTATCGACGAGGCCCACACGCACGGTCTCCGTGTCACGGCTCACGTGTACAACCTGGAGGACGCGAAGGGGCTTCTCCGGGCGGGAATCGACGCGTTCGCTCATGGGGTCCGCGACCTTGACGTTGACGATGAACTCATGGCTCTCTGGAGCGAGCGCCCCAACGTGGTCCTGGTCCCGAACCTCCCCAATCCGGGGGTGGCGGTCGACCTCAGCTGGCTGAGTGGTACGGTTCCCCCCGACGAGTTGCAAGAGATGCAGAATGCGCAGAAAGATAGCCCAGCAGATCAGGAGTCGTTCGGCATCCAGGCCCGTAACCTGGCGCGGTTCAACCAAGCGGGAGTTAGGATCGCGTTCGGCACGGACGGGAACACGCCATGGGCCCCACACCTCGAAATGGAGGATATGGTGAGGTCCGGGATGACCCCGGCCGAGGTCATCGTCGCGGCAACGCGCAACTCGGCCGAGCTGATGCAGCTAACGGACGTCGGCACGGTGGCGGTGGGTAAGAGCGCGGACTTTATCGTCTTGGATGCGAACCCTCTCGATGACATCACGAACACGAGGCGGATCTCCGCGATCTATCTCCGCGGCATTGCGATCGACCGGGACGCGCTAGGGGCCCGCCTCAGCGGCGGGATGTCCCCCTAACCCTGTCCGTCAGTTCGAGCCCCTGGGGAGAGCTCACGTCCGAAAGGTATAGGTCGCCCTCGTGTTCGATCATCCTGCCTCCTACTCCTCCTTGAAAGCTGCCTCGATGGCAACCTCCGAACGATGGAGGTGGCTGTCTGCTCGAGCGACGCTAGATCACGATCGAGTAGTGCATTTCACGCGTATCACCCACCCACCTCCGCCCAACATCCCCGCGTATTCGTCGATCTGGTCAGCAACCTCGTCGTCGAGCATGTCCCGCACTAGCCCCAACAACACGGCGGGCCCCTCCGAACCGGTGCCCTTACCGGTGATGACGTGGACGACGCTTCCGGCTGAGACATAGGAGTGGGTCGTGATGAAGTCCCGCAGGCGTAGTTGAGCCTCGGCGGCTGTGAAGCCGTGCAAGTCGAGCGTGGCCACTGCCATCTCGCTCAAGAGTCGGGTGATGCCAGTCAGTCTGGGCGGTGGAGTGGGGACTTCCTGCTCCAGTCGCTTTCGGCGTTTGCTCATCTTTGGTTGTCTGCTAGGCTGGATGCCACGGGAGGGGTTAGGGGTCCAGCTGCAGCAACATCCATCGACCGCGGAAAACCTCTGGTGCAACGTCGGAAACAATAGATGTCCGTCGTTCGCCACCCTCAAACCACGAAACGGCGATTGTAAGTGAGCCTCCGCCTGCTGGGAGCCCAAAGTGAACAGGAGTCATGCCCTGTGAAGCATACCCTCCGCCCGGGTCCATCACCCGACTAGAGACATAGCTGTCGGACTCTCGACGTAGCGTGACCGTTGCTCCTGGCCGCGTCCAAACACCGTCGTTATTCACAATCGCCACCTGTAGAGACCGTGACGACCGAGTCGGCTCAATCTCGTTTCGATACAGAGGATGCGTCCCCTCGGGATCATGGTTATTTGCGAGAGCAAGGTCGAGATCGCCGTCTGCATCGAAGTCAGCCCACGCGACACCGTGACTCGCACCTCTCGCCACCAGTGTATCCGGCGCAACTTCCGTGAAGACTCCACCGACGTTTCGGAACAGATAGTCTCGTGCTTCCGGCTCACCTGCTAGGAAGGTGCCAACATAGAGATCGACCCATCCATCGTTATCGAAGTCGCCCCAGGCCGCTGATACAGAGTGATGATCTCCCGCTAGGGGGGTCCCCGGTGCCACGTTTGTGAAAGTGCCGTCACCTTGGTTTTGCCAAAGCACATCAGGACCGTACGACGCCAGAAACAGATCGAGGTCACCGTCGTTATCGTAATCCGATACAGCCGTCCCTACGCTTCCCTGATCTTCGGATCGGCCAGGTTGATTCATCCCGAGCGCTACTGCCACATCTTCAAACGTTCCGTCACCTAGATTGCGGAAGAACCCATCCTCATCGCCGTTCTGATTCGCAATAAAGACATCTAGGTCGGCATCCCCGTCCATGTCGAACCATGATGCACCGACCGTCCTACGTGTATCACCGATCCCGGACGAGGTCGTCACGTCTGAGAACGTGATCCCGTCGTTACGTAATAGGATGTTCGGACGATCACGGAATGCGACGAAGAGATCTAAATCATTGTCTCCGTCGTAATCGACAAAGGTTGGCTGTCGAGTAGTGCCAGATTGATCGACTGCTAACTGAGCGGCAACATCAACAAAACTACCTTGGTCATTCCGGTACAGCCGGTTTCCGATCCCCACTGCAGCAAAACCGACATAAAGATCCGGATCTCCGTCTCCATCGTAGTCTCCCCAGGCCGAGGCCCGAGTTTCTTCCTCGTCTGCCAGTCCCTGCGCTCCAGCAACATCAACGAAGGTCCCAAGGTCATTGCGGTAGAGCCGGTTCGGTCGACCTCGGAACCCAACAAAGAGGTCCAGATCTCCGTCGTTATCGAAGTCAGCCCAAGCGTTTGTCTGAGCACCCTGTGCATTGAAAAGGTCGGTCTGAATGGATCTGAAAGACGGTTGAAGCATCCGGTTATCGTTCGGCGCTTGGCCAGGATGCTCTGCCTCGCAGGAGACTACCAGCACGGTCAACAACAGCAGGGCAACAGCGCGCGAGGAAACGCGAACCCAGACCTTCATGAGAGCTCCCAGACGAAAGGGCGACATCAGCTATTTCCCACGTTACAGGTTTTCAACAGAACCCACTAAAGGCTCGCATTGATATAGGTGTGTAATGCGACAAGCGTAGAGAAATGAGTGGACGCTGCTATCGGGCATGGTGGCACTGGGTCTTAGGGTGGGGACAGCCGCAAGTCTTTTAGAACATAGCCAACGGCTACTATGGCCCCTAAGCCTCCCACGAGGAAGGAAGGGTGAAAAGCTGAAGCCGCCACCACAAACAGCAGGATCCGGCCACCACCCGAAAGAGGACGAAGCGCATGCCCCTCCAGGGCCGCAGCGAACGCGGCAAGGGCCACCATAGCCATTACCCCCTTTCCGATCACCAAAAATGTAGGGCCACCAAGTACGATCTCCGGGTGCACTACCATCAACAAGGGAATCAAATAGATACCCTTCGCATACTTCCATGCGTGAAGACCGGTTCTCATCGGATCGGATCCAGCCACACCAGCAGCTGCGTAAGCGGCTAAACAGACAGGAGGAGTCACGTTTGAGTCCTGAGAGAACCAGAAGACAACCAGATGAGCAATGAGGACTGGGAGTCCGAACTCATTCACAAGAGTTGGACCGGCGAGGACAATCAAAACGATATAGCTGGCAGTAACCGGAAGCCCCATCCCCAAAACTAGGCTGGCGAGGAGAAGAAGAATGAGGGCTAGGAAAAGGCTGCCCTGAGAAAAAGAGAGCATGACAGCAGAGAAATTGAGGCCCAAGCCGGTCAGTCCAACGATACCGACGATGATGCCTGCGACCGCACATGCCAAGCTGACCGGGAGGGCGTTTCGGCAAGCAAGCACGAAACTGTCTACAGTCCGCACGACCCCACCCCTAATCCACTCGTATGGGGACTGCCGCCTCAGTCTGCCCGGGCCCTGCTCCAGATCCTCCACCCGCATGATCCGGTCCCAAGTGGCGCGCCCACCAGCCAGCGCGACAATGGCCAGGCAAGATAGGAACCCTACTCGGGCCACAGATAGGTCCATGAGGAGGGCTCCGAGGAGCACTGCCAGGGGAAAAAGGTAGTGCCACCCCTTCGCCATCGTGGCTCCGAAATCGGGGAGCTCCGAGGCGGGAATCCCCTGAAGACCTCTCGCTACCGCTACCAGATGCACGAAGACGAACACCGTACCCATGTAAAGAATAGCGGGAAGCAAACCTGCCCTTATGATCTCCAGGTAGGGTAGCCCGGTGTATTCAGCCATAAGGAAGGCTCCAGCTCCCATGATGGGAGGGAGGATTTGACCTCCAGTGCTCGCAGCTGCCTCGATCCCCCCAGCCTCTTCTGGACGATATCCAACCCTCTTCATGAGTGGGATGGTGAATGCCCCGCTGGTTACCACATTCGCGATCGTGCTCCCGGAGACAGAACCCATGGCGGCAGAGGCCACAACCGAAGCTTTAGCGGGACCCCCCGACTGCCTCCCCGTCAGGGCATAGGCTAAGTCCATGAAGAACTGCCCTGCCCCCGTGACTTCCAGGAGCGCACCGAAGAGGATGAAAATAAAAACGAACGTGGCAGCGACTCCCAAGGGTATCCCGTAGATACCTTCCTGACCCAAGTAGAGTTGGCCCACAATCCGGCCGGTTCCATATCCCCCATGCCGGAGGACACCTGGAAGGAAGGGGCCTAGGTACGCGTAGCAGACAAAGAGGACGGCGATAGATGAGATCGCCCAACCCAGTACTCGGCGCGTCGCCTCCAATAGGGTGACCACCGCCGCTACACCGACGATCACATCGAGGGTGCTGGGAGTGCCAGCTCTACCTACTATGGCGTCCAGGTTTAGGGTGAGATAGAGGGCAGTGGCAGCGGCAGTGGCCATAAGGACCACGTCCATGGACCAGGCCAGGCCACTTCGGATGCCCCTCTCATGGCCTCTTCTCCACGGGAAGAGGAGAAACGCCAGGACCTCTACTAGCGCGAGATGAAAACCCCTCTGATAGAAGAGTCCGACAGGTCGGATTCCCGCCGCAGACAGTTGGAACAGGGCGAGCGCAACCGCGAGAATGACGAAAGCCCCGGCGGCAAGGGCGGGCAGGCCCAGTTCCCGTTGCGGAATCCTACTGACGGAGGCTGGATACAATGGCCGACTGGCCTTCAACCCCAGAGCCCCAGAGTCCTCACTGGGAAACGATCAGACGCTCTGGCACCTCGTAGCCACTGTCCTGCAGGTACCTAACGGCGCCAGGGTGCAATGGGATGGGTGACGCTGAAAGCGTGTACTCCTCCGAGATCTGACGCGCCACTGGGTGCACACCTTCAAGTTCCTCAAGCGCCTCCAGTAACTTCTGGACCAACGAGTACGCAATCTCCTCGGGCATATCAGCCGATACCACAAGGAGATTAGGGGTGCTCAGCGTATGCACTTGCTGCTCCTGTCCACGGTAAGACCCGGCAGGGACCACGTCCGGGCGAACAGTCGGATCGATCGCTTCGGTGCGCTCCATCTCTTCCGCTCCGAGAGGGACGAGGTGGACCGAACGCGCTGTGGCGAGAGCCATCAGGGAGCTTATCGGAGGACCGGCGACCCAGAATCCGGCATCCACATTCCCATCGCGGATCGCGTTCGCGGTCTCATTGAAGTTGAGGCGCTGAGGCTCGAAGTCATCGTATCCGATCCCGTTCGCCTCGAGGAGAGTACGAGCGGCGACCTCCGTCCCACTACCCGGGGCTCCCACGGAAACCCTTCGACCTACGAGATCATCGAGCGTGCGAACACCGGTTTCCTCTAGGGTCGCCAAATGAAGGATGTTCGGGTAAAGGGCAACCAGAGCAAGAATCTGTCCGGACTCCCCTCCTTCAAACGAGCCCCTGGCAGTATGAGCCTCAAGAGCATTAGTGCCCATAGAGAACGCTACCTCCACTTGTCCCGACATCAGGAGACTCAGGTTTTCTACCGAGCCTCCCGTCACTTCCGCCACCACGACCTGGTCCGGCAGGTCTCGACTCCAGATCTCAGCAATGGCTCCCCCCAGGACGTAGTAGACCCCTCCTGTTCCTGCAGTGGCTAGGGCCAGGATTTCAGGGCCGTCTCCGGGCGAGCAACGAACGAGGATGAAGGTCGAAACGAGCACGGCACCAAGCATCGCCACTGCTCTTCCCCGCCCACCGCTCAGACTTCTTCGCGTCTTCGGGTGGGCCGCTTCTTCCACTGTCCCTGAAACTCCTCTGCCCATTTAACCCCACTCCCTACCGGACCTATGCCAGTGACCGGCCCCCACAGACGATGACGAGGGGGCAGTGAACCGGGACACGCTACCGAAGGATCGCCTGACCTAGCGAGGGATCACCGGAAGCGTGATGTGCGACGGATACTCGGCGTTGTGGTAAATGGTCTGGTTCGCCGTGATAATCTCCGTCTCCAATTGAGGCTGAGGATTTCCCGTGTTCAGGTTCCGATCATACTTCGGGAAGTTGCTGCTTGAGATCTCGACCCGGATCTGATGTCCCTCCAGGAACAGGTTCCCGGTTGCCCAGAGATCGATATCGAATTGATACACCGTTCCGGGTGTGAGGAAATCGACCTTAGTGAAGCTCCTGGGATTGTCATGATACCTCCCACGGAGGATGCCGTCGGCGAGGTTGATCACCTTACCGTCCGGATGCACGTCCACCAGCTTAGCCGTGAAATCCGTGTCACGAGCCGAAGTCGCCGCGTAGAGCGTCACTGTGACCGGTCCAGTGACCTGGACGTCCTGGGTCAGGGGCGGCGTACTATATACTAGGACATCATCCCGCGTCTCGATTTCCGCATGGTCGAACGGACCGGGGGGAGTGGGCCCGAACATCAGGTTGCCACCGTTGGTCGGGACCGGATCCCTCGGGTCGTAGACATACTCATCGACCGGCTCCGACCGACCCGGCTCCTGAGTGCTCAGCACTCCATCTCCGGATGAGCTGTTCGCATCCCCACCGCTGTGAAAGTAGTAGTTCGTATACTGGGTACGGGCGAGCGGCCATTCGTTCTCGTGGTGCCACTTGTTCTCACCCATGATGAAGAGAGTCACAGGCGACTCTTCGAGGAAGCCGTTGTCCTCTCCCTTCAGCAAAGCATCGAACCACTTCACATGGAGGCTATCGTAGTCAACGTCGGCCTGCGGCCCGAAGTCTATCCCCGCATACTCAAAAACGCTCGTACTGCCGGCGTGCGACCACGGGCCGATCAGAAGCTTCTGGTTGTTCCGCGCATGTTCACTTCGCCCTTTATTCACCATACCCGTGTAGCTCACGAGCGTACCGGCTAGGAAGACGTCGTACCAGCCACCCATGTTGTAAGAGGGTACGTCGAAATCCGGCAACCGGGCCTCAGAGTCCAGCACCTGCCAGTACGCGTCGTATACTGGGTGGTTGACGAAGTCACGCCACCACGGATTGTCCTGACTGGTCGCGGCGCCCATCGTCAACAAGGGCAGATGCATGAGAACCTGGTCCCAGTTGGGGTTGCCTGCCTGTCCTGTGCGGCCACCCATACCTGAAGCCCAACCGATGCGAGAGCCCAGCGCCAGTGCTCCGCCCGGATAGGCGGTATCAAAATAGTAGTTGAAGGGGGTCATTCTCGGGGACATTGCCTTGAGGGATGGGGACCGGAATTCGGCACCCTTCCACTGGGTCGTGGCGAGATACGATTTTCCGTACGTGCCTACCTGACCATCCGACCACGGTTGCTCACTGACCCAGTTTTGCGTGTCGTGGCCATCGTTTGCCTCGTTGATATACGGGTACCAACTGCCCTCTGAATCGAACCTCCCCCGCACGTTCTGGTGGACGTACGCGTAGCCTCGCTTAGCCCACCTGAGTCCCTCTTCCCAGGCCTCAGCGCTGGAACCGTTGCCGTACGGATCCCGGATCAAGATCGCGGGATACTGCCCTCCTCCCGCCGGCACGTAGATGTCCGTCGAGAGAAGCGTCCCGTCGCGCATGGGTACCATGATGTTGTGTGAGACCAGCGCATCGTCCCCTGCACGGAACAGCCCGACACCGGCCTGAGACTGTGCTCCTAGTGGAGCTCCATACAGCAGCGACAGCATCCCGACAACGAGAAGTCTTCCGATAGTTCGAGCCTCCATGACAATGCCCTCCGCAGGTTTTCGAGTTGCTGTCATCCGCCAACGCACACGGCCTAGCTGTCGTAGTCGGATGTACATCGGGTTAGTTGACATCGGACTACTGAATCACCTTATGGATAGCCGTCACCGTTACGTCGGAGATCCAATCGACAAGCTCTGACCCAAGGGCGCGGGTGCGCGATATCGGTGCCAGATCTACTCCATTGACGGAGAAGTGACCCGCGCGTATCCGCTGCTCCATACGTACAGTTGTGGGATCTGTCAGCATCATTATGGCAGTCGCACTGAACTCATCGTGAAGTCCGATGGGCTGCATGACTTCGTTGATTCCACGCTCCCGGAGCCATTCCTGCCGCTCAACCCAGTTGTAGTACTCAGGGATATGGAAGATCTTCGTGTGACCGTCGGTCCACCGGGCGGACAAGTGCTCTGCCACCTCAGCCTGCGGTCCCTGGTTGCCGCCGCTGTCCCCGATCATGACGATGTTTCGGAAGCCGCTGGCGCGTAAACTCGTAGCTATATCGCTCAGAAGACTCTTGAACGTCTCGTTGGTGACGCCGATCGTCCCCGGGTAGCGCATCGTACCGGGAGCTATGTCCATATCCCCCTGCGGCACGAAAACAACGATTGGCGTAATCAGCGCGTTGTCGAGCTTCCTTGCGACCGCCTCTGCCGTTTGCTGCAGGATATAGTTGTGCTTACCAGCGGCGAGGTAGGGGCCGTTCTGCTCTACCCCTCCCGTGGGGATGATCGCCGTAGTCATCCCGCCACTGATGGCGTCGCGGACCTCCATGAAGGTGAGCTCTTCGATCCACAGCGATTCGAGTGGGTCGATCGGATTAGGCTCGTTTGGATCGATAGGGGGCCCACCGCTTCCCGGCCTCGGCTGTGCTTCGGCCAGATCGGCTATGACGAACATAGCGAGTAGTAGCCAACGCCGAAGACCTAATCATTGGCCCCTCAAGGAGTACAAGTGATCATTATGACTGCGTAGTGTTAAGTGATCGTATCACGATCATTTGCGCACCCTCCGGAAGCCCACTGCTCGGCCGCCTACCGCAATAAGCCCAGGCTTTCACGGAATTTGCCTGATTCAGCAGTTCGTTGTCCTACATGAAGCGGAGGGGGTGGGATTCGAACCCACGTGGGCTTGCGCCCGCCGGTTTTCAAGACCGGTGCATTGAACCGCTCTGCCACCCCTCCCAAGTCCTTCTAACATAAGGTATACGGACTAGCCCATCGCCTCCTGGACCCAGTCCTTAACGGCCAGCGATCGTCTCAACGGCCTTCCCAGTCGATATCCGAGAGTCTCGCGATCGCGAGATGGAGCGCATGTGTACCTTTTTTTCCTCCTCCCTGAGCCTGCACCTCGGTGTATAGCTGATGAGCCAATGCAAGGCCGGGTAGCTCCAGTTTCATTCGGCTCGCTTCGGCGAGCGCGATGCCCATGTCCTTGACGAAGTGCTCCACAAAGAACCCGGGATCAAAGTTGTTCGCGATCATGCGCGTGCCGAGATTCGACAACGACCAGCTGCCGGCAGCGCCCGACGCCACCGATCGCATCACGGTGTCCAGGTCGAGCCCCGCTCTGTAGGCATACAGGAGACCCTCGCACACGCCGATCATTCCCGAGGCGATCAGCGTCTGGTTAACCATCTTCGTGTGCTGACCGGCACCCGGCCCGCCTTGGCGGACGATGGTATCCCCCATAGCGTCCCAGCAGGGACCGAGCGCCTCGACGATTTCCTCGTCCCCACCGATCATGATCGAAAGCCGCGCCTCTTGGGCACCGATATCCCCACCCGAGACAGGAGCATCCACGCTCGCCACACCCTTCGCCCGTGCCGATTCGTAGATCTCGACAGCGAGGGAAGGCTCGCTCGTGGTCATATCCACCAGGACGTCCCCCGCCTCGCACCCCGCAAGCGCCCCGTCCGGCCCGAGCACGACTTCACGCACGTCGCTCGGGAAACCGACGATGGTGAACACCACGTCACTCTGCTCGGCCACGACCTTTGGTCCATCCGCCCACTCTGCACCCTTGGCGAGGACTGAGTCAGCAGTCTTGGGAGTCCGCGTGTAGACCGTCGCCAAGAAACCTCGGTCGATGAGATGGCCACACATGCTTCGGCCCATCACGCCTAGACCGATCCAGCCGATTCGGGTCTTGTCGGGATCAACGATCATGATTCTGACTTGAGAGGTCTTAGGTCCCCCAGATCGTCCGCTGGCGATTCATCCGCGTCATAACCTCGAGCCACTACCCGTCCGAGCGACCGATGGCGACCGTACAGCGCGCCCCCGGCCTCATGCAAGTCACCTGCACGGTGGTATTCCTCTCGGTGTGTCGCCACGCATAGGAGGTGTCAGCCATGCGCGCGGGTACATCACCGTATACTCTCAAAAGAGCACGGAGCGTGTCGAAGGGCACGTCGTTCCAATTATCGCCGAGATTTCGCGTGATCAGAATGAGTTCGCCGTCCCTGAACCCGAAGTCGAGGAGATCCCCTTCGGAATCGTAATCGGCCGGCGGGCCGCAGAACACGAATCGATCGTCCAGCTGATAATCACACTCGAAGGGATCGCCGCGCGATTCTGCCTGTGACTGCACCTCAGTAAGCACCGTGCCCAGCCTGTAGCCTGCGAGAGTGTCAGGGAAAGCGTTCAAGAGCCGACCAACAGGTCCGGAGTCGCAGCCCGCAAGGAACAGCAGGGCGATAAATAACATTCCCCTCATATCTATCCGACCTCCTTTTTCAGAACCTCGCGCTAGCGAGCGCAATTCTTTGGCACTCAAGATGCGGACCAGGGTTGCAAACCACGAGCAGGTCCCCATGCTGTCGCTTCAACTTCCTAGGTGCAGCACCAGGCGTCGCGTGGACCCTCGTCTGCGGTGTTCCCAAAGATAGATCCCCTGCCACGTGCCCAGCGTAAGCTGGCCCTCTTGGAAGGGGATCGACAGCGTCGTCGACGTGAGAGCCGCTCGGATGTGCGACGGCATGTCGTCGGACCCCTCGGCGGTGTGGGTGAAGTGGGGATCGCCCTCAGGGACAGCGCGCTCGAACCATCCCTCCAAGTCACGGCAAGCCGAGGGATCGGCGTTCTCCTGGATGGTGAGGCTGGCTGAGGTGTGACGGATCATGACCGTGCATAATCCTTCGCCAAGACCGCTGGTGGCCACGACGTGTTGCACCTTCGCGGTGATCTCATGCGGGCCCTTGCCCGGGGTCGCGATTTCCAGGTGATGGATCACGTGCGATCCCGTCGCCGAAGGACGTTTCCTGTGAGTCCAGCCTAGTGCCGAAACAACCGTCGCCCTGTAAACACCATCGCGATGTCGTGCTCATTGGCCGCGTCGATTACTTCTTCGTCACGCACCGACCCACCGGGCTGGACGATCGCAACCACACCCGCCTCGGCCGCAGCGTCAACTCCATCCCGGAAGGGGAAGAACGCGTCTGAGGCGAGCACCGAGCCCTTCAGTGAAAGTCCTGCATCGGCCGCCTTCTGAACCGCGATCCGGGCCGAGTCGACACGACTCATCTGGCCAGCCCCGATGCCAATCGTTGCCTCGCTCTTGGCCAGCACGATCGCGTTGGATTTGACCGCAAACGCAGCCGCCCATGCGAATCGCAGGTCGTCAGCCTCACCGGAATCCGGAGGGCGCCGGGTGACCACCTTCCAGCCCCCCCCGGCGTCGCTGTAGAAGGGGGGCGCAGCGGACGACTGCACGAGCAGCCCACCGTACACGCTCCGGCAGGAGTACGCCATGGGTCGGCGCCCATGTTCGGCGAGAAAGCGCCCGGCCGTGCGATCGTCTTCTGCAGGCGTGACCCAGTCCTTGCTCTCAGGCTCCCCGGCTAGCGGATCAATGATGCCCGGGTAGGTAACCAGGCGGAGGTTCTTCTTTCGTTCTAGTGCTCTGCGCGCATCGTCGTCGAAGCGCGGCGCCACGATGCACTCGACGAACAGCTCGCCCATACTGATCGCGGCTTCCACATCGAGGGCACGATTGACCGCGATGACTGACCCGAACGCGCTTACCGGGTCGGTGCGCAAAGCCTTCTGATACGCCTCGACGACGCTCCCGCCCACCGCGATCCCGCAGGGAGTCGTGTGCTTGATAATCGCGACGGCTGGTCGTCGCGAAAACGCGAACGGAGAGAGCGAGAGAAGCGCGCCATCCAGATCCAAATAATTGTTGTAGGACAACTCCTTCCCGTGGAGCTGCTCGAGACCTGCCAGCCCAACCTGTTCACCAGGGTACCCGTAGAACGCTGCCTTCTGGTCGGGGTTCTCGCCGTAGCGGAGTGACTGCTTACGCTGAAGGGAGAGACCAAAGCGCTCGCCCAGTTCGGACTCATAACCTACTGCCGTGCCGTCCTCTCCCTCGAGGTAGTCGGCGATGGCGCCGTCGTAAGCGCTCGTGTGTCGGAACACCTTGGCCGCAAGCTCCCTTCTCAGTTCGGCATCGCCATCGGATGCATCCAGGGCCTCGACTACGCGATCGTAGTCAGCCGGATCTACCACCACCAGGACGTCCTTGTGGCTCTTGGCGGCCGCTCGGATCATGGTCGGGCCACCGACATCTACCTTTGTCATCGCCTTAGCTACGGGCACGTTTCCCTGCGCGACCGTCTCTCGGAACGGGTAAAGGTTGACCACTACCAGGTCGATCGCGCGGTATCCGTGCTGCTCGAGGGCGGCCATGTCACTGCCTTGCTCTCGCCGTGCTAGGAGCCCGGCGTGGACCGCCGGGTGGAGGGTCTTCACGCGCCCGTCGAGCATCTCCGGGTGGCCCGTAACCTCAGCCACGTCGGTAACGACCAGACCGGCATCTCTGAGCGCACCAGCGGTCCCGCCAGTGGAGAGGATCTCCCATCCCCGTTCCATGAGCGCGCGCGCCAGTTCCACAATGCCCGTCTTGTCAGTAACGCTAAAAAGTGCCCTGCGTGGCGTGCTCATGTAGACCGGAACGCTCCCTGATTCAAATGGGTGAGGACAGATCCGTCGAGATCATCAGTCGGCGAAAAAACCTCGCAGGGGGCCGCAAGAGGCGAAGGCTCGACCCCCGCTGCAAGAGCCCTGCACAGGTGTTGGGCAGCCAGTGGATAGAGGAGGTGCTCCACTCGGAGAACACGTTCGGCCAGTGCATTCACGTCGTCGCCGGGGCGAACCGGGACGGGCCACTGCGCGAGGATCGTGCCCTCGTCGTAGCGCTCGTCCACGAAATGCACGCTAACACCCGTTACCTGCGCTCCCGACTCGAGCACGGCTTTGTGGACCGCAGACCCCCACATCCCTCTACCTCCGAACGCGGGCAGAAGCGCAGGATGCACATTCAGGATGCGACCCGGGAAGGCAGCCACCACCGAGGCGGGAATGAGGCGCAAGTACCCGGCGAGGAAGATCACATCGACACGTGCTTCCAGGAGCACGGCCAGCATCTCGTCAGCTAACTCGTCGGGTGTGTGATTCGTCCCGGACATGTGGTGCACCGGTATCCCTGCCTCTTCAGCCCGTGCCACGGCGCCCGCGCCCGCTCGATCCACGACCAGCAAGCGGGTGCGCCAGAGCGCTCCCCTGCCCTCCCGATCCAGAAGAGCCTGGAAATTGCTTCCCGAACCCGACGCGAACACAGCCGCGTTCACGCGAGCTCACCACCATAATGCGGGATCAGAAAGGGGTTGTGCTGTGCCTCCCGGGATACCGTGGTCTCCTCGCCATGACCGGAAAGGAGTCTCGTTTCGGCCGGCAGGGTGAGGACCTCACGACGGATCGAAGTAATCAGGGTCTGGAAGTCGCCGCCCGGCAGATCGGTGCGGCCAATCGAGCCGGCGAACACGACGTCACCGACCAACGCGAGGCCATCCGCGGCCGCATACAGGATGACGTGGCCGGGCGAGTGCCCAGGGGCGTGCCTGACCTCGAACGCGCATGCCCCAAAGGTGATGTGCTCGCCCGCGGAGAGCACTCGGTCCGGCTCGGGCAGATCGGGCATCGCATGCCCAAAGGCGGCGGCCTGCCCGGGCGCGGCATCGTAGAGCGGGCGGTCATCGGGATGCAGATGGATGGGGACACCAGGAAACGCCGACCTAATCGTGGCTATCCCCTCGATATGATCTAGGTGCGCGTGGGTGAGCAGGATCGCCACCGGGGTCGTGCCGGCCACCTCGAGGTGGCGTACCATCCCGGCCGCGGCCGCACCTGGGTCCACCACTACCGCCTCGCCGTCCGGCTCGCAGACCGCCAAGTATCCGTTCTGCCCGAAGCCCCCCCCCGAAAACGTGTGGACCCTCACCTGCGTATACCGAGCCCCGTC
Organism: Gemmatimonadales bacterium UBA2988; assembly: GCA_002346665.1. GTDB lineage: Bacteria > Gemmatimonadota > Gemmatimonadetes > Longimicrobiales > Gaopeijiaceae > UBA2988. The sequence continues at coordinate 18,136 of DEAG01000015.1, forward strand.
AGGCGCACCCGCATCCCGACTTCCTCAAGCCCACCTCTTCCAGACGACTCTCTTCCGCACTCGGAGCCGACCACCCCCCAGATAGTTCGAGCATCCGGCGGAGCGCTCGCTCGGCACCGAGGCGAATATTTTCTTCCAACACGACTTCATGGCGCTCGTGATCCAGGCTCCACGCCAGCTTGGCCAGCGTGTTGAGTTTCATGTTGCCGCATATCGCGGCTCCAGAGAGTGGAATCAGTGTCTTCTCCGGGTACTGTTGATTGAGACTGTCCACGAGCCCGCGTTCGGTACCGATGACGAGCTTATCGTGCTCCGCGGCTAGCTTCACCATCCCCGAGGTAGAGGTCACAAAGTCTGCCCGGTCCAGCAGATCCTTCCGGGCCTCCGGGTGGACAACCACCTTAGCGTCGGGGTGGGCCTGGAGTACCGCGTCGAGCTCGACCAATACCATGTCGTCGTGGACATAGCAGTAGCCGTCCCAAGCGATGATGTTCTCTCGCCCGGTGCGATCCGCCACATAAGCGGCGAGGTTTTTGTCCGGCACGAAAATGATCGACTGATCCCGCGGGATCGACTCCACCACACGCACGGCGTTCGACGACGTGCAACACACGTTCGACTCCGCCTTTACTTCCGCGGTCGAGTTGACGTAGGTCACGACAGCGGCGTCCTCGTGCTCCGCTTTGAGGCGCCGGAGCGCATCTCTGGTCACGAAATCGGCCATCGGACACCCGGCGCGCGGGTCGGGCATGAGCACGCGCTTCCCGGGCGAGAGCACCTTGGCGGTCTCGGCCATGAAGTGCACGCCGCAGAACACGATCACGTCCGCAGACGTGTCCGCAGCCTCCTGCGAGAGCCCCAGCGAGTCACCGAGATAGTCGCTTACATCCTGGATCTCGATGCGCTGATAGTTATGGCCAAGGATGACGGCGTTCAGCTCTTCTTTTTTGCGTTGGATGCGTGCCTTCAAATCCTCCGCCGGGAGGGCGGAGTAATCAAGCGGAGTCGGAAGGATGTCGAGGGTGGCTCGGCTCATCGGGCCATCAAGCAACGGGAGTCCGGTCAGACGGTGAACGAACTTCCGCAGCCGCAGCCGCCGGCCGCGTTCGGGTTCCGGAAAGCGAATCCTGAGCCCATCATGCTGGATACGTAATCGACCTCCACCCCCTCCAGGTATTGGGCACTGAAGGGATCCACGAACAACTTCACACCCCCTACCTCGAGGACCTCGTCGTCACCCTCGGGGGCATCCTCGATGTTTAGACTGTACTGGAACCCGGAGCAGCCCCCAGGAAGCACCGCGACGCGTAGACCCGCTTCGCTGGCCGCACCATTCTCCACAATGAACTCGTTCACCTTGGTCACGGCGGTCGGCGTCAGGACGATCATCTTATCCATCTCCGGCCCCCTGAGGGGGCGCTCTTGTCAGCCTAAAAAGAACTCGGGAAATGATACCCGAAGGTACCCCGATCGTTCCGAGTTACCATGGGTTTATCTAAGGTATCGGAAGGCTGATCAGAGGGTCAACGGGGTACCGCTTCACCGCCCCGGCGCACCTCGGTCCCGAATGATGAGATCGACCACCCCGGAAACATCGTCCGCCACCAGGAAATCCTCGGGGAGTTCCGGCTCAACCTCCGCCCCATAGCCGGTCCGTACCAAGATTCCCAGGCCGCCGAGGGCGCGAGCTGGGAGCACATCGGACAGCTTGTCGCCGACGTAGTACGAAGCTGACGGATCCACATCCAGTTCCCGCACCGCCCGCAGGTAGAGTTCGGTCCCGGGTTTTCTGCAGTCGCAAGGGCCACTGTGGTCGGGGTGGTGAGGACAGTAGTAGGTAGCATCAACGTGAACACCGAAAGCGTGTAAGACCTGGTCGAGCCGCTCAGCCACTCTCAGGTAGTCGGCCTCGCTTAAGAGGCCTCGGGCGATGCCCGACTGGTTCGTCACCAGTACCACCGCGAGCCCCGCTTCAGTGAGCCGCCTGATCGCCTGAACCGCCCCTGGGATGAGCTCCAACCGCTCAGGGTCATCCAGGTAATGGACATCCCGGATGACCGTCCCGTCCCGATCCAGGAACGCGGCCGCGCGGCCTACAGGACCTCCCGGAGCCGGCGTAGGAGTACTCCGTCATCATCGGGATCGACGGTGCGGAGATCTAGCACGACTTCGCCGTCCTCGACCCGCGCCGCCACGGGTGGGTTCCCACCACGTAGAGCAGCGGCGAGCAGGGACGCGTCGCCGGCACCGACCGAACGCGCAAAGCGTACGGTACATCCGGGCAACTCGACCCCCGGGAACGTCCCCCCCCCGACCACCGAGTGTCCCTCGGCCACCCGTACCTTGGCACCACCGAGGTCCGAGAGTTCACTCGCGATAGCCTCCGCACGGCGTTGAAGGATGTCGGGAGCTGTGGCGATCATGCGTAGAGCAGGCACCTCGCGCTGCGCTACCGCCGGGTCCAGGTGCAAGCGGAGAGTCACCTCCAGGGCAGCGAGCGTGGCTTTGTCCACACGCAGTGCGCGGCAGAGCGGGTTCCCCCGCAACTCCTGCACAAGCCCAGCGGTCCCCACGACGATTCCGGCCTGGGGGCCGCCTAGGACCTTGTCGCCGGATACACACACGAGGTCCGCACCTGCAGCGAGACTCTCACCAGCCCTGGGCTCAGCAGGGAGTCGAAGCGTCCCGGGATCCAGCAAGAGTCCAGACCCCAGGTCGTGGACTAGTGGCACGCCCAGCTCTCGTGCCAGCTCCGACAACTCGGTGAGCGAGGCTTCCTCGGTGAATCCTTCGATGCGGAAGTTCGAGCGGTGGACCTTCAGTATAGCCGCCGCACCGTCTCGCTGGGCAGCAACGCGGTAGTCGCCCAGACGGGTGCGGTTGGTGGCCCCCACTTCGACCAACACGGCGCCGGAGCGCTCCAGCATTTCGGGTATACGAAACCCACCCCCGATCTCGACCAGCTCGCCGCGCGACACTAACACGGGTCCACCCCGGGCGACCGTGTTGAGCGCGAGCACGAGCGCGGCTGCGTTATTGTTCACGACCAACGCATCCTCAGCCCCCGTTAGCCGCCGGAGCAGCCCGACGCAGTGGTCGTAACGGCTCCCACGCTCTCCGCTCGCCAGATCGAATTCGAGGTTTGAGTAGCCGGCCGCGACGCGCGCCATCGCTGCGACCGCGGAAGCGGCCAGGGGTGCGCGCCCCAGGTTGGTGTGGAGAACCACACCAGTGGCGTTGATCACCGGACGTAGCGAGCCTCTTTCTTCCTCGACCAGGACCGCTTCCACCTCGCGCGCGTACCAAGCTGGGTCTGCGAACGAACCCTCGTCCCCGTCGCCAGAGGACCCGTGCCGCACACGGGCAACTGCCTCGCGCAGTCGCTCGACTGTGCGCTCGCGACCGAAACGGGTCTGGAGAGCGAGGATGGGCTCAGCTCCGAGGAGTTGCTCGAGCGCAGGGATGTAGCGGCGCGGATCGGTCATCGCGGGCGCGCCGACAACCCGACCTGGGTGGTATCGGGCTGGGAACCGATGGAATCGGGTGACGACGACCGCATCACGGTTGCCTCACCCCTTCCTAACGGGATGAGATTTATGTTCACTACATCAGTCACGAGAAGTTGGTAGGGAACGGCAACCGAGAGTGGCGATGCGAGCGTCACGATCACCTCCTGCCGTGGAAGCGGCACGCCCCGCGGGAGACCACCCCGCTCCTGGCCCGACACGGTCACCGTCTCGCCCGGGCGCAGCACTCGCTCCCCGGGCACCGATGGTCCAGCGTCCCCTACCCCGGCCGAGTCGTTCTGGGCCTCCCAGACCGTGGGGTGGAGCACCTGAATGACTTGGGACATAGCCTCCCCTTCAGGCGCACCGAGCGACACCACCACCGTACCCACGCTCTCGGGGTCCAGGTAGTCAGAGAACACCAGGCGCAGCGTACTGGAATCGACCACCTCAGCGCGTACTAACTGCGCCGCGCTCGTGTCGGGCTCGAGTATAGTCACGTCGGCGAGGAGCGTATCGTTCTCGTTCAGCAGCACCCCGCGGCGTCCAAACGGCTCCCTCAGGTCGGGCGCGAGGTTCCTGTTTCGATCCTCGAACGCGATCAGATTGTACCGGGCGGGCGGAACATACCGGAAGACGAACAGCCCGGCTGCGTCACTACGGGATACGTACACGACGGTGTCGGGCATGGGCGAGAAAGGCTCGAGCGTGACTTCAACCCCCTGAACGGGCCTCCCGGTAACGCGATCCACGACCTGGCCAGCTAGAGCGTCCTCAATCAGGGGGGCCCCGGTCGATAGCACCAGCTCGAACGGCTCTCTCATGACGTTCCCGAATAGATCGGTGATGACCGGAAGGAGCGTGAACCGGTATACCAGCCCAGTGCTGAGTCCCCCGTCGATGCCCACTTCGATCAATTCCCCACCGGGCTCCACGTACACCGGCCCCGCTCGCGGCGAAACCAAGACCGCGTCGTTCATGTCGCCCCGAGCCGGCCTTTCGCTCACCCGCTCACTGAAACGGAAGCGGACGACGATCCCGAGATCTTCCACCATCGACTTGGGTGCAGGATCGGTGGCGATCACCACAGGCGGGATGGTATCCGCGGGACCTCCGCTAGGGTTGCCCTGCCGCGCACAGGCGAGGCCGGCCACAGTGACCACTAACGCGGTGGCCCGAACAGCGAGCGTCACTCGCCCCCTTCCAAAAGCGCCAGCTTATCACGCAGCTTACTGATCCGCTCCGCAAGGTTGGTCGAACGTTCTCTCTCCTTGGCCACCACTTCGGCGGGCGCCCGGGACATGAATTGATCGTTTGTGAGGCGCTCGGAGGAACCCGTGAGTTGACCGACCAAGCGCGTTATCTCTCCTCTGAGTCGCTCCCGCTCACGCCCGACGTCGATCACTCCCTCCAGCGGTAGAAACACCTCCGTACTCCCTCCCTGAAGAACCGCGTGAGCACCTACCGTGCCCGGAGCAGCCCGCTCGAAGCGCAGCTCTCCAACCCGCGCAAGCCGAACCAAGGCCCCGCGTTGAGTCTCCAGGGTGTCCATAAGCCCGTCGTCACCCGCGATCGCCAGGGGCACCAGCTGCCCCTCGCCAATCCCGTATTCCTTGCGAAGGCTCCGCACCGTAGCGACGAGCTCTTGGAAAGCGGCCATCCGGGCCTCAGCGTCTAGGTCCAAAAGCGCAGGGTCGGCCACCGGCCACGGGGAGATGATGAGTGCTTCGGGCCGTGGCATCCCTTCGGGCCAAGGCAACTGTCTCCAGAGGGACTCGGTCACGAACGGCACGATCGGGTGGAGCAGCCGGCTCACTCCGTCAAACACCGTCACGAGGACAGAGCGCGCGGCTTCCCGGCTCGCCTCCCCCGCGTCGCCCTTTAGGCGAGGCTTGACCAGTTCCAGGTACCAATCCGCGATGTCCCCCCAGAAGAAATGGTAGAGCCGGTCGGCCGCCTCATGCAGGCGGAAACTCTCGAAGTCGGCCGTCGTGCCCGCGGACGCTCCCTGGAGGCGCGACAGGATCCAACGGTCCTCCAGCTCCAGATTATCGCGTGTTTCAGCGAGCGGGTGGATCGGACCTTCACCGAGCGACATCAGGGTGAAGCGTCCAGCGTTCCAGAGTTTGTTCGCGAAGTTGCGGCCCGGCGCAAATGCAGCTTCGACGTCCTCGTGATCGAGCTGGATGTCCGTGCCAGCCGAGCCACCGCTCACAACCGTAAATCGCATGGCGTCGGCACCGAAGTTCTTCACTACCTCTAGCGGGTCGATCCCGTTGCCGAGTGACTTCGACATCTTCCTGCCCTGCGCGTCCCTCACGGTGCCGGTCAAATAGACCTGCGTGAAGGGTACCTCCCCCATGAACTCGATACCTGACATGATCATGCGTGCCACCCAGAAGAACAGGATCTCAGGGGCGGTCACCAACGTGTGGCCGGGATAGAACGCCTTCAGATCATCTGTCTCGTCGGGCCAACCGAAGGTCGAAAACGGCCACAGCCACGAGCTAAACCAGGTGTCCAGCACGTCGGGGTCTTGGTCGAGCGCGTCCGAACCGCACTTCGGGCAAGCCGCAGGGTTATCGCGGGCAACGATCGTCTCTCCGCATCCCGTACAGTACCAGACCGGGATCCGGTGCCCCCACCAGAGCTGACGCGAGATGCACCAGTCGCGGATGTTATCGAGCCAGTGCTCGTAGACTTTCCTCCAACGCTCGGGCGTGAACGTCACGGTACCATCCCGGGAGGCTGCGAGTGCAGGCTCTGCGAGTGGCTTCATCTTCACGAACCACTGTTTGGAGAGCCGAGGCTCCACCACGGTCTGGCATCGGTAGCAGCACGGAACTGCGTGAGTATGCGCATGGATACCGGCCAACAACCCTTGGTCCTCGAGCGCCGCTACCACTGCCTTCCTGGCCTCGAATCGATCCATGCCACGGAACGCCTCCGGAACCGCATCGCTCATGCGGGCTTCGGGCGTCATGACGTTGAAATGGGGAAGACCGGCCCTGCTCGCGATCTCGAAATCGTTGGGATCGTGGGCTGGCGTGACCTTCACCATGCCGGACCCGAAGGTGGGGTCCACCTGCGCGTCGGCAACCACCGGGATGGTGCGACCGGTGAGAGGGAGCTGCACTTCGGCACCGACAAGCTCTCGGTAGCGGTCGTCATCGGGGTGCACAGCCACGCCGCTATCGCCCAGCATCGTCTCGGGACGGGTGGTCGCTACGGAGAGCGTCCAGGCTCCCGATGGCAGTCGGGTGATCGCGACCGCGCCGTTCTCTGCAGCGCGCTGTGCTGCGCCCCACGCAACCTCCGCCAGCGGGTACCGGATGCGCCAGAGCCGTCCCTCGCTTTCATCTGCCTCAGCCTCTTCGTTGGATAGCGCGGTGAGGCAGCGAGGACACCAGTTGATGATGTACTCGCCCCGGTAGATCAGACCCTTCTCATACAAGCGAACGAACACTTCACGCACAGCCCGGCTGAGCCCGGGATCAAGCGTGAACGCGGTGCGCTCCCAGTCACAGGAGGCGCCAATCGACTCGAGCTGTTTTAGGATGGTGTCACCCGTCTCATTCACGAATTCCCACACGTGCTCCACAAACACGTCGCGGCCCAAGTCGTCCCGGGTCTTGCCCTCTTCGGCCAACTGGCGCTCCACGACGTTCTGCGTAGCGATTCCAGCGTGGTCAGTGCCAGGTAGCCACTCGGCCGCGCGCCCCTGCATGCGCCGCCACCGGATGAGCACGTCCTGGATGGTGTTGTTGAGCCCGTGCCCCATGTGCAAGACAGCGGTGACGTTCGGGGGAGGGATCACGATCACGTACGGATCACGTCCGTCCTCGAGCACCGTGGAGGCGGGGACATGGAACCATCCGCGCTCCAGCCACTCCCGGTACAGGGGTGGCTCGATCGCGCGGGGGTCCAGTCGGGGAGCAAGATCCCTGCTCACGCCGCTCCTCCCGACTTCGGTCTACAACCTAGGCTCGCCAACGCATGGATACGGTCAGGGACGTAGAGTTCTCCGTCAGCCCCCGGCCACGGCCGTAGTTGGGCTGTGAGCGCAACCAAGTCAGGTTCTACTTGCACGCGCTTGAGCCTCGCGAATCGAACGTTAGAGGTTGCCGGGAAAGGTGAGGAAAGCGGCCGCGACGGAATCTAAGCAGTAAACCCATGTACGCGGGAGTCCAGAAAATTACGCTCCCACCCGGAGCGGATCGCCCCGTCAGCTGGGTCCGCTTGACCCTGTAGTCAGCGCCCACCAGTGGTGTCCGCACGCTCCTTGGCCCGTTCTGCGTCACGCCGCCTCCGGATCTCCGCCGCGCGATCCTTGAGGGTTGCCGCTGTCGTGGCCCGACCCGCCTGCCCGGCCACATCCGCATCCTGCCAGGCGCGCCGCGCGCCCTCTACACTCGGGGGCACCGCGAAACCGAACGGGATCGGAATCGTGATCCCCCCAAGGTGGATCTGGCCGGGAGAAACCCCCCACCGACGCCCCTGGTCATCAGTGTAGGTCCAGTCGGTGGCACGGCGACTCGTTTCATCCAACACCGCCATCGAGTCCGCAATCGCCGCGATGGCCATGTCCAGCTCGAGCTGGGCCAGCTGCCGCCCGGAGAGGCGGGCTATTTCCTCCGGGATAGCCGACCAAAGCCGGCGATCTCCGTACCCCGGACGGAGCCGATCCGCGGCCGTGTAGCCACGTCCTTCACGACCGTTGTCAGGTGTTATCACCTCCCCTTCCCCTCGGCCGGAGGCAGCCGCCCCCGGTGTGGCGGGCGGATCCACCAGTCCCGGCAGTGCCGGGCCATCAAGGGGTGTGCTCACCGGGGCCACGACTCGGGTTGGTTCAAGAGCCTGGGGCACCGCAGACGGCAATTGCAGAAAGATGCTCTGGTCGTCGGGGGGAGCGGGCAGCGTGGCGAACCAATCAGTAAGCGCTCCTCCCTCTTGGACAGGGGTCGCCGGAATCAGCAGCACGAAAACGAACAGGCCGACGTGAACGAGAACAGAAGGAAGAAGCCAGGGGAGGAAAGAGCCCGCGAGCTGGGATCTCGATCTCCCAAAGGGATCACCGTGAAAGCGCGCGCCATCAAGCGATGTTAGGGATTGACGCGGCACGGGGGGGACCATCCTAGCTATTAACCCGCTGGAGGGGGGGGGCAGTTCCTGGCGGACCTCGTGTCCCGGGGGAACTCAGGACCAGCGCGGCAGTGGCACCTCAGTGCCGGCCACCACGGGATTTCGCACAGTACCAACCCCTGGGATCTCGACCTCAACGACGTCGCCCGGCGACAGTGGGCCCACTCCTTCGGGTGTACCCGTGGCGATCACGTCTCCTTCCTCGAGACTGGTGAACGCTGAGCAGTAAGCGATCAGGTAGTCGATTGGGAATGCCATATCCGACGCGCGCGCCTGCTGGCGTACCTGACCGTTCACTCGGGTGATGACCTCGAGGTGGAGCGGATCACACTTGCCTGGCGGGATCGGCGTACCCACCGGACAGAACGTGTCGAATCCCTTCGCCCGGGCCCACTGGCGGTCCTTCCTTTGTAGATCGCGAGCTGTCACGTCGTTGAGGGGAACGATTCCGCCCACGTGCTCCCAAGCGTCACCTGGTGACACACCACGGGCTGGACGTCCGATCACCACCGCGATCTCTCCTTCATAGTCGATCCGACCGGCCCATGAGGGTATGACAATGGCTTCGCCGTCACCGATGACCGACGACGAGGGCTTAAGGAATACAAGAGGATCAGGCGGCACCTCACCGCCCATCTCCTTGGCGTGCGCCGCGTAATTTTTACCGACGCAAAGGATCTTGGAGGGTCGCACCGGAAGGGCTCTCAATCATGCTGTTGGCGTGTGTGAATCCAAGTTCCGAACAGCGCGGCCACCGCCGCAATAGTCAGCAGAACACCGATCACGCCCCACCAGAACCCGAGGTCGCTGGCCTGGGCACCCCACCCTGCCATCGAGTTCCTGAAGGCTCCGGCTGCGAACACCAGCCAGACGAGACCAACCACGAAACCGAAGATGCGACTCATATTGTATGCTTGCTCAAGGGGAGAAGGCGTACCCTCCGGGCGGCCGCAAATGTAAGCGAGGGTGAGGGGCAGGCAACCGTCAGCCCTCCGATTCCGCGTAAAACCGGTGCACGACCCGCTCCACGTCGTGCCAAGGACCCTTAACTAGGGGTGCGGGAGGCAAGGACACCCTCAGGTAGCGCCCGTATCGGCGGGTGAGGATGCGGCTGTCGAGCAAGATCACCACCCCACGGTCGTCCCGCGAGCGAATCAACCGACCAAATCCCTGTTTCAGCCGGAGAGCAGCCAGAGGCAGCAAATACTCGTGGAATGCGTCTCCCCCAGCCGCGTCGATAGCCTCGAGCCGAGCGGCAGTTACGGGCTCAGTGGGTACACGAAAGGGAAGCTTCTGGATCACGAGTCCACGCAGTGGATCTCCCGGTACGTCCACTCCCTCCCAGAAGGAAGCGGTCCCGAGTAGCAGACCGGAGCCCGACATCGTGAAACGGGTGAGCAGTCGATGTCGGTCATCCTCACCGTGCACGAACAGGGGCCAGTGTGCATCGGCCCCACTCTCCCGGAGCAGTTCGGCCACCCGGTGCAGGGCTCGATGCGACGTAAAGAGTCCGAACAGCCCGCCTCGGGTCAACGCCGCCGTCGCCTCCAGCATACGAGCAGTCTCGCGCTGAAATCCGTCGAACGCTTCGCCGTCGCCGTCGCCGCCGGCCGCCGGCAGGTCTGTGGGGACCACGAGTAGGGTCTGCGATGGGAAATCAAAGGGCGAAGCCACGACCTCCTCCACCAGCTCGGGGGCGCGTTCCATGAGACCGAGACCGTGCTCAGCGATTCCGAGTCGACCCCGCAAGAAATCGAACCGACCACGTGTTGCCAGGGTGGCCGAAGAAAGGACGATCGACTCACTCCGACCGAACAGAGAATCACGGAGTACCGCACCCAGATCCAGCGGCGCAGCGGCCAACACAAGGTTAGCCTGACGGCTGCGACTGCGGATCTCGAGCCAGCGCACCCATGAAGCTTCATCCTCGGGGCTGGGCACCAGCACCAAACGAACTGTGTGCGCTGCCCCGGCCAGCCGCCCCTCCGCACTTCTCACGTCGAGCAGGCGGCCTTCCATGCGTTCGGCCCTCGCCTCGTCGGCCTCGACCCGCTCACGCAGCTCGTTCAGCTCCCTCCCCAAGTGGGTGAGAGTCCCGAGCAGCGCATCCAATGCGTCCTGTACCACCGGGTCGTCCCCAGGCTCGCCAATCCCCCCCGGGCCGAGTCGCACGGAGTCTCCTTGCCTGAGCGACACCGACTCTTTGAGCGCGTCCATGAACACGAGCGCGGAGCGGCGCGCGTGCTCAAGCGCCGGCATTACCCGTTCCCCGATGCGACGGCCCAGCTCGACCTCCTGATCGGAGCTCTTCAGCTCCTTTGCCAACGCGGGAAGTACACCCTTGCCGCTCCGCTCCAACCGCGAGAAGAGGCGAAGCAACCCCCGGCGGGTGATCTCCACCCCCATGTGGGAAGTGGCAGCGTCCTCCACGTTGTGGGCTTCGTCGAGCACCAGCCGTTGTGCAGGTGGAAGCACCGCCGGCTGGAGCCAGTTCTGGGTAGCGCGGCGCACCGCGAGATCGGTGAACAGCAGGTGGTGGTTAACCACCAAAATGTCCGCGGACGCGGCTCGCCGGCGCGCGCGTTGGTAGAAGCAACGTTGGAAGTGCGGACACTCAGCACGCATACATACGTCGGGCTCGCTCCGCACCTCCTCCCACACCTCGTCGGAGGGTAGGAACGGAAGGTCGGTGAGTGAGCCATCCTCTGTCTTCTCGATCCATTCGAGCAAGGATGCCAGCTCGTCCCCGCGTTCCGTCTCGAATAGAGTAGGCCCTGCCGCCGCCGCGAGCTGCGCACGGCGGATCGATAGGTAGTTACCGCGCCCTTTCACAAGGGCCCACGTCAGCTCCCCGCCGAGCAAATCGTGCACCATGGGGAGATCCTTGGTAATGAGCTGTTCCTGCAAATTGATCGTGGCGGTCGATACTACGGTACGCTCGCCGTTGCCGAGCGCCCACGCGGCCGCAGGAAGCAGATAGGCGAGCGACTTTCCGGTACCGGTACCGGCCTCGATGATAGCGACACCACCATCGTTGTACCGCTCCGCCACCAGACGCAGCATGCGCCGCTGGCCAGGGCGATCCTCATACCCGGGATGCGCCTGGGCGAAAGGACCCGTGGGACCGACCAGCCCCTCCAAAGCATCTAGATCCAAAGGTGTGGCGACACGGGGTGCGGGAGGCTCTACCACCACGTAGAGTCGACTCGCACAATCGTCCGTCAACGCAGTGCCGAGCCCCTGTTCCCAGACACGCGCCGCCACCGCCAAGTCGGCATAGGAGGGCTCGAGTAAGCCAGATGGGTGATTGTGGATCATGAGCGCACCCTCGGGAGCATCGTGGGCGGCGGCCACGACAGCCTCATGATTCCCCCGCGCCACGGGACGAGGGTCGACTACGACCCGGTCCGGTCCCACCAGTGCCAGAAAACAAACCTCCCGTCCGCCCGCACGCTCGATCTCGCGACGGATGTGCTCCGCGGCCTGCGCATCGAGGCGGAGGGGCTGGAGGCCCTGGGAGGGCACTACGGGGAGGGGCGCGGCCGACCCATCCGCACCGTCCAACCCAGCCAGCACGGCTGCAGGCAGGATAGGTGGCGCAGTCGTGTCGCGCGGCGACCTCCCCGCGGGTCGGGTCGGAAGCCGGCTACCACCGAGGCGAGAGCTCACGAGCGAAGCCGCTTCACGTCTTGAGCGTCTTTTTCTTCGCAGCGGGGAAAAGAACGTTGTTGAGAATCAGCCGGTAGCCTGGTGAATTGGGGTGGAGCGACAAATCGGTAGGCTCGTCCCCGACCTCGTGCTCCGGGTCTTCCGGGTCGTGCCCACCTAAATAGGTGAACGTTCCTTCCCCTAAATAGCCGTGCACATACTTGGCAAGCTCTCCCTCCCTGGCGAGCACGATCGTGCCGGGCTTGACACGATTGAGGCGGTATGACGTGGTGAGCCCGTAAAAATCTGGCAGCACCGACTCGTGGTCCTGGGTTAGCATCGTAGCCACGGGATCGAACTTGGCCGAAAAATCGAAGAGCGTGTAGAACCCCAGTTCTTTTCGGGACGGAGTATTCACTTGGTGGCCGTCGATGTCGCTGAACGCGTTGGCCGCCTCCGAGAGATCGATCCGCCCACCCTGGAACGCCATTGCCGCCGTCCAATCCATGCGGGACGAAGCATCGGCGTCGGGGGGTGTGCCATCAGAAAAGGATGCGGCGATGTCCACATCGTGGGCCGCCAGGGCCAAATCCAGGGTCTCTGTCGAGGAGCACATCGCGAACAGGAAGCCGCCTTTCTCCACGTACTCTCGGATGCCTCGGGCCACCGCCTTCTTGAGGTCGGGCACGGTCCGGAAGCCCAAACTGGCCGCCTCCTCCTGGTTCATCGACACCTCCTCTCTAAACCAAGCAGTACGGGAGTAGGCGAGAAAAGATTTGGAGTATTGCCCGGTGAAGTCTTCGTGGTGCAGATGCAGCCACTCGTAATCGCGGAGCCCGCCACCCAAGACCCCCTGGTCCCAGATGCGATCGTAGGGGATCCCGGCGTACTCGAGCACCATGGTGACGGCGTCGTCCCAGGGCTCCGTGTTGGGTGAGGTGTAAACCGCGATCTTGGGAGCCTTGTCAAGCGGCACCGATTCCATGTTAGCAGCCGCGATCTCGGCGCGGATCGCCTCCACCTTGACGACGGCGATAGGCACGAACGTAACCCCCGCCAGCGCGCTTTCGCGGCGCAGGACATCGGTGTCTGGGAGCAGAAACGCACCACCTCGGTAGTTGAGCAACCACTCTCCCTGTTCACCCCTCATCAGCGCTCGATAGGTGACGCCGTAAGCCTTCAGGTGGTTCTCCTGCTGTCGATCCATGGGTATCAAAACCCACTGCCCGGAAAGCGACGGCACGGTAGCCATGGAAATGAGAACCGTGACGACCGCGGAGAGAGACAGGGATCTTCTCATGAAACACCTTTCAGGCGCTGCAGCTCGCGGCGTGCTTCGGGCGCGACCGAGCTCCCTGGATCCTTCAGAATCAGACCCTCGAGCAGCTGGACCGCGGTACCCACCCCTGCGCGCGTGCGCGCGTGCCAACGTGCCAGAGCGAGCGCAGCCTCGGCGGCCTCTGCAGCGTCGGGATAACTCTGTACCAACACCGTGTGCATGCGCGCGGCATCCTCGGTGCCGCCGCCTCCTACGGCTAGGCGCGCCGCCTCGGCGAGCGCTATCGGGCGATCGGTCGCCGGGAGTTCCAGTACCCGTTTCTCGAGCGCGAGCGCGGCCTGCCGCCCACGACCCCGGTGCCCCTCAACCGCCGCCTGGGCGACCACGTTAGTACCCGCTGCGCTCAGCCGCCCTAGCAACGACGCGAGCTGAATGGCGTCGGTCGCGCGGGCCGGCGAAAGGCCCTCCACTGCCTCGATCAACGCGGCCCGAGCCAGCGCCACATCTCCATTGCTCAAGAACAGGTAGGCCCGCTCGAGCGAGGTCTCGGGACCTTCCACGGCGGTGAGCACAGCAGCCGCTCGGTCGACCTCACCCCCGGCCTGCAGCCTCACGGAAACCATGGCCGCCAGTCCGTCTAGTTCGGGCGCAGATGGAAATTCCAGGCGGAAAGCATCGAGCGCCGTAGACAGGGCGACCGCTTCGGCGGGCCGCACCCGCATCCGCATCCGGATCCCCTCGGAGAGGAAGCGGCGCCGTTCGGGGGAACCGGCAGGAAACGAGTTCGCGAGGCGCCGGCCAGCCTCGATCGCCGTAGCAGTATCACCCACCAGTAACGCGGTCTGAGTGATTCGCGAGTCAATCGCACGCGCCTCCTCCCCTTGCCCCATAGATTCTCTGAGCTCGGTGAGTGCCCACAGCGTGGCCTCGGCGGCTCCCCCATCCTTTCCCCAACCGCTCACGCTCTCCAGAAAAGCGCGCCGCGACGTAGGATCGAGCTGACGGGCCAGGGTATCGGCAATCCCGAGACCCAACTCGATGTGTCGCAGCGACAGCGCGACCTGAACCGCCAAGATCCTGCGTTCGGGAGTGGTGGGAGTATGCCCTAGCACGTCCACGAGCTCCTCCACGGCGCGGGCTCGTGCCGCGGCATCGTCGATCTGGGTGAGACGACGGAGGATCTCCGCCCCGCGCTCGCCAGCAGAACCCGCGGCGCGAGCCCACTCCGCGACAGCATCCAGAGTGTGGCCTGCGCTCATAAGTAGATCGCCGATCTCGAGTGCCAGGGTGACGGGATCGCCACTGGCGAGACGCCCTTTGCTGAGGAGATCGAGGGCCTGCTCGGGTCCGTACACGCGTTCCCAGAGTGGTAAGGCCTGGCGATAGAGCAAGGGATCGGCAGGCGCGTGCCGCATCCACGCGTCGGTCTCACGGAGCATAGCGTCCATGGAATCCACCTCGGCCAGCACCCTGAGCTTCAAATAGCGCACCCCACTAGCCTCGGGAGCCGCAGAAAGGAAGCGGTCCGCAGGCGGCAGCACGGCAACCACGCGGCCCTGGGAGCGCAGCACCCGCTCGAGTGCGAACAGGCCGCCTGCCGACGTGGGCAACTCCTCGAGAAGCCGCTGGAGGATCGCCTCGGCGTCCGTGAGTCGCCCGCGCGCCTCGTGGGACCCCGCATCCCGCAGCGCCTGCGCCTCGGCCGTACGCGCCCGTTGCGCGGATAGCCCAGGTATCAGCGGAGACGCCAGGAGTGCCGCCACCCCCAGGACCGTGGGCAGTATCCCCCAGCGCCTCATCGGCGGGCACCACCTGTGCCGCGATTAAGACGATCGAAGTAACGGAATACAAGCTCACGTTCGGCAGTGCTCAGCTGTTGGAGCTGCTCGGCAGGAGGGAAGTCGTAGCGCAGTACCCCCAGAGCATCGAGCCCCACCGGCAGCACCGGGCCGCGCTCGAAGACGCCTGGGGTTGCGGACTCCCGCTCCCGCGCGAGTTCTTCGTTCTCCAAGGTCCTACCCGCGTCCAACAGGCGATGGAATAGTCGCTCCTGCCGGGACCGGATCTCCGCATCCAACCTCCCTCCCTCAAGCTGGGCTGCCAGCTGTCTCGCCTCCTCGGCGAGCGACCCGAGGTCACCGAGCACCTGACCCTCGGCGCTAGGCTGTTCCGCTAGCTGCCGGATATCTCCGGCGACGTCGCCCTGGCCCTCGGAGAGCCGCTGAAATTGCCGCGCCATCGCCTCCTGCCCCAGTTGCATCTGAGTGATCTGGGTGGCCTGGTTGTTTATCTGGGCCTGCTGCTGGGCAAGCCGCTCGAGCTGCGCCATCACCTGGTTCGCGGACGCACTCCGATCGTTCCCTTCCTGCCCCGCCGCAAGGACAGCGAGTGCCACACCGTTAAGCGCCTTGACGGCGCTCTCCGCGGCACTCTGCGCGGTGGAGATAGGCCTAGTATCCCCCTCCATATAGGCCAACGTCTGCGAGAGCGCCTCGAAAGCCTCCCCCATTCGGCTCCACACCTCCGCCATTTCGGACGATAGCACTCCGGCCCGGGCCTCCAGGTTGTCCGCCATGTTACGGAAACCCTGCACCAGCGCTGCCTGGACACCGAGCTGCTCCTTCATGCCGTCGGGCCCGGAGCCCCGCATCCGCCGCTGGACCGCGGCCTGCCGCCGTGCCAGCGAGAGCGCCTCCTCCCCAGCGCGGGCGATCGCGGCCCTGGTCTCCCGGAAGCGTTGCGTCGACATGTCCTGCTGCGCGATCTCTAGCTCCTCGGTGGCGCGCGCCATGGCAGCGTGGGCCTGCTCGGCCTGGTCGGCGGCCGCTTCGGAGGCCAGTCTATCCCGCATTTTCTGTTGGGCCCGGTCCATCGCGTCCTGGGATTGAGCCGTCTCGTCATGGGCCCTCAAAACCCCTCTCTGGGCATCATTCTCCTCAAGGGCCTCAAGTATCTCTTCGAGGTGGCCTAGGCGTTGGTCCAGGGCCCGAGCGTCTTCCAGGAGCGCCTCCTGCTGGCGTGCTCGCAGCTCTGTGTCGCCGCCTTCACGGAGCGCTTCGGCGAGTGCTTGCTCGCGTTGCGCAAGTTCACGGGCATCCTCGGTCGTAGCTCGGAGGTCCTGTTCCACAGCCACGCGCCGGAGCTGCTGCAGCGACTTCTCGAGCTGTTCGCGGAAACGCTCCTGGTGGCTGATGAGGTCGTCCAACGTCTGCCGCGAGTCGTTCTCACCGGAGTCGTCCAATTCTCTGGATCCTTGGCGGAGTCGCTCGCCTAATTCGGGCGAGGCCTCCTCCCCCAAGAGGCGCAGCAGCTCAGCCAGGTCCTGCTGGAGCTGCGGATCCGAGGCACCCGTTTCCCGGAAGGCTTGCGCGATCGCTTCCAGCTCGGCCCACGCCTGCTCCGCCTGGGCCGACATCGCCATCTGCTCCTCGAGCGCGCTCCGCACCTGCTCGCGGTCCTCAAACTGGTCCCGGTCGCGGGGTCGCGTACTCCGGAAGCGGTCCCTTGCGCGGGTGGCCCCGGTCGGCTCTTGTCGCTCACCCGCCTCGCGCTCGAGGTCGAGCGTCTGCTCGACAGCCCGATCGGCCCGGTCGAGCAGGTGTTGGAGGCGGTTCATGACCGCCTCCAGCCCCCGTTGGGCTTCTCGCCGCAGCTCGGCCGAACCGGGCATCCGGAGCGCGTATTCTCGAGTCGCGGCAGACACCGGAGTGGGCGCGTTGTCGAGAGCGCGCGCGAAATATCGCACGGTGTCGCCGGGCAAGAGACCCCATGAGTTCAGGTCCATGAGCGGCCGTGCGAGCACTGCCCGACTTCCCCCGAGATCTGTCCGATGGACAACCGGTGGACCCCGCTCGCCCATCGCCGTCACCCGGTATGACACCAACTCCAGGGCTCCGACGCCGTAGTCATCCCGTAACTCGATCACCAACGGCTGCAGCAGGTTCATCGGGAGGACAGTGTCCGCGCCAGGAAACACGAAGCGAACTGCGGGTGCCGAATCGGGCACCACGGTCACGTCGAGCGGCGCAGGCACCACCTCAGCAGCTCCCCCGTCAGAGTCCAGGAACCGCCAGTGGTAGAGACCCCCGTTGATCGGGATCCAGTCCCCGCTAAACCCCAGTCCGACTGCCTCGAGAGGAACTCGGAGACCGTCCTCCTCTCGCTCCAAGCGGGCCTCGGTAGGAGGACGGGTCGCCTGACCCTCCAGACGCAGCCGGGTACCGGCCGGTATCACCAGTGGTGGCGTCTCCCCTCTGTACTCCTCCGGGGCGCGGCCGATGTGGGGAGGAAACGTTAGCTCGACGGTGACGTATCTCAGCAGCAGTGGATCGACGGGGGTGATACGGAAGCGGGGGCTTTGGGCACCGTCCGGAGCCGTGGCATAATACTCGGTCGCCACACTAACGGATTGGAAGTGAAAGACGGCCTCCGCTCCGTCGGTGACCCTCCTCTCGGTGCGCGCGACGTCCCCCGCCCCCTGCCAGCGCAGGCTAACCTCGGCCCGGCCGGGGGCGCGCACGGTCACCATGAAGGGTGAGCCGCGGCGCACCTCGGCAGCCCCGGGCACGACCTGGATCGGAGGGAGTGTCGGACGGGCCATTAGACTCAGTGGCCGGCCGAGCCCGGACCAGGCTCCCATCGCCCGTGCCGGCGACACTACCAGCAAAACCCCGATCACCGCCGCTACCACCGCAAGGAGGACGCTTCCCCGTCGCACCCAGAGCCGGGTCTGCGCCCCGAGGGGCCCCGAGAGGCGGGACTCTGGCAAGTCGAGCCGCCTTGCCACCCGCTCTTCGGCGAGCGCGGCCAGCCTGCCCGAGACACCTGCCGGCACCGCGCGTGCCAGCTGGAGCGCACCCTCTACCACCCCCGTGTCCAGCCCCGCGGAGCAATCCATCGCCCGGGTGACCGGGACTTCGGCCAGCCAGCTACGGCTGCCCCTCCCTAGAAAAACGCCCAGGCAGGATGCCAAAAACACCAAGGAGAGGTCGAGCACGAGAGGGACCACACTGCCCTGTCGCCATCCGTCTGGTCCGGCCAGCCACCACGCCAACGCCAGAACGGCCCCGACCCCGGCTGCGCCCCAGAGCGCGGCAGCCAGCGCGGTATACCTGCGCAGGTGCAGCCGCACCGCCGCCACCACGGCCGTGACGCTTCTGGGCTGCGCGCGAGGGGTCACGCCAGCAGCGCAGCGGACCGCACCACCCCCCTCCTTGAGACGATGATCATGGACGCCGCATCTCCTGCCGCTCTGCTACCGATTTCCGAGACACGCCCGGTAGCGGCAATCACTCCGGTCGCAGCCCCTGCACGATCTCGTACGCCAGGTTTTTGGGGAGGCCCAGCCGGCGCGCAACCTCACGCGCCGCATGGCTCGGTCGCAATCCCTCGTGGACGAGCGCCCGGGCGAGCGTCCGGGCCGCCGCGTGGTCCGCCGCGTCAGGCGGGCCCGGCTCCGGCGACGAGTCGATCACAACCGTGACCTCCCCGCGGGGTGGAGTTCCCTCGTAGTAGCGGAGAGCTTCGGCGAGGGTTCCCCGGACCACCTCCTCGTGGACCTTGGTCAGCTCTCGGGCCACTGCCACCCGGCGTTCCTCCCCGCACGCACTGGCTAGGTCAGCGAGCAGGGAGTCGACCCGCTCGGGTGACTCGAACAGGACCACAGTCTCCTCGGAGCCGGCCACGCGATCCAGCAGCCGATTGCGCTCTCTTCCCCGGCGCGGGGCGAATCCCAAGAACACGAAACTGTCGGACGCCAAACCCGAGGAGACGAGTGCGGTCAGGACAGCCGACGGTCCCGGCAGCGGCACAACCTTATGCCCAGTGTCCGCGGCGACCCGCACCAACCGCTCTCCGGGGTCGCTGATCAAGGGCGTCCCAGCGTCCGAAACGAGCGCGAGGTCCTCCCCCGCCCCGAGCCAGGCAAGCGCCTTGTCGGTGCGCGCGGCTTCGTTGTGCTCATGGAGCGACACCAGAGGAACCCTCAGCCCGAGGTGATCCATGAGCACGACAGTCCGCCGAGTATCCTCAGCGAGCACGCGGGTCACTTCGGAGAGCACCCGCGCCGCTCTTCGGGAGATGTCCTCTAGGTTCCCGATCGGAGTGGCTACGAGATAGAGGGTGCCCACTTGGTCAGATGGGCTGCCAGGTCATACCACCAGATGTTTCTGAATCAGCTCCTCGAGCTGAGTCCTCGGCACCAAACCGATCACCTGGTCCACAAGCTCACCGTCCTTGAAGAACAGGATCGTGGGGATCGATCGAACCCCGAACCGACTCGCGATCTCCTGATTCTGGTCCACATCCAGCTTACCCACCCGGAGCCCCTCCTCAGCGTAGTCCTCCGCCAACTTCTCCACGATCGGAGCGACGAGCCGGCAGGGACCGCACCAAGCCGCCCAAAAATCTACCATGGAAAGACCAGTTTGATTGTCGACTTCTTCCGTGAAATTCTGGTCTGTGATCTCAACGATTTTGCCGGTCTCGGCCATTGCTTTCTCCTTAGGGCACTTCTCCGCGTAAAGCGGGCGAAAAGACTCCCCGCAACGCAGGAAATGTAATGGTGTAGCTCGTCAAGGTGGGAGGTAGTGTTCTCAGCCTCCCGTGACCAGTGCCAGATCCTCCTCCTCCACCAGCCACCCACCGTCCTTCGTACGCACGACCAGGAACGACACGTCAAAGCCTCCGTCGCACCCCCTCTCTGGACATCGAATCCCAGAGTTGTCCGGCGGTTGACAGCCGAGCCCGTTGCCGGGACCTTCGGCCGATTCGCGGATCCATCCCGAGCCCCGCGGACCACCACCGGAGCGTCCCATGGCCGAAGCAGAGTACGAGATCCCGAAGGGAGGTCTACCCCCGGAGGCATACGACCAGATCCCCGGTGAGCGCTATACGCCCTACGTCCCGCCCGAAGCAAGGTTAGACGAGTTCACAGTCAGGGCGGTGGTGGTCGGAATCGTCCTCTCAATCGTGTTCGGCGCAGCCAACGCCTACCTGGGTCTCCGGGTCGGGCTCACCGTGAGCGCGTCGATTCCGGCGGCGGTGATGGCGGTGGGAGTATTTCGGCTGATTGGCCGAGGTACCATCCTCGAGTCCAACATGGTCCAGACGATCGCCTCCTCCGGTGAGTCGCTGGCCGCAGGGGTCATCTTCACGATACCGGCGTTGTTCGTCTGGCAGCGCCAAGACCCTACGGTGGTGGTGGACGTGATGCAGGTGAGCGTGGTCGCGGCGCTGGGCGGACTGCTCGGTGTGCTGATGATGGTCCCGCTGCGCGGCTACCTCATCAACAAGGAACACGGTGCCCTTCCCTTCCCTGAGGGCACGGCGTGCGCCGAGGTCCAGGTGGCTGGCCAACAGGGCGGCAGCAGGGCGGCCCTGCTGTTCCAGGGATTGGGCATCGGCGCGATCTACCAGGCGTTCGCCAACGAACGCGGATTCGGCCTCTGGAATGCTTCGCCAGCGGTGAACCTCCCCCGCAAGGCACAGATCGGCGGAGAGTTCACTCCGGAGTTGCTCGGGGTCGGCTTCATCATCGGCCCGCGCATCGCCGCAATCATGTTCGCGGGCGGTGCGCTCGCGTGGCTCGTTCTCATTCCCGCGATCGACGCGTGGGGGGGTACGAACGTCGTATACCCCAGCACCGTGCCCATGAACACGATGGGATCAGGTGACATATGGAATAGTTACATCCGCTACGTCGGGGCCGGTGCCGTAGGGTTCGCCGGCATCGTCACCTTGATCAAGGGCCTCCCCACCATCGTGCGGAGCTTCCGACTGGGATTCGGGAACCTTGCCGGAGGAGCCGCGGTGGCGGTTCCTCGCACCCAGCGCGACATCCCGTTTCCGGTCCTGATCGGGCTCTCGGCCCTGATCGCGGCGGTGATCTGGCTCTTCCCCGGACTGCCGGTGAATCTGCTGAGCGCGGTCCTGATCGTGGTGTTCAGTTTCTTCTTCGTGACCGTCTCCAGCCGTATCGTCGGCCTGATCGGGTCATCCTCAAATCCGGTCTCGGGCATGACGATCGCGGCCCTGATACTTACCTCGCTCATCTGGGTCGCGCTCGGCCTGAACGACGGCACGGTCGCGTCTAAAGCGGCGGTTCTCACGGTGGGAGCGGTCGTGTGCATAGCCGCAGCGATTGCGGGTGACACATCGCAGGACCTCAAAACCGGATTCCTCCTGGGCGCGACCCCGAAGCGTCAGCAGTGGAGCCAGATGATCGGCGTGCTCGCGTCGGCCTCAGTGATGGGCATCGTCCTGATCGTGCTCAACGAATCGTACGGGATCGGCACCGCCGATGGGTTGCCCGCACCCCAGGCCACGTTGATGAGCCTGGTCATCGACGGCGTACTTGCGGGCTCGCTCCCGTGGATGTTCGTTGCCCTGGGTGTGGTGATCTCCGCGATCGTGGAATTCGTCTTCAAGATGCCCGCGCTCGCTTTTGCGGTAGGGCTCTACCTACCGGTCTCGCTGACGACCCCGATCATGATCGGCGGGCTGATGCGGATGGCCCTCGGCCGACGCTGGGAGGGCGGCCCCGCAGTAGCCCCTACCCGCGACGAAGGGAAGCAGGCTATCGGGGCCGAAAAACGCGAACAGGGTGTGCTTTTCTCGTCCGGTCTGATCGCGGGCTCCGCGCTGGTAGGAGTGCTGGTGGGCGGACTCATCTATGGCGTCACCCAGGCCACGGGAAATCAAGCCGGGTCGGAGGCCTGGGTGATCGGAGAGGGATGGACTGAATTCTTCCCCCATTCCTCCGAACTGATAGGGACGGCGATCTTCACGGCGCTCTGCCTGCTGCTTTGGCGTGCAGCCAATCGCCGAATTAACACGTGAGCCCGGGCGTACGCGGTCTGCTGGCGATGCTTACCGTCGTCTGTACGAGCTGTTCAGGAGGGGGCGCTGTGCCCCAAGAAACGATTGACCGGGAGACGTTTGTCGCCACCTATGTAGACCTGCGCCGCGCCATGCTCGTTTCACCGCAACAAGCCATCTCGGACACAGACCGTGAGCGGGTGCTGCGGCAGAACGCGGTGACCGAGGGCGACCTGATCGCTTTCGCCGACGCGTGGGGAGGCGACGCCAGCTACATGACCGGCGTCTGGGAGGAGGTGGGGGCACGCCTAGCTAGGCCCGTCGCCACGCCCGACAGTACCGGGTAAGTCACAGGGGTTAACGTGGCACGACCCCGACGGGCAGAAGACCCAAGTGGTCCCTCCCTACTCCTGCCATCGCTGAGTACATACGCGAGATAGTCTCATTTTTGCGTTTGATTAAAGCCTATAATCTTGCCGAAGGCGATATTTATGAATTGGAGAAATTGATGACATCCTCAAACGTAAAAGCAATTGTGATTGCTGCTGGATTAGGTAGCCGTTTAAAAGGCTATACTGAAGATTTACCAAAATGCATGTTGAAGTTTGGTGAGAAAACGTTGCTCGAGCGGCAGGTGGATGCATATCGGGAGTGTGGGATAAAAAATATTTCGGTGATTCGCGGTTATAAAAAAGAGAAAATCAATTATCCAAACTTGCGTTATTATGACAACCCGGAGTTTAAAAATAACAATATCCTAAATTCGTTATTTTACGCTGAAGAAGAACTAAAAGGTAATGTGGTTGTAGCGTATTCAGATATTATATTTGACGCTGCAGTTGTTAGACGATTGCTTGAGGCACAATCTGATGTCTCAATTGTCGTTGATATAGATTGGCGAGGTTATTACCTCGATCGAAAGGATCATCCGATCGAGGAAGCTGAGAATGTGATTTTTAGTACGGATAATGAGGTCATTAAGATTGGCAAAATCTTGACCGAAAAAGATGATGTCCATGGCGAATTCATTGGCATGATGAAATTTACGCCACGTGGAGCAGATATTTTTAAACGCCACTTTCACCGAGCTAAGCAACTGTTTTGGGACAAACCATATCAACGAGCAAAGGTATTTCAGAAGGCTTATATAACAGACATTATTCAGGACATGGCTGACCTCGGCGTGCCGATTCACTGCGTAATTATAGAACGCGGATGGCAGGAGATTGACACAGTCGAAGATTATGAAAAAGCGGTGCAGGAATTTGGGGTCTAACCTCGACCACGCAGGTACGATTAGAAATCGGCGAACCGCGCTTAATTAAATTTAGAATGTAATTGATATAATTGCCTTTCAACTTGTGGCAATTATTCCAGCTAAGATATGTATAGGTAATAGAATTTGCATCCTTTTATTCCCACTCTATCGTGGCGGGGGGCTTGGAGCTGACGTCGTAGGTGACCCGGTTCACTCCCCTCACCTCGTTAATGACGCGCGTGCTAATTCGCCCAAGGACGTCGGGAGGGAACGGATACCAGTCTGCAGTCATGCCGTCCCGTGAGGTGACTGCGCGCAGCGCAACCACGTTTTCGTACGTGCGGGAATCGCCCATCACCCCGACCGATCGCACCGGCAGTAGTACGGCGAACGCCTGCCAGATCTCGTCGTATAGTCCGGCGGCACGGATCTCCTCCAAATAGATCGCGTCGGCTTCTCTGAGTATCTCCAACCGCGCGTGCGTGACCTCACCCAACACGCGGATGGCAAGCCCGGGACCAGGGAACGGGTGGCGACCTACGAACTCCTCGGTGAGACCGAGCTCTCGCCCCACCTGCCGAACCTCGTCCTTGAATAACTCGCGCAGGGGTTCGATCAGCTCAAAGGGCATGTCCGCCGGAAGCCCCCCCACGTTGTGATGGGTCTTGATGGTGGCCGAGGGCCCACCCTTCGGTGACACAGATTCGATTACGTCCGGATAGAGCGTGCCTTGCACCAGGAAGCGTGCCTCCGACCCCTCTGCCTGGACCGCGTCGGAGAACACGTCGATGAAGGTGCCGCCGATCTTCTTCCGCTTCTGCTCGGGGTCGCTGATTCCCTCGAGGGCAGACAGAAAGCGGTCGCCCGCATCCACCACCACCAGCTTCATGTGCATGTGTTTGCCGAACATCCTCTCCACCGCATCCCGTTCGTGCTTACGCAGAAGTCCGTTGTCCACCAGTACGCAGGTGAGCCGGTCGCCGAGCGCGCGGTGCACGAGCGACGCCGCCACCGAAGAGTCGACCCCCCCAGACAGCCCACAGATAACCTTGTCAGTTTCCCCCACCTGTCGGAGCACCGCCTCCACCGTGTCCTCGACGAACGCCCCCGCGGTCCAGGTAGGCTCACACCCACACACGCCGAAGAGGAAGTTGGAGATCACTTCGTCGCCCCGGACGGTGTGCGCCACTTCGGGATGGAACTGGACCCCGTAGAGCTTGCGCTCGAGATGGGCGAAAGCCGCGACAGGTAGGGTCTCGGTGGATGCTAGTACCTGGTAGCCGGTTGGCAGAGCGTCTACGTGGTCGCCATGTGAGCACCACACCGCAGTCCGCTCCCCGGGAGTGAATCCAGATAGGAGCGATCCGGGCTCCAAAACCACTAGCTCGGCTCGCCCGTACTCGCGCTTCCCGTGCACAACCTCGGCGCCCTCTAGGTGAGCGATCATCTGCATGCCGTAGCAGATGCCGAGAATCGGGACTCCGAGCTTAAGTAGTCCCGGATCCGTGGTGGGAACGCCCTCCTCATAGACCGACGCCGGTCCGCCCGAGAGCACTATCCCCTTGGCGCCCCACTGGCGAATCCAGTCGAGCGAGCGACCGGCCGGATGGATCTCGCAGTACACCCGACCCTCGCGCACGCGGCGTGCGATCAGCTGTGTGAACTGTGAACCATAGTCGAGGATCAGAATGCGATCGTGTTCGTGCACCTCAGGATTCCTCCGCTCCACCCTCGCCAGGTACTTCCCAGGGAATGGTCTCGCCGCGAACCAGGTCCTCAATGGTTTCTCTCCGTCGGACCATATGTAGACGGTCACCTTCCACAAGCACCTCGGCCGGACGGCGGCGCGCGTTGTAGTTAGAAGCCATAGCGAACCCGTATGCACCGGCGGTGCGAACCGCTAGTAGATCCCCAGGTTCGGGCAACTCTAGGGAACGGTCCCGCGCCAGGAAGTCACCACTCTCACAGATCGGGCCCACGACATCCACCACCTCGATGTCTCGGGGGCTAGGCATCACCACTGGCTCAATGGCGTGATACCCACCGTAATGGCTAGGTCGGATCAATTCACTCATGCCACCATCCACAATCACGAACCACTTAGTCCCCACCTGTTTCAGGTATTCCACACGGGTCAGGAGCACGCCTGCTTCACCTACTATGTACCGACCGGGCTCCAGCACCAGGCGGAGGCCCGTCCCACGGACCACCGGCAGGATAACCCGCGCAAGATCCTCTATGATCAGACGCGACTCTCCATCGTACGGGATTCCGAAACCGCCACCGATGTCAACGAAGTCGAGTTCGTCCCCTGCCTCCCGGAGCCTAGGTACCATCCCCACAACCCGAGAAAGCGCGTCGAAATAGGGGAGCGGATCGAGAATTTGGGATCCGATATGGACGTCGATCCCGCGGGCGCATAGGTGGGTACGACCGCGAGCCCAATCGTAGAGTTCGAAGGCCTCTTCCACGGGAACTCCGAACTTGGTTTCGGCGTGTCCAGTGCGGGTATACTCGTGAGGGGTGGGCGAAAGGATGTCCGGGTTCACCCGGATCGCGAACGGCGCCACCTCTCCCATGGACTCCGCAACCACATCCAATCGCTCCAACTCGCCGCGACTCTCCACGTTGAAAGCGTAGATGCCAGCTTTGAGTCCCTCTCGCAACTCCTCCTCTGTCTTCCCAACCCCCGCGTAGAAAATGCGCTCCGGAGGAATCCCGGCGCGACGGGCACGATAGAGTTCTCCCAGGCTAACGATGTCGGCACCGGCACCGAGCTGACCCAGCCGGTGCAGAATAGCCAGGTTCCCGTTCGCTTTGACGGAATACGCCACCACATGGTCCACCTCCCGAAAGGCGTGTCCGAAAGCCTTATAGCGTTCCTCTATCTGCTCCAGATGGTAGACGTAGAGGGGAGTGCCGAAGCGCTCGACGAGCTCCGCCAGAGGGAACGAGCCTGCGCGCAACTCGCCGTCTACCCGAGGAAAGGAAACGTTCAGTAAGCCCGAGCCCACACCACCTCCATGCGGGACGCGCCGCTCCCACCGATACAGCGGACCGGATCCGTCCCAGACTGGAATTCCTCGCCCGGGATCACGCGAATCGTCGCCTTCATCTCTTCCTTGGCGCGTTGTTCAACAGCAGGATCGCCGCTCCAGCCCGTGTAGACAAAGCCGCCCTGGGTGTCGAGGATCTCTTTCATCTCACCCCAGTCTGTGATTCCCCGGAAGGAGTTATCCTCACGCCGGCGTACGGCGTTAGCTAGAAGTTCGCGTTGGAACTCCTCCAGCCGCTCGGGCAGCATCGTGGTCGCGTGGACATGCGACAGGAATTCCTTCCGGGGTCCGTCGTGCGGCGCAACGCGCTGGACCAGCACTACCTGCTCCTTGTCCAGATCCTTCGGACCCAATTCCAAGCGAAACGGCACACCCTTGCGCTCCCATTCATAGAACTTAGCGCCGGGGCTCAAGTGGTCCCGGCGATCTACCTTCACACGCACATGCTGGGCTGTGAGCATTCCCGCGAGTTCTTCTGCTTTGTGATGGATCGCGGTGGCCTTGGCGTCTCCGCCCTTAATGATGGGCACGATGACGACCTGCACAGGCGCCAGTCGCGGCGGCACCACGATTCCCTGATCGTCACCGTGGGTCATCACCATGCCACCCACCATGCGGGTGGAGACTCCCCAGGACGTGTTCCAAGCGTACTCATCCTTCCCCTCCACGCTCTGGAACTTGAGGTCGAACTGTTTCGAAAAGTTCTGGCCGAGGAAGTGGGAAGTACCGGCCTGAAGAGCTCGATTGTCCTGCATCAATGCCTCGCAGGAGTAGCTCCGCACTGCTCCCGCGAACTTCTCGGACTCGGTCTTCAGGCCAGTTAGCACCGGCATCGCGATCCAGCTCTCCATGAACTCCCTATACAGGCCCAGGATCAACTGGGTCTCCTGTTCGGCCTCTTCGGAGGACACGTGCGCAGTGTGCCCCTCTTGCCAGAGAAACTCCGCCGTGCGCAGGAAGAGCCGGGTGCGCAGCTCCCATCGCATCACGTTCGCCCATTGGTTCATGAGCACGGGAAGATCCCGGTAGCTCTGCACCCACTTCGCATACATGTGGTAAACGACGGTCTCGGACGTGGGCCGGATCACAAGCGACTCCTCGAGCTCCTTGCCGCCCGCATGGGTCACCACAGCGAGCTCGGGTTTGAAACCCTCTACGTGCGCCTTCTCTTTTTCGATGAAATTCATCGGAATAAGCAACGGGAAATAGGCATTCTCGTGGCCAGTGTCCTTGAAGCGACGATCCAGCGCCGCCTGCATGTTCTCCCAGATGCCGTAGCCCCACGGGCGGATGACCATGCTCCCGCGCACGGGGGAATAATCGGCCAATTCGGCACGCAGAACGACCTCGTTATACCACGCCGCGAAGTCTTCCCCCCGGGGCGTCAGCTTTCTCTCATCCGCCATCCGTCATCCCCCAGATCCTCTAGACTTACCTCACGTTCCTTCCCCGACACCATGTCCCTCACGACCGCCACGCCCCGTGCCACCTCATCGGGACCCAGTACGATCACCTCGCGAGCCCCTTCTGTCACAGCGCTCTTAAACTGCTTTCCCACGGCCTGGCGCTTAAGCGAGTACGACACACTTCGCCCGCGCTCGCGCAGAGCCTGCGCCAAGGACAACGCCCGGGGGCGGAGCTCCTCACCCACTGCGACCACGTAGAAGTCCAGCGAGCGAGCGGTGTTGGGAAGGAGCCCGCGTTCCCCCAATAGATCGGTCAACACGACGTCCCCCATTCCGAAACCAACCGCAGGCTGCGCTTCGCCCCCAACCAACTCGAGCAGTCGATCGTAACGCCCTCCCCCACAGATAGCGCGCAGCTCACCCTTTCGGTCGAACAGTTCGAACACGATCCCCGTGTAGTAGGCAAGCCCACGGACGATGCGGAGATCGAGCTCCACGAACGACCCCACGCCCATGGCGTCTAGTATATCCATGTATTCACTCAGGCGGGCCACCTCCTGGCCCACCTCGTCACGCTCGGGAAAATGCGCCGCTACGGTATCCAGATCGGCACCCAAGAGCTCGAGGACATCTCCCGCCATAGCCGAAGAGACACCTGTCTCAGCGGACAGCCTTTGCCGGCTCTTGTGCGGACCTTCGCGTTCCATCTTGTCGATCACTGAAAACGCCGCGGGTCGCCGCTCCTCTTCCACCCCAACCGCCCCGAGAAGGGCCGACAGCAGACGCCGATCCGAGACCCGGGCCCGCACATCCTGGTCGGTGAGTCCGAGCTCGCGTAGCCCGTCAATCCCTATCGCCAACACCTCGGCGTCCGCCGATACGCCTTTCTCCCCGACCACATCCACGTTCCACTGGAAATGCTCGCGCAACCGCCCGCGCTGATGACGTTCGTAGCGGAACAGTTGGGGCACGCTGAACCAGCGGATCGGCTTGGGCAGGGAGCGGCTCCGCTCCGCCAACATACGCGCCAGGGATGGCGTCATCTCGGGCCGGAGCGCCACTTCTCGGTCCCCCTTGTCCTGGAAATTGTACAGCTGAGCGACGATCTCCTCACCGCTCTTCTCCACGTAGAGCTCAAGCGGCTCCAGCGGAGGGCCGTCGTACTCCATAAAACCGTAGCGCCGGGAGACCCGGCGCCAGGCTTCGAACACATGGGCTCTGACCGTGAGGTCCTCGGGAGGGAAGTCCCGGAACCCGGGGAGACGTTTGAATTTATTGGACATGGTGGGGTGTAAATCTATGGCTCGATGGGGTTTGTACAACCGGTTGTTGACCCCGACGGCCTCTTGCCTCCAGCTATACCGGAAACGGACAACGGTCCAACCGTTTCAGGGCGTCGCCTACGGTGTGGCATGAACCCGTGACTACCACCGTCCCTCCTGGAGGACCGGCCTGGACACCATCAAAGGCGTCGTTGAAGTCTAGCTCCGTAGTGAGTGGATAGCCCGCCGAGAGGAGAGCACCGAAGACCTCCGCCGCTTCCGTAATGTCCCAGCACCGCTCGGGGGGAGCGGATGAAGGTCGGGTCAGTATAGCACGGTCCACCCTCTGTAGGACTGGGGGTAGCATATTCCTCCAATCCCTGTCACCGAGGACTCCGATAAGGGCCACCCAGGGGCGGGGAAGATCTATACGGTCGAGCACGTCGACCAGGGATCCCACGCCAGCTGAGTTGTGTGCCACATCAAGAATCCAGGTGCGACCACTTATCTCCTCGATCTGGTCGCGACCAGACCAGCTCACCCCTGCCACGCCGTCCACTACAGCGCGGGCGGACGGACGCAGCTCTACAGTAGCGTGCTCCAACACCTTCACTGCAAGGGCTGCGTTGACGGCCTGGTGGGAGCCGACCAGCGGGGTCGTGATGCGGAGCTCCCCCCAACCCCTAGTCACCATGGTGAAGGTCGTGTGGTCCGTCACCACCTCCACGTCCCGCAGGTCGCCGGGTGCCAGGACATGCAGAGGTGTACCACGTTCTGCGCAGATAGCCCCAAAGACCTCAAGCACTCCTGGATCAGTTTCGGCTGTGACGAACGGAACCCCTTCTTTCGCAATACCCGCTTTCTCGACAGCGATCAAGTCCCTAGTGTCGCCAAGGAATTCCGCATGGTCCACCGCGACATTGGTCACCACAGCAACCTCAGGGCTGACCACGTTAGTGGCGTCCAGTCGTCCCCCCAAGCCCACCTCTAGCACGGCCACGGCCACTTGTTCCCGTGCGAACAAGTGGAGGCCAAGCACTGTGGCCGCCTCGAAAGAAGTGAGCCCGTGACGGACAATAACGTCCCTGATCTCGTCGGCCGCCACCACCAGACACGCCTCCTCCACAGGACGCCCGGAGATCTGGAAGCGCTCCCGAAACGAGCAGAGATGCGGCGATGTGTAGAGACCTGTGCGCAGATGACCCGCCGACAGAATGGCCGCGAGAGTCGCAGCGACCGACCCCTTTCCGTTGGTTCCTCCCACGTGGAGCGTGGGGTAGCCATGATGGGGATTTCCGAGCTCATCCAGAGCCGAGTTCACACGCTCGAGTCCCCAAGGGACCCCAGTAGCCAGCGAGGGGAAGAGGTGGGAGAAGAGAGGGTCTGTGACAGGCCGGTCAAGCCGGTCCGGTGTCAATCCTGCCCTGCCTCGCAAGCGTGGGCCAGAAAGGCTCAGGAATGATTCTCCCAGGCGTTCCCCATATGGCGGAGAACGATCGCTAACTCGGCCTTGAGTTCACGTCGGTCGACCACGCGGTCCACCATCCCGTGGCGAAGAAGAAATTCGGAGCGCTGGAAACCGTCGGGAAGCTCCTGTTTGATCGTCTCTTCGATCACGCGCGGCCCCGCGAACCCGATCAAGGCACCGGGTTCAGCCAAGTGGACATCGCCCAGCATCGCATAAGAGGCCGTGACGCCTCCCGTGGTGGGATCGGTCAGGATCGAAACGTAGGGGATTCCAGCCTCGTGGAGATCGGCGAGCACCGCGGAGGTTTTGGCCATCTGCATAAGGGAGTAGATGCCCTCTTGCATGCGTGCGCCACCGGAAGCGTTTACGATAACTAGAGGAATACGACGCTCCAGCGCCACCCGACCACAACGCGAGATCTTCTCCCCGACAACCGACCCCATGGAACCTGCGATGAAGCGAAAATCCATGACAGCGAGTGCCACCTGCATCCCGTCGATCACACCAGTGCCGGTAATGACAGCCTCACCCTGACCCTTAGCCTCGGATATCCCGATGCGATCTATGTACGCCTTGAGATCGGTGAACCGGAGGGGGTCTGCAGCACGCAGATGCATGTCCAACTCGTTAAAATTACCATCGTCGATAAGTAGCTCGACGTATGCTTCCGCGTCGATACGGAAATGAAAACCGCAGTCCGGGCACACCTCGAGGTTATGCGTGAGTTTCTCGCGATATATGGCTTCGCCGCAGCCCTCGCATTTTACAAAAACGTCCGTGGGAACGTCCCGGCGCTCCGCAGAGCGAAGCGGCTTCTTCTCTTTCCGAAACCAAGCCATTCGTTTCCCAGTCTACCTCTCGTGCGCCAGGCGGACTGCAATGCCCGCCGCCAGCCAAGAAACAACGAGGAATGTGCCGCCGTAACTCATGAAAGGAAGCGGGATGCCCACGATGGGAACGATGCCAACGGTCATCCCGGTATTCACGAAAATGTGCACAAACCAAAGGCCAAAGATACCGAACAGCACCAGGCCGGCAAAGGGATCGCTGGCCTTCTCGGCCATCCGCACTAGTCGATATAGGACGTAGCCGAGCAGTAGGAGGGCAACACCAACTCCAACGAACCCGAGTTCTTCGCCGATCACGCTAAAGATGAAAT
The DNA here is from genome assembly GCA_002346665.1 of Gemmatimonadales bacterium UBA2988. GTDB lineage: Bacteria > Gemmatimonadota > Gemmatimonadetes > Longimicrobiales > Gaopeijiaceae > UBA2988. The sequence continues at coordinate 50,137 of DEAG01000015.1, forward strand.
CGGTGTGCTGTTCAGGCAGGAAATCGAAACGTTTCTGAGTGCCGAGGAGGTAGCCTTTGCCCGAAATTCCGCCGCTTCCGATCGCTACCTTCGACTGCAGCAAGTTGTAGCCTGCCCCTTTCGGGTCGACGGTCGAGTCTAGGAAGACCAGCAGCCGATTTTGCTGATAAGGTCTGAACGATCTCCATAGCGGAGCGGCGACCGCCCCGGCCGCGACGTTGACCAAAATCACTGCCGCCGATTCGTACAGGAAAAGGCGGTACCGATACAGGTACAGCACCAGGAATAGAACGACGATGTAGACGGACCAAATGCGCGTGTCGAAGGACAGGATGAGCCCGGCAACCGGACTCGCTACAAGCAGCAGCATGAGCGGCGGCGTTCCCGCCCAGTAAAGCATCCCGTACAGGACGCCGACGAACACCATGCCCGATCCCAAGTCTGGCTGAAGCATGACAAACCCGAGCGGCACCCCCACTAGTAGTCCAGGCGCGAGCAGGTCACGCAATCCGGCGGGAGGTTCATCCCGAGTGGAAAGGAGCCTGGCCAGCGCGAGCACAGTAGCCAGCTTAGCCAGCTCCGAGGGCTGGAATCTGAAGGCACCTAAGTCAATCCAGCTTTTGGTGCTTGCCGCGGTACCAGCACCCGTTCCGACCACCAGGGTAGCGGCCAGCAGCACGAGCGTGACCACATAGGCCGGGACCGCAACCCATTCCCACCATCCCAGGGGAATCCGAGCCACCAGTGTGAAGGCGAGCAGCGCGATGGCGAACCACAGGACCTGCCGCTGCCAAGCGTCGGACACGACCGGGTCGGGCGTGTTCACCGCCCCGGCCGAGTAAATCATCGCGACACCGAAAAGCGACAACAGAAACACGCCCAGCGCGAGGCGACCGTCGACAGCCCACTTCTCGAGGAGCGAGAGCATGAGATTCGGCTCTTACCGGATCGGGCGGCCCGTAATCCGGTGTTCGCGAAGGGTCTGAATGGTGTCGACAGGCACGCCATACTTCCGGCGCAGGTACAAGTCCGCAGCCTTGGCAGCAATCGGTGCCGCGACCGCCGAGCCTCCGCCGCCGAATTCCACGAGCGTGACAACCACAATTTCCGGTGGTTTCCCGCGAGGCCCTGCAATGGCGGCGAACCACGCATGATCATCGGCCAGACCCTGAAGGGAAAGTGAGTTCTGCCCGGTACCGCTCTTTCCCATCAAATCCCAGTACGGGAGCGACGACATGTACGCCGTCCCACCGCGTCCTACCACCTGACGCATCCCTTGCCGCAGCGCCTCGATCCCCTCGGCATTCAGCTTCAGCTCGAATCCCTCGGCCTCGTCCTGCCGCCCTATGAAGAAGCTCGGGGCTGGGCTCGACCCGTCACGGGCTAACGCCGTGTAGAACTGCGCCATCTTAAGGGGAGTCTGGGAATTCGGGCCCTGGCCGATCGCCAGAGAGAGCACCTCACTCTCGTTCGGTGAGTACCCAAAGCGGTTCTGCCAGAAGTTAGCGTCAGCCGGGAAAATGCCCGCCTTCTCCTCGGGCAGATCGACCCCGCACTGGCGGCTCATACCGATGTTAGTAGTCCCCTCCTGAAGCAACCTCTCGAGGCCGATCTTGAGTCCGAGCTGGTAGAAATAGACGTCGCAGGAGTGCTGGATCGCCCCCGCCAGGTCGAGCGAGCCATGTCCCTGCGGCTCCCAGCACCGCCAGTACCGGTTAGCATACGACATGCCGCCCGAGCAGGGGACCGGCATGTCGTCTTGGGGACCGATCAGACCCAAATCCAGCGCGATAGCCGCGGTGGCCAGCTTGAACGTGGACGCAGGTGGGTAGAGCCCGAGCACAGCGCGGTTGAACAGGGGCTTACCGGGATCGCTGTTCAGCTGCTCCCATAGTTCTGGATCGACCCCCCCCACGAAATCGTTGGGATCGAACCTGGGAGCGGAATAAAGGGCCAGTATGGTACCATCGGTAGGATCGATGGCGACCACCGCTCCCATCTTCTCTTTAGGGAAGATCCAGTCAATCCACTGCTGTAGCTCGAGGTCTATCGACAACCGCAGATCCCCTCCGGCCATGCTGGGTCGATATGTGGAGCCGGCGAAGTCGCCCACTACGCGACCTCTGGCGTCCACCTCGACGTAACGCACACCAGGTTTCCCCTGGAGGATCGACTCGTACTGCCGCTCGATTCCGGTCCTTCCAACAATCATCCCCGGCTGATATCGGTCGGCGGGAAACCTCGCGCTACCCAGTTCCTCCGACGTAATCTCCCCGATGTAACCGAGAACGTGCGATACCGCCGGACCACCCACGTACCGCCGCTGCGGGCGCATCTCCACGTATACGTTGGGAAACTCGGAGCGTCGCTCCAACAGCGCCGCAGCGGCCTCCAAACCCACGTCTGCGCTGACGGTCAGAGGCTGGCGTGGGTATCGGCTCTCGGTTGCCTCTAGCCGGGAGAGCTCCGCATCCGTCAGTTTCACGTAGGGCTGAAGCTGGGCGAGCGTGGCCATGATCGAATCGCGTGACGCCGGCAGGATGGTGACCGCGTAACCTGGGACGTTGTCCGCGATGACGCGTCCGTTTCGATCGAAGATGGTGCCGCGCGGAGCGGGCACGTCCAACCGCTTGAGCCGGTTGTCCTCGGCCCGGAGCTTGTAATCGCTCGAGGCCAGCACCTGCACACGGAAGAACGAACCTGCCAGGAAAGTGAAGGTCAGGAGAAGTCCTGCCACCGCTCCCATGGCTCGCCGGCGGCGCGTATGCGGATGTTGCGTCTTCATCGCGGCGACTCCCACCAGGCATTCGTGATCGTGACAGCCAGGACACCCACAACAGCCACGTACGCCGCATTTAGCGACGACTGAACTAGAAGCGCCTGGAAAAAGGGCTCACGCAAGCCCTCTCCTACCAGCAGCCAGTGTAGGAGGTCCTTGGCCCATTTGCCTAGAAACAGGTAGAAGACCACAAAGAAGAAAGAATCTCCGACGAACAGGTCCCGGGTTCGCGCACCCGCAGCACCCAGGGCTGCCATCGCAACCGTGTTCGCGCCAAAAGCCAGGATGCTGAAAGCGTCGAGAAGGAGACCGAACAGGAACCCAATACCGGCCGCGGTGCCCATCCCGACTTCGCGCGCCGCCAAAAGGAGCGAGATCGTGAGTAGGTCGGGAGCAACGTCCCCGAACCCAAATCCCAAGTGGAGTAGGAAGTGAAGGAATACCAGCAGTACGATAGTAAACCAAACCCGTAGCGACCCCCTCACCGACGGGTAACTTCCGGCCGCGCGCCGCTGGGCCCGCTTTGACCCAGGCCATCGCGAGGCGCGAGGTCCGCGATCATCCGCTTCATGACTAGGAGGCTGTCCCCCAGCGCGTTCAGGCTGTCCCGACGAGCCTGATCCCGCGCCGCGAGTTGCTCTTCGGTCATCACCGCACCACCGGGCCAGACGGGTGACAGATCCATGGACCCATCCGCAGAGTCCCCCACCGCAATCAGGACGTGAGTCGCGACCCCCGGCTCAGCCAGGGGCCGAAGCCAATAGCTCTTGCGCCATCCGCCCTCGGCCGAGGCCTGCCCGCTGACTAGCCCGATTGGAACCCCACGTGGGAAGACCCCCCCCAGCCCGCTGGTCAAGACTACGGTGCCATCCTCCAAGCGGGTGTGGAACGCGGTGCCGTCTAGGACCAAGCGGTCCTCCTCCCGGAAGAGACCGCGCCGGCTTTCTACGACGCCGTACGTGGCACCGTCAGCAGTCATGGCACTCGCCCGGAAGTCTGGATGCGTCCAGTCCATTCCGACCGCTTGGTCTGTCCGCACGTCGCGGATCATCCCCAGCAAGCCTTGGGAACTAATAACCGGCGCGTTGGGGTTGATTCCCTCGGTCGACCCCACGTCGACCAAGAAGGTGCTCTCAGAACCGGTAGTCCCCGCCCGCACTACGGTCGCGGCCGCGAAGGTAGGACCCACCTTCCTGGACAACTCGAGCATCTCTCGCAGCCTGCGGTTCTCCTCGACAAGCGCGCCCTCCGCCGTCATCACCGCCACCAGAGAGTCCACTCGCCTGCGGAGTCCAGCCGTTTCAGAGGCCCGCGAACCCACGGTGATGATCGCCTCCTGGGTAGCTACGAACGGCCTCAGTACAGTGCCACGAAGCGAAGCAGCGACGTGCTGTTGAGTCGATGCCGGGAGGTATGAAATCACCACCGCAGCTACCAGGAAAACCACCGTCGCCATCAACTGGCGGCGACCCGAGCTATCAACGGTTTCGGTCGTGTAGGCCGACATGGTCCGAGGTCCGGATGCGAATACCGAGAGGGAGTATCGGAACTGTTGGCGCCCGCACCCCGTCCCAGGGCCGACGCCCTCCTGAGATTACCCTCGCTTCCGTCAAGCGTGCCGGGCACTACACCGTCTAGGTTGACTGCGGCCACACTGCGGTCCGCTTTCCCTTTGACGGACCTCAGGTGCTCAGAACGTTTCTGTATTTCTCCATCTCGTCGAGGATGCGCCCAGCACCGCGCACCACGCAGGTCAAGGGCTCTTCGTCGAGATGGATGGGCAAGTTAGTCTCGTGCTGGAGCAGACGGTCGAGCCCACGGATGAGGGACCCACCTCCGGTCATCACTATGCCCCGGTCCACGATGTCCGAGGAGAGCTCGGGCGGGGTGATCTCGAGGGCCCGACGGACGGCCTCGACAATCGCCTGGATCGGCTCATGAGTACACTCCCGGATCTCCTGGGAGTGTACTGTGACCGTTTTCGGGATGCCGGAGACAAGGTCCCGTCCCTTGACCTCCATCTCACGTTCGTCACCGACGTCGAACGCTGAACCGATCTGGATCTTGATCGACTCGGCGGTGGGCTCACCAATGAGAAGGTTGTAGTTCTTGCGTAGGAACGTGACAATCGATGTATCGAGCTCGTCCCCTCCTACTCGGATAGACGTATTGCTGACGATACCCGAGAGTGCAATGACTGCGATCTCCGTCGTACCTCCGCCAATGTCTATCACCATATTGCCGGTGGGAGTCTCTACAGGAAGCCCTACACCGATGGCGGCCGACATCGGTTCTTCGACCATGTAGACCGCCTTGGCGCCGGCGGAGATCGCCGAGGAGCGCACAGCACGCCGCTCGAGCTCGGTGATACCCGAGGGGACCCCGCATACCACGCGTGGCTTTAGCCGGAAGACGCGCTTAGCGGTCACCTGTTTGAGAAAGTGCCGGAGCATCATCTCCGTCACGTCCACATCCGCGATGACTCCGTCTTTGAGCGGGCGAACGGCCTCAATGCCATCAGGGGTGCGGCCGAGCATGCGCTTAGCTTCGAGGCCGATGCCCATGATACGGTGGGAGCCGCGCTCAACGGCGACGACCGAGGGTTCGTTGAGGACGATCCCCTCGCCCTTCAAGTAAACGAGGGTGTTAGCCGTCCCCAGATCCACGGCAATGTCGTTTACCGGGATGAGGCTTCCACTGCTCCACCAACTCGGCAAAATGAGCGTTCCCGGCGTTTCGTGAGAAGGCCCGGGCGCGCGAAGTTCCCGGGAGCCACCGAAGCTAAACGGACACCAAACCCCTTGCAAGGAACTATCCCGTAAGGGGTTGGACCGCTTGAGTAGAATCCTTGCCAGCAGGCTTGCCTGCCGGAAAGACAGAGGTGCATCCGCCTGATCTTTCCTGACGGCGAGAAAGTTTCGGACCGCTGTTAGGCCCCTAACGATCGGGGTGCCCGCTCCGTGTGGGTTTCAGTCTTTCATCGTGGCACCGCTAGGGTTTTCGCAGCTGTGACGTCCTCGGAACCAACGCGAGGCCGTGCCCGGGTGGAATGCGTCATGATATCATCGATCAGCTGCAGCGTGCCTGCGCACCAAGGGTCACCAGAGAACCCCCGTTAAGCTGGCTGGGACACCGAAGGACACAACTTCCGGCTCCGTCACCACTCCCGCTGATCGACACGCTTTAATGCCGCACGTAGCTGGTGGTTCCGCTGATCGCCTGGTCTATGTCGAACGCACAGATGGTGAGCGAAGTCTTACATTCGGCCGCTGGCGCTGACCTGAAGCCCGTCTACCGAAACCCGAGCAACTGGGTCGAGCCAGGACCACCGGTGCCTAGCTGTCGAAACCCTCGCTGCAAACCCCGGTCGTGACAAAAAAAGTGATTATGCAACCGACCACCGGTGGGGCATGAGACGGGCACGTATGCCCGTCTCATACCCCATGGTGTAGGGTTTTTTTAGTCGCCCTTCTGAGGCCGCATGTCGTTAGAGTCGATACCGGCAACGGCGACGGGCGCCTTCATGGCGTCGCGCCGGAAAGGCTCGCCCAGCTCCTGATTCAGGACCACTTCGATGAAAGTGGTGGTGTTGTCTTCCATCTGTTCCTTGATCGCGGTGTTTAGCACCTCGGTCAGGCTCTCCATCGTTTCGGCTTTCACGCCCTTCACGCCACAGGCTTCGGCGACCTCAGCGTATTCCACGCCAACGTTCAGCTCGGTGCCGACAAAGTTGTCCTCATACCAAAGGGTCGTATTGCGCTTTTCAGCCCCCCATTGATAGTTGCGGAAAATGATCATGGTGATGGGGGGCCAATCGTTGCGCCCGCACGCGGTCATCTCATTCATGGAAATGCCGAAGGCACCATCGCCGGCGAAGCCAACGACCGGAAGATCCGGACGGCCGATCTTGGCACCGAGGATCGCGGGAAAGCCATAGCCACACGGCCCAAATAGGCCCGGCGAGAGATACTTCCTGCCTTCCTCGAAGGTGGGGTAGGCGTTACCGATGGCGCAGTTGTTGCCGATATCCGTCGACATGATCGCTTCGGTCGGCATAGCCGCCTGAATGGCACGCCAGGCCTGGCGCGGTGACATACGGCCTGGTTCGCTATCGCGGCAACGCTGGTTCCAAGTGGTACCTGGGTCGTCTTCCTCATGGTCCATGGACGAAAGGACTTGAAGCCAGCCTGACTTGGCTGCCGCCGTCAAATCACGCCGTTCCTGGCGGCCCTCGTCGCCAGCGGTCGGGCTTAGTTGTTCGAGAAGCTGCTCAGCCACGATTTTGGCGTCGCCCTGGATGCCCACGGTGACTTTTTTAGTCAGGCCGATCCGGTCGGAATTGATATCGACCTGAATAAGCTTGGCCTCCGTCGGCCAGTAGTCGATGCCATAGCTCGGCAGGGTCGAAAACGGGTTAAGCCGGGTACCGAGAGCCAGCACTACATCGGCCTTGGCAACCAGTTCCATGGCCGCTTTGGAGCCGTTGTAGCCGAGTGGCCCGACGGAAAGGGGGTGGGAACCCGGGAAAGCGTCATTGTGCTGATAGCCACAGCAGACCGGCGCGTCCAACCGTTCGGCGAGCGCCTGGGAAGCCGCCATCGCTCCACCGATGACCACGCCGGCCCCATTAAGGATCACCGGAAATTTCGCCTCGGAAAGAAGGTTGGCCGCGTTCGCGATAGACTCTCGCGACCCGGAAGGCCGGCCTAGACTAACGGTCTGCGGCAACTCGATATCAATCACCTGAGTCCAATAGTCGCGCGGCACGTTGATCTGAGCCGGCGCACAACCGAGCCAGGCTTTCTCAATCACCCGGTTCAGCACTTCGGCCATGCGCGTAGGGTCGCGCACCTCTTCTTGATAGCAAACCATGTCTTCGAACAAGGCCATTTGATTGACTTCTTGAAAACCACCCTGGCCGATGGTCTTGTTGGCGGCCTGGGGGGTGAACAACAGCAGCGGCGTGTGATTCCAATAGGCGGTCTTGATGGGAGTCACGAAATTGGTAATGCCCGGACCGTTCTGGCCAACCACCATGGACATTTTGCCGGACACCCGGGTGAATCCGTCGGCGCTCATGCCAGCGTTGCATTCGTGAGCACAGTCCCAAAACTTGATGCCCGCTGCGGGGAACAGATCCGAAACCGGCATCATCGCCGAACCGATAATGCCGAAAGAATGTTCGATCCCGTGCATTTGAAGGACTTTTACGAAAGCCTCTTCGGTGGTCATTTTCATGGTCGTGATTCCTGTTTGAGACTTGGCTTGAGGACGTATCAGAGCAACTCATCGCTAAGATAGTACCAAATGGTACATCATCCGCTGACCCAGTCGCCGAAACGGCGTCCAGAGAGGATGACTACAGATGCGGGGCAGGATGTGCAAGTCTGAGAACTACGGTGGAAATCTATGAATAGCGGCGATATAGGGGAAAGCACCATCGAAAAGGCAGAATTGATCTACTAATCCCGGCCAGTGCTACCGAAGCCCCCTGCCGCCCGGGAGGTCGAGCTGAGGTCGTGGGACTCCTCCACAGCGGGCGTCTCAAACCCTGCGAACACTAGCTGTGCGATCCGGTCACCGCGGGCCAGGTGGACCATTTCGTACCCCAGATTCTGCACGATGATGCCGAGTTCACCCCGGTAATCGGGGTCTATGGTACCGGGACTGTTGGGGAGAGTCAGGCCGTGCTCGAGTGCGAGACCGGAGCGGGGACGGACCTGGCACTCTATCCCCTCTGGCAGCTCCATCACGAGCCCGGTCGGAACCAACGCAATCGCCCCCGGAGCGAGATCAACAGCGGCCGCGGAGCGCACGTCGTAGCCGGCGGATTGAGGAGTCGAGCGCACCGGGAGGGGGAGATCCAAGTTGGACTCCAGCCGACGAAACCTAACGGTCCACCCCCCCGTAGCAGACCGGACTTTAGAATCGGCCACTAGGGATTCACACCCGTGTCGGTTCCGTGAGTAAGCGGTCGATCCACGACCACTCCATCCCGAAGGCCTCGGCCAAGCCGAGGTGGGTGGTGGTTCCGGCCACGATGTTCAACCCCCGAGCGAGCGCCGGATCGTCGAGGCAGGAACAGTGGGTCCGCTCGCCCCTCGATCGACTCTTTCGCCTTCATGGTCATCTCGGCCCGGGCCCACACGTATCCCGGAGCATCTCTACTCCGGCGAGAGTGATAGCCACCCGAGGTTCCTGCCGCTTGATCTCCTTCAGGACCCCGATCAGCATCATCCGCTCGCTTCTTCCGGACCGAGCCGCAGCAGCAGTTGTCGATCCGGGTCGTAGAACTCAGCAGCCGCAGCGGCCACCTCGTCCAAGGTCACGGCGTCGATGCACCCCAAGAGCTCGTCCAGGTCGAGATAAGGCTCCTCATACAGGGCGAACCCCGCCAACCGGTGCAGACGTGCCCCGGTGGATTCGAGCGATAACATGATCTGTCCCTTAACCTGCTGTTTGGTCCGCTCTAGCTCATCCCCGAGTAGGCCATCACGGGCAACCCGGGCCAGCTCCTCACGCACCACCGCGACGGCTCGCTCCTCCCTAAGGGGACGCGTGCCCACGTAAACCCCGGTCATCCCCGCTAACGCATAGAAGGACTGGAAGGAGAACACCGCGTACGCCAACGCCAATTCCTCGCGGACACGCTGGAATAGACGTGAGCTCATGCCGCCACCGAGCGCAGACGAGAGGAGCACCAGTGCGTATCGCCGTGGATCCGAGTGCGGCGGGGCCTCGGTGCCGAACACGAGATGGCTCTGCGCCCCGTCACGCCGCACCCGCTCGTCACCGCACACCGGCTCAGGCAAGGCCGGGACCCGATCGCTCCGCTCGCCGGGGGCGACCCCCCCGAACAGGCGCTCCACCTCTTCCAGGAACCGACCGTGCTGCACGTTTCCGGCCGCGGCAACGACGAGGTTCTTGCCGACGTACCGCTCCCTGTGGATCCGTCGCAGTGCTTCCGTGGGCATAGCCGCCACGGTGTCCCGCGTGCCCAGGATGGGATAGCCGTAGGGATGTTCCCCCCAGAGCCGGGCTCCGTGAAGTTCAAAGACAAGGTCGTCGGGGGTGTCCTCTACGGTCGAGATCTCCTCGAGAACAACCTCACGCTCCAAATCCAAATCCTCAGCGTGAAGCAGTGGGTCAAGGGTCAGGTCGGCGAGCACGTCGAGCGCCTCAGTCAGGTGGTCGTCGAGCACGCGAGCCTGAAAGCTCGTGTGCTCCCGGCTGGTATAGGCGTCTAGCGAACCGCCCAGCCCCTCGAGGGCCAGCGCGAGATCGTGCGCCGAACGACGCTCGGTGCCCTTGAACACGAGATGCTCTAGGAGATGGCTCGCACCCATGACGTCCGCCTGCTCGTGCGCTGCCCCTTGGCGCACCCAGACGCCTACTGTGATCGAACGCACCCCGGGAATTTCCTCAGACAGAACCTGGGCGCCGTTCTCTAAGCAATCGGTGTGGAGGAGAGAAGAAGAGTTGGGGCACACGGGAGTGCCCCCCCTGTGCCCCCCAGTCCTGCCTGGCGCAGGCGTCGTCAGCTCTGACCGACCTCCGCCGGCTCACCTCCCGCTGCGCTCTCCCCTTGGGCGAGTTCTGCCAGAGCTGCCTTCCGGGATAGTCTAAGCCGCCCCCTCTCATCGATCGATAGCAGCTTGACCTTGGTCACGTCACCCTTCTTGAGTACATCTTCGGTCTTCTCCACTCTACCTTCGGACAACTCCGAGATGTGGCACAGGCCTTCGGTCCCAGGCATGATCTCGATGAAGGCGCCAAAGGTAGTGGTATTCTTCACGGGCCCCTCGTAGATGTGCCCAACCTCGGGCTCCTTGACAATCGCCTCGACCATCTCGCGGGCTCGGTTGCTCACCTCCATACTCACTGCCGCGATCTTCACGAGACCGCTGTCGTCGATCTCGATCTTGGCACCCGACTCGTCCTGGATGGCCCGAATCGTCTTGCCCTTGGGACCGATGATCTCTCCGATTTTCTCGGGATTGATCTGAACGGTCGTGATGCGAGGCGCCCACTGGGACAACTCAGTGCGGGATTCAGGCATGGCGTGATCCATAATGTCCAAGATGTGCATGCGACCCTTGTTCGCCCGCTCCAAAGCCTCCTGTATGATCTCAAACGTTAGCCCCTCTACCTTTATGTCCATCTGGATCGACGTAACGCCCTGGCGGGTGCCCGCGACCTTGAAGTCCATGTCTCCGAGCGCATCCTCGAGACCGAGGATGTCAGTGAGGACAGCCACACCTTCGCCTTCCTTGATCAGCCCCATTGCGACGCCCGCGCACGCGGCCTTTATCGGCACCCCCGCGTCCATCAGCGCCAGCGACGCGCCACACACCGACGCCATAGATGAGGATCCGTTAGATTCCATGATGTCCGACACGACACGAATCGTGTACGGGAACTCGTCGTAGGAGGGCAGCAGCGGCTGGATGGACCGTTCAGCAAGCGCCCCGTGCCCCTTCTCCCGCCGCGACGCGCCCCGGAAGGGTTTCGCCTCGCCTGTAGAGAAGGGTGGGAAGTTGTAGTGCAGCATGAAGGATTTGGTAACTTCCTCGGCTGAGTCTATGGAGTCGATGCGCTGCTCGTCTCGGGATGTGCCAAGAGTGGTTACCGCTAAGGACTGCGTTTGCCCACGTGTGAATAGTGCCGAACCGTGGGTGCGTGGTAGTAGCCCCACCTCGCAGGTAATCGGTCGGATCTGGTCGAGCCCACGGCCGTCCGCACGCTCACCCTTGTCAAGAATGGTACGGCGCATGGTGCGCTTCTCGATCGAGCGCAACACTTCCTTCACCTCGCCGCGGCGCTCACCCAAACTCTCATCCTCTTCTAGCAACGAGGCCAACACGTCTTCCTGGACGGAGGCCATGGCTTGCATACGCTCCGTCTTGTCGGTGAGAGCAAGAGCTTCGGCGACGCGCTGTCCCGCCAGTGTCTCGACACTATTCCTGAGGTCCTCAGCGGGCTGCACAGGAGTCCAGGACATGTCGGGTACGGTGTGACCCTCAAGTAGCTCCCTTTGAATGCCGATAAGCTCTTGTATCCCCGTTTGGGCGAACTTGAGAGCCTCCAGGATGTCCGCTTCGGGCACCTCGACAGCGCCACCTTCAACCATCAGGATGGCGTCCTCGGTGCCGGCCACGACGATGTCGATATCGGAGTACTCGAGTTGCTGGAACGTCGGGTTGAGAAGCCAGGTGCCGCGGATGCGGCCCACCCGCACCGAGGCCACCAGATGATCGAACGGAACCTTAGACATATTGAGCGCTACGGAAGCCCCCAAAAGCGCCAACACGTCCGCATCGTTCTCCTGGTCCGCCGACAAGATGAGGCAGGCGACCTGGGTCTCGTGCATGAAACCGTCCGGGAACAGCGGCCGGAGTGGCCTGTCGGTAAGGCGCGCGGCGAGCACCTCTTTCTCGCCGGGCTGGCCCTCCCGCTTGAAGAATGATCCGGGAATCTTACCGGCCGCGTAGCTCTTCTCCCGATATTCGATCGTCAGGGGAAAGAAAGGGAGGTGGGTGGGGTTGTCCTGCACCGTCGCCGCACAAAGCACCACTGTGTCCCCGTACTGCACTACGCAGGAACCGGCCGCGAGCTTCGCCATGTGGTCGATCTCAAGGCTCAGGGTGCGTCCGGCGAACTGACGTTCGATCCGCTTTGTCATCGTATCTTCTCTTTCCGCTTTGTTTTTGGGGCGCGCATGCGTCCCGGCTGCTCCCCGCAGCCATCGTCCACAGGTATCCCACCGGAAGCCGTCGGAGAAGGGGGAGCTCCCCCGAACGGAAAAACGAGTCGGGGACGGCCGGTAACAGCCGTCGCCGATTTTTCAGATCCTCAGTGACGGAGCCCTAGATCCGCGATAAGCACGCGGTAGCGTTCCATATCGGTACTCTTGAGATATTCGAGAAGGCGTCTACGCCTTCCCACCATCTTGAGGAGACCACGGCGGCTATGATGATCCAGCTTGTGTCGATCGAAGTGCCCTCTCAGATCTTCGATTCGTGCTGTGAGAAGGGCAACCTGCACCGGAGCGCTCCCACGATCGCCGTCGTGAAGCTGATGCTTCTTTATGACCGAATCCTTGTCGATCGGCATATGTGCCTCCGCAGGAGTCTGCGCTGCAAGGGAAGCGATGTCTTGCCGCCTAGTAGCAGTGTGAGCCCCAAAAGATAGGGAAAGTCAAAGAGTCCGTAAAGCCGGACCTGAGCTAGACTTCCCGGAGCATCTGCCGACGTACGTCCAGTGTCCCGCGGGCCTCCTCCACGTCCTCCCGCATCTGCGCCACCAGCGCACTCACGCTGTCGAAGGGCCGCACATCGCGAATCCTGCTGACGAAATCGACCCTGACGTCCTCACCGTATAGATCGCCCTCGAAGTCGAGGAGGTGAAGCTCGATGCTCGGTGGTGAACCCAGGAAGGTGGGTCGTGGGCCAAGGTGCAATGCTCCATCGAAGGTACCGGCACGGCTTACGCCTCGAACCGCGTAGATGCCCGCTGCGGGAATGAGCTTCTCGCTGGACGCCACCGCCAGGTTGGCCGTGGGGAAACCGAGCTGGCGGCCCCGCCCATCCCCCCGTACCACAAGCCCGTGGAGCGAGTAGGGCCGGCCCAAACCTAGAGCTGCCGCCTCGGGATCTCCTGCCTTGAGCGCTCTTCTGATCGCACTCGAGGAGATCGCTTCACCGTCCGCAAAGACCGGCGGCACCACGTCCACCGCGAAACCGACCTCCTCTCCGATACGCCTGAGAGTATCGGCGTCTCCCGAGCGCCCCTGGCCGAAGCCGTGATCGTAGCCGATCACCAACTCTTTTACTCCGAGGCGCTTGACCAGCACCTCCTCGACGAAGCGGCGGGGCTCGTAGCGCGATAGCGCTATGGTGAAAGGAAAAAACACAGCATAGTTAAGGCCGGTCTCGGCCAAGATCTCTTTCTTTTCGACGGATGTGGTCAGGAGGGATGGAGCATGCTCCGGTCTGAGGATCCGTAGGGGATGCGGATCGAAGGTGAGGAGAACGCTCCGCCGGCCGGTGGCAAGCGCTCGCTGCCTAATCTCCTGGAGCACCTCCCAGTGACCCCGGTGCACACCGTCGAAGGTGCCCACGGTCACGACCGTGCCATCGTCCTGTGGGATCCCAGGTGGCAAGGACGGGTCGAACGCCTGGCTCACGACACCTTCACCGGAAAAACCTTTCGGGGGCGCAGGCGTCCTTCTTCCCTTTCCGCCACCGCAATCAGCGTTCTCCCACTGAGGACCGCGACTGGGCTGTCCGGTAGGGGACTGCTAGCCACGGGGCCCACGAAGGCGATCGCCTGGCCCTGGAAAATCCGGACGGCATCTTCGGGTCCGACTTCCACCCACGGAAGATGGGCCACCGCAGCGGCGGGGGTCATACATGCCCGCTCTACAAGGGAAGGGTCGCCAAGACCGGCTAGAGTGACGGCCCCCTCCACGCGGAATTTGCCTATGGCCGTCCGTCGCAACGCGCTCAAATGCGCGCCCGTGCCTAGCGCTTCACCCAGGTCCCGAGCCAGTGCCCGGACGTAGGTTCCCGAAGAGCAGCATACACGGAGATCCAAGTCCGGCGGCTGCCACTCGAGGAGCTCCAGATCGAGCACTTCCACCTCCACCGGAGCCAGCGCCACAGCCTCTCCACGGCGGGCCCGGTAGTGCGCGGCTACCCCGCCGATCTTCTTGGCGGAGAACCGGGGAGGCATCTGCCAGGTCCGGCCGCGAAGATCACTTAGCGCTGCGCCTAGGGTTCCTGGGTCGAGGTCACGCCACCCCTCGGAGGTAGCTTCTACATCCCCCTCTGGGTCGTCGGTCGTGGTGCGCACACCAAGCCGCACCCGGGCAAGGTAGTCCTTCGGGAGCCCGACCAGGAACTGGACCAACCGGGTGGCGGGGCCCACGCAGAGCATAAGCAACCCAGTAGCCAAAGGATCGAGAGTCCCCGCGTGACCGACGCGTGGAGTACCGAGAACACGGCGCGCCACCGCCACCACGTCGTGGGAAGTGGGGCCCGTGGGCTTGTCCACTAGGATGACGCCGCCAGAAGTCAGAAGGTCCATCACACGTCCTCGCCATCCCCTTCACCGGACATTACATCGCGGAGCAATTCCTCGATGCGCGAAGCGTGCTCTAGGGTCTCGTCCACCTCAAAGCGGATCTCAGGAACCCGCCTCATGCGCAGTCCTCCGAGCTCCCTCCGAACGAACGGTGCGGCGGCATCCAGACCGACAAGGGCCTCCTGACGGTCAAGGCCACTTCCGACCACACGCACGAAGACCCGCGCCATCCAGAGGTCTGGGGTTACTTCGACCCTGGTAACGGTGGGAACCCCTACGCGGGGGTCGCGCACGTCCCTGCGGAGGATGTCGGAGATCTCCCTCCGAAGCTGCTCGTTGAGCCGCTCGACCCTTCTATTCGCCATGAACCAGGACTTCTCACGGTGTGGTGCTCAGGAAAGCTCCTGGTGACGCTCCAAAATCAGAGCACGCCCCTCCTGCTGCACCAAACGATCTACCTTGCCCAACACCCCTTCGACGTGTCCCGCATCGTTCGCCACCACCGCCACCGCAATCTGCGCCCTGGTCCAGGTATCCTGATGATCGGTTTCGGCTACCGAGACCTTGAACCGATGCTGGATCCGATCCTTGAGCGATCGCACCACCATCCGCTTCTCCTTCAGTGAGAAGCAGCCCGGCAACGACAACTCCCACCGCATCGCGCCCACCACCATGTCAGGGCTCCCGACGTATTGCCACCATCTGACCGCACGGTGTAGCCTGCCAGCCCCCAAACAAAGTGAGGGAACGTAGGCGAGCGTTCCAGACCTTGGGGTAAGGGTCCCGGTAGCGGCAAAGAGCCAGGAACCCCGCGCTACGGGGGATCAAATCCTAAGCATCTGGAGCGCAGCGAAACGCGTCAAGCGGAGCGCCCCCCACGGCACGATGCCCCTACCCCCCGCCGCGTGCCGGCCCAAAGCAGTTCTACTCGTGCCCCTCAGCAACGTCAGCGAGAGTTCGCGCCACCTCTTCGACGTGATACGCCTCAATCACGTCCCCCACCTTCATGTCGTTGAAGTTCGCGATCGCGATCCCGCACTCGAAACCCTCGCGGACCTCTTTCACGTCGTCCTTGAAGCGCTTGAGCGATCCTAGTTCCCCATCGTAAACGACGATCCCGTCCCGGATCACGCGGACCCTGGCCTTGCGATCGACCGTGCCTTCAGAAAGGTAGCAACCAGCAATCGTCCCCACACCCTTGATCTTGAAGGTCGCCCGCACCTCCGCTACCCCAAGGATCGTTTCTCTCTCTTCCGGGGCAAGCATGCCCTCAAGCGCAGCGCGTACGTCGTCGACCGCGTTATAGATCACCTCATAGAGCTTGATCTCGACTCCGTCCTGTTCGGCGAGCTGGCGGGATTTGGCATCGGGCCGAACGCCGAATCCCATGATGATCGCACCCGAGGTTTCCGCCAACAGGACGTCCGATTCGTTGATGGCGCCCACCGCCCTGTGCAGAACGTCAACTTTCACTTCGTCGGTACCGAGCTGCTCGAGAGCATCGGCGACTGCCTGGACTGAACCGTCCACGTCACCCTTGATTATAAGTGACAAGACACCGGATGCTTGGTCCTCCCCCACCAGACGTGAGAAGTCTCCTAGCTTCATGCCGCGCTCCTTCACACGCATCTGCTTCTCCCGTTCCAGCCTCTGCCGCGTGGTCGAAATATCGGCGGCCTGATCTGCCATCATCACGTGGATGATGTCCCCTGCCTGCGGGACACCGCTCGCGCCGAGGACCTGCACCGGGACTCCCGGACCCGCACCCGGCACCGGCTTGCCACGCTCGTCCAAGAGAGCTCGCACTCGCCCTGAGTGAAGCCCCACAAGGAAATCGTCTCCTACCCTGAGCGTGCCGCTCTGCACCAGCACAGTCACAACCGGGCCCTTCCCCACATCCAACTCCGCCTCGATTACGGTACCTCGAGCTTCACGGTCCGGGTTTGCCTTGAGTTCCAGCATCTCCGACTGTATCAGCACCTTTTCCAGCAGATCATCTATCCCCATGCCCGTCTTAGCGGAGATATCGGCGGACATCACCTGACCACCGAATTCCTCCACCTGCACATCGTGCTGGAGAAGCGCCTGGCGCACCTTGTCCGGTTTGGCCGCTGGCAGATCGACCTTGTTTACTGCGACGACCATGGGAACACCTGCGTTACGGGCGTGGCTGATCGCTTCGACCGTCTGTGGCATCACAGAATCGTCAGCCGCCACGAGTAAAACGACCAAGTCGGTCACATCCGCACCACGAGCACGCATGGCCGTGAAGGTGGCGTGGCCGGGCGTGTCCAAGAAGGTGGCGCTGCGTCCGCCGGGAAGTTGAACGTGGTAGGCACCGATGTGCTGAGTGATGCCGCCAGCTTCCCCAGCCACCACGTTGGCCTTACGGATCTTGTCCAGTAGGAGCGTCTTGCCGTGGTCGACGTGACCCATCACGGTAACCACAGGTGGCCGCACCTTCATGTCCTCAGCCTTCTCCTCCTCCTCCTCTTCCTCCGCGGGAGAACCGATGTACTCTTCCTCGCGCACGGCACGGAAACCGAATTCGTCAAGCAACATTTCGATCTGATCGAAGTCGAGACGTTGGTTGATGGTGACCATCAGCCCAAGGTTCTTGAAGGCCGATCCGATGATTTCAGTGGACGAGACGTCGATCAACTCGGCCAGCTCGGCGACCGTGAGAAACTCGTTAACCCGAACGGTCTTTGCCTCGCGATCTGCTTCCTCCTGCGCCTCCGCCTCGACGAGGTCGACCTCTTCCCGAGACTGACCGAGGGTGCCCTTGCGACGCCGCTTCTTGCTGCCGCTCTTGATCTCGGCCATGACGCGCGAAATGTTCTCTGCCACCGCATCTTGGTCTACCCTGTGGCGTTTCTTGCCCTTCTGCTTGTCTTGGGAACCTTTCCTGCGACCGTCAGGTGTGTACCCCTCCGCCTGGATCCGCACGGTTCCGGCCGGACCGGCGCTAGCCGCTGGGACGGGCTTGCGTACACGGCGTCCCGGAGCCTCGGCAGCAGGAGCGCTCGGGTGAGCGACCTTGGAATCTTCACCCCCCTTGGCCCAAGCAGGACTGGGCGATAGCGGCAGCGACTCGGACGCTACATCGGGCTTAGGTTGGACCTTCCTTTTGGGCTCGGCACGGTGGGCCACGGGCTCCTCATCCACCACCGCTGCATCCGCCACCTCGGGCTCGGGCTTCTTGGCGGGCTCGGGCTCGGGCTCGGGCTTCTTGGCGGCCTCGGGCTCTTTCTGCTCCGTAGGCGGCAGCGACACAGACTCGGGTTCGCCGGGCTGCTCGACCTTCTTACGCCGACGGCGGCGGGGTCGCGAAGCCGCGTCTTCCACGGCTGCCTCCATCGCTTCGGAAGCGTCCTTTGCCCCCGATCGCCGTCCGCGTTCCATACGAGCGATGACCTTGGCAGCGTCAGCTTCACTAACCTGCGCAGACACGCCTTTCACAGCGATCCCCATCTCTCGCAGGAGTTGGAGAAGCGCCTCCGCTTCGACCTTAAGGTCCTTCGCCAGCTCTAGTGCCCGCATGTCTCCTACTGACCTCCCCTCGCTTCATCCAGTCCGTCCCGGTATCCAGCCCGATCTACGGGAAGATAGTGTAGGATCGGTTCGGCAAAATCCTGCAGCGTGATCGCGACCGCAGACAGCGGCCCTGATCCGAGAGCAGCGCCGAGGGCCTCCTGTCCGCCCAGCTGACGTTGGGGAACGGGCCGATGCTCGAGCAGACCCGCGATCTTCTTTAGCTGCGCCGTGGACGCGTCTTCGGCAATCAAAACCAAGCGAGCCCGCCCGTCGCGGACGGCACGACGCGTGGCGTCCACTCCACGCTCTACCACGCCTGCTCGCTGGGCCAAGCCGAGTAGCTCGAAGACCCTCCCGCTTCCGTTCTTCATCCCACCGCCCGCCTGGCCCGTTCGGCCCCACCTATGGGACCACCGACAAATCGGCCGAAGCATCCTCGGGCGGAACCTCGTCCGACTCGTCCACCCCGCCGGCCTGAAGCTCATCCCCGGCCTGCGCATCACCCTCGATGACGGTCAATTCATCGATAATGGACAGGAGTCGGTCGGAGTCCTGTTCCGACAGGCCCTCGATACGCAGGAATTCGTCGCGTTCCAAGTCGATTATGCCCAGGAATGTATTGTATCCGGCGGCTTCCAGGGCCGCCAGAGTAGTTTCGCCCAGGTCGAGCTCTCCCAACGGGAAGTCCGCCATCTTGAGCTGCTCCTCCTCACGCCCACCGAACAACGACAGATCGGCGCCCTTCTCCAACCACTCACGTGAACCGTACAGATCGATCTGCCAGCCGATAAGCTGGGACGCCAGTCGTACGTTCTGTCCGTTCCGGCCGATCGCTAGAGAAAGTTGGTCTTCATCCACGATGGCGGTTATGACCTGCCGATCAGGGTTGCTGATCACCTTGGACACACGGGCCGGTGCGAGCGCCCGCCTAGCGAACACCTCGGTATCGGGGTGCCAAGGCACGATGTCGATGCGCTCGCCCCCAAGCTCCGACACCACGGCTTGCACGCGGGAACCCTTCAGTCCTACGCATGCCCCCACTGGATCGATGGAATCATCCCGGCTGGACACGGCGATCTTGCTGCGTCCGCCCACTTCCCGAGCTAGCTCGCGGAGCTCCACGATTCCCTGGTAGATTTCAGGCACCTCGAGCTTGAACAGCGCCGCCACGAACAAGGGATCGGAGCGGGAAAGGATCAGGCGTGGGCCCTTTGGGGTCTCCTCCACCTTCTTGAGCACAGCCCGGATGGGATCGCCTTGGCGGAAGCGCTCGCGCGGATTCTGCTCCTTCCAAGGAATGATCGCTTCGGCGTCACGTGAACGGTTCAGCATGACCACGATCTTACCGCGCTCGATCTGCTGGACCTCGCCCGAAAGCAGCTCACCGACGCGATCGGCAAACTCGTCTCGGATGCGTTGGCGCTCCCCCTCCCGAACGCGCTGCACTATGCTCTGCTTCACCGCCATCACCGCGTTGCGGCCGAATTGGGTGAAGTCGACCGGGACCTCCATCACGTCTCCCATTTCAAAGGAGTCGTCGTCCCAGCAAGCCTCTTCGAGCGAAATCTCGGCGGAGGCATCCTCGACGACCTCGACCACACGCCTCAAGACGGTGATCTCGACCTCCCCGGTGATATCGTCGATCTTGATCTCTGCCTGGACATTCACCCCATAGATGCGCGCGAGCCCAGCGAGAATGCCGTCCTTTAGTAGGTCGTTAACCTCGTCGCTGCTGAGGCTCTTCGTGGATGCGACGTCGCGCAACGCAGCGACCATCTGTCCGGCGTTCATCGTTGGCCCCCCTTCTGACTCTCTGTGTCTACCATTCGAAGACCAGGTGCACACCAGCGATCTCGCTCCGGGGAATCTCTACCTCGTCCCCGTCGGGAAGCCGGAGACAGACCCGCTCCCCCCCTTCATCCCCGCAAACAAGCCCTAGTAGTTCACCCTCCAGGCGTGTGGCCCGCCCCGCTAACAGGGCCGACCCCTTCACAGCGATCTTCTTGCCGGCAAACCGTTTGAAGTCGCGCGACCGCACGAGCGGCCGCTCCACACCTGGGGAGGAAACCTCGAGCACATGCCGCTCGGGCATCGACCCCACCTGGTCCAGCCATGGCTCTAGCGCCCGGCTCACGCGAGCACAGTCGCCCACCACGATCCCCTCTCCGGCACCATCCCCGGGCCGATCGATGCGGACCCGGAGGATGGGACGCCGCCCACTCCCCGCCCATTCCACGTCCACCAGTTCATACCCGAGCTGCTCTATCCGGAACGGGAGCCCCCGATCCACTTCCGGCACCGATCTGGCCATGGCTCCGGACCCTCCCGGGAAGCCCATTTCCCCAGTAACAGCGAATAAAAAAGCGGGGGCGAACAGCTCCCCCACTCCCAAAAACGGCCGCCCCCGGACGGGGAGCGGCCCGAACAGGCTGCAATATAGATAGGGAGCAACAGCCGTTCAAGGCGGCGGCACCGGTTCCCGGGCCTGGGCGATCGTCTAGGTCGTTGTGAATACAGCGGATGTGCCGAAGGGGGGGGTGGACTCCCCTAGGCACCGGAGCGTGCGGATCCAGCGCCCGGATCCTCGCCATTGGGGCTCTCCAGGCTATTTAAACGTGCTTCGAGTTCATCGACCCTCTCCTTGAGCAGATCGAAATCCCTCTAGGAGGCCCCTTCCCTCCGCTCACGGGTCTCGTCCACCACTTCCTGTTCGCGAGGCATAGCTGAGCGGAGCGCCCGCTCGGGCAAAGAAGGCGCTCCGATGGCGGTCCTCGAAGATCGTATCTTCGAGCGCCTCCTTGAAAGCAGGCAGCACGCCGATACCCTGCCGGATCCCATCCGAGATTTTCCTGTGATATCCGCGGCGATATTTTCCCGTGGCTACAGCCCACTCGGACGTCTCTTGATCTTCCATTTAGTCGTCCCGCTGGATCTTCGCACCAAGCGCGCACAGGCGTTCGTCTATACGTTCGTACCCTCGCTCTATCTGGCGTATGTTGTGGATACGGCTGGTTCCCTCGGCACCCAATGCCGCGATCAGGAGGGCCATCCCGGCACGGATGTCCGGACTTTCCAACTGACTCCCCCGCAGGGGTGCCGGTCCCATGACCACCGCACGGTGTGGGTCACACAGTACGATGCGGGCCCCCATCCCGATCAGCTTGTCGGTGAAGAACATGCGGGACTCGAACATCTTTTCATGTACGAGGATCGTCCCCCGGCACTGGGTGGCGGTCACCACCATGATAGACGTGAGATCCGCGGGGAAAGCGGGCCACGGACCGTCATCGATCTTGGAAACGGCCCCGAAGGCGTCCTGCTGGATGATGTGGTCACCCTCACCCCGCACCACCAAGTCCCTGCCGTCGACTTCGCATTCGATGCCAAGCCTGCGGAACCCCATGATGGTGGAATCTAGGTGATCGAGAGGCGCGTCCTCGATGGTGATCGTGCTTCCCGTCACGGCCGCCAGCCCCATGAACGAGCCGGCCTCGATGTGATCGGCACCGATCACGAACTCCGTTCCGTGCAGCGCCCTCACTCCCTCGATCGTAAGGGTGTTGGTACCGATGCCAGCAACGCGAGCCCCCATCAGATTAAGCTGCTTGCAGAGATCCTGAACGTGGGGCTCCGATGCCGAATTGCGGAGCAGGGTGGTGCCCTCAGCCATAACCGCAGCCATGATGGCATTCTCGGTCCCGGTCACGGACGGCTCGTCCAGAAATACGGTCGTACCGACCAGACGATCCGCTTTGACATGGAACCCCTCATCCAACCGCACCCGCCCTCCCATCGCTTCGAACGCTAGGAAATGCGTGTCTATGCGCCGCCGACCGATGACGTCCCCGCCGGGCGGAGGAAGGTTCACCTCACCGAACCGAGCCAGCAGGGGTCCGGCTACTAGGAGCGAGGCCCGGATCTTGGCAGCCATCTCCCGATCCACGTTTCCCGCGGCCACACCCGAGGCGTCGATGCGAACGGTGTTGCCCTCGATCCACTCCACCGCGGCTCCGAGCGACTCCATGATCTCGAGGAGATTCAGGACGTCGCGTACCCGTGGCACGTTGGAAAGCGTAACCGGTTCGGTAGACAGAAGGCACGCTGTGATGCAAGGCAACGCAGCGTTCTTGTTACCTGCCGGGCGGATGCGGCCACTCAGTATTTGGCCACCTTGGACGATGAACGCTGGCATTTTGTACGCGGAGGGGAATCGGGCGCGGCCGGGAAGCACTCCGGGCCGGAGCACCCCGGAAACCTGAACATATCCGGATGAGCCCGCATGCAGCAACTCAGCAATCGATCTACCCTCACCGGTTCACGTGTACGCAGATAGGGCCCCACGACACGGAACGGGAACCGAATGAAGCACCGTCGAAACCTGCTTGACCCCCCGATAAAGAACCGTCTACGTTTCGGCCGATGCAACGTCCAATCACCGTAATCCCTAGGGCATCCCGCTCTTCGACCGTTTAGATCCTGTCATTAATCTCAAGGCCCGACTGGAAAAGCAACCTTCTGCCACATAGCTGGCTCTCCGAAACGCACGTGGGGCAAAAATGAGTTCATGTCGTTCATCCTAGCGATGCCGCTACAGGCTGCGGACACGGTCGTAATGCTCCAGGCACGCGACGCCCTTGGGACGACCGCGTTGGTCATGAGTATCCTGGTCCTTGCCATGTTTCTCGCGGTGCTAGGGGTATTCATCTTCGAAATTCGCAAGGTCCATGTCACGTTGAAGCGGTTCAGCGGCCACTTCCAGAAGCGCCTCGATCCGATGCTAGAGCGAGGACTAGAGGTCACCGCAAACATGGAGTCAATCAGCTCTGCCGTGCGTGTGGACGTGCAACGGATAAGCAAGTCGGTCCGCTCGCTCTCCGATCGCCTCCAAAATGCTTCCGACCAGGTGGAAGAGCGCGCTCAGGATTTCAACGCTCTCATGGAGGTCGTCCAAGAGGAGGCTGAGAACGTGTTCATCGGATCGGCTGCAGCCGCGCGCGGCGTGCGAGAGGGAACTCGGGTATTCCGTGGTCCAGGACAGGATCGGCCAGCACCGTTGGATGACGACTCATCGGCCTTGGATAATTCAGCGTACACCCCGCCTGATCCCCTCGAACCAACGGCAGCCGAAACCCGTCGGTCACCCGATACAGCCCCGGGCCGGACTGCTGATACCGGAGGTGCCGAAGCCGACGGGGCGGACAGCCAAACCAGCGACGCCTGAGCAGGTCGCCCATGCTCGGGACTCTCCTCGTCGGGTTAGGATGGCTGCTTCTTTGCCCCGACCAGGCCTGGGCATGGGGACCGGGCACCCACGTCGCCCTAGGCGAGGCCGTGCTTAGATCGCTTTGGCTGCTCCCGCCCACCCTGCGGGTGATCCTCGGGCGATGGCCACTGCACTTCCTATACGGCTCGGTGGCGGCTGACATTTCTTTCGCCAAGAAGTACGTGTCTGAGGGACGCCATTGTCACCACTGGCACGTGGGCGAAGAGATCCTCGCCAACGCGGACAACGAGCCTCTTCTGGCGGTGGGCTACGGCTATCTAGCTCACCTGGCCGCCGATACCATCGCACACAATCTCTTCGTGCCACGCCAACTTCTTATCACCAGCACCACGCAGGGCATGGGACACGTATACTGGGAACACCGAATGGATGTGCACGTAGGGGATCAATACCTGGGCAAAGCCCGGCACCTGGTCATCAACCACGACCATTCCGAGGCCGATGAGTTGTTTGACAAAGTCCTGTCCCGGACACTCTTTAGCTTCAAGACGAACCGCAGAATTTTTCGCGGCATGATCCGCTTCCAGGGTGACGACCGGTGGAACCTGATCTTTGACCGCATGCTCCGGCGCTCTCGCTTCGACATGCCAGATCCGGAGGTCCAGACATACCTGGCTTGGTCGTTCGATCACGTGGTGGATTACCTCGTGAACCGGGTGCACTCTTCGCCCGCGTTACTCGATCCAGTGGGAGACCTGAATCTCAGGCTAGCCAAAAAGGCCCGACGCATTGCGCTCGCAGACGGCACCGCGAGGAAACCTTCGGTCCTGGGCGAGATGGCTAACGATTTATTTCCTTTTCCCGAGCAAGGCCTGGCATATTGGACCCAGCTGATGGGTGAGGAGGATGCCCTCCCCACGAATGGAGGCCACGCCCCCCCCCGACCTGCAAGCCCCAACGCTCGATCAGCAGTTCAAGGGTGACCGACCGGTTCCACCCATCGACATCGACTAATAGAAATCCTTTTTCAACCCTGCATAGCGCGCCACCAGTTTCTTCCGACCTACCCCTTCGAACTCCACGGTCACGCGCACGTCGGGACCGAAGCCGCTCACTTCCTCCACTCGCCCGGAGCCGAAGGTGGCGTGAACCACCCGCTCCCCCTTCACCAGCCGAGGGGCATCCTGATCGTAGCTGATCTCGAAGTCTTCATCCGGTATGAATCCCGATTCCCGACGCTCCCGGAAGCGCCCTCGGTGCGGGGTAGTGAATGCGTCGCTCTTGAGCAACTCGGACGTACGCTGCTCGAGTAGCCGCCCAGGCAACGCACCTGCGAACGGGGACAGCCGTCCGTACATGATCGATCCCGCGCGTCGGCGCTGCCGCGCGTGGGTGAGGTAGAGCTTGTTTTGTGCGCGCGTGATGCCGACGTAGAAGAGGCGCCGCTCCTCCTCCATCTCCTCGGGATCGTCGTAAGAGTGCGACATCGGGAACAACCCATCCTCGAGCCCGGCGATGAAGACGACCGGGAACTCGAGCCCCTTGGCGTTGTGAAGAGTCATCATGGTGGCCGCGTCTGCCTCAGGATCGTGCCGATCGATGTCGGCCACCAGAGCCACCCGCTGCAGGTACAGATCCAGTTCCGAAAAGCCGTCCATCTCCCCCTCTTCCACGCCTTCTAACTCGACATCCGCGTCGAACTCGAGGGCGCCGGCGATCAATTCCTTCACGTTATCGGCCCTGTCCTCTCCCTCGGGGCTCCCGTCCCTGAGCACCCCGAGGAGCCCGAGCTGCTCCACCAACTCCTGGAGCAACGGGCCGACCCGGGTGGTGGCAGCGAGCGCGGAAAAACGTTGGATCAGGACCGCGAACACCCGGAGAGCGTGCGCGCCAGCCGGGGGAACGTCAGCACTCTCATCGGCCCGACTGGCCGCCTCCAGCAGCGACATCCCCCCCTGAGCCGCGAATGCTTCGAGACGCTCCAGGCTCACTGCGCCAATCCCCCGCCGTGGATAGTTCACCACCCGGTCGAAGGCGCCGGCGTCGCGTGGATTGGATATCAGGCGCAGGTAGGCCATCGTGTCCTGAATTTCTCGCCGCTCGTAGAACCGCACGCCCCCCACGATCTGGTAGGGGGTGTTGGTGCGGCGGAAGGCCTCCTCGAGGGCACGAGACTGTGCGTTGGTGCGGTAGAGGACCGCGAAATCCCGGTAATTGTGCAGGTCGCCCCCCCTCTGGTAGCACGACCGGATCTCCTCCACGATCACGCGTGCCTCGTCTGCCTCGTGCAGCGTCTCGATCAGCGTCAGAGGGTCACCCCCCACGCGATCGGTGCGGAGCGTCTTACCCTTCCGCCCCACGTTCTCCACGATCACCGCGTTGGCCGCATCAAGGATCGCGGATGTAGACCGATAGTTCTGCTCCAAACGCACGGTACGAGCTCCCGGAAAGGCCTCCTCGAACTCCAGGATGTTTCGGATGTCTGCACCCCGGAACTTGTAGATCGATTGGTCGTCATCCCCAACCACCATGAGGTTGTCGTCCGGTCTCGCGATCAGTTCGACGAAACTAAACTGCGCGTGGTTCGTGTCCTGATACTCGTCCACGAGCAGGAAAGAGAAGCGCGCACGGTAGCGCTCGAGCACCTCAGGAAACGTTTTGAAGAGATCGATAGGCTTCACCAGTAGGTCGTCAAAGTCGAAGCTGTTCTGTTTCTTGAGCGCCTCCTGATAGACCGGGTACACCCGCGCCACGGTACGTGTTAATAGGTCGGCATTATCGCCATGGGCCTCCACGAAGCGCTGCGGGGATAGCAACCGATTTTTGGCGGTGCTGATGTGCCTGCGAACGGTGTTGGGGGTCCATTTTTGGGGATCAACACCGACGACCTCCTGGACCTTCTTGATCAACCGAAGACTTTGCTGGGCGTCGAGGATCGTGAACGCATTGGTCCACCCGAGGAGTTGCGCGTGGCGCCGTAGCAGGCGTGCACCGATCGCGTGAAAAGTCCCCATCCAGATCCCGGCCGGCTCGTGGTTGAGCAGGATCCGAACACGCTCGCGCATCTCGCCGGCTGCCTTGTTCGTGAAGGTTACGGCAAGGATCCGCTCCGGGGGCACACCACGCTCGTGTACGAGGTGTGCGATGCGGGTGGTCAGAACCCGGGTCTTTCCGGAGCCCGCCCCGGCGAGCACCAGGATCGGTCCCTCGAAGTGCGCGACGGCCTCTCTCTGTTGGGGATTGAGGGAAGCCAGATAGAGGTCGTTCAAAGTGGTTCGGTTCAGGCTGGGTCGGCGGCGGGAAGTCGGACCCGGAAGGTGGCTCCTCCGCCACGCGTGTCCAGTAGCTCGATGCGCCCACCGTGAACACGCTCGACGATGCGCTGGGAAAAAGCGAGTCCGACGCCCCAACCTCCGCTTTTGGTGGTGGCTCCCAGCTCGAAGATCCGGTCCCGGATTTCGAGGCCTACTCCGGGACCATCGTCCTCGACGCGCACCTCGATCCAACCGGGCTCGGTCGCCTCGCACGCCCGGATCGTGATGCGCCCTCCGCAACCCGCGAGCGCGTCCAAGGCGTTCTTTACCACGTTTTCAAGCGCCCAGGTGAGCAACAATTCGTTCCCCTTCACGGGCGGCAAATCCTCGGGCACCTCTACTCGGAGCTTGACGTCGGGTCCGAAGCGAGGCAACCGGTTCTGGAGGTAGCTCTCCAGGTCGTGCACGATCGATTGGAGGGACAGGCTCCCCAGCTCCGTTTTCCGACCAATCAACTCGAACCGATGGCTGATCCGCTCCAACCGCACCAGGTCCTCCTCGACGCCTCCCGCGATTTCTCCCTCCAGCAGCAGATCGGGGCGCTCGTCAGGAGGGAGCCGGAGAAGCTCGAGCCATCCTTGCAGGGAGCTGATCGGCGTGCCCAGCTGATGCGCGAGTTCGCGCGCCATGGCGGTCCAGGCCCGCTCACCCTCCACACGTCGCTGATAGCGGATCATGGTGAGACCCACGACCACCGTCAGAAGGAGGCCAGCCACCTGGAGCCACGGGATCCAACGCAACCGCCGCACCTGGGGCGTATCTCCGAAGTGGAGATAAGAGAATCCGGAACTGGCAACCGGGCTGTGAAACTCGTCCAGACTGCGGGCGTACTCCAGCGCGCGGCCCTGGCCTTCGGCGGTTTCCAGGTCAATCTCGAAGGGAAGATTACGGACCGCGTACACGGTGTCCCCCGGACCCGTATGGATGATCGGCATCTCCGACTCGATGATGACGCTCTGGAGCCGGAACAGTGCATCCACTTCTTCCGCCGGGTCGGTGCTGGAGAGCCCCTGCTGCACCTCGGCGAAGATCTGCGTGAGCGTCACCGCATTAGCCCGGAGCGCGCGCACGATCTCCTGGGTGTAGAGGACATACCATCCCAGGAGTAGAAGGAAGAGCGTGGCCAACGCCACCGGCCACTTTATACGCACCATCCCCTGTCACCCTCCGGCCCGAGTGGTGAGGCTCGTTCCGCCGGTCAGCTGGCGGGCGGTCCGATGCGCTCCAGCCCTACGTACGGCCTGATCGGTTCGGGCACGGTGACCGACCCGTCCTCCTCCTGGTAGGTCTCCAGGAGAGCCGCCAGCACCCGTGGAAGCGCAAGCGCGGACCCGTTGAGGGTGTGCACGTGCTCCGGCTTCTCCCCGGAACCCGGACGGAAGCGCAAGTTGGCCCTACGGGCCTGATAGTCCGTGAAGGTGGAGCAACTCGACACTTCTAGCCACTTGCCCACCCCGGGCGCCCACGCTTCCAGATCATACGTCATCGCGGAATTGAACCCGAGATCCCCGGTGGCCAGAAGCACACGTCGGTACGTCAACCCGAGCCTCTCGAGTAGTGTCTCGGCTTCTCGGGTGAGCTCCTCGAGCGCCTCCCGGCTCCGCTCCGGTCGCTCATAGCGCACCAACTCGACTTTGTCGAATTGATGGACGCGAAGAACGCCCCGCGTGTCTTTGCCCGCCGCTCCCGCCTCTCTGCGGAAGCAAGGGGAGTATGCGGTGTAGCGAACTGGGAGCCGGTCGACGCTTAGGAGTTCGTCCCGGTGGAAGTTGGTGACCGGGACTTCGGCAGTGGGGATTAGCCAAAGGTCCTCCCGCTCCATTCGATACGCCTCCTCAGCGAACTTGGGAAGCTGCCCCGTACCCGTCATCGTCTGGCTGGTCACGAGGTACGGGACCCGAAGCTCCTCGTACCCGTGCTCGCGCGTGTGTACGTCAAGGAAGAAATTGATCAGGCCACGCTGGAGCAGCGCCCCCTCGCGGCGTAGGACAGGGAAACCGGAGCCCGAAATTTTGGAGCCCCGTGGCAGGTCGATGATACCCAAAGCTTCCCCGATCTCCCAGTGGGGGCGTGGCACAAACGAGAAGCTCCTGGGCTCGCCCCAGCTGCGCACCACATGATTCGCGTTCTCGCCACCCTCGGGCACTTCGTCCAGAGGCAGGTTTGGGATGGTGAGCAGGACCTCCCGGATGCGCTCGTCAATGGTCGCCACCGTAGAGTCGATCTCGGCAATACGGTCACCCACTTCGCGCATGCGCGCCACGCTATCCGCCGCGTCCTCTCCGCGCTTTTTCTGGTCGCCTATCTCCCGGGAAACCTCGTTCCGCAACGCCTTGAGGTTGTCGGCCTCCGACACCGCGGCGCGGCGCTCTTCGTCGTGAACGAGGAGATCATCCACCACCGGTCCGAAGGGTCGGCCGCGGCGGTTGAGGGCCGCCTTCACCCAGTCGGGGTCGCCACGCATGGCACGCAGATCAAGCATCGGCGCGGGAAGGACCTATGAGCCCGATTCTGCAGGCGCTACCCTACGGTCGTTGCACGCCGGACTCCCATCGAACACAAACTCGAGGTAACCCTCCACTACATCGATGGTCAGCGGTTGCAGCTTAAAATAGAAGACACAGGTCCCACCGTACGGGGAGCCACGCAAGTCGGTTCGCACCACGTATGCACTGGTCAGATCGAGCGGGACCGGCTGGGTCTCCGAGTACAAAAGGCTGTCTTCGGGCGCCTCTACGATCTCGTCGAAGGACATCCCAGGGAGTCGGGCCACCCGAGCTTGGGATTCGACCCCGAGGGCGCCGGGCGCGAGGAGCACGAGCTGTCCGCTTCGCGTGTCCAGAGCGATGTCCCACGGTACGCCCACCCCAATGTTCTCGATGCGCACGGTGGAACGCTGACGAAAATTGAACGCGGATAGCAGCGTCAGCTCAGGTCGAGAGAGCGAATACAGCGCCGCGGTGTCGGGGGAAGCGGTCCACGTGAAAAATGAATCGTCTTCGTCACAGCCCGATACAGCCAAGACTAAGATCAGAAGGGGTCCGATCGCGCGGCGGGCACGGTCCATGCCAACGATCGGCGATAAAAAGGAAATTGAAAGCGACATCTGGCCCCGAAACGAGGGATGCCCCCGGACATCCCGGAAGCCCACTACCGTATCAGAGCTCCACGGGACGGTCAACCCCGGAAAGCTTGTGGTTTCTTGACTTTAACCCCCCATTCAGGGTAGGTTCCCCGGCCTCGTAACCGAAGGGTGGAGGAAGCGCCAGCAACATGGTCGAGGCGACGCCGAACGGCTCCCCCCGCGGCCGCATTCTCGTGGCCGACGACGAACCCCACATCCGACGGTTGCTAACGACACTTCTGGAGGACGCTTCGTTTGAGGTCGATTGCGTGGTGGACGGAAATCGCGCGCTCGAACGCCTCGAGGGTGACGGAGGTTACGATCTGATCGTCCTCGACATCATGATGCCGGGGGCCACAGGCCTCGAGGTGCTGAACCGTCTCCGTGGACTGGAGCACCGACGTGGCGTCCCGGTGGTCATCCTAACAGCCAAGGGTCAGGACGCCGACCGAGACGAGGTCTTCAACCTGGGCGCCGATGACTTCGTGACGAAGCCCTTCAGCCCGAAGAAGCTACTTGCCCGGATCGACGAGATCTTCGACCGGGGCTGACCCCCACCTCTGGATCACCGTGTTGGCCGGCGGGAGTGGCTCTCGTTTCTGGCCGGTGAGCACACCTTCCCGTCCCAAGCAACTGTTGTCTCTGGCTGGCCCACGACCTCTGGTCGTCGAGACGGTGGAGCGTGCACGCACCGTGGCAGCGGACGAGCGCATCCGAATCCTGACCGGCGCGGACCTGGTCCCATCCTTCCAGTCGGCGCTCCCGGAGCTTGGCCTGGACTCGTATTGGATCGAGCCCCACGCCCGGGGCACCGGACCTGCGCTCACGTGGGCGGCGTGGCGAGCGCTCGAGAAGGACCCGGACGCGGTACTCGTCTCACTTCATTCGGACCACGTCGTGCGGCCGCTGGAGGCATTCGTCCAAGGGATCCGAGCGGCGAGTGCGCTGGCCCTGCGGGAGCGAGTCCTGGTCACGGTGGGGGTGGCTCCGGACCGGCCGGAGACCGGGTACGGATATCTCCAATCGGGCGCACCGCTGGATCCTGTCGACGGAGTCCCAACCTTCCAGGTATCGGCGTTTCACGAAAAACCCGACCGCGGTACGGCCGAGCGGTACATGGGGCAGGGATACCTCTGGAACAGCGGGATCTTTGCCTGGCGAGCTGACGTATTCTTAGAGGAGGTCCGCCGTCACGCTCCCACCATCGCGCGAGCGCTCCCCTGCCTCGAGGACGGGGACGCGGAAGGCTATTTTGAAATGGTCGGTCCCGGCACCGTGGACGAGACGATCCTCGAGCGATCCGACCATATAGCATGCGTCCAGGCACCTTTCGCTTGGGACGATGTGGGAAGTTGGGAGGGATTGTCCCGCGTCCGCGGCGCCGCCCCTGGAGAGAACGTGATCGTGGGTGAGGGCCAGGTCGAGGACGGCTCGAACAACATCGTATATTCGGACGGCGGCGATACGGTGGTGTGGGGGCTATCCGACGTGGTTATCGTGCACACGTCCGGCACCACCCTGGTGATGCGCCGCGATCTCGCCCCCGACGTGAAGCGACTCCTAGACCGACTTCCGGATCACATACACCCGCGATGAAGCTCACCCTGTTCCACGATGCAGAAGCGCTCCGCTGGAGCCCCTTCATCGAAACGCGTCCCGTGGGTGAACTGCTCTTCGGCACGCTCACTTTGCGGGCGCGGGCGGAAAGGTCACTCAGGCTGGAAGCAAGCGCGTACGCCGGAGCCCCGCATCTGAAAGATTTCGACGAGCCCGGGGCCCTCCCCCACCTGGATCCGATCGCAGCCACGGATAGCACCAGGATCTTCCTGTGTGTGCGGGCCGCGATCGATCCCCCTGTGACCCCCTTCCCCGACCGGCCCGCCACCCTTCTCATCGGGACCCAGGTCGTGGGCTGGGTGGTCCCCGCGGGCGAACACGGACCGAGTCCCGACACGATGCGGGATCTTGTGGCCGGAACCGGCGAGACGGTTGATCTCCAGGGCGAGTTACTAGGGCGCCCCTGGGATCTGATGACCAGGAACCCAGCCCGCATCGCTACCGATGTTGGCGAGGATCCGTCCGGCAACGATGCCTTCCAACTCTCCGGCGTACATGTGCTCGGCAAGCACCGCGTGGTGCTAGGAGAGGGCGCCACTGTGGAGCCAGGGGTGATCCTCGATGTGCGGGCCGGACCGGTGTACCTCGACCGGGATGCGCGCGTACAGGGACCGGCTCGCATCACCGGGCCAATCTATCTCAGCACCGGGTCCACCATTCTGGGCGGAGCAGTGGGGGGCTCCTCGATCGGCCCCGGCTGCAAGGTGCGAGGGGAAGTAGCCGCCTCTGTCATTTTGGGCTACTGCAACAAGGCCCACGACGGGCATCTCGGACATGCGATGCTGGGGCGCTGGGTGAACCTCGGAGCCGGTACCACCAACAGCAACCTCAAGAACACCTACTCGGCGGTCCGCATCAGGATGCCCACGGAAGAGGTAGATACCGGCATGGTAAAGGTGGGCTGCTTCCTGGGCGATCACGTAAAGACCGGGATCGGGACCTCTATCAACACGGGCACCGTGGTGGGGGTTGGAAGCAACCTGTTCGGTGGCAGAATGCCTCCGGCCTACGTGCCCCCGTTTTCCTGGGCAGAGAGCGAGGCTCTAGCCGAATACCAGTTTGACCGCTTCCTAGCCACGACGCAGGCAGTCATGCGCCGGCGCGACGTTGAACTGTCCAGGGGAATGCGGCGGGTTCTCAGTAGAGTGTTCGAGCAGAGCCGGAGCGAACGGTCCAATCGGAAGGGCCGGTCGTGAAAGTGTGCTGTCTCGGCAGCGGCAGCGCGGGCAACGCTCTCCTCATAGAGGTTGAAGGGACACGCGTGCTCTTGGACGCGGGCTTCAGCGCTCGCGGTCTGGAGAGTCGCTTGGCTTCGGTCGGCCTCTTGCCCTCGGCCATCGACGCCATCCTTATCACCCACGACCATAGAGACCACACGCGCGGCGTGGGGGTGTTCACCCGCCGCCACGGCACTCCGGTGTACCTCACGGAGCGTACTCTGTACGCCTGCCAGAAACTGTTCCGCGGCGGCGAGCGGACCATGCACTACGGGGCAGCTCGTCCGTTCCTCTTGGGCGGACTAAGGGTCGAACCGTTCATCACGGTTCACGACGCCGCCGACCCTGTAGGAGTTGTCTTGGTGGACGTCACCACGGGCGCTCGAATCGGCATCGCCACTGACCTGGGAACACCCACTGCAGCTATGCACCACGCGCTATCGGGATGCGACTTCCTTATCCTCGAGGCCAACCACGACGAAGTCATGCTCCGGGTCGGGCCCTATCCCTGGTCGGTAAAGGCGCGGATCGCGTCGAGCCACGGCCATCTCTCGAACCACGCAGCGGGACGCCTCGCTGCCACACTCCTCCATCCCCGGCTGGCTGGCGTGCTGCTCGCTCACCTCTCAGTCGAGTGTAACGACCCTGATCTCGCAAGGGACGTTGTGGGAGGGACGCTGGAGAAGGCAGGGTGGCGTGGATGGTTGGACGTCGCACGCCAGGACGTGCCAGGACCGTTTCTGGACGTGGAGGAGTTGCGCAGCCGGATCGGACCGGACCAGCTGACGCTGCTCTAGCTCCGGCCTCTACAGTCCGAAAAGTCTCAGGAAATCGTTTGACAACGCCCAGATCATGATCCCCATCAAGATCAGGAAACCGACGTTAGACCAACGCACCCGTTGCTCGACGGTGAGGGCCTTCCCTCTCACCGCCTCAATGAAGAGGAACAACAGGTGTCCCCCGTCGAGAACAGGAATCGGGAGGAGGTTGAGGACGGCTAGGTTCACACTAAACAGGGCGATGAACTGGAGGAACATCTGTGCCCCGCCCTCCGCGGCCTGACCCGACGCCTCCCCGATCGTGACGATACTCCCGACCGAGCGGGGCGAGACGTCGCCCGTGAACAGATCCCCGAGGAAGCCGAGGATGAGCGTGGTGGTGCCGATGGTCTCACGCGCTCCGTACCGGAACGATCCGATCAACCCCACGTTCCTATAGGCCAATTCACCGATGGCGGGATAGATCCCGACCCTACCCACCGTGCGCTCCGCACCGGTGCGGGGATCCAATTCTGTGTTGGGCTCGGGCGTGACGACCCGGGTGACCCGGCCCCCATCCCGCTCGAGCTGCAACTCGACCCGTTCGCCCGGCCGCGACTGGATGTGGTCTACGAATTCGTCCCAGTTCGCCACCGGCGACCCGTCCACCGACAGGATGCGATCACCCGCCCGCAGGTCCCCACGCTCCGCCGGCGAGGCTGGATTCACAGCACCTATAGCGGGATCGATCCACGCGCGCATGGTGCCGACCATCGCGCGGCGAACCTCCGGGTCCGCAGGCAAATCCACGCGCACAGAAGCTGTAGGGCTCTCGGTCACGACCTCCGTAGGCCCTGCCGGCGCCCTGAGTAGGGCATCGATTACCTGACTCCAGGTCTCCACCTGCCGGTCACCCACGCGTACGACCGCGCCGCCGATCGGGAGACGAGACAGCTCACGGGTCCCTGTCGAGAGCGTGCTCTCCCGCACCAACCCGACACGAGTGGTACTAAGCTCCGGCACCCCCCAGGTCGCGACCACTCCGGTGTACAACGCGAACGCAAACAACATGTTCATGATCACGCCCGCCGATATGACGAAGGCACGCGCCCACAGGGGCTTGGAATCGAAATCACGGGACGAGGGTTGTCGAGGCTCCCCATCCCCTCCGCCCTCGACCCTCTCCGTCACTTGGTCGTCCATCCCCCCCATTTTCACGTAGCCACCCAGCGGGATGGCTGAGAGCACGTACTCAGTCTCGCCCTTACGAAAGCCCAGGATCCTGGGCCCCAAACCGATCGAGAAACGCTGCACCTCGATGCCTACTCCTTTGGCCGCGAAGAAATGCCCCAGCTCATGGACGAAGATTAGCACGCCCAATACGATGACCGTGGCCAGGATCGTCATGCCCCCACCCTCCTCTTGCGGACGCTTGACTCACGATCGGCTGAACCCACCCGATCCACCGCCGCGCACCCAGCCGCCCGCGCGGTGCGGTCCACCTCGAGCACGTCCGCGACATCGGTCACCGGACACGTTTGAACCTCGCTGAGGACCATCTCCACCACCGCGCTTATGGAGGGAAACCCGAGCCGCTCATCGAGAAACGCCTCGACCGCCACCTCGTTGGCGGCGTTGAAGACCGCCGGTGCGGTCCCGCCCCGCCGTCCGGCCTCCACCCCCAGCTCGAAGAGGGGGAAGAGATCCCGATCCACCTCTTCGAAGGAGAGCGGGGACGAACGGACCGGATCGAACGTACGCAACCGGGCATCGTCCACCCGCTCGGGATGGCTCAAAGCGTACAGAATCGGCAGCTCCATCGTCGGGAATCCCATCTGCGCCATCACAGACCCGTCCACGAATTCTACGAACGAGTGCACAACCGATTGAGGGTGCACCACAACCTCGATGTCGTCATAGGGAATCCCGTAAAGAAAATGGGCTTCGATAACCTCGAGGGCCTTGTTGGCAAGAGTCGCTGAATCAATGGTGATCTTGGCGCCCATTTCCCAGGTAGGATGGCGTAAGGCGTCGGAGGGGCGTACGCCCTCCAACGCGTTCGAGTTCCATCCCCGGAAAGGACCTCCCGAAGCCGTCAGCACCACCCGAGCCACTGATGCCCGATCCGATCCCGCAAGACATTGGAGAATAGCGGAGTGCTCGCTGTCGATTGGAATCAGCTCCCCTCCACCCCGCTCGGCAGCTTCCAACACGAGGGGCCCTCCCGTTACGAGCGACTCCTTGTTGGCGAGGGCCAACCGTTTGCCCGACTGGAGCGCGGCGAGAGTCGGCTCCAGCCCCACCGCACCGACCAACCCGTTCACCACCACGTCGACGTCGGGGTCTGAGGCTACCGATAGCAAAGCTTCTCGCCCCCCTTCCCAGTTTGCCCGCGGGAGATCCTGTCTCGCTGCCAGAGCAGCACCATCGGCGACCACCGCCCTGCGCGGACGGAACATCGTGACCTGCTCGACGAGGCCATCCAGGGAACGGTTGGTGACCAGCGCTAACACCTGGAATCGGTCCGGATGGCGGCGGATCACCTCGAGCGTGCTCCTCCCTATCGAACCGGTAGACCCCAGGATCGCTACCCGGAGGGGAGCCCTCATCCCACCTTCCCGAGCAGGGCAAGTACTCCATAGGCCACAGGAAAAGCGAACAATAGCGAGTCTATCCTGTCCAAAAATCCACCGTGTCCTGGTAGGATATGGCCCGAGTCCTTGACCCCTGCCTCCCGCTTGAGCACAGACTCGGCCACATCCCCTAGAGGGGCTGCCACTCCGATCACCGCTCCGATCAACGCGCCGGTGAGCGGGGATACGCCAGCTCCTGGAATGGGCGACAGGGTGAGCGCAGCCACAACCGCCCCAGCTGTGGTGGAACCGATCAACCCAGCGACCCCCCCCGCGACGGTCTTACCTGGGCTGGCCTCTGGAAAGAGCTTGCGCCGCCCCCAGGCATGACCGACAAAAAAGGCCACGGTGTCCCCGACCCAGACCGCGACCAGAGGGAGCAGGACAAAACCCATCGCTGGCCAGGACGGCGAAGCAAAAGGAGGTGAGAACGTCGCAGGTAGGTTGCGGAGAAACACCGCAAACGAGAGCGTGCCACCCACGTAAACCGACCCCAACAGGGTCACCGCAACAGCGGCCTGGGGATTTCCTTCCGGCCACCGGAGCCAGACCGACGCTGTAAGCGTGATCAGCACCAGCGCTACCAGGACACCGAGGATATAAGCGCCCGCGTCGGCTGGCGTCGGCTCAGCGGTGGCCAGCAGCACGACCGCCCCCGAGGCAGCTACGCCAATGATTCCGTAGGGACGTCCACCACCCACCGCCACCAGGCCGAACAGCTCAACGGTCGCGATCATCGCCGTCGCCGCCGCCGCGACACCGAACCACCATCCCCCCATATAGAGGGAAACCAGCACTAGGGGAATCCCCACCACCGCGACTACCACCCGGCGTCTCAACTCGCTGTCGTGTGGTCCCATCAGAGCGACCCGCTCAGCCTGCCCTCACACGGCCAAAACGGCGCTCACGGCGCTGGAAGTCGCGTACCGCACTGAACAGCTCCTTCCGGCTGAAGTCAGGCCACAGCACAGGCGTTACGTGTAGTTCGGTGTAGGCCAGCTGCCAGAGGAGAAAATTGGAGAGTCGAAACTCTCCCGAGGTGCGGATCAACAGGTCCGGGTCAGGCTGGTCGCCCGTGAAAAGCTCGGCCCGAAAAGCGTCGTCGTCGATAGCAGAGGGATCGAGTTCGCCCTTCGCCACCCGTTCCGCCAACAGTCGGGTGGCGCGGACTATTTCCTCCCGAGCGCCATATGAGATCATCAGGTTGAGACGCATCCGGCTACCCCCGCTCGTACCGTCGACGATGGTGTCCACCGCTCGTCGGGCGGCCGCATCCATGCGGTCCAGCTCCCCTAGGACATGGACCTCCACTCCCTGGCGCACCAGCTCTGCTCGTTCCTGGCGCGCGTACACCGTCAAGAGGCCCATCAGGGCGCTGATCTCTACACGAGGGCGTTGCCAGTTATCGGTTGAAAAGGCGAACAAGGTGAGGATCTCGATCCCGGCCTCGACCGCCCCTTCGATCACCTCACGCACGGCGTTCATTCCCTGCCTGTGACCGGCAGTACGAGGCAGGCCCTTGCCTCGGGCCCAGCGGCCATTTCCGTCCATGATGATGGCAATGTGCCGGGGAATGGCCCCATGGAGACGGATCTGGTGGAGGAGATCTGAAGCCATGACAACGAGAGAGCAGCGTGCGCAGGTCCTCAGACCTGCATCACTTCCTCTTCCTTGTGCTTGAGGAACTCGTCGATCCGACCGATGTACCGGTCGGTCAGCTTCTGGGCCTCATCCATCTGCCTATGCCCCTCGTCTTCGGGAACCTCGCGGTCCTTCATCTTCTGCTTGAGCTCATCACGAGCTTCCTGACGCGCATGCCGTACCGAGACACGGGCGTCCTCCGCCATCTTGTGCAGAATCTTTACGTATTCCTTCCGACGCTCCTGGTTGAGAGGCGGAACGGAGATGCGGATGATGGTGCCGTCGTTCGCGGGGTTGAAACCCAGATCCGCTGCCTGGATCGCACGCTCGATGTCAGCCAGCAAGGACTGATCGAACGGCTGGACCACGAGCAGCGAAGCATCCGGAGCAGAGACCGTGGCCAGCTGATTGATCGGCATCTTGGAACCGTAGGCGTCCACCCGCACGGTGTCTAAGAGTGCCGGAGTGGCCTTGCCCGTGCGGACGGTGTTGAACTCACGGCTAACAGCGGTGAGCGCCGCCGCCATCTTCTCCTTCGCATTCTCGATCGATGGCATACCCTGTTTTCCTTCAGGTCAGAAAGACGGAGTGGCCAAGAGCCGAATGTAAGCAGTCGATGCTAGGACACCAGCGTGCCGACTCGCTCGCCGCGAATCGCGGAGGTTACTGCTCCGCGCTCTTCCAGGTCCAGAACAATGATCGGCAGGTGATTATCCTTGCAGAGTGAGACCGCCGAAGCGTCCATCACCGCGAGCTCACGAGCCATCACCTCCTGAAACGTGATGGCGGGGATGAATTCGGCGGCAGGATCCTTTGCTGGATCAGCCGTGAATACCCCCTGGACCTTGGTCGCCTTGATGACCACGTCGGCTTCCATTTCTATCGCGCGGAGCACGGCCGCTGTGTCGGTGGAAAAATATGGATTGCCCGTACCGCCCGCGAACAGCACCACCCGACCCTTCTGAATGTGTCGCATGGCGCGGCGGCGTATGTAGGGTTCGGCGATCTCCTCCATCCTGATCGCAGTCATCACGCGAGTGTCGACTCCCTTAGCCTCCAGGAGATCCTGGACGGCCAACGCGTTGATCACCGTGGCCAACATCCCCATGTAGTCTGCCTGCACTCGGTCCATCCCCTGCCGACTGGCCAGCGAGCCACGAACGATGTTTCCCCCGCCAATCACCACGCCCAGAGAAACTCCCATCTGGCAGACCGCTTTGATCTCCTCGGTAAGCCCGTCAACCACAGATGGCTCGATGCCGAAGCCGCGGTCCCCTGCGAGTGCCTCACCGGACAGCTTGAGCATAACCCGGCCGTATTGGCGAAGGTTCGCCATGTCGTTTACGCCCCGCCGACCTGGAAACGCACGAAACGAGCTACGGAAATCTTCTCTCCGGTCTTGGCCGACACGCTGTCGATCAGTTCTTTGATGCTCAATTCGGGATCCTTCACGA
Source organism: Gemmatimonadales bacterium UBA2988 (assembly GCA_002346665.1). Taxonomy (GTDB): domain Bacteria; phylum Gemmatimonadota; class Gemmatimonadetes; order Longimicrobiales; family Gaopeijiaceae; genus UBA2988. The sequence goes on from DEAG01000015.1 coordinate 89,519, forward strand.
ACGACTGCTCGAGCAGGGTGGTTTCCTTGAACCATTTAGAGAGTTTCCCCTCCACGATCTTTTCTCGAATGTTTTCTGGCTTCCCTTCCTCGGCTACCTGGGCCAGGTACACCTGCCGCTCCCGCTCGACGTCAGCTGACGGAACGTTCTCGGCGCTCACAGCGAGGGGGGCAGCCGAAGCGATGTGCATGGCCAAGTCCCGCGCGAGCTGCTGGAATTCAGGGTTCTTAGCCACGAAATCGGTCTCGGAATTGAGCTCCATGAGCACCGCCACCTTTCCGTTATGATGGACGTAGGTGCCGATGGTCCCTTCGCTGGCCTTGCGGCCTGCTCTCTTCGCGGCCTTGGCGGCGCCACGGGTGCGCAGCAGGTCGATCGCCTTTTCGGTATCGCCATCCGCCTCCTGGAGAGCGTTCTTGCAATCCATTATTCCGGCCGCCGTGCGGTCCCGGAGCGCCTTCACATCCTGCGCGCTGATCGTCGCCATGGTGCTATCTACTCCCTTCCTCATGGACTGTCTGGTTGCCTCCGCTAACATCCCTCATGGACGCTATTCCCGGATAGGCGCAAGAAAAAAAAGGCGGTAGCCAGGAGAAACGACCCGGGGTCGCCGTCCGGCTTCCGCCTCCCGATTCCCACACGTCCGGGAAGGTCGCGCTCGCGCTGCCCCTATTTCTCCTCGACCTGACCGGATTCCTC
>DEAG01000020.1 GCA_002346665.1 Gemmatimonadales bacterium UBA2988
GTTCACGGCCTGGGGATGGTAGCCCAGCCCCTCGGACGCTTGCCTGGCTTACGGCGCGCTCTCAGCGTGCGGCCCTGGTGTGTGGACATGCCTATTCGTCCCCGTGATCCGGCTCCCCCACCCCCACCAGATGGATTACTACCATGACACCCTCACAGAACGGACAACGGCTCAAAGCCAGCGACTTTCCCCAGGAGGTCCTCACCCTCTTCGATCGCTACGTGCACGGCATGATCGACCGACGCAGCTTCATGGACGACGCGGCCAAGTTCGCGGCGGGCGGGGTGACGGCGCTGACCATGTTCGAGAGCCTTCAGCCCCAATACGAGTGGGCGCGTCAGGTACCCCCGGACGACGCTCGTATCCGCACTGATTACGTTACCTATGATTCACCCCAGGGACATGGTGCGGTGAAAGGGCTTATGGCGTGGCCGGAGACCGGCACGGCGCCTTTCCCCGCCGTTCTCGTCATACATGAGAACCGCGGGTTGAACCCCTATGTAGAGGACGTGGTGCGCCGCTTCGCGGCCGCCGGTTTCCTCGCCCTGGGTCCGGATGCGCTCACCTCGCTAGGTGGTTATCCGGGCACCGATGAGGAAGGCCGGGAAATGCAGAGGTCGCTCGACGGCGGGAAGGTCTTCGAGGACTTCGTCGCAGGCGCGAACTTCCTGATGAAGCACGCTGACTCCACCGGCAAAGTCGGCGCGGTAGGCTTCTGCTTCGGTGGCGGGGTTGTCAATCGGCTGGCCGTGCGCCTCCCGGATCTTGCGGCCGGCGCTCCGTTCTATGGGTCGCAGCCCGCCCCGGAAGATGTAATGCATATCAATGCCCCACTGCTCATCCACTACGCCGGACTGGACACGCGGATCAACGGCGGATGGGAGGCCTACGAGGCTGCACTCGAGGCAAACGGGAAGACGTACACCATGCATATGTATGAGGGAACGAATCACGGTTTCCACAACGACACTACGCCGCGCTACGACGAGGTGGCTGCCAAGCTGGCCCAAGACCGGACGATCGCATTCTTCAAGAGGCACCTAGGCTAGCGCCATCCGCAGAACTGCCGGAGGGTCATCCTAGGAATGCATCCGTGATCTCCTAGGCGATAGTTCCCTCTAGGTAGATTTCGCCGCCCCGTTCGCGGAACTCGTCCGCCTTTTCGCGCAGGCCTTCCTCGATCACGTCGGTCGTCTCCAGTCCGTGGGATGCTGCGTATTCCCGCACGTCCTGGGTGATCTTCATGGAGCAGAACTTGGGACCACACATGGAGCAGAAGTGGGCCACCTTGGCGCCTTCTGCGGGCAGCGTTTCGTCGTGGAACTCTTTCGCCGTGACGGGATCGAGTGCCAGGTTGAACTGGTCCTCCCAACGGAACTCGAAGCGCGCCTTGGAGATCGCGTCGTCCCACTCCTGCGCCCTGGGGTGTCCCTTGGCCAGGTCCGCGGCGTGGGCCGCGATCCGGTACGTGATCACGCCCGCCTTCACGTCGTCCTTGTTGGGCAGTCCCAAGTGCTCCTTGGGGGTCACGTAGCACAGCATCGCGGTGCCGTACCAGCCGATCTGTGCAGCTCCGATTGCGCTCGTGATGTGGTCGTACCCCGGAGCAACGTCGGTGGTGAGCGGGCCCAGCGTGTAGAATGGGGCCTCGTCGCACCACGCGAGCTGCTTTTCCATGTTCTCGCGGATCAAGTGCATCGGTACGTGTCCCGGGCCCTCGTTCATCACTTGCACGTCGTGCTCCCAGGCGATACGCGTAAGTTCGCCCTGGGTCTTGAGCTCGGCGAACTGCGCCTCGTCGTTGGCGTCCTTAATGGATCCCGGACGGAGTCCATCGCCCAGTGAGAACGAGACGTCGTAGGCAGCCATGATCTCGCAGATATCACGGAAGTGCGTGTAAAGGAACGACTCCTGGTGGTGTGCCAGGCACCACTTGGCGATGATTGCGCCGCCGCGGCTCACGATTCCCGTCATACGGTTCGCGGTCATAGGCACGTAGCGGAGCAGCACTCCCGCGTGGACCGTGAAGTAATCCACTCCCTGTTCGGCTTGCTCGATCAACGTGTCCCGGTAAACTTCCCAGGTGAGCTCCTCAGGCGCGCCGCCTACCTTTTCCAGCGCTTGATAGATCGGTACCGTCCCGATCGGGACGGGCGAGTTCCTGAGGATCCACTGCCGGGTCTGGTGGATGTTCTTGCCCGTGGACAGGTCCATGACTGTGTCGCCGCCCCATAGCGTCGCCCAGCGGAGTTTTTCGACTTCCTCTTCTATCGAGGACGTAACCGCGCTGTTCCCAATGTTGGCGTTGATCTTCACCTTGAAGCCGCGGCCGATGATCATCGGCTCGAGCTCGGGGTGGTTGATGTTGGCTGGGAGGATGGCGCGCCCGCGTGCAATTTCGCTTCGCACGAAATCTGGGTCCATCCCCTCCCGCAGCGCCACAAACTCCATCTCAGGCGTGACTTCGCCCCGGCGCGCGTAATGCATCTGGGTTACGGGGCCGGAGCCCTTCAAGACCACATGACTAAGCGACGCTGGCATCTCGGCGTCGCCGTGGCGGAGGTTCTTGGCGAGCGCAGGCAACTCGTGGCGGCCCACCTCGGTGACGTTGCCACGGGCGCGGATCCATTCCTCGCGTAAGCGAGGGAGTCCGTGGCGTACGTCCACCTCTCGGGGGCCGGCCGTGTCATAGACCCTGAGGGGTGGCTCGCCACCGGAGAGGTGGATCTCCCGCATTGGTACTCGGATGCCCATTGGTCCGTCGACGTGCACGCGGTGGGAGGCCGGAAAGGCGTTCCCGTAGTCACCGGTCTCGGTAATGGGGGCGGGCTGGATCACAATCGCTCCTGGCGAGGGTGTGTGTGGCGAAGGAGCGACGGTAATGGCGTTTCGGAGGCCTGAGCTGCGCTCCCTGCGACGGTCTGGACCGGGTCAGGTTCCTAAGGGACTGCCTCAACCCTTTGCGGTGACCCCGGGGAGGCTCGCTCGGGTGGCCGGCGGGGTACCCCTGATGGTCTCCACGTTGAGGATAGGCAGACTGGCGCCGTGGGTCAAAGGGAGACCGCGGAGACGGGGGCGTCGGGGCCGCCCTCACCGTCTACTTCTCAACGCTAGGCCAAGCATGAAGTCCACAGCGGGCGTGCCCGCCGGGATACCCTCCTGGGGGCATGAATCTCAGAACCCGCGCTTACCCGCACGCGGACCCTGCCACTATCTTATCTCTCGGTATCAGTGGTTGTGAGTTGAGGGAGTAGTAGGTATGAGACGGTTCATTCTTGCTCCCAACACCGCACACCATGTCCGTAAGTTGTTGTGGGGCCTGTAGCTCAGGTGGTTAG
>DEAG01000004.1 GCA_002346665.1 Gemmatimonadales bacterium UBA2988
CCTCCACCCGCCCGAGCTCGGTGCGATTGACCTGGCCCTGGATGTCCCGCGTGACCTCAATGAGCCGCTCGAGCCGCACCCGCGCGACGTCGTCAGGCAAGAACCAGGCGTCCGGCATACGGGTCGCTGGTGTGCCCTCACGCGGCGAATAACGATAGGTGAAGGCGTCATCGAAGCGCACGGCGCGGATCACATCGAGCGTCGCCTCGAAGTCACCCTCGGTCTCGCCCGGAAAAGCGACTATCACGTCAGTCGAGATGGCCACATCCGGAACCGATTCCCGGACCATGGCCACCGTCTCAAGGTACGCGTCCACGCTGTAGCGGCGAAGCATGCGGCGGAGCACTTCGTCGCTGCCGGACTGCAAGGGAAGGTGGAGCTGCTCGCACACCGCATCCTCGGTCGCCATCACGTGCACCAGTTCGGCAGTGACGTCGATGGGGTGTGGCGACGTGAAGCGCACGCGGCGCACCCCTGGAACCCGCGCCACCTCACGGAGCAAACGAGGGAAGCTCCAGCCCCCGTGTCGATAGGAGTTCACGGTCTGGCCGAGCAGCGTCACCTCGCTGACCCCGCCCGCTACGAGCCCTCTCACTTCGGCGAGCACTTCTTCGGGTAGCCGATTTTTCTCGGGACCGCGCACGTAGGGCACGATGCAGAACGTGCAGCGGTGGTCACAGCCACGCTGGATCGTCACCCAGGCGGTGGCGCCCGAGTTGCGCCGTTGGTGGACCCCCTGGTAGCTCTCGCCCAAGTTGAGGTCGAGCACGGTGAGTTGGATCCGGTCGCGACGGGCACGGAGCGGCCGCCGCGCCCAGCCGTCACCACGGGCCGTCTCAATCTGCGCGATCGCCTCCGGCAGCCTCCGGTAGCTGTCGGGCCCCATCACAAGGTCCACGTGGGGGGCCTGCTCGAGCAGCTCCTCGCCCATGCGCTGAGCCATGCATCCGGTGACCCCGATTACGATGTCCGGACGGTCTTTCTTGAGCCCACCGAGCTGAGAAACCCTGCCGAGGACACGCTGCTCCGCGTGCTCCCGAATGGCGCACGTGTTCACGAGAACCACGTCCGCACGCTCGGGTGAAGACACGACCTCGTAGCCGCCAGCCACCAGGATTCCCTCCATCAGCTCGCCATCGCTGATGTTCATCTGGCAGCCGTACGTCTCTAGGTATGCGCGCTTCTTAGGGTGCATCATTCACCTGTGAAAGCGGCCGCAGCACAGCCGCGGCACCTCCGTCAATTCAGAGCGTTCGGGCGAGATAGATCAATATATAGATCGCCCTCGGTTCCCCTAAGCACGCCGCGGTGCAGACACGGCCCAGAGTCGACCCCCCCGCGCCCCTTCCCCTCGGCGCGCACGCGCAGGTAGTCCCCGGTCAGCGCCAGCGTCTCCCTCGCCTCCAGCGTCACCTCAGCGGGCGCTCCAGACCGCTGCGCGCGGTAGGCGTGTCCCTTAGCCTCGGCTAGGCCCCTCAACTCTCTCGCTCGCGCACCGGCCACGCGCTGGGGTACCGGGTCGGTAGCGTTCAGCTCGGCCGCAAACGTGCCGTCGCGGGGCGAGAAGGGAAAGACATGCAAATAGGTGTAGGGGATTTCCTCCACCAAAGCGCGCGTGGCCGCGTGGTCCGCATCCGTCTCACCGGGGAAGCCGGTGATGACATCGGCCCCGAGACCGAGTACCGGAAGTCGCTCAGCAATCTCGAGCGCGCGGCGGCGATATCCTTCCCTTGTGTGCCACCGCCGCATGCGCCGAAGCACCGGGTCAGCACCACTCTGAAGGGGCATGTGGAGGTGAGGAGCAACCCGTCCTCCCGTCCCCGCCATCAGGTCGAGCAGAAGCGAATCGACCTCGGTGGCCTCCACGCTCCCGAGGCGGAAGCGCACGTCGGGAACGCGGTCGAGGAGCGCTGCGAGCAGTAGGGACAGCGATGAGGCCGGATCCAGGTCCAGACCGTAGTGGCCGATGTGGATCCCGGTCAGCACCAACTCGGGATGGGTCCGCGCCAGCAGCGCAGCTTCCCGAACCACCACCTCGGTGGGCCGGGAGCGACTCGCACCACGGGCAAGGCGGGTGGCGCAGAAGGAGCAGCGGCGGTCGCAACCGTCCTGGATCTTGAGCCAACCCCGGGTCGCGCCCGCCCGCTCCCTCAGGAGCTCGGTGCCCACCGGATCCGTGTCGATCCGGTCCATGGCTTTGTTTAGCTCCAGCTGCACGAGACCTGATCCGGGACGCGCCACACCGGCACTTCCCACGGCCGCCGCCACCGCCCCCGGGTCCGGACCGGCGACAACGGCAGCCACTCCCTCCATAGCGCTATACGCCGCGCCGCGCAGGGCGGCTGAGCATCCGGCCACTACCACGCGGGTGGAGGGATTGTCACGGCGTATCCGTCTGACGAAGCGACGGGCTTCAGCGTCGGCCTGGTTGGTGACTGTGCACGTGTTCACCACGCACACGTCGGCGTCGATCCAAGCGGATACCGCCACCGCGCCGTGGGACTCGGCCTCCTGACGCATGCGCTCGGTGTCGTACTGGTTGGCCTTGCAGCCGAAGGTGTGAAAATAGACCCGCATCGCGCCGGTCAGAATCCCGCCAGCCGCAGGCTCACGGTGCTGCGCCAGAAGTCCTCGGAGACGGACCCTGCCGAACGGGTCCCGTGCTCGACCCCCAGATCGATTTGAGCCAGCGGAATGTTGGCCGTGCCTGCCAGCTGTAGGCCGAAGCCACCGACCAAAGTGGACTCAACCGGATCCTCGGTGTCGAGGCGAAACGGCAGCTTGGCCCGGCGCCAACCGAAGCGGAGAGGCAAAGGCCGACCGAGGAACGACGGGCTGGTCCATTCGAGGCCCGCGCCAAGGGAGAGTGCCGGTCCCGCCGTGGCTTCGCCGCCGAGGCTGGACCACGCACCCGACCAGTCAGCGTAAGACGCGCTCAGCACCGCAGAGAGACCGGCTCCCAGCGCACCTGAGATCCCGCCGCGGAACTCGAGTGGCATGTCGTATTTCCTAGCCCTGTCCTCGGAGCCATCGGTCAGCTCGGCGGTGAGCGAGCCGGACCATGTGAGGGTGCCACCCGCGCGCACGATGTCCGAGACGTCGAAGACCAGCCCTGCGGTTGCCGTGACCCCTGAGTACCCCCATCGCCCGCCCGATTTGAATGGCGCCACCACCACCCCCGCGTCGAGGGGGTTGAACGAGCGCGTGAAGGTGCGGATCACGCTTCCGGTAAAGCGCCCGACCGCCAGCGCCACCCCCAGATTCGGCGTGACCCGGCGCGCTAATCCCACGCGAGCCGCCGCCACGCCGCCGTCTGAAACGAATTGGTCGGTGACCGAGATCCCTGCGCCACCGGCGCCCAGGTCAAGCAGGTTCTGGCGCACAAGCATCCATCGCTGATCTAGCACCCCACCATAGGTAACCGTGAGGACACCCCAGTCCCGCACCGGGTACGCGATTCCCATAGCCGGGAAGCGGCTCCCCGACAGCGTGGCGCTGCCAGCGTCTTGGTCCACCTGGAGCCACGAACTTTGCATCGAGACGGCGACGGTCGGCACGATCAAATCCAGCGAGGCCCCCGGGTCTCCAGGGACCACGCCCGTGCCGAACAATCCAGGTCCCACCGACCCGAGCCCCCGCCCTCGCCCGTCCAGCGGATCCAGGGTCACCCCGAGACCCCAGGTGGCCAACACCGATTGGGCGGCCGCCGGAATTGGGCCCAGCGCCAGGGCCAGGGCCAAGAGCAGCGCACCGGTCAGGCGCGGCCACCGGAGCGGGATCATGGGAGCCCCACCTGGCCAGAGATGGTCAGGATCAGCCGCAGGAACGGCTCCCCGGGCTGCCCGGCGCCCGCAAAAGATGAAAATGCGACCGATGCGGGCTCGACGCAGGACCCGCTGACCGGGTTACAGTTCAGTGATAGGAGCGCGATGGTCGGGCTCGTTGATGCGCCACTGCCCGTGGTCCCCTGCACTAGGTCCCAAACAAGTGGAGTGATCGGCACCTCTATGCTCCGTTCCCCTCCGGGAGCGAACGCGGCTGACGCCAGCGTGGCGCCGAGGGTGATTCCCAGGTCGTCCCGGAAGATGGGCGGTCCCAGTGGACTCTTGGGAAGCACCTCGGGGGCGAACAGGGAACGCGCGTGGACCAATAGCGAATCGGTCGGCTGGAATCCCGGCTCGTTCGCCCGCGTGCTGAGCACGAGGTTGGCCAGGCTTATCCGTTCGGCGGTGAGAGCCAGTGGACAGGTCACCAGGGCGCACGCCTCCGGCGTCCCTGCCACCGTCGCGGGAAGAGCCATAGAAATAACGGTACGCCAGGCAGGAACCCCACCCACCCTGAACCCCTCCGGGGGTCCCGGGGCCGGATCGTAGATGAAGGTCAGATCGGTGGCGTGCGCCGGCGGCATGGTGACCACCGTGTCAACACCCTCCACCTTGGCGAAGATCTGGATCTCCCCGGAAACCACTTGCACCAGCTCCCCGGGCGTCTCCATATCGACGCGCACGCCAAATTCGAGCGCGGTGGTATCTAGGACGGTGAGAAGCGCAGACGGACTGAAGAAGATCTCTAGGGAGTCGCCTTGGAGGGGATCCCATACCGCCTCTCCCAGTGGCCTAACGGACCCGCCGCCCTGTTCGGGCCATTCCTCCTTGCCGTCCAAGCTGTCCACCGCCAGCTGCCAGGTCGCGCTGCGCGCGTCCCAATGGGTCGACGTGCGCCCCACCGAAACACTGACCGGCCCCTGGTTGCTGCTCCCGTCAGGGTTAAAGCGAAGCAAGAAAGCGCCTCCCACGATCGTGGTCTGGCTGTCTCTTACGCCGGCAACCCGCGAACCCGAGGTCTCGGACTCCAGATGCATCAGGGTGCGGGCGTTGAGGGTCCCTCCAAACGCGTTGGCGATGGTGCCCACCCGCAGCTCATCCGCCCTCCCGAAGCCGCCCACCACCTGAGCGCTCGTCACGAACTGGGACCAAGGGAGCCGCACCTCAAGGGTGACCGGTTCCACGGGCAGAGACCCCTCGTCCAACGCGGTTGGGGTATCGTTCTGGCAGACAACGAGTGTCGCGACCATGAACAGCGGCAGCAGCCGCAGCATCCGTCGAGTCAAGGTTGCTCTCTCCCCTGGGACAGGAACGGCTCCGGGAGGAAGTCGCCCAGCGACCACTCCACCCGGGATCCACTAACACCTTCCGAGATCACCCGGAGATCCGGAGCGAGCTCATCCAGCACCTGGCGGCACCCCCCGCACGGGAGCTCCGGACCCGAACCGCTGACGCTCAACGCGAGCATCCGGGACCGGCTCCGTCCGACCACCACGGCCGCGGCGACAACATTGCACTCGGCACACACCCCAAGCGGTTGGGGCGCATTCTATACGTTGCAGCCCATGTGGATCGATCCGTCTTCCGCCTCGAGCGCTGCACCCACCGGGAAGTCGGAATACGGAGCGTAAGCCAGCCCTCTCCCTTCCCGCGCCCGATCTGGCAGAGTGTCATGATCCGCCATCGTCCAGCCAGACCCGGGGGAGACGCGGCGCGAGGCCGGTGAGCACCTCGTAGGAGATGGTTCCTGCCAGCCTCGCGACCTCGTCGACCGTGATGCGCTCGGCGCCGCTCTCCCCGATCAGGGTCGCAACATCACCAGGTTCTACCCCATCCGAACCAGAAATGTTTACGACGGTCAAGTCCATGGAGATCCGGCCCACGATCGGCACCCGTCGTCCTCCGAGGAGCGCCTGGCCAGAGTTGCCCAGCGCGCGGGGCAGACCATCGCCATACCCGATGGCCAGCGTCGCCCACCGCTCCCACCCATGCGCCGCATAAGTGGCGCCATAGCCGACCGTGGATCCCGGGGGGGCGTCGCGAAGTTGGACCACGCGGGCCCGGAGGGACGCTACGCATTCCGGCTCGCCCCATCCAGCCCCAGCCGCCCCCCCGTACAGGAAAATACCGGGACGCACTGCGTCCACTCGGTAGTCACCCGACGATAGGCGCCCCGCGCGCAGCGCTCCCGCACTGTTCTGGGCATGGATGAGGAAGTCTTCCTTAGGGTGGGGGATCGAAGAGAGTACGTCGACCAGCCGCTGCCACTGCACCGGCACGGTCTTCGGGTCCTCGTCGGCGGAGTGGAGGTGGGTGAAGCAACCAGTCCAGCGCATCGCAGAGCGATGTCGGTCGGCCACGACCGGCCCCCACTGGGCGGCCTGCCTCCAGTCGAAGCCCGACCGACCCATTCCCGTATCCACCTCGACCTGGAACGTCGCGGCCCGGGCCAGACGGGCTACAGCCTCGCCCAGGAGACGGAGTCCGTCGAGACTCGAGAGACAAACCGTGAGGTCGGCAGCGACTGCGTCAGGGTAGGAACCGGGCGGCAAAGGGGTGACGACCAGAATGGGCCGCTCGACTCCGAGCTCCCTCAGCCGGCATCCCTCCTGCACGGTGGCGACTCCCCAGGCCAGGGGCGACTCCGGCTCGAGCGTCGTCACCATGCGGTCGACCCCAAGGCCGTAGGCGTCGGCCTTGACCATAGGGATCATGCCCACATCCCCCCCAGCCGCTACCCGCACGCTACGGTAGTTCCTGCGCAGGGCCTCGGCCCGCACCTCTACCCAGGCGCGGGTGCGCCGGTCCGACGAAGGCATTCGGTCCGTTGACATTGTCGCGAAAGATGGGAAAACGTTACCACACGGCAAAGGCGGACAGAGACCGCTCGGAGGCCACGCGGTTCCCTTCGAAATCAGCGAGGTGACGCATGCCAGTAAGTGAGATGTCCGGGACCCCCCTCGAGGTGCCCATAACCGAGGGCACATTGGACCGAGCCCTGGCCCTGGTCCGGCTACTCCGCGTCCATTGCCCCTGGGACGCCGCACAGACGGCGACCACGCTGGTGCCCCACCTGATCGAGGAAACCCACGAGGTCGTGGACGCAATCCACGACGGCGACGCCGACTCACTAGAGGGGGAGCTGGGCGATTTGCTCCTAAATCTCGCCTTTCAGATCGTGGTGGCCGAAGAGGTGGGTGGGCTCACTGCAGCGTCGGTGACAGACCGACTGGTGGCCAAGATGGTCGGGCGCCATCCGCATCTGTTCAGGGGTGGTGAGCGACAGGACTGGGAAACTATCAAAGCTCGCGAGCGAAGTGCTCGTGGAGACGACGATCGCGGCGTACTCTCAGGGCTCGCGAAAGGGCTCGATCCGCTCACACGGGCCCACCGCATCCAGGAGCGCGTGGCCGCGGTCGGGTTCGACTGGTCCGATCCGTCAGGTGCGTTAGCCAAGGTGGCTGAGGAGCTGGAGGAGGTGCGCGAGGCGCTGGCCGAGCGCACACAAGGTGCCGCTCGCTCAACCAAGGTCGAAGAAGAGTTGGGAGACCTGCTGTTCGCGGTGGTTAACTTAATCCGGCTCGTGGGGGCGCATCCCACAACCGCTCTAGCGGACACCAACCGCAAGTTTCATCGCCGCTTCGAGCGGCTGGAGTGGCTCGCCGGAGAGCGCGATGTCATGCTGGCGGAGGCGGGGCTAGAGGTACTCGATGGCCTCTGGAACGAGGTCAAGGAAGAGGAGTCCTAATGATGAGAGTCACTCGGCCCTGTCGCGGGACGCCGATCAGGGCCGGAGGCGGTTCATTAGTCTTGGGAAAGGGATCAGTTCGCGCACGTGGGGACGGCCGGTGATCCACGCCACGGTCCGCTCCACTCCGAGACCGAACCCCGAGTGGGGAAAGGTGCCGTAGCGTCTCAGGTCCAGGTACCAACTGTACACTTCCTCCGGAAGACCCTGGGAACTTATGCCCGCGCGCAACCGCTCTAGGTCATCCTCCCTCTGGCTACCACCGATGATTTCCCCGTAGCCCTCTGGAGCCAGGCAATCGTTACACAGAAAGGTGCGGGGATCCGCCGGGTTCTCCTTCATGTAGAAGGCCTTGGCCTCCCTCGGGTAATTGAACACGAAGAGGGGCCGGTCGAGTCCTTCGGTGAGCGCCACCTCGTCGGGGGCGCCTAAGTCGCTTCCCCACTCGAGGTCACTGCCCAGTTCCCTGAGGCGCGCGACCGCGTCCGTGTAATTAAGACGGGGGAACGGGGGGCGTACCGTCTCGAGCTTCGACGTATCACGCTCGAGCATCTTGAGCTCTTCCTGACACCGTTCAAGGGCACGCTCAACGAGGTACGAGACGAACTCCTCTTGCAAGCGCATGCTGCCTTCGGAGTCCATGAACGCCACCTCGGGTTCGACCATCCAGAACTCGGTAAGGTGGCGACGGGTCTTGGATTTCTCGGCGCGGAAGGTGGGACCAAACGTATAGATGCTCCGGAACGCGGCCGCTGCGGCCTCGGCATAGAGCTGCCCGGTCTGGGCGAGGTAGGCCTTCTCCCCGAAGTAGTCGGTCTCGAATAGGCTTCCCGCGTGCTCCCCGATCGCCCCCGTGAGGATCGGCGCGTCGATGCGTACGAAGCCCCTCTGATAGAAGAAATCGTGGATCGCCTGCTCCACCTCGGCGCGCACCTTGAGCCCAGCCCACTGTACGCGCGAGCGGAGCCAAAGGTGGCGCTGGTCTAGCAGAAAATCGACACCGTGATCTTTGGGTTGGATAGGGTAGTCGTCACTCCCCCCAAGGATTTTCAATCCGGTCACGGTCAGCTCGTGCCCGCCGGGGGCGCGGGGCTCTCCACGCACTATTCCCTCTACCGCGACCGACGTCTCCAAGGTGAGCGTGGCGTGGCGCTCCCACACCTCGTCGGCCACCTCCTTCTTGATCACCACGCCCTGCACGACTCCAGTGCCGTCACGGACGTCCAGGAATGCCACCTTGCCATGCGCTCGGGTCGACTCGACCCATCCGCGGATGACGATTTCCGCCCCGACATGGGAAGCGAGATCGCTGACTTCAACCGTATCGCTCATCGGTGTGCTTCGACAACCTCGTCGTGGAATGACCATCCGCCCCGTATGGGGAGGGAGCCGGAAGATAGGCGACCGCCCATATCTATCCCACCCCAAACATCCGTAGCCGCTCGGCGTAGCGGTGATCGAGCACCCCCCGTACACGCTCTTGGGCGGGGCTCTCCAGACGTGGGTCCATGTCCACCATGGCACGCGCCCGACGCTGGGCTTCCACCAAGAGCGCTTCGTCCCGCAGAAGATCAGCGTGGTGGAGGACCGGGTCACGGCCGGACTGGAGCGGGCCAAAAAGATCTCCCTGTCCACGGATGGCAAGATCGGCGCGCGCGACGGCGAACCCGTCGGTGGTTTCACGGAAAACCCTGAGGCGCTCTTGAGCGACGTCCCCCGCCTCCGCAATCAGGATGCAGTGGCTCTTAGCCGCGCCCCGGCCGACTCGGCCGCGGAGCTGGTGGAGCTGGGACAGTCCGAAGCGCTCCGCGTGCTCCACCACCATAACGGTGGCGTTGGCCACGTCGATTCCCACTTCGATCACAGTGGTGGCGACCAACAGGTCGATCTCTCCCGCGAGGAAGTCGCGCATCACTCTCTCCTTCTCCTTACTGCTAAGCTGACCGTGCACGAGTCCAAGGCGGCGGTGCGGGAAAACCTCGCGGGCCAACCGGTCACGCTCTTGTGTCGCCGACAACAGGTCCACCTTTGCGGACTCGTCCACGAGCGGGAAGACAACGTAGGCCTGACGCCCCAGCTCGAGTTCCTGCTCGACGAAGCGGTATACATCGCCCCGCTGCGCCGGCGTCCTGAGCTCCGTCTGGACCGCTTGTCGCCCCGGGGGCAACTCGTCGAGCAGGCTCAGGTCTAGATCCCCGTACAAAGCCAGCGCCAGCGAGCGGGGGATCGGGGTGGCCGACATCACCAGTACATCTGGGTTGGTGTCACGCTCTCCCAGCACCATCCGCTGGCGAACTCCGAAGCGGTGCTGCTCGTCCACCACCACCAACCCGAGTCGATGGAACTCCACACCCTCTTGAATGAGTGCGTGGGTCCCCACGGCGAGCGAGATGTCGCCAGCAGCCAGCCCCGCCAGGCCCCTGCGGCGCTCTGCGGCCCCCATGCCGCCCGTGAGAAGAACGATTCGTACCCCGAGCGGGGCAATCCAACCGCGAATGCGACGGGCGTGCTGCTCGGCGAGCAGCTCCGTGGGAGCCATCAGTGCCGCCTGCCGCCCTCCTTCCGCAGCCAGCAGCATCGCGAAGAGTGCGATCACCGTCTTGCCCGACCCCACGTCCCCTTGGAGTAGCCGGTTCATACGGCGCCCTAAGGTCATATCGGCCACGATCTCACGGAGCACTCGAGCCTGTCCGTCGGTGAGCGCGAATGGCAGCCCCTCGAGAAGCGGCCGGATTAGCGCGTTCGTACGACGGTGCACGATTCCCGGTCGCGCGAGCGTCTGCTGCCACCGTACTCGCGCCTGTGCCAGCTGGAGAAAGAAGAGCTCGTCATAGGCGAGGCGGCGCCGCCCCTCCTCGGCTTCTGTGAGACTCGTCGGCCGGTGGAGGGCACCCAGGGCATCAGGGAGCGAGGGAAGAGACAGCTCTGCACGCTCGAGTGGTGTCAGGTACTCGTCCTCCTCCGCCTGAGGTAGCAGAGCGGCCAAGTTCTGGTCGAACAGTTTGCGGAGAATCCACTGGGGCATGTCCTCCGAGGCCGGATAACTCACGAAGATGGTGCCACCGTCTGCGGTCTGGCCCTCGCCCTCGGCGCCACGCGCCAGCACGGTGAACTCGCGGGGCTGGAGCTGCCTGCCGTGGAAGAATTTGACCGGTCCTGTGACTAGGAGGACGTCACCTTCCCGGAGGCTGCGCTCGAGCCAAGGCTGACCGGGCCACGAGCAGGTGATCATTCCCGTGTCATCCTGGAGCACCGCCTGGAAGATTCGGAGCCCCGACCTGGTGGGGATGGTTCCGCAGGTGCGCACGCGGCCCACGATGGTGGCGTCCATCCCCACGTCCAGGTGCCCGATCGGCTGAACCGTCGAGGCATCGTCGTAGCGGCGAGGGACGTGGTAGAGAAGATCACGTGCGGTGATTATACCCATGCGCGCGAGAAACTCGGCGCGACGGGGGCCGACACCCTTGAGGAACTGGGCCGGGCGATCCAGAGGAGAGAAGCTCACAGGCGGTTTCCGCAACTCACCGGTCCTCGAACACCACAGCGGTGAAGCCCTCAGGGTCGAAAGGCTCGAGATCCTCCATCCCCTCGCCTGTTCCAACCCATGTCACGGGAAGATGAAACTCCTCCTGCAGGGCCACCACGATCCCTCCTCGCGCCGTGCTGTCGAGCTTGGTCAGCAGGATCCCGGTGACACTCACCGCTTGGCCAAAAGCACGAACTTGGTTGATTGCGTTCTGCCCGATCGTTGCATCGAGCACTATGAGGGTCTCGTGGGGGGCACCGTCCAGGCGACGAGCAATCACGCGTGCGACCTTTTTGAGCTCCTCCATCAGGTTGCTATTGGTGTGGAGGCGGCCCGCGGTGTCTACTAGCACCACATCCACGCCGCGGGCATCGGCGGCGCTTATCGCATCATAAGCTACCGCCGCAGGATCGCCGCTGTCCCGCCCACCCACAAACTCGGCGCCGACCCGGTCGGCCCACACCCTGAGCTGCTCGACTGCGCCCGCGCGGTAGGTGTCGGCGGCTGCCAACAGCACTGATTTTCCATCCTGCCGGAGCCGGTGGGCCAGCTTGGCAATCGTCGTGGTTTTCCCTACCCCGTTCACCCCCACAACCAGCCACACCGTGGGTCCCGAGTCAGCCATCCGCAGTCCCGCTCCCCGAGCGGGCTCCAAGATCTTGCTGACCTCCTCCTCCAGCGCCTCGCACAGCTCCTTGCCACCCCGCAGCTGTCCTCGGCGCGCTCTGCTCTCCACTACGTCGACCAAGCGAAGGGTCGCCTGCACGCCGAAATCCGCCGCTAGCAGGCGCTCCTCAAGGGACCCCAACGCCTCGTGATCCATCCCTCCGGAGAGCACACCTACGTCGGTAAGCGCCAGATCCACGGCGCGACGCCAGATGGACTTCCTCTTTTCGATTCGGGTGCGGAACAGCCTGGTCATCGTCGAGCGACTCACTGAACGTGGGAATGGCGCGGCACGCCGGCAGGGGGCCCAGCCGGGATCCCAAGACTAAGGTGGCACAGCCCCGACGGACGCGGCAGTCCCCAGGAAGTGCCTGATTCGTGATCGCGTTGGCGACTTGTGCCGGCGAGCTACCGGAGCCCCTTGCGACGCCGCACCACCCACTCGCTGCACAAAAGACCTAGGAGCAATAAATACGGAAGGGGATGGGCCCGCAGGAGCCTGCCGGCACCTCCCTCCTCGGGTCGACCGGGTGGGGAGGGAATAGAATCAGAGACGTCCATGGGGAGGTGCCGGAGCTCGGCAGAAGTGGTGTACACGTCGAAGCGTCCGGCAGTGCTATCCGAGCCGGAAACGGCCCGGTAACGGTAGCTCCCCGGAACCATCCCCGGCGTGCGCAAGACCTCAACCGGCTGGGTCAGCACCGTGTCTGTAACCACGCTGTCTCTCGGCATCGCGAACACCCTCAGACGCAACGGGGCCACCCCCGAAGTGGCCCACTCCACCGCTACTCCGGGCGGGACCACACGATTCGTCGGCCGGATTCGTTGTGACGGCAAGGGACCCCCGGCCGTGAGCCACCCAGCCACGCTGGACCAGACCCGTCCGTACGCCTCCTTTGCGGGACCCGGACGGAGGGCCCAGCGCCACCATCCCGTGGCGAGTACCACCGCGGCTCGCCCACCCTCACGCTCCCTCAGAACAAGTGCGCTCTCAGCACGCCCCGTGCCGCGCAGACGTACCGTCAACGGCGCGACACCGTCCGAGACACTCGTGTGGCGAAAAACGTCGGTCAGAGGCGGGAGCGCTTGGAACTGTAGTCCGGCCAAATCTGCCAGGAGCGGAGAAGGGGGAGGCTCCGTGTCCAGGTACCACTCGCCCGACTGGGGCGACCCCACCCGCTCACCTACCGCCACCCCCCCCAGAGAGTCGCTCACGAACACCAGAGCCCTTGATGCCTGCCCGACAATCTGATGAGCCCAGCCCGGCGCACCGGCGCCCAATCCGTGCAGCACAACGATCTCCGCATCCCTCATCCGCGTGGCCACCGAGTCCGCCCCCATCGCGCGGGACCTCTCCGGCCCCGATTCGGCAGGAACGAAGCGGTCACCGGCTTGGATGAATCCACGCGTCGGCAGCCCCGTTACCCGCGCCATCACCGGCAGAAGATGGCGAAGCTCCCAGTCGGGTGCGAACGACACCCCTACCAGCGTCCCCTCGCGCGGGTCCACCACCGTGTAGGCTACCGCCTCATCGTCGGCTACAAAAAGGTCTCCAGTTAGAGCCACGCTCACGCGGTAACGCACCTCACCGCCCCCAGTGCGCGCCGCTGGGACGAGCTCCAGCGGCACCCGCACAACCCGACCCACCGTTGGCACCGGAACGAGCCCGTTCCAAACCAGGCGGGCTTCCTCCCGCACCTCCACCCGTACCGAGTCTGAGGCACCGACCCCGGTCGTGAACACGGCCACTTCACCCACCACACGTTCTCTCGCACCGACGTACGCGGGAAGCGTGAGCGCGGCTATTCCTGCATTGCGTACCTCGGCACCCATCGCCTCGAAGCGAGCGGTGAGCCCGAGGCGCTGCAGCACCGCTCGCACTCCTACCGGATCCTCAAATCGAAGGTCAGAGATCACCTCCACCTCGCGTGCGCCCGCCTCCGCGGCCCGTTCGAGAGCCGGCACCAGGAGGGAGCGAGGCTCGGTGGGAGGCGCCCCGATCGCGCTGTCAGTTGGGGGCAGAAAGGGCTCGCCCCCGAAGCGGAGCACTTGGGCCCCCTCCGCTCGCAACGCTCGGGCGCGTGCGGCCACGCTGTCCCACGGGGAGGCCCCGGCCGAACCCACCGCCATGCTGGTGGACGCGTCCACCAGCACCCAGAGCCCCGAACCCGAGGCTCCAACCCCTGGAAGCCGGGGATCAAAGAGGAGCAGCAGAACCAACACTAGAGTCACTGAACGTAGGGCCGCGAGCCCCCAGCGCCCGGCGACGGGCAGTTCACGCTTTCGATAGGTCCACACGGCAAACGCCACTGCCGCGGCGGCAACGGCCACGAAGAGCAGTAACCTCACCACCCCGACCCCGACCTCTTCGCGGACCCCTTAACGTAAAAGGCCCGCACCTGGCGGGCCTCCCGAGGGCGAACCCCGCTACAGCTCACCGCGCCTCCCCGCCCTCCTGCAAAATAGGGTGTGCGAGCGCGACCACGCCTTCTCCCTCGGCGAGCGCCAGTACACGGTCGCTCGCCCCACGGTCAAGTAGGGCTAGGCGGAACGAGCTTTCAGCCTCCCAGCGTGCGCGGTCCGTGGTAGGTACAGGATCACCAGGTGGGAGGTTAACCCCGAGTGGATCCAAAGGGTGGCCGCCTCGCCACAACTCATAATGGAGGTGCGGACCGGTGGCGAGCCCGGTCATACCCACGTACCCGATCACATCCCCCTGACGGACCCTGGTCCCCGTCCTAACCTTGTCATTGAACCGACTCATGTGCCCGTAGCGTGTGATAAACCCGTTGGGATGACGGATCGCCACCGCGTTTCCGAGGTCACCCAATCGCCCGCGGTGGGTCACCACGCCATCGGCAGTGGCCATAATCTCAGAGCCGGATGCTGCCGCATAGTCCACACCCCGATGGCTCCGCCAGGTCTTGAGGACCGGATGGAAACGGGAGTTGGTGAAACGCGAGGATACGCGGCGAAACTCGAGCGGCTTGAGGAGGAAGGCCCGCCGCACGGACTTCCCGTCCGGACCGAAGTAGCCGCCCTGACCGTCTCCACTGGGCTCGAACCATAATGCCTGGTGCCGTGTGCCGCGGTTCGTAATCTCAGCGGCGATCAGGTAACCAGAACGCATGCTACCGTCGGGCCGCACCTGACGTTCAAAAGCTAACCGGTACTGGTCCCCCCGCCGGATCTGCCGCGAGAAGTCGATCTCCCACTGGAATACCTGGTCCAGATGATGGATGAGCAGAGCGCGGTCGCGGACCGGCATCCCATCGAGCGCGTCGCTCTGTACTACCGCGTTCCATAGTACATCCTCGATATCTCCGGCCGCGTAGATCGTATCGGTCCACGTCGGCGTCTGGATCATCTTCGAGCGCCACCCTGTTTCATCTCTGGTCAGGCGCACTATCGAATCCGCGTTCAGCACGACATCTACGCCCCTGAGCCACCGATCAGCCCTGCGAAACCGGAGGGTGATCTCGGCGCCGATCTGCATTAGCCGTGGGGTCGCCTGCTCCTCAAACGCCGTCAGGAGCACGTGATGCTCCCGGGAGTCAACCGCGTCGGACAGAACCCCTCCCAGGGTCTGACCTCGCCCCAATGCGTGTACCTCAGCGAGCTCAGCGGGCACGGCGAACACAGCCGGCAATCCCCCTATCTCGTTTACCGGCTCCGGGCGCAGGAACGCCACCCCGACACCCAACACTCCGCTCAGGCTGAGTGCAACTCGCAACGAGAGGTTGGACAAAAGTCTCATGAGCCGGTAAGAGGTAAAGTCAGCATCGAGTGATCATCGTCGTACCCATTGACCCCGAACGGGCACTCGGTCAGTCCATTTGCCGGCGGATGAAGGTCGGGATGTCCATCTCCCCGATCTGCCCGCGGGTCACGACGCGCTCAGGAAATTGCTCGAGCGACATGACTCCTCCACCGTTGGCGACCGCTGCAGCGGGAGGAGCCGATCGTGCCCCGGGCTGAACCTTCAGCCTGGACTGCTGGTGACGTTGCGATCGGTACTGGTTCCGCTGCCGAGTCCCGCCACCGAAGTCGGGGCGAATGACGTCCTCTTCCTCCCCTGACTGGAAGCCAGTTGCGATCACCGTGACACGAACCATGCCCTGGAGCGCGGGATCGTGCACCACGCCGAAGATGATCTCGGCATCTTCCCCAGCCTCCTCTTGGATGAGTGTCGAAATGTGGGTCACTTCGTCAATAGCCAGGTCCAGTCCTCCCGTGATGTTGAGGAGGACTCCCTGGGCGCCCCGGATAGTAACGCTGTCGAGCAAAGGTGAGCTAATCGCCTCCTGGGTAGCCTCTTGAGCCCGGTTTTCTCCCTCCCCGAACCCCGATCCCATGAGCGCCGGCCCCCGGCAAGCCAGGATCGTGCGGACGTCGGCGAAATCGACGTTCACCTCACCACTCACACCGATCAGGTCGCTGATGCCCTGGGTAGCGTGGAGAAGCACCTCGTCGGCCTTCTTGAGCGCATTTTTGAAGGTGGTCCCCTTGGGGACCACGGCCAGGATCCGGTCGTTGGGCACGATGATCATCGTGTCCACGCAGCGGCGCAGCTCGGCCAGCCCCTGATGGGCATGCCTGTCCCGCTTCTTCCCCTCGAAAGAGAAAGGATGGGTCACGATGGCGATGGTGAGGGCCCCGACCTCCTTGGCAATATCGGCCACCATGGGCGCTGCTCCCGTACCGGTCCCTCCCCCCATCCCCGCTGTGATGAACACAAGATCCGAGCCTTCCAGAACCTTGCGTACGTCATCGGCGCTCTCGGCCACAGCCTGGCGTCCGATCTCAGGGCGCGCGCCGGCGCCCAACCCACGGGTAAGCTTCTTTCCGATCTGCATCGAGACCGTGGCCCGCGAGCCCTTGATGGCCTGGGCGTCGGTGTTGAGAGAGATGAACTCGACTCCCTCCAGATTCTCGTCGATCATGCGGTTAACCGCGTTACCGCCGGCGCCGCCCACCCCCACCACCTTCATGCGGACGCCTCGAACCGGGGTCTCTTCGAATTCGAACATCGTCATTCTAGCCTCCAGGCTTTACTCGGTAGGGGTACGTTGTTAGGAACGGCACACGTGACGTTCGGCACCCAAGCCGGCACGCCATCTATCATCAAAAAAACTCCTTGAGCCACGCGCTCACCTTCGACATCACACCAGAGGTGAACGTGGAGGCTCCTTCGCCAGTCTCGCCGAAACGCTCGAGACCGTGCATAGCTAGACCGACCGCGGTGGCAAAACGGGGTCGCCCTACTGAGTCGGCCAAACCGGACAGCCCTTCGCCCGGCACACCCAGACGGACCGGTGTCGGGAACACTTGCTGCGCTAACTCCACCAGACCGGGAAGCGCTACGCCCCCTCCGGTAAGTACGATTCCCGCGCCAAGTCGGTCGAGAAGCTGGAGCCGATCGAGATCGGTGCGCACCAAGCCCAGGATCTCGTCCAGCCGCTGCTCGGTGATGTGGGCGATGAGTTCCCGAGCGACATTGCGGACTTGTCCAGGCCCGGGCCCCGGCATCTCGACAGTCTCCTGCGGGTCCACCATGCCCGCCATCGCGGTGGCGTAGAGTTCCTTGGCCTTCTGCGCCTCCGCCCATGGGATCCCTAGCCCCTTTACCAGATCGGCAGTGACCGCATCGCTGCCCACAGGAAGGACGGCCACGTGACGCATACGACCGTCGACATAGACCGCGATGTCGGTGGCGCAGCCCCCGATCCCAACCATCGTGGCACCTACCTCCTTCTCGTCTTCGGTGAGCACCGCGCGCGCCGACGCCAAAGGCTCCAGCACCAGCTCCTGCACACCGTAGCCAGCACGCGAAACCGCCTTGCGAATATTGGCGGACGCGGTAGCAGACGCCGTGATCAGGTAGACATCACACTCAAGCCGCGTGGCTGCCATCCCCAGCGCGCGCTTGATCCCTCCTTGATGATCCACGCGGTAATCGGTGGGGATCGCGTGGAGTAGATCCCGGTCAGGGGCGAACGCGACCGCGCGGGCGACCTGATGGACTCGGTCGACATCCCCCGCCGTGATCTCGTCACCCGTCACCGCCACAACACCCATGGAATGGCGAGCCTCGATGTGCTCACCCGCGATCCCCGCAAAGACGCGATCCACCGTGACTCCAGCCATCAGTTCGGCTTCCCTCATTGCCTGGCGGATCGTCTCGGTGGTAGCCTCGAGGTTAGTCACAAGGTCGCCGCGCAAGCCGCTCGTCCGAGCCTGCCCGACCCCTCGCACCTTGAGAACGCACTGGCGT
Source organism: Gemmatimonadales bacterium UBA2988 (assembly GCA_002346665.1). Taxonomy (GTDB): domain Bacteria; phylum Gemmatimonadota; class Gemmatimonadetes; order Longimicrobiales; family Gaopeijiaceae; genus UBA2988. The sequence continues at coordinate 18,039 of DEAG01000004.1, forward strand.
GGTGGCTCCCCGACCAACTCGCCGATGACGGCGCATGTCTTGGTGGTGCCAACGTCCAGACCAGCGATCAGGTTCATGGGCATCGGGGCTCTCAATCGAGGCCGCCCCACCGGACCACAACCTGGTCGGTGAAGCGAAGGTCGAGGGTTGCCGGGAGATGGCCCCCGGCGCGATCGGCAGCGTCGGCTAGCACAGCCAATGCCTCGCGCATGCGAACCTGCGAGAGAGGAATGCGGTAGTGTAGGCGCACGGCAGGATCGCCCCACTCCAACACGACGTCCCGCAAGCCAACTTCGGTCACGGCCGAAATGCCGGCCCAGAACGTGGGATCGACCTCCGCGAGGCGGGCTGCCTCGCCAGCAGCCGCAGCGATCGCAGCTGGCGCTGGGGCTCCGCGCACCGCGTGTCCTGGCCGGATCACGGGAAGATCGAGAGAACGGCGGGATGGGTCGAGGGGGAGGCGGTGGCCGTCCCGATCGACCGGCTGGAGCGTGGGAGTTGGAACCAAGCCCACTGGCACCCGTTCCTCGACCTCAACGACCAGCGTCCCGGGCAGGCGCCGGCTCACCTCTACCGCGCGGATCAGCGGGTGCGCACGCAAGCGCGCCGCCACCGGGGCAGTGTCATCCCACAGGTTAGTGGCCTCCGGCACCGCAGCCGTGAGCTTTACTTCCGTGGTGCTCAGGTAGCGCAACCCCTCGACCCGGAGGTTCCGCACCCGGAACCAGTCTAGGTCGTCAAGTGCCCCGGGGATGCGCGGCATGGCCCAAGAGAGGCCCCAGCCGAGCAGCACCGCGGCTGAAAGCCAGCCCACGAATCGACCGGGCCTACGCATTCTCACCTCGCGAGTGCTCGTCGCCGGCGCTCCGCTGCCGCAGCAGATCGAGCACGAGGGTGCCCACCACCTCCACCGATCCCGCCCCGAGCGTAACCACCACATCGCCAGGACGGAGCGTCGGGACGATGGCAGCGGGCAAACTCTCGAGGTCGGGGTGGTAGTGCACCTGCGGTCCCCCGTGGTCCCTGGTTGCCGTCGCGATCAGCTCGCCGGTGATGCCGGGAATGGGTGGCTCGCGCGCGGGAAATACGTCAGTCACCCACACCACGTCGGCGCCGGTGAGCGACACCCCGAAGTCGCGGTGGAAGTCACGCGTGCGGGAGAAGAGGTGGGGCTGGAAGACCGCGACTACCTGCCGGTCGGGATAGATTGCCCGCACTGCCTGTAGGGTGGCACGGATCTCTGTCGCATGGTGTGCGTAGTCGTCGATCACGTCCACGCCCCCCGCTTGGCCCAACCGCTCGAACCGCCGTGCGACCCCATGATACGTGGCAAGGCCCAGCGCGATTGCTTCCCACTCTACCCCGAGGTGTCGCGCAGCAGCCGCAGCGCCCAAGGCATTGCGCAGGTTGTGGAGGCCAGGCACTCCAAGAAACAGGCTGCCCGCATCGTCACCGTTCTCCACCACTCGGCAGCGGATACCGTCGGTGGTGGTGTCCACATCCACAGCCCGCAGCTGCGAACCTGAGGAGAGGCCGTATGTGTAGCCGGCGAATGGCAGCCCGGCGAGTAGTCGCGAAGCACCGGTGTCGTCCGCGCACACTACCACCCGGCCGCCAGGACGGACGTTTTCCAGGAAGTCGCGAAAACCCTCCTCCACACCCGCCAGCTCCCCATACACATCCAGGTGGTCGGCCTCCACGTTTGTGACGACGGCCACGTCGGGCTCAAGTTCGTGGAACGAGCGATCGTACTCGTCTGCCTCCACGACGAAGAGATCGCTTCTCCCGTAGCGCAGGTTTCCCTCCCACTCCACCACCGTCCCTCCCACCAGAGCGGTTGGGTCCATCCCGCCCGCAGCCAGCGCCTCGGCTGCCATCGCGCTCGTAGTGGTCTTTCCGTGGGTGCCGGCCATCGCCACCACGCGCCCATGGTTCACAACGGCGCCGAGGGCTACCGCCCGCTTGAGCACAGGAATGCCACGCTCCAGCGCTCTTACCACCTCCGGATGGTCCTCGGGAACGGCAGCGGTGATCACAAGGACAGACGCGTCGTCCACGTGGGGGGGGTGATGACCTAGGTGAATCCCACACCCGAGCGACTCGAGGCGGCGCACCCGTGCGCTCCCCTTGAGATCGCATCCCGTGACCTTTCCTCCGCTCCGGGCCAGCAGCTCCGCCAACGCGCACATACCAGCCCCGCCGATCCCCATGAAGTGAACGGGGGCGGTGCGAGCTACCTCCAACAGATTGAGAGAGCTCACGCGAGTCCTCCGGGGACGGTTCCACGAACTCCGGGTGGGGGCAGCAGTCCGACGAGAGAGGCGGCGATCTGGCGTGCTGAGTCCGAGCACCCACGCTCCCGCGCGGCCTTCCGATACGCCTCAAGTCTGACCGGATCTACCGCCAGACTCTCGATCGTGGACCAAAGACGCTCCCCCGAGAGATCTCGCTCCGGCAGGTGCACCGCAGCTCCCGCGGCCGCCAGGGCGAGCGCGTTTTGCTCCTGGTGGTTAGCCGCAGCGGTGGGCAGAGGTACCAACACAGACGGCAGCCCCCAGGCAAGGAACTCAGAGGTGGCCATTGCACCAGCGCGAGAGATCGCCAGGTTACCGGCGGCTAATGCGTGCGGCATGTCGTGTATGTAGTCGACCGCCTGCACCCAACCTGGCGAGCCCATATCGGCGAGTGCATCCCCCACCCCCGCGGCGTGGCCCAACCCGGTTGACCACAGGATCTGGAGGCCAGCAAGCGCAGGCCGCTCCCCGCGCACAACCAACCGCACCGCCTCGAGCACTCCACTGTTGAGCGCGGCCGAGCCCTGGCTCCCTCCGACCACGAGCACCACAAATCCGTCAGGGCGTAGACCGAGCGCCACCCGCGCCTCCGTACGCTCGATCGGTAGGGGCTCCTCGATGGGGTTCCCGCTCACGTGGACCCGGTCGCGCAAGCGCACCGGCAAGCGATCCGCTGCCTCAGGAAACGCAAGATGGATCTGACGCGCCCAACGCGCGAGCACACGAGCCGTGAACCCGGGAACGCTGTTCTGTTCTTGAATCGCCAAGGGAACACGCCCTAATGCAGCTACGATTCCAGCCGGGCCGCTCGCGTACCCACCGGTCACTACGACCAACTCAGGAGCAAGGACGCGGAAGAGATCCATGACCCGGCGCAGCGAGTGGCCAAGCGCGGACACCACGCGCCAGTTGGAGAGCGTTCCTCCCCGCGCAAACCCGCGCACCGGAAGAAGTGCGTGCTCGACACCGCGTTCGGCGAGCACCCTGGATTCGAGACCCTGCTCCGACCCCACAAAAAAGGGACGTACATCGGGGCGTAGGGCAACCAGCGCGGACGCGAGCGCGAGCGCAGGATAAAGATGACCCCCGGTGCCTCCACCCGAAAACATTACCACCACTCGGGGATCGTCATGCACGGCTCTCCCCCCTTCTCCGCCAGCGAGGCCACAGCACTCCAGGAGTGGAATCCGTAGCACGCGCGACAGCGATCAGCATACCTACTGAAGCCAGCGTCACGACCTGGTTGGAGCGGCCGTAGGACACGAGTGGAAGTGCGACCCCGGTGGGAGGCACCAGCCCGAGCCCGACCGCCATGTGGAGTAGCGCTTGCACGCCCACGATCCCGATCAAGCCGACCGCGAGGAACTGACTGAACTCGTCGGGTGCCCTGCGTGCGATGCGCAAGCCAACCACTACGAGGGTGGTATAGAGGATCAGCAAGAACACCACCCCGAGTAGACCCCACTCCTCACCCACCATCGCGAAGATGAAATCGTTGTGGGCCTCGGGTAGGAATCCGAACTTCTGCCGCCCCTCGCCGAACCCAACCCCGTACGGCCCTCCCGAGCCCAACGCTACAAGCGATTGGCGCACCTGGAACCCAGCCCCCTCCGGGTCTGCGGCTAGGTCGCGGAACGCCAATATCCGGTTCGCGCGGAATGAAACCCCGAGCTGCGCCTGCACGACCGGTACCATCAGGGCCCCGAGCAACAAGAAGTGGCCGATGCGACCGCCAGCCGCGAAGACGACCAAGCTGCCAAGCACTGCTATCAGACAGGCAGTGGAGAAATCAGGTTCAAGAAGAACCGGGAAGAGCACCGCGCCCCACACCACCAGGAGAGGGAGAAGTCCACGCGAGAAACTCTGGAACTGACCTGCCTTCCGCACCGCCACACGGGCTGTCCATACCACGATGGCGATCTTGGCTAGCTCCGAAGGCTGCAGCGTGACTCCCCACATGACCAACCAGCGGCGAGCCCCGTTGATCTCAGGCGCAATCGCCGTAGTGCCCGGAAGGATAATCGCTACGAGCATCGCTATAACGGCAAGGAGGAGAGGCCAGGCGCAGTCCTCCCAGAACCCGAGCGGAATGCGCGAGCACACCCACAGGACGACGAGGCCGATCCCTGCTCCGCCCGCCTGTAGCACAACGTAGTGCCAGTCCGGAAGGTTCTTGCTCTGTGCCAGGAACCCACTTGCCGAGTAGAGCGTCACCAGGCCGAAGCACAGCAGGACCAGAGTTGCCACCAGCATCACGGTGGCCTCCCATCCGTATCCGATCCCGGTGTCCGGGAGCGTGACGGGACGAATGGGGGCTACGTCCATCCGACTCTTCATGCGTTGGCTCCGACGTCAGACCTTGCCAGCTCCGCGAAGCGTCGACCCCGCTCCTCGTAGTCGGAAAACATGTCGAAACTCGAGCACGCCGGGGCCAAGAGAACAGCGTCTCCGGTCCGCGCCTCATCGCGGGCCGCTGCTACCACCACCTCGAAGGCTTCCCGCACTCGCCGCACGACCACACGACCCGCGAGTGCTTGGGCGATGCGGTCGCCGGCCGCACCGTAGACTATTGCGACCCGCGCGCGCCCAGTGAGTACGTCGGCCAGCGGCACAAGATCTTCGCCCTTGTCCTTGCCGCCGAGCAGCACCACGAGCGAGCGCTCTTCCATACTCCGGACCGCGCTCACGGTGGCCGCGACATTGGTCGCCTTGGAGTCGTTGACCCAGAGCACGCCGTCGCGCTCCGCTACCAACTCGAGACGATGGGGCAGAGAACGCGCAGAGCGGAGCCCCCGGGCGAGGACCGAAGAGCCAACCCCGGCCAAACGCGCGGCCAAGGCCGCCGCCAGCGCGTTAGCGCTGTTGTGGGCACCTAGAAGAGGCACGTCTGAGCGAGGGAGAAGTCGCTCGCTGCCATCTCCCACGTCGATCACAAGCTCGCCGCCCTCGATGCGGCCATCCGCATCGGGTCGCTCCATGCTGAAGGAGAAGCGCCGACCGGGCGCCTCTCCCGCGAGTGCTGGAACCTGCGGGTCATCACCGTTCAACACCCATCTGCTCCGCTCATCGGCGGTGACGAAGAGCCGGGCCTTGTCGGCATGGTAAGCGGCCACGCTCGGATATCGGTCGAGATGGTCCGAAGCCAGATTCGTGACCACGCCAATGTCGGGACGGAAACGCTCCACTCCCGCGAGTTGGAAGGAACTCATTTCCACCACGTACCAGGCCGGCACGGGCCGCCGCAGAGCAAGTTCGCTCACGGCCGGTCCCAAGACGGCGTCGACGTTGCCGCCCAAGGCGACGTCGACCCCCGCTTCACTAAGAAGGTGCGCGGTCAACACAGCGGTGGTGGTCTTTCCGTTCGTCCCGGTCACCGCAATCAGTGGACCCTGGATGAACCGAAATGCGAATTCTGGCTCTGAGATCCATCGCACGCGCCGCTCTGTGAGTGCGTGGAGCACCGGAGCGTCCGGTGGGATTCCCGGACTGACCACCACGGTGTCGGCTCGAGCGATTCGTTCCACGTCGTGTCGTCCCAACTCGACGTCCCCTCCCGCAGCTCGGATTCGATCTGCACCGGCTGCAGCAGAGGCGTCAGTACGCATATCCGAGACATAGGCCATCGCTCCTTGCGTGTGGGCCAGCAGCGCCGCGGCAACACCGCTGGTCCCGATTCCAAGAATCGCCACCGCGTTCACTTCGTTTCGCTCCGCTTCACTTGAACCACCCTGCGACTTCGCTCCGCTCCACTCGCCCAACCATCCATCAACTCCAGCCATTGCCTGCGGTCAATACCTCCGATCACCTGATCTTGAGCGTGCTCATCGCAAGCATCGCGAACAGGATTCCGACGATCCAGAAGCGAATCACCACCTTGGACTCGGGCCAGCCGAGCTTTTCGAAATGGTGATGGAGGGGAGACATCTTGAAGATCCTCCGCCCCTGTCCGGAGGTTCGAGCGGTGTAGCGGAAATAGCTCGTCTGAATGATCACCGAGAGCGCTTCAAGGACGAACACACCCCCCACGATCACCAGCAGGAATTCAGCCTTCAGGAGGATGGCCATGATGCCGATCGCCGCTCCCGTGGAGAGCGAACCAGTGTCACCCATGAAGACTTCGGCGGGATGTGCGTTGAACCAGAGGAAGCCGATCGCGGCGCCCGACAGCGCGACCGCGAAAATCGCCATCTCCCCGGCTCCGGGAAGGTAGAAGAGTCCTAGGTATGCGGACGTGTCGACACGACCCGTGACGTAAGCGAGGATCGCGAAAGTGGCTGCTGCAATGGCGATCAGCCCAGACGCCAGGCCGTCCAACCCGTCGCTCAAATTGACGGCGTTCGAAGTCCCTGTGAGCACGATCGCCACGAATGCCACGTACGCGGGGTCCCAGAAAGCCAACATATAATCGGAGAAAAACGGCACGCCCGTCCACGCGGAGCGGTATGGTGAGATCGGGTTCAGCAACAGGAAGAGCCCAACCCCAACACCGAAGCTGATCTGGCCGATCAACTTGTAGCGTGCTACCAGCCCTTCGGTCTTGCCCCGGATCACCTTGAGGTAATCGTCTAGGAATCCCAGCAGACCCATCCACAACAGGGCCAGCAAGCACAGGATCGTGTACCAGTTTGTGAGCTGCGCCCAAAGCAGTGTCGACAGGCCCGCCGACAAGATGATCAGGGCCCCGCCCATGGTGGGCGTGTCAGCCTTGTCGAGGTGAGATTTGGGCCCTTCGGCCCGGATCACCTGACCGAAGCGCAGGCGCTTGAGCCAGCGGATGACGATCGGGCCCAGCACGAACGCTATCAACAGCGCGGTGACCACCGCCCCCACCGCCCGAAAGGTCTGGTAACGGAAGAGGTTGAAGATGATGCTGACGTCCGAAAACTGAGGGAGTAGGTGGAAAAACATCAGTTAACCACCGCCTCGTCTTCCGCTGGATTAGAGCCCCCGAAGTCCTCGCGAATCTTCGGCACGATCGCCTCCAGCTCGACCGCGCGCGACGCCTTTAGCAGCACCGCCTCGTCTCCCACGAGGTACTCCTTAAGCCGGGCGTAGGCATTCATAGGGGACTCGGCGGTGAGCAATGTGGGACCGCCAGGCGCCCCTGGAACGTGACTTGCCGCGGCGGCGAATGCACCGATGGCCACTACCAGATCTACATTCCTGGCGAGCGCGTAGCGGAGCACGTCTGTGTGAAGCGCGGAGCTCTGCTCTCCGAGTTCGAACATGGAGCCGAGCACCGCCACACGCCGCGGCGCCTCGGTCTGTAATTCAAGTAACTCGAGCGCGGCCCTCACGCTGAGCGGGTTGGCGTTGTAGCAATCGAGCAAGAGGGTAAGCCCGCCTACACCCTCCACCTGACCCCGCATCCAGCCAGGCTGCACAGACGACACACCGGCGGCGGCCGCCCCGGGCTCCACCGCGAACAACTCCGCCATCGCCAGCGCCAGGAGGGCGTTCTGTACCAGGTGACGGCCAGACCCCGAAAGAGTCACCCGCGCACCGCGCCAGTCGAACGAATGCTTTCCCTTGGTATCCACCTTCACGTGCGCAGGCCGCAGATCCGCGTCAGCTCGCTGCGACCACCCAGCCACGCGCGTGCGGGGGTGTAGCTCCCTCGTGCGTGCGGACAGGAGTGGCGGCAAATCCCCCACGACGACGGTGCCCTCGGGAGGGAGGCCTCGCACCAAGTCGAGCTTTTCCTCAAGCACGCCTGCCACTGAACCCAGTTTCTCCAAGTGGCTTTCGGAGACCGTAGTGACAATGCCATGTGTGGGGCGTGCGATGCCTGTCAGGGTACGGATCTCGCCAGGCTCGTTAGTGGCCATTTCGACCACCACGACCTGGGCCTCGGCAGGGGTCGTGAGCAACGTCATCGGGAGCCCGATACGGTTGTTCAGGTTGCCTGTCGTAGCGTGCACCGCAAAAGACGACTCCAGCGCGCCCCGTGTGAAGTCCTTGGTCGAAGTCTTACCGTTGGACCCGGTGACCCCGACCACCGGCACGGACAGCGCGGCCCTACGGTGGGCAGCAAGAAGACCGAGGGCGACCAAGGTGTCTTCCACCCGGTAGAAGGTGACGCCCTTGGGGCTGGTCGCAGAGCGCGACACCACTACCCCCTTAGCACCTCCCGCCAACGCCGCGTCCACGAAGTCGTGTCCGTCAAACTTCTCACCTATCAACGCCACGTAGAGGTCGTCAGGACGCACCTTGCGGCTATCCGTGGTGACGCCCGAGAAGTCCGCCAACGCCCCGCTACCCGCCCCGAGCCCGAGCGCCTGCCGTACCTCGGTGTCGTTCCAAGTGAACGCCGTGCTCATGCGGCCCCCTGTAACAGCTCGCGCACGACCAGGCGCTCGTCGAATGGCTGCCGTTCAGTGCCTACGACCTGATATGTCTCGTGACCTTTGCCCGCGAGCAGAATCATGTCTCCGGGACGGGCGATCTCGAGCGCGCGCGCAATAGCGGTACGCCGATCCACGATGCGCTCGTAGGAGGACCCTCTCAGCCCCGGTTCGAGGTCGTCGAGAATGCACTCTGGATCTTCCGTGCGAGGGTTGTCGGACGTGACGATCGCGAGGTCTGCGACTCGCGCGACCGCTTCTGCCATCGGACTCCGCTTCGTGCGATCACGGTCACCACCCGCACCGAACACCACCACGAGCCGTCCCCCCACAAGAGGCCGCAGCGTGTCCAGCACTCCGGCCAAGGCATCCGGAGTGTGGGCGAAATCGATTAGCACCGGCACCGGCTCCGTCGTGACCCTCTCGAGCCGCCCGGGCACCTGGGGTGCCTCGGCCAGACCTGTGACAACGTCCGTGAAGGAGATACCAAGGGTCAGCGCGGCGGCAGCCGCGGCCAGGGCATTCTCGACGTTGAAGCGACCGAGCAGGGGCAACTCCACCCGCGCGGCCCCTTCGGCGGTCACGAGGCGGAACGTCGATCCCACTGCTCCCATCTCCAGGTCGACCGCGCACACGTCCGCCTCCCGTCCCAAAGCAAAAGTGACGGTGTGTCCACCCCACGAGATCCGGTCCCAGGAACGGTCATCCTGATTAAGTACCAACGTGCCATCCGCCTCGAGCAGCTCAACGAGCCGAGCCTTGGCGCGGAAGTACTCCTCAAGATTTTCGTGGAAATCGAGGTGGTCTTGAGTCAGGTTGGTGAACACAGCCACATCGAAGCGGAGAGCGTCGAGTCGGCGCTGCGCGAGCGCGTGAGAGGACGCTTCCAGAGCGAGCGAGCGCACGCCTTCGTCGGCCAAGTCGCGGATCCAGCTCGCGAGCTGCACCGGCCCCGGAGTGGTGAGACCATCAGTACCAGAGCGGGCCGCGCCTTCGGGGCCGACCAATCCCAAAGTGCCTATAGCCGCGGCAGATCCGTGCGGAGTCAACAGGTGGCGGGTAAGAAGCGCGGTGGTAGTCTTCCCGTTGGTACCCGTTACCGCGACCAGGAACAGGTCGCGGGAAGGGTCACCGAGAACTGCGTTGGCGACCAGCGCTCCACCCGTACGCCCGTCGCTTACCACCAGCTGCGGGATGGACGCCCCGGCAACCGCGACCTCTACGACGACCGCAACCGCGCCGGCGGCTACAGCGTCTGGGACGAACGCGTGGGCGTCGGTATGCACCCCCTTCCATGCCACGAAGAGGTCTCCCTGCCGGATGGCTCGAGAATCCTGGCAAACACCTAGGACAACTGGGTCGTCTGTCCCGAAGGTCTCCACCAGCAAGTCAGCAGCACCCAGGATCTGAGCCAGCTGCGATAGCCGGAGGGGATCACTCAAGGAATAAGGCTCCCAGCGCGCACAGCGATGGTGTCGCCGGGCAGGAGCCGGGAACCCGCAACCGGCATAGTGCCCATGACCGCCCCGATCCCTTCCCAGCGCACCCGGAAGCCAAGCGCGTGAAGCCGCCGCACCGCCGTTCGGGCTGACAAACCGGCAACGTTCGGCACGCTCACGCGGCCTTCGGACGGCGCTTGCCCGGCCACAGAGCCCGACATTGCCCGCCGGGCCGACAGTTCTAACTCGGCTGGGCCATGGTCGGGCCTGGTTCCGGTCGGCGACGCGAGGTTCGCGAATCGCACCGGAGTCGACTTAGGCCGATTCGGAACGCCCAGCGGTGGCATGCGCGCAGGCCGGCGCAGCGAGCGCACCAGCGCCGACCGGTCCAATGTGGTCTGTCGTGCGGCCAGAGCTCCTTCCATCATAGCGCGCGTGACCGGAGCCGCGGTGGTGCCGCCGTAGTAGGTGCCCTCAGGCGAGTCCAGCTTGACGAACACGACCAGTTGCGGATCGTCCACGGGGAAGAAGCCTACGAACGAGGCATAATAGCGACCCGCAACGTAGCCGCCGCCGGTGTTGACCCGGGACGTCCCGGTTTTTCCCGCCACCCGGAAGGTCTCCAACCGTGCAGCAGTCGCAGTGCCGTCCTCCACGACACCTTCGAGTACCGTGCTCAACTCCCGAGCGACTGCCTCGGTAATCACCCGGCGCACGACCTTGGGCCGCTGTCGCTCCAGCACCGCCCCACCCGCATCGCTCACCTCGGAAACCAGGCGCGGTTGCATCAGCACCCCCCCGTTGGCGAGGGCGCCATAGGCCAAAGCCATCTGCAGGGGCGTAACCCCGATCTCGTAACCAATGGCGAGGGAAACGGGCGACTGCTTGGACCAGCGATCAGGCCGCAGCAGGGTGCCACCCACTTCACCTGGCAGCTCCACCCCTGTTTCGACCCCAAAACCGAAGTCGCGCAGGTTCTCGTACTGCTGGCCAGCGCTGAACGCCTGTGCCGCCTTCGACACCCCAACGTTGGAGGAAACACGCAGCGCGTCCCCCATGGTCATGTCCGGTGACACATGGACGTCGCTGACGGTGCGGCCAGCCACCGTCCATGTCCCCTCGGCTGTCACGACGCTGTCCTCCAGCGTCGCAAGGCCCCTAGATAACAATCCCGCCACGGTGAAAGGCTTGAGCGTAGACCCCGGTTCATAAGGCGCATTGATGGCCGAGAGCGCGGCGGGCTGACCATCCATCACCGACACGAGGGCAAGCAGCTCACCGGTGCTCGGATCGGTCACTAGCAGGTCGCCGCCGCGCGCGCCGGTCTTCTCTAGTGCCTCGGTGAGCGCCTGGTGCGCGATTTCCTGGAGGTCCATGTCCAGGGTGAGACGGACCGTACCACCCGCAACCGGCTCCGCCATCCGTACGACCTCACCTGTGATCTCCCGGCCTTGGTGGTCCTGGGCAGCTACTTCACGTCCGGGCATGCCCCGCAACACCTCTTCGTAGCGCTGCTCGATACCGCCGAGCCCGGTGTCGTCGAGCACCGTCCCCAACACTCCGCGCGCGAGGGCTCCATACGGATAGAAACGTTCCAGCTCGCGTTCCAAATAGACGCCCCGCACACCGGCAAGGGCTTCGCGCACAGCGGGCGAATAGCGGCCCCGCGCGACGGTCCAGCGACGGTCCGGATCGGTCAACCTGCGTGCGTCCCGACCCGACAGATCGAGAGTTGCTTGCAGAGTCCGTATGGCCTCATCGCGATCGGCAAGCTCGCCAGGAGCGATCGACACCTTCACCCGCTCACGGGTCATGGCCAGGGAGACACCGTCGCGATCGACGATGGAACCGCGTGCTCCCGGCACCTCGTTACTGGTGATGTGCTGTTTAAGCGCAACCGCGCGCCACTCATCTCCCTCCAGCACCTGGAGCTGGTAAGCGCGTGCTAACACTGCCGCGACGCCTACAAGCCACGTGGCCAGCAGGATGCGCCTACGGCATGAAAGCTTGCGCTCCCTTTTCTTCGCCATCTCCACCTTCTTCACCTTCTTCACGGTACTTCCCCGGGCAAGATCACGATTTCGCTTGCGTTGGGGGTTCTCATGCCGAGTAGACGGCGAGCCTCGGGCACCACCCGAGCTCGGCTCTCCAGCACCTGGATGCGGCGTTCCATATCCGCGAGCTCGTCGATCGCCAACCTTCGCTCTGTACGCACCTGGGCCAGATCGGCCAACCCCTCAAGCGCCCGTGCCTGCCGCCACACCAAGAAGCCGAGCGACCCCAACAAAGCCACCGCTGCGACCCCTATCCGTGGAACGAAGCCAGGCGTGCGGCGAATCGTCATGCGGCCCGCCAAGCACGCAGGTGAGCGCTGCGCGCGCGCGGGTTACGTGCCACTTCTTCGGGGGAAGCCACAATAGGGCGACGGGTGAGGGTCTCCCCGAGCGCCTTACCGCGACACCGGCACACCGGTAAACCAGGAGGACAGACGCAGTCACGGCTCCAATCGCGGAACGCGTGCTTAACCGAGCGGTCTTCGAGCGAGTGGTAGGAGATTACCGCGAACACCGCTCCCGGCAGGAGCGCGCGCCGAATGCCGTCCAGCGCAATCGAGAGGGACTCAAGTTCCTGGTTGACCCGAATCCTAAGCGCCTGGAAAACACGCGCCTTCTCCTGGTGTGTCGGCGCCCGGCCCACCGCCGCCGCCAGCGCGGCCACCAAGTCGTCGCTGATCCGGAAGGGCGTGGTCATACGACGACGTACGATCTGGCGAGCCAGCTTTCGAGCCCGTGGCTCCTCAGCCAGCTCACGGAAGAGATGCGCGAGCTCATCTTCGCTCTCGTAGGCGAGGACGTCGGCCGCCGTCTGACCCGGTTCACTCAAATCCATGCGCATGTCGAGCGGGGCCCCGAATCGATAGGTGAAGCCGCGGTCATCGGCGTCTAGCTGCTGCGAACTCACGCCGAGATCCAGCAGCGCACCGTCGAGCCCCCGATCTCTCACTTCCACGTCATCCACCGCGCGATCGAAGCGGGCCTGGAGAAATCGGACACGGTCTCGGTGAGGTTCCAGAACTCGACGAGCGTGGGCGAGGGCTGCCGAGTCGCGGTCCACCGCCAGGACGCGGCAAGCGCCGGAGCGCTCCAGGAGGAGGCGGGCATGGCCGCCACCGCCCACGGTCCCGTCCAGATAGAGTCCGTCACCGTCGAGGTCCAGGAGGTCCATGACCTCCCGACCCATGACGGGCTCGTGGTAGCGTTCGTCAGTGCTTCCGTTGTCCATGGCGCATCCATGAGGAGGCGACTCACAGCATCAGCCGGTTCTTGAATCGGGCTAGTGTTTCTCGGTCTTCCTCCGGCACCGTCTCCACCGTGGCGTGGAAACGTCCCGGGCTCCACAGCTCGATTCGGTCGATATTGCCGTGCAACACGACTGCTCCGGCGAGAGCCGCCGCCTCCTGTAGGGCAGCGGGGAGCAGGATCCGGCCCTGTTTGTCAGGGCTCACTTCAGTGGCACGGGCGAGCAAGCGGCGAACCGCGTTCGCCGCCGTGGCATCAGTGCGCCGCACTTCCATTAGCCGTTCGAGCAGCTGCCCCCACACCAACTCGGGAAGTAGGGTCAGGTGGGGGTCGGCCCAGCCGTGCATGAGCACGAGGGAATCTCCCTCCGCCTCCTTTCGGAACGCGGAGGGAAGGGCGACACGCCCCTTCTCATCCAGTTGGTGTTCGTACGCCCCCAGAAATCCAGGCACAGTGGCTCTAAGTGGGTAGGTATGGAGTAAAGTGGTGAACTTTGGGGAAGATACGCCGGAACAGTGGCGAGAGTCAAGGAAACTTTTCAGGGATTAACGAGAGGCTTATGAAACCGCGAAGGGGGCGTAACTCGCGATCAGATCAGGCCATGGAAGAATACCAGGGGAAACCAAAACTTTCGATTTCCGAACGAAAACCGAAACTGGAGGGCAAAAAAAATTGCTATTTCCGAACGAAAGCCGAAGCTGGAGGGTCGCCCATCCCTCCCCACTGGCACCGGCCGACCAAACACGTGACGGGCGCCGCGGGAATTTCTCCCGCGGCGCCCGCTCAGTTTTTCATCCCTTCCTGCTGCCTCAGACGACGTAGTCCAAGGCTTCTATGTTACGGTCGCTTCTACCGACCGCGCCTGATCAGCACGGTCTGGATTTCGATATAGGTGTCCACCGCATCCATGACCTGCTGCAGGTTGACGCCCGCCCTGGCGGCATAGGTGCGACCGGACGTGAACAGTTCCTTGGCCTGCTCGAACACCGGTTTCGTCTCGGTGGCCGATGCAAGGTTCTGAGGCTCCTGCGCGGCCATCGCCTGGTGGTAGATCGCCCACCCGTGCCAGAAGTTTAGCTCGGCTCTCGTCTCAGCGTTCACGTTGAACGTTTTGGCCGCCCGAATCCCTGCAACAGCATACGACCAGTTTTCCCTGCGGATCCCCTTGTTGGCGGCGTCACCGTAGACGATACGGGCCGCGAGGTTGGCATCCGTACCATTTTCGACCGCCCTGCGGAGATATGGAACCGCGGTTTGCAGACGCCCGTCCGAAATCAGCCAGTTGGCCTGGATGACGTGCAGGTTAGGGTAATCGGGCTGGATCCCTTCAAGCGTGGACATGGTCTGCACGGCCTCGTCTACCCTGCCCTGCCGCTGGATCGCCTCCGCGAGCTGGGCCCAGATTAGCGGCGCTTCCTGGGGATACACATCAAGCGCCTGACGGGCTGCCACCTCTGCAGTCACCGCATCGTCCACTGCCAGGTGGGCGGCAACCAGTGTAAGCATCTGGGCAGCCGCCATGTCCGTCCCCCGGATCTGCCGGACCTTGTTCAGCGCGTCGATCACCTGGCGATAGAGTGCCAACCCTTCCGGCGAAGTCGCCCCGCTGTTGGCGGCCTCAGCATCTTCCACCCGCTTGTTCGCGGCGGCGAAGCCGTAGCCGGCGTAAACCTCGAGCAGACCCGCGTTGTCGGGCGCAGCGTCGATCCCGACCTGGATGAGCCCCATAGCGCCCTCGGGGTCCCCTGCCTGGGACATGTCGAAGGCGATCTTGAGTCTGATCTGGTCAGCGCCGGGGTTCACCTCGAGGTACCTCTCGTAGTAGACCCGCCCCGCCTCCGGGTCGTCGAGCTGGATAGATACGAACCCGGCGAGCTGGAGAGCCTCTTCGTGGAACGGATTGTTGCCGAGTACCCTCTCAAGCTCTTCTAACGACTGCTGAAAGAATGCTTTCTTGGGCTGCTCGACCGTCTCTTCTTGAGCTTGTTCAAAGAGAATGCGGGCCCTACGCTGGCGGGTGCCCATAGCGTTGGGATTGAGCTCGAGCGCCAAGTCGCAGTTGCGCATCGCGTTGTCCCACTGCCGACTGTTGCCATAGTCAGCACAGAACTGCTGCGCCTTTGCGAGCTCTATCATGCGGTCGAACGCCGCGAAGATGTACTCGGCGGCCTCGACCTTGGCTTCCTTCCCGGTCACCGTGATCCCCTCAACCTCTAGCGCCTCGCCGGTGGTGATATCCCAGAACTGGATCGCCGAGAGATCGCGGGTCTCACTCTGTCTATCCTCTGTGTAGTTCGCACATACCGCCACCTGCGCGTTGATCTGTGTGGCAACCTGTCGAGTCTGAAAGCAGTCCAGCTCGTCTATCTTCAGGTCGAACGCCTTGAGCTCATCACGGAGATCGTTCCTCTCGATCGGCTGATGCGTGCCGAGATCCTCAAGAGCATTCCGAAGTTCCTTCGCAACATCTTCGCCGAAATTCTTCCTCACCCCTTCGGCTGGAAAGAAGTCGGGCACAAGCACGCGGTACCGGGCGCTCGCCTGCTGCTGCGCCTTCACCTGAGCGGGTAGGGCATTTAGGAGGGCCACCGCCACGAAGGCGAGGGATCGAGTCAGCCGTCCGTTCATAAGAAATTCTCCCTGGGGTTCACCCTAATAGTTCTTGATAACGAGGCAGCCCGGCTGGCTGTAGCCACACTTGACGTACTACTCTCCGACGCTGGCATTGGATCCTGGACGATCCGGGAGTAGCAGCCAGTCAACTTACCGCTCCGGGTCTGCCACTGCAAACCTTTTGAATTGTAGCGATCACCGCAACGCGTACCCCCTACACCTCCCCCCCCCACTACCCGCCCCTGTCAAACAACCTCTCGTGCGCGATGACCGAGTCGCGCATACCGACGAGTAGGCGCTTGCTCAGGGCGGCCAAGTAGTAGTACATGACTTGGACCGCGGCACCACTCACCAACCTCTCACCCTCCTGGGAGTCGACCCGGTAGTCCATCACGAGGCGCTTGCAACCAAGCAGCGAAACCCTCGCTGACACGTTTAGGCGCACAGACAAAAACACGCGACGACGCCAGCGCAGAGTCGCCTCCGCAAGGATGCAGTCGACGGCGCCCACTCCTGGGCGCCCACACACACATCCCGCCAGAAGGCGACGCGAGCCTACTTGAAGTACACAAACGCTTGCGAATGGTGGGAGTGGCCACCGACGTCGATGCCCTTAAGGCGTACCTCAACGGATTGCCAGCAACGGTAGGGCTGGCGGTCTTAGGACATGGAGAAGGGATCTTCGGATGAGCAATCAGGAGCGCACAGGGTCGGACGTCATCGTGGTGGGTGGTGGCGCGATCGGGCTCGCGGCCGCACGCCGACTGGCCAGGGCTGGTCGGCGCGTGACCCTGGTCGAGCGGGGACGGCCCGGAGAGGAAGCCACACGTGCCGCCGGAGGGATGCTCTCACCCCTGGCAGAGTCGCCCGAACCCGGACCCTTCCTCCGTCTAGGTCTGGACAGCTTCGCTCTTTGGCCCTCCTTCGCCGCTCAATTGGAGGAGGAGACCGGACTTAACCTCGATCTGCGCACCGAGGGCAAGCTCCTCCTAGCACTCGACACACCTGCGGCCGAACGGCTGCGTCGGCGCGGAAAGTGGGCGAACCGAGAGGGACTATCTACGAGCTGGCTCGAGGGCGCGAGTCTTCGCGAACGGGAGCCCACCGCCGCCGCCGCCGTCGCGGGCCTACACCTCGAATGCGACGGCCAAGTGGACAACCGCACACTCGCGCACGCCCTGACCCGGGCCGCGGCCGCGGCCGGCTGCGTCATCCTCCCAGGCGCTACCGCGCACACGCTTATCACCTCCGCCGGTCGCGTCTGCGGAATACGCACGGAGGATGGTTCGGAGCATACCGCAGATGTCGTCTTGCTAGCAGCTGGCGCATGGAGCGGTCGACTGTCCGGGCTTCCCCGATCGCTTCCAGTGCGCCCAGTCAAAGGGCAAATGGTAGCGCTGGCCCTGGAGACTGCGGTGGTTCGTACAACGCTGGAAACCGAAGCCTGCTACCTAATCCCACGGGACCACCGCCAGGGTGGATTGGTTTGGGTGGGCGCCACGTCGGAAGAAGTCGGCTTCACGAGGGGCACGACCCTGGAAGGAAGGACATCTCTCCTGCGCGCCGCAGCCCAGGCGGTCCCAGCTCTGGCTCACGCTTCTGAAGCGGAAGCGTGGGACGGATTCCGTCCCGGGACTCCCGACGGACTCCCGGTGATCGGGCCCGATCCCGACTTGCCAGGTTTGATCCACGCGACTGGCCATTTCCGCAACGGCATCCTGCTCACGCCAGTGACTGCGGAGCTGATCGTCCGGTGCGTGGACGGGACCGGGGACCCACGACTGGGCCCGTTCAGCCCTGATCGCTTCTCCAACGTATGATCGCGTTCTGGCTGGCCGCCCTCAGGACAGTGTAGTATGGGGTAAGCCCCGACTGCCCCCCCATCTCCCCTGTCGTCGCCAGCTGGGAGCGTGTACTGGTACGGGACTGCACATACCGTCACACGGTAGCGAGCTGTAAGTGATCCGTCGCGCACTGTCCATTTCCCCGTGGAGCAGACCCCGCTTAACGGATTGGCGCTCTTAGCGCACCTACCAGCACGGTTCTGCGCCTCGGGCGTGGTGCTCCCGGCTCAGCTGCAGTCCTGCGGGATGCGGAATCAGAACCAGAGCATGAAGGAGGTCTAATGATAAGCGCAGCCCAAAAACTAGGGTTCCATCCCAAAAAAATGTGGCTTTGTGTCCTAGTCTTACTGTCTACTTCTAGTCAGTCAGTGCTGGCCCAGTCATCCATAGAAACAACCCCCGTAGGCAATGCGCAGGACCGATACCCCGTGGATTGGCAGGCAGTCGCTGCGGAATCGATGGAGTATTTCTTGGCACTGTTGCGCACTAATACAAGCAATCCCCCCGGCAACGAAACCGAAGTCGCAACGTATCTTCAACGAGTACTCCAGCAGGAGGACATCAAGGCCGAACTGTTCGCACTAGACCCAACACGTGCCAACCTGGTTGCGCGACTTCGTGGCAACGGTAGCAAGGCGCCAATTCTGGTTATGGGTCACACTGATGTCGTCGGTGTGCAACCCGACCGTTGGTCCGTCGATCCGTTCGGGGCGGTCGCCAAGGATGGATACATCTACAGCCGCGGGTCGCTTGACGATAAGGACAATGTGACGGCGGGTCTGATGCTGATGTTGTTGCTGCGACGTGCCGGTGTTGAGCTCGACCGGGATGTGATTTTTCTTGCCGAAGCGGGTGAAGAGGGAACGACCAAATTCGGCATCGACTACATGGTCGATCAGCATTGGAACCAGATCGCGTCCGAATTTTGTCTCGCCGAGGGAGGAGGGACGGTGGCACGCGACGGCGAAGTGCGCTACGTCAAGATCGCGACGACTGAGAAGTTCCCAATGCGGGTGCGACTCGTTGCCCGCGGGACGGCAGGCCATGGTTCCATTCCGAGGCTCGACAACGCCGTATCGGCCCTGGCTCGGGCCGTGGCGCGAGTCGCTGCATGGCAGTCCCCTCTGCGTCTAAATGAGACGACGCGAGCCTATTTCTCCCGCCTGAGTGAAATCAGCTCACCGGAAGAAGCTGCTCGCTACCGAGGCGTGCTCGACCCCAAGCAACAGCAAAGGATCGAACACTACTTCGCCGAGCACGAACCACAACATTATGCTCTTCTGCGAACGTCCGTAGTACCGACGATAATGAATGCCGGTTTTCGTCGAAACGTAATCCCCGGCGAAGCTGAAGCCACTCTGGATATCCGCGGATTGCCCGACGAGAATCCGGAGGAATTCTATCGTGACCTCGCGGTACTGATCAACGACCCGAACATCGAGATCATCCCGGAAGGGGTCTACCGGCCGGGAAGCCCTCCCTCCAGTCTAGAGAGCGAAATGTTTCAAGCTCTGGAAAGAATAACCGATCGTCTCTTCCCAAACGCCGTGACGTTGCCGTCTATGCTCACCGCAGCCACGGACATGGCACAGGTCCGCGCACAGGGAACGCAGTGCTACGGTTTCGGCGCGGTTCGGACCGAGGAAGACATCGTTGGGGGTGGCGGAGCGCATGGCGACGACGAACGCATCATGGAGAGCTCGCTGCTGACCCTGATTCAGTATCTGTGGTACACCGTACTCGAGGTGGCCGCGAGCGAATGATCCGGCCTTTTATTGTGGATACTCTCCTCGACTGGAAAGTCGGGGTCACATGAGGTCCCACGTACATCCGTTCTCCCAAGAGGGGCGAGCCCACGCCCTGGATGAGATGGGGAAAGCCCAGCTCGACCTACTTGTTATCGGAGGAGGTATCACCGGCTCCGGGATCACTAGAGACGCTGCGCTCCGCGGCTGGAAGGTCGGACTGATCGAAAAGGAGGACTTCGGCTCCGGAACATCTAGCCGGTCATCCAAAATCATCCATGGCGGGATACGCTACCTCGAGTATGGACAGCTTCTGCTGGTGCGCGAGGCCGCTCGCGAACGCAAGACGCTCCGCAAAATTGCACCCCACCTTGTCCACCCCATCCCGTTCCTGTATCCCGTATTTGAAGAGGATCACTTCTGGCTCATCCGGACCGGTCTGGCAATGTTCGATCGCCTGGCATCCGCGAGCGCCACCGAGCGACACCGGAATCTCGGACCCGCCGAGGTGCGCGACCGGTTACCGGGCTTACGCGACCCGCTCAAGGGGGGAGTGCTCTATCCCGAATACATCACTGACGACGCCCGCTTCACCATGGAGAACGCGCTCTCAGGCGCCCTGCACGGTGCCTTGGTCGCGAACCACGCCCAAGGCCGCATCTTGTCGTCGGGAGGCCGTGTGGTCGGCGCCGAGGTGACTGACACGCTGACCGGTAAGACAATCGTCGCTCACGCACGGGTCGTGGTGAACGCAACCGGGCCCTGGGCCGCCCAAACGCTGGCGGCAGCTGAACTGACCCCTCACCGACCCATCCTGCCGAGCAAGGGAATCCACCTCCTGCTAGATGCTGCCGCCTTGCCCATTCGGGGCGCTTGTTTTCTGAAAGCCTCGAATGGCCGGCGTGGACTGGCACTACGCCGGCTCAACCACGTCTACGTGGGCACGAGCGACGGTGTGTACCATGGTCCCCTTGACTCCCCTCGGGCCACCTACGCGGAAGTAGAGGAGCTACTGGCCATGGTACAGGACTGCTTCCCGAAAGCAGGGCTCCGACTCGAAGACGTGCGCGCCACCTGGGCGGGAATCCGACCGTTGATCCAGGAACCCGGAAAGAGCACCCGCGAAACCTCCCGTCAAGACCAGGTGTGGGCACACACACCGGGCCTGGTGACGGTAGCTGGGGGCAAGCTCACCACCTACCGGCCGATGGCACACCGCACACTCACGGCGGTCGCCCGGCAGCTGGGTGGATACCCACCCAGGCCCGACCGCTCGGCTGGTGTGCCCCTGCCCGGCGGAGAGTTGGGGGGACAGGACCCCGAAGCGTATCGAGAGGCTCGCGCGCAAGTGCTCATGGCCAGGGGGGTAGCACCCGTTACCGCGGCGCGTCTTACCTGGCTGTATGGGCGCCAGCTAGACGACCTGATCGCGCTGGCGGACCGTGACCCGAACTGGCTCGAGCCCTTCCATCCCGACGTACCCGCGGTGCGGGGCGAGGCCCTGCTGGCGGTCCAGGGAGAGATGGCATCCACCCTCATCGATTTCATGGACCGCAGGGCCGCGCTCCTGATCTTCTCGCCGGAGCAGGGAGCGGCTGCCGCGCCCGCGGCAGCCGACGTACTGGCGGACGCGCTGGGGTGGAGCGCCGAACGAAGAGAACGGGAAGTCGAGGACTACCTTGCTCACGCCTCCGAGTACGGGATGCCGCCTCCGACTGGGAACTAGCCCAGGCCCAGTGAACGTGCCGGGTGAGAAGCCGTAGGCGTCACCGCTGATACGACCGCGATTGACCCCGAGAGTGGGGTCACTACTCCGGAGGCACGTCCTCCAGCACCAAGCTGCTGCCCTCCTTGAGCACAGACAGCACGATACTCGTGGTAGTCCAGTTGACGCCTGGCCAGGACTGGAGCTCGGCCAAGAGGTGCTCGAGGGTGGAGGTGTCCCCGGTGCGAATCTTGAGCAAGTGCGATCCCTGCCCGGTGACCGTGTGGCATTCCTGGATCTCGGGGTGAGCCTGCACCCGCTCGATAAAGTCCTGGTAGAAACGCGACCCGTCTATCCCCACGGCGATGAAGGCGGTCACGTCAAAACCCAGCAACTTGGGATCGACAATCGCAGTAAAGCCCTTGATAATCCCACGATCTTCAAGCTTCCGGAGCCGCTCCCCGGTGGCGGGTGACGACAGTCCGACCGACTCAGCCAGGTCGTGCTGTGACATACGACCATCTGCTTGAAGCATCGTCAGCAGCTTTACGTCGATTGCGTCTAGGGTCAGGCCACGCATTGGGGCAATGGAGGGTAAGGGAAGTTGGACAAGGATTCAGGGGGCACCTGTGGCCGCAACTCCGAGACGCACGTCCGCCGCGAGCCGGTCGCGGGGATCGTTGGTGACACGTGTCACCCTCAGAGTACTGTCCCCGAATACATTCCTTATAGCCGTGCTGACCAAAGGCTCCAAGGCACGGTAGCCTTCATCTGTATTGGGAGCGCGCAAGCGGTCATTGGCTTCGATCATAACCCGGGACCGATCGAACGCAAGCTTCCCCGCAAGTCGGTGGTCACCCTCCAGCTTGTCCGCCACCTGGAGAACGTGTCGGAGGGTGGTGGCGATCATATCAGAGGCCTCACCACTCCCGTTGACCCGACGCTGCGCCATGATCCCGAAGAGACCGTCGGAGCGATCCAGGGAAAAGCTGGCCTCGTGCGTTACCAGCACGATACCGGGACTCTCTGGCACGTGGGCATAGTCGGCCACGTCGAACAACACCAGGTCCTCGAGGGCCTGGTCGCGAATCCACTCGTGGAAGATCGGGACGAACGCTTGATCGCCAATCCCCGGTTCCGGCGCATACAGCTTGAGACAAATACGCTGCAGGCCCTTGATCGCCCGACCCATCAGGTCGGGTTCGCGACCGCCCAGGGCAACACCGGACTGCCGCCGCCCTGAGCCTGACAAAGACGCATGTAGCACGCGTGTGAAGCCTCAATGAAGAGCTGGGCCTCTTCGACCCGGCGCCGAGCCTCGTCCCGGTCACGGGCGACTCCCCCCGTTTCGTGAGCGGCCTGGAAATAGGACCATTCGCTGTTGCCAATGTAGCGCTCGAAAAAAAGCTGTGTGTCGATGAATTGACGCTCGAAGTCGCTGAAGACAGTCTCGGGATCGCTCCTTGTGTCCGGATCCTTGGTCTTCAGCAAACCGAGCGCAGCCAACACCATCGCCCGATACGCCAACGCGGAACTTTCCAACACTCGCTCTCTGGTAACGGTAGGGTCATCGACGATCAGGGACGCGTCGAACACCTTGCTCTCTGCGCTAGCCAGGCTGAACTCAGTTAACGTGATGACCTCGCCCGCACACTCTCCTACGCCGATATCGCCGATCGAGTACTCACGCGCATCGTGCCAGTCCACGTAGAAGCTATCGTCCTGTTCATATGGGGGCACCGCCATGAGGTCCTGGAGCTTCCCCTTGATGGCCTTCTTGCCGACACGCATCACCCATGGGCGGAACGCCTCCCCGTCCTCACGTTCGGCTGAGTACAGATCCAGAAGCCGGTCGACAGTCTCGGGCACGCGCTTCGATGGGATCGCGCCGATCGCCAGACCGTAGTTGCCGGCATTGTCCTCCAGGGCGCCTCCCAGCAGCAGCAGGAAGTGTGGCACTTTGTAGGACCCCACGTTACGACTGGAACCGTAAAATCCAATGTCTGAAATGTGATGCTGCCCGCACGAGTTGTTGCAGCCGCTGACTTTGATGGTCACGTCCTTGAGCGTGGCGTCGAACTGGAGACTCCTAGCCTCCAGCCTAGCGCGCAACTCAGCACTCAAACCACGCGAACTCGAGATGCCCAGCTTGCATGTGTCGGTGCCCGGGCAGCTAGTCACATCGGTGATGGTCCCAGCTCCTGACAACGTGAGCTTGGCATCGTATAGGTCGTTGTAGAGACTGACCAGATCCTGGCGGTGTACCCAGCGCAGCAGGAGGTTCTGGTCCACCGTCGTGCGGAGAGCATCGCTGACGTACCTGCGCATGATATCGGTGAGAGACCGTGCCTGACGCGAGGTCAAGTCACCAAGTGGTAGATTGATCGTCACGGCCACAAATTCCGGCTGGCGTTGATCATAGACGTTGGTCTCCGTCCATTCCTCGAAGCCTGGATCCGGACGGGCACCGTCGCTGGTAGCGGGAGCCAGCCTCCATTCGCAGTGGGACTGCTCGGCATCGTCCACCCACTGCTGCCATCGCGCATCCGGCTCTAGAGCCTCAAGTTCCGCGTCCACCAGTCGCCGGAATTCGTCGATGCCAAGCTTAGCAACCAGGAACTTGACCCGAGCCTTGGCCCGGTTACGCTTTTCGCCCAGACGAGCGTACACGCGTGAGATCGCCTGAGAAACGGGGAGCATCCGCGCTTCAGGCATGAAGTCGTACAGCTCTTTAGCCACGTGCGGCACGGGACCGAGACCACCGCCGACGACAACCCGGAAACCGCGCTCCTCACGCCCTTCCACCACGCGGGTAGCAGCGATGAAGCCCAGGTCGTGCATCATCGCCCGACCGCATCCCTCACCGCTGCATCCCGAGAAAGCGATCTTGAATTTGCGACCGAAATCCTGCACGTCGGGGTGTCCTAGCAGAAACAAGTGTTCGGCGCGTGCGTAGGGCGAGATGTCGAACAGCTCCGTCTGGCAGATTCCGGCCAGGGGACAGCCCGTGACGTTGCGCACCGAATTGCCGCACGCTTCGCGGGTGGTGATGCCTGCCGCGCCGAGCCGCCGATGCATGTCCGGCGTGTCCTCTATGTCGACAAAATGGAGCTGTACGTCCTGGCGTGTGGTGATGTGCAGGATGCCGTTGGAGTACTCCTCTGCGCAGTCAGCCAGTACTTCGAGCTGCTCCGCACTCATCTTGCCGAATGGAATCTTGATCCGCTGCATCCCGGGAGCGTCGAATTCCGTGTCCGGGCCCTTTGTCAGCCCACGACGCGGAAACGGGATCTCCTGGGTGCGGATACCGTCGTAGCGGTGGCCGTTGTCGTATCGCTGCCCGTAGGCCCCTCGCCGTAAGCGGAGCTCCGCAAAAACCTTCTCATCGATCTTCAGCTGTTTACGAAGCTTTATCTGGACCTCAAACTCATCGATCTCAGCTGCCATGGCGACAGAGAGCCTCGAACCGAGAACGTCTTTCCATGTTCCGTTCGGTGCGCTCATCGGAGTACTCGTCCCGGGCTTGCCGCCAGAATGCCGGACGATACCGGGCTCATCCAGCACAACGCCCAAAGTATGGAGGATGAGAGCGGCGATGGGTCAATATCACCCACGCCAATGGCCCCTGTGTCTGACTGTACGATCACTACTATATGCCTCCACAAAAAGAAAAAAGCCCGGCTGCCAGGAAGCAGCCAGGCCAGTTCAAAGCAAACGCAAACCCACATACGGGTGTGCCCTGACGCCGGGTTGTGCCCCTGACATAGAAGACGTTAGACAACACCGACAACAACATCGCTTCACCATGTAGATCATTGCTCGTCCGTGGTCACGGGCAACAAAAAAGGCGACCTCCCTCTTCGAGAAGCCGCCGTTTCTTCGACCCTGTTGCGATTACACGAAGATGCAGGCTCGGCCTCCTGAAAGAGACCTACAAGAACACATCACCGTGACCCAACAGGAATTCATCATCAGCCACCCGTTCGCGTTATAGCTGGGTTAAGACAGCAGGCAAGCTACGAATCCAGCCCGATCGATGTCAAGGGTTCTGGCGGCCCCGTGACAGCCCGACAGCATTTGCCTGTTTCGGCCGCCGCACGATGGCGTCGGTAATCCGGGCCACGCGTACCATCTGGGCAACGTCGTGGACGCGTACGATGTCCGCCCCCCGGTCGATGCACAGGGTTACTGCCGCAGCCGTGCCTTCGATCCGCTCGTCGGGTGCTAGATCCAGGGTGTACCCGAGAAACGATTTGCGAGACGGACCCACCAGGATGGGGTAACCCAGCTCGGCCAGCTCATGCAACCGATCGGCCAATTCCAGGTTCTGATCAACCGTCTTACCGAACCCAATGCCGGGATCTACGATCAAGCGCTCCTCCTTGACGCCGGCTCTCAGTGCCAGTTCAATCGATTCCGTCAGTTCGCGTTTTATGTCTCCGAGTAGCTCTCGGTACTCCACCCCCACGTAGCGCCCACCCAACCGCGCCTCCCGCGCCACGTCGTCAGGCCGACTACGGTTGTGCATTATCACGACAGCGACGCCGCTCTCAGCCGCAACTCGGGCGAGATCGTCGTCCATGCGAAGTCCCCAGACATCGTTGATAATGGTCGCGCCCTCGGCGATCGCCTGCCGCGCGACTTCGGCCTTGTAGGTGTCGATGGAAATCGGAACGTTTACGCGTGCGGCGAGCGCACGCACAGCGGGAATCGTCCGGCGGAGTTCCTCTTCCACCGATACCGGCTGGCTACCGGGCCGTGTAGATTCGCCACCGACATCGAGGATATGGGCCCCCGCCTCCACGTGGTCCTCGGCCAAGGCCACCATACGGTCCAACCAATGGTCACCCACGGCCAACCCGTCCCCGGAGAACGAGTCGGGCGTCACATTGAGGATGCCTACGACGTAGGTCTGGGCACCCCAGTTAAACGTGTGGGAGCCGACGGTCAGATCCCGATGGATCACCTGATTAGACTCAGCGGATGCGTGGTAGGTTACACACCGGTGCCCACTCCCCCCTCTACGGCCCGAACCTTACGCTTCTCCCTGTCCAACAAACGCTCATGCAGTTCCCTCACACTCACACCCAGCACAGGGTGAACGATCTCGGGAGCAATGTCGTTCAGTGGAGCGAGCACGAAAGCCCGCTCGTGCAAGAGAGGATGTGGCACAATCAGGTCTGGTGACGTAAGTACCAGGTCGTCGTAGAACAGTAGATCCAGATCTATGAGGCGCGGGCCAAACCGGATACCGGGTGCGCGACCGAGGGCCGACTCGGAGTGTTTCAGCTGAGCAAGAGTGCTCCGGCTCGACAACCCTGTCCTAGCCAGACAGCATTGATTCAAGAACCGTGCCTGATCGAGATGGTAAGCGGGCTCAGTCTCGTAGATCGGGGAGACGGCGGTGACCTCAAAACACCCACCCAACTCGACCAGGGCTCTGCGCAAGTTTTCAGCACGATCGCCCAGATTCGTTCCCATGGCGAGACAGATGGAGTGGGAGCGCACTGCGGCGCGGCCCTAGCGACCCGCGCGGCTGAGCTCTCTGCGGCAGAACGCCGACTGACCGACAGTCTCTTCAACCTCTACTTCTAGTGCGGTTAGGTGCGAGGCGCCCTCGGCAGCCAGAGCTACCACAAGTTGGTCTCCGATCCAGGCGGCCAAGTGTTCGGCCGTTGTATTGGGAACCGGCAGCTGCACCACATCCTCGCGGGGGAAGACGTACGTCTTGTGCTGGTATCGCACCGTGAACCCCGATGCGTCGGACTGGATGTCGAGCAGAGGGTTATGCGAGGGCAGCAGTAACCGGTGATCCAGGCGGTCACAAATGGCCTTCGTCATTCTCTTGAGGGCAACGAAATCGAAGACGTATTCACTCTCGTCCAGTGGACCTTCGAGCGTGACTGCCACCCGGTAGTTGTGGCCGTGGAGGGACTCGCAAACACCCTCGCAGGTAATGAAGTGACCGGCGCAAAAGACGAGGTTGTCTTTTACCACCCGGACTCTATAGGCGGGCATAGTGATCGACTACGGTCGACTACGAGACGTCATGCGTGGCCAACGTCAACCCGACATCCCCCGGGTCGGTGCCTACGACCACCCAAATACCTGCTAACGTGGTGCTGAGAGCAAGTGCCTTCATGCTCCATTCCCTCAAAGTTATAACTCTACTCGCCCCTGCAAGATATGGCTGACCAACAATACCAAGACCGGTGTCTAGGTGCCACTTTTATAGGGTAGTGGGATACTGAAGTAGTAGGGTGCCTAGGTATCTGGAGAGGCATCTACCATCGGCTAGTAGGAGATTACCAATGGGGAAGCACAAGTCCAATACGCGGAACGCGCTACTCGTGTGTTTGGGGACGACTATGGACGCTTACCTTGACAATGATGGCTTCATATGCAGCATCCCGTTGAGCACCCCGTCCCCGTAAATGATCGCAGCCAGCCTCGTTACATGAAATCTCCGCGAAGTAATCCACCCGACCGCTTCCGGGTCCTGTTTCTGTGCACTCACAACGCCGCACGGAGCCAGATCGCCGAGGCCGTGCTTAGGTGGCGCGCAGGAGACCGCTTTGAAGTCGAGAGCGCCGGCTCGCATCCTGGCGGAAGTGTTCATCCGTTGGCTCTAAGAATCATCGAAGAAATTGGCGGTGACCAGAAACTCCATCGGCCCAAGGGATTCGAGGAAGTTATCGAGCGGGAATGGGATCTGGTGGTCACAGTTTGCGACCAGGCACAAGAGGCCTGCCCGACCCTTCCGTCCGGAACCGTTTCAGGGCACTGGGGGGTGGCTGACCCGAGTAAGGTCCAGGGAGGTGAGGAACAGCGGATGGCAGCGTTTCGGGCTACCCAAGAGCTCCTGACAAAGCGGATCGATCTATTCCTCTCCCTGGATCCAGAAAGGATCGAGCGCTCAGTATTGAAGGACAGAGTTGCCCAGATCTAGACTGCAGGATCAGTGCCTCGTTCCCGGGTGTTCCAACTGATCGGATCGGCACTTCACGAGGCGCGCATCGCTCTCCGTGGCCTCTGGAAATCCCGTGGATTCACAACGGCCACCGTGCTCTCAGTCGCGATCGGAGCGATTGCGGCGATTTTCTACGGCCCCGATGCCGTGGCGCTCAAGTCGCTCCCGTATCCCGACGGGGACCGCCGATTCGGTGGTAACAACTTAGATTTGAGTGCAGAATTAAGAGTATGTCTTTTTCTGAATTCTTTATGAAACTTTAAATAAAACTTAATTTCTTTTTTGTTAATTTTTTATAAATCGACCCTGCTTAGTGAAAAGTTGATGTTGTATCTATAAAAATCTATGTTTGGGACCATTGAAATTGCATTAACAAGATTCCTGTCCTCTTGTGTGCCTATAATACACCCTTTCACTTTTTCATTGTTTGTAGCAAGTTTTTTTTTAATGTATCCCATGTACCTTAGTGTTTGAGCAACTGCAACATCACTGGTTTTATCTCTTTTTAGTTCCAATACTAAAAATTCGGATTTGTCCTTCTTTTGTGCAAGCAAGTCTAAGGGTCCTGTATCAGTTGGGAACTGCCTTCCGTTTTCATAAATATCAAAATCTTTTCCAAAAACTGTTTCATCCCAAAACTCTTCGATATAACTTTCTAAGTGTTTTTCAAGGAGGAAGGAAGACGGTGATTCTTTGATGTTGTTGCTGGCAATTAATATTTCTTCATTTATGTCTGTTTCAACATGAGAAACCGAATAATTGAGGATTTCTTTTGCTTCTTCGCATGTGATGATCAGTCTTATTGCAGGACCTTGTTTTGTTTGAACTCCATCTTGGAAGTTAACTATTGATCCTGTTCCTAAGTAAACAAATTTCGTGTTACTTGAGTCCCATCTTGCAAAAAAATGTGGGATTAATTCTTTTGAAAAAAGTTTCTTAAAAGTTGGTTGTTTGGACTTTGAGTTCGGTTTTCCATACCAAATTATTGTATTGGTATCTGGGTCAAACTTGTTTTCAAAATCATGACCAGTTGTCCCTGGGACACCAATATTCATAAAAATTATTAGATCATTTGTCCCAGTTGGTTTTACGTATCCTGTCATCCAGTTTCCAGTTCCAACTCTAGGAACTGGTTTTCCATGGTATAGAACATGGATGTCATTTCTGGAATATTCTGAACCTCTTTTGAAACTGAACGACTGAGGACTATTCAATTCTGCACTCAAACCTATTCCACCGTCATGGTTTGCGCTTCCGCTGTTCCTTCGAGTAGCGCCACACCTCGATAATCCTGCGGATACAATATCCGGTACCAACGAAACAGAGAGCCGACAACACATCGATCCAACTCATGGCTCGCCCCCCCCAGAACGCCAGGTAGCTCTCACCCTCAAAGCTCTCAACCTATCATATCGCTTCAGTCCTGAAAAACCTGATCTTAGCTTTAGTTATCGCCGGCTCTAGCCTGAAACGTATCCACAACTCACGCAAGTATATCCAACCTACGCCTATAGCAGCTATTTCAATCCGAAGAGCCGAAAACTAGGCCTGCCCGCATAAGCGGTTTGCCTGCAAGCTCGGGTGTGACGTCACCATCCCGGATCGAGAACGCTCCATTCACCAGCACATGCACGGTGCCTTCTGAGTATTGGTGTGGT
>DEAG01000010.1 GCA_002346665.1 Gemmatimonadales bacterium UBA2988
TTCGCGGCCTTTTTCACTTTCTTTTTCGCGGCCTTTTTCACTTTCTTTTTCGCGGCCTTTTTCACTTTCTTCTTTGCGGCCTTCCTAACTTTCTTTTTCGCGGCCTTTTTCACTTTCTTCTTTGCGGCCTTCCTAACTTTCTTCTTCGCAACTTTCCTAACTTTCTTCTTTGCAGCCTTCTTCTTGGCAGCCACTGACATCCTCCGGATGGAGTTTTACAACAAGCGACGCAATTAATTAGAAAGAGTCTGCCGAAGAATGCAATATCTTTTTTTGAATGGTGCTTGACCTTGCACTTATATGTAGTGGCATCGAAGGCTCAGTCAGAGGATCGTTGAGTTGAGTAACACAAACCTGATAGCATGGTCTAGAACGGATACGTAGGTTGTCCCCGACAAGTCTGCCGAGTCGAGTTGGGACGATATGTGCGGAGCCTATTTTAGTCACTCCCGAAGAAGAGTTGGGCATCGCTTTTCGTGGCTGTTAGATACGCCTTAAGGGGATGCACGACAGGAACGGAATGGGATGGTGGATGGGAGCAATACGACCTTTCTACCAAGGCCCTGTCGACGCGGTGGACGAAGTACATAAAGGGCGAGTTGGCGGCGTAATTACGCCATTATCTGGTCATTGGGCAGTAGTGAGGCTGTGCTCAATCGGCAGGAAATCTACCGCGGTGCACCCGCTGCCATCCTCGACACTTTTGTAATGACCTAACGTGGTGCTGATAGGGGCATGGCTGCGTATCGCGAGGCCGCGATGCACACATGCCAATGTCCGGTTCCCGAGCCTGCACTTTGGAGTGCACGGGTAGCCCATCAACGATTCAAACGGGGGCGGCCACAGTAGCTTCCTGACTATACATGACGGTGCTGCGTGGGCGGCTATCAGAAGCAGTATGTGTGTGGTCTATACCTGCACCTGAACGACATTAATTTGGGCGGCCAACTGCCACTCACGCTGCCGCTGTGGCTGAATGACAGCGTCCGCGTCAGCTTGGTCAGATGGTTCCTGGCCTCATCAGCGGTAAGCTCTTTGTACTCGCGATCACATTGAACGTGGGTCTAATGCTAAAGACAAATGGTTGTGAGCACGTAGACACGTTTGTCCATGAAATGGATCACGCTGCCGATTGTATCTTCGATGGAGATGAAGGCCACGGACACATGTGGCCCAGGTGTGTGCAGCGAGATCTCTGTTGGACGGTCACGTGCAAGTCGTCACCGATTGTGCAGTGGGCTGACCGTACCATTTGCGTTCGCGAGGCTCCCCCGTTGCTTCCGGGAGCGCGTTACTTCGCCGTCTAGGTGTGTGGTCGGAACGCACCGACGCGGTGCGCTGCCACCAATTCTCTGGCTACGGCGGCAACGCGAGGAGGTGTTAGTGCCAATTCCTGGTACAACACTTCATAGGGTGCCGACGCGCCGAAGCGATCGACACCCACGGTGCGACCGCTTGCACCGGTCCACCGCTCCCATCCGAGCGTTGTGCCCGCTTCTACTGCCACACGCACGGTCACTTCGGGCGGCAACACCTCCTCGCGGTAGGACTCGTCCTGACGCGCGAATAGATGCCAGCTCGGGAGGCTGACCACACGAGTGGCGATGCCTTCCTCTTCTAGCACGATACGAGCATCAAGCGCGATACCTACCTCTGAGCCACTGGCCAGCAGAATCGCGTCGGGAGCTTCTGTTGACGCCTCCATCAGTACATATCCACCCTGGTGCAGCCCATCGGCGGGAGCCGCTTCCGGAGTATGCAGGTCCGGAAGCTTCTGGCGAGTCAAGGCGAGGAATGCCGGTCCGTCGGTTCGCCCGAGCGCCGCTCTCCACGCCTCGACCGTCTCGGCAGCATCGGCGGGACGGAGATCCATAAGATTCGGGATCGCACGCAGCGCCGCCATCTGCTCGATGGGCTGATGTGTTGGTCCGTCCTCGCCCAGGCCGATGCTGTCGTGCGTAAACACGAATGTGACGGGTAGCTCGGACAGCGCCGCCAGCCGGATGGCGGGCCGCATATAATCGGAGAAAATCAGGAACGTGCCGCCGTACGGCCTTAGGCCTCCGTGTAGCGCCATGCCATTCAAGATCGAACCCATGGCGTGCTCCCGCACTCCGAAGTGGAGCGTGCGCCCGCTCGGGGTTGTGGGCAGGAAACTCTCGGCGCGTTCGATGTCGGTCTTTGTGGAGGAGCCCAGGTCAGCGGATCCGCCTACCATCTCGGGGATGCGTGCGGCCAGCGCTTGGATGGCCTTGCCGGAGATGTTCCGAGTGGCGTCCGCCTTACCCCGTAGGTCTGGAAGCTCAGCGTCCCATCCGTCTGGGAGACGTCCCTGGGCCAGTCGCTCCAGCTCCGCTGCTGCGTCTGGGTGATCGGAACGGTAGGCGTCCAGTCGCTCCCGCCACTCGCTCTCCATACGGTGCCCGCGCTCCCGCGCAACGCGCCAGGCGCTCACCGCTTCCGGATCGAGATAAAAAGGCTCGAGTGAGGGGTAGCCCAGCGCTTGTTTGGTCGCGCGCACTTCATCCTGGCCCAGAGGGCTTCCGTGGGCCGAGTGGTGACCAACCTTGTTGGGGCTGCCCCATGCGATCTCGGTGCGCACGATGATAAGTGTGGGACGTTCTTGCTCTTGGGCCGCAGCGGCGAGCGCGGAGTCGATCGCAGTCACGTCGTTGCCGTCCTCGACGCGGAGCACTCGCCACCCGTAGCCGGTGAAGCGTTGCTCTTGGTCAGTGGAGGTGGCCAGCGCGGTAGAACCTTCGATCGTGATGCGGTTGTCATCGAACATCCAAACGAGCTTGCCCAGGCGGTGATGTCCCGCCAGTTCTGCCGCCTCATGGCTTATTCCTTCCATCAGGTCGCCATCCGAGCAAAGTACCCAGGTGCGGTGATCGACGATCGAGTGGTCGGAACGGTTGAACCGGTGCGCTAGCCAGCGCTCTGCCATCGCCATGCCGACCGAGTTGGCGACCCCCTGTCCGAGTGGTCCGGTGGTGGCTTCCACTCCGGGAGTGACGTGCACCTCCGGGTGTCCGGGGGTACGCGTACTCCACTGGCGGAAATTGATCAGCTCTTCGAGCGAGAGATCGTAGCCGGTCAAATGGAGCAACGAGTACAGGAACATGGATGCGTGCCCCGCCGACAAGACGAAGCGGTCACGGTCCATCCACTGCGGGTTGGTGGGGTTGTAGCGCAGGTGACGCATCCACAGGGCGTACCCGAGTGGGGCCAGCGCCATCGGGGTCCCCGGGTGGCCTGAACCGGCCTGTTGCACCGCGTCCATCGCCAGGACGCGGATGCTGTCGATCATGAGGCGCTCGAGGCGCAGGTCGGGACGGGGGGGCAATGTCATCGGTTCACTCGGCGGTCGCCCTTAGAGGACGAAATTTACGAGCTTCTCTGGAACGTATACGACTCGGCTGATCTGCGCTCCGTCGAGATGGCGTGCCACGTTGTCGTCTCTCCGGGCGATCTCTTCTACCGTGTCACGGCTAGCTTCTCGGACCACGGCTATTGTTGCCCTCAGGCGTCCGTTCACTTGCACTGCAATCTGGATCTGGTCCTCGCGAGCTTTGTTCTCGTCCCAGGCTGGCCAGTGCGCGCCCTCGAACACGCTGCCTTCGTGGCCAAGCCGCTCCCAGAGCTCCTCGGCAATGTGTGGACAAAACGGTGCGACCATCACCACCAGTGGTTCGACCTCAGCGCGAGCGGCCTTCCGGCCCCCCGTGCGGAGGACGTTTAGATATTCCATCATGGCAGCAACAGCAGTGTTGTACTGGAGCTCACCTAACTGTTGCGTGAGTTGCTCAATGGTGCGGTGGAGCTTTCCCTCGACTTCTGGGTCGGCGGGAGCATCGGTTGCCGATAGAGCGGTATCCCACAAGCGGTGCAAGAAACCGTAGGGTCCCTGGATGCCCTCGTCGCGGTAGTCGCCACCAACCTCGAAAGGCCCGAGGAACATCAGATAGAGGCGGAAGGTGTCAGCTCCGTACTCTTCGATGATGGGATCTGGGACGATCACGTTCCCTCTGCTCTTGGACATCTTCGCACCATCCCGGATGATCAGGCCATGGGCGCGAAACTTCGTGAAGGGCTCCTCGAAGTCGAGATGCCCAAGGTCGTGCAGCGCCATGGTGAGGAAGCGACTGTACATCAGGTGCAGTACGGCGTGCTCGTTGCCGCCGATGTATGTTTCGACCGGCAACCACGCGCGGGTGATCTCAGCATCGAAAGGTCTGTCGCCGAAGTCGCTCGACGGATAGCGCAGGAAGTACCAACCGCTGTCGAGGAACGTGTCGGAGACGTCGGTCTCTCGGCGCGCCGGGTCATCGCACGTGGGGCATCGAGTGCGGTACCACTCCTCATCCCGCGCCAACGGGCTCACACCACTGTCGTCGGGTTTGAAGTTCGCCACGCGCGGCAGCACCACTGGCAGCTGGTCTTCGGGGACCGCCACGGGCCCACACCGTTCACAGTGGATGATCGGGATCGGAGGGCCCCAGTAGCGCTGCCGGGAGATGCACCAATCGTGCAGTCGGAAATTCACCCGAGGTTCTGCGAGCTGCTGTTCGGCCAGCTTGTCGACGATGCCCCGCTTGGCATCGACCACATCGAGCCCGTCGAACTCGCCCGAGTTCACCATCACGCCATCACTTTCGTATGCCTCGTCAAGTGGGGTTGCGGCGTCGTCCCCGGGTCCCGCCACCACGCGGACCACGGGCAAGCCGAATGCGTGTGCGAAATCAAAGTCGCGCTGGTCGTGGCCAGGCACGGCCATGATCGCGCCGGTGCCGTACTCCATCAGTACGTAGTCGGCGATCCAAATGGGGATGGGGTTGCCGGTGGCAGGGTTCAGGGCGAGGGCGCCCGTGAAGACCCCGCTCTTCTCCTTGCTCTCGACCTTGCGCGCCACCAGGTCCTTGCGTGCGGCCCGTTTCCGGTACTCATCCACCTCGTTCCGGTGTTCCGGATCGGTGACTTTTTCCACCAGGGGGTGTTCGGGGGCGAGTACGATATAGGTAGCCCCGAACACGGTGTCGGGGCGGGTCGTGAAGACCTTGATCATCAGGCCTTCGAGGACCTCAGACGCGGGGATTGCCCCCTCGCTGGTCCCGGCTGGTAGTACGGGGAAGCACAACTCCCCACCTTCGCTCCGGCCGATCCAGTTCTGTTGAGCCTTCCGGGTGCTATCGGACCAGTCCAGCCAGTCCAGATTATCGAGCAGCCGCTCTGCGTATTCTGTGATACGAAAGAACCACTGCGCGATGCGGCGTTGTTCTACCGGTGTTTCGCAGCGCTCACAGCGTCCCGCTATCACCTGTTCGTTGGCAAGCACTGTCTTGCACGACGGACACCAGTTGACCGGCCCCTCCCTGCGTTCCGCTAGGCCTGCCTTGAAGAGTTGGAGGAAGATCCACTGGGTCCATCTGTAGTATGACGGGTCGGTGGTGTCGACTGAGTGGGTCCAGTCGAACATGCCCCCGATGCGGCGGAGCTGACGGGTGAAGTTGCGGATATTGGACGGGATGAGGTCCATGGGGTGGACCCCCTGCTTCAGCGCAAAATTCTCAGAGTGGATCCCGAACGCGTCGAAACCGATCGGTTCGAAGACGTTCTCGCCCGTCATCCGGCGAAAGCGTCCGTGTACATCTGCTCCTGTGAAGGCGTAGATATTACCCACGTGGAGCCCCTCTGCGGAGGGGTAGGGGAACATCATCAGATTGTAATAGGGTTGTTCAGCTGCCCCGAGTTCGTCCCGGGTGTAGCTGTTCGTTCCCCGTTCTTCCCAGCGCTCTCGCCACTTCTGTTCTATGGCGGAGTGGGAGTAGTCCTCGGTGTCTCCGTTTTCCATCGCTCGTCGCGAGGGCCTAAAATGGCCTAAAAGGTCGAACTCCTTGAGAGTTGGAAACCTAAGCACGCGCCGAAAGCGGTACAAC
Source organism: Gemmatimonadales bacterium UBA2988 (assembly GCA_002346665.1). Lineage (GTDB taxonomy): Bacteria > Gemmatimonadota > Gemmatimonadetes > Longimicrobiales > Gaopeijiaceae > UBA2988. The sequence goes on from DEAG01000010.1 coordinate 5,937, forward strand.
GGACCGATGTTACGGTGCGTATTCGCAGATGGCTTGGTTTTAGCGCGGGGCTTGGGGGAGGAGCGTATAAGGGTCGAGAACGTCCTCGGCCCTCGCCTTCAGGGCTGCCACCGCGTCCCTGAGGTTGCCCTGGTGGGCCTGCAGCAGGGCGTCGAAGTCGTAGAGGCGGTGGTAGTAGACCATGCGAGACAAGAGGGTGGCGTTGTTGAGGGGTGTGGAGAGAAAGCTGCTGAACGTCTGGGCCTTGAACATGGGTTGCACGTCAGTACGAAATCGGCGCTGGGAATTGGCGAACAATGTTGATCGTTCGCGCAGTTTTTCTTCTGTGGTTAGGTCTGTGCTAGCGTAGATGGCGACGAGTTCGTCCACAAGTTCGTCGAGGAAACGCGAAAACCGTATTTCGTCTCTCCACCGGGCGCGCGCACACACACATTGCACGGTGTCGGGGCCGCCACCCTGTCGTGTGCAGAAGAATTCGGCAGACCCTACTCGTCCCACGAACGTCGCGAAGCTCTCGTTAAACGTCACCTGGTCGCTGACGAACAGGTGGTTGTGGGAAAGTTCGTGGAGGATGGTCTCGACTAGGTCGACGTCGTCTTGCCTGAGAAGCGTCGAGAGGAGCGGGTCCTTGAACCACCCCAGCGTCGAGAAAGCTGCTGTGGGGCGGAGGTAGGTGTCCCACTCCTCGCCCTCCAGTTCTCGCTGGGCCTTCAGCGCGTCATCCAGGTCGAAGAACCCCTTGTAGGGGAAGCGTCCCACCACGGGGAACCACCACGTTCGGGGCTCGAGTCGATCTCGCCGGGCGGCCGACAGGATATGTGCGAGCGTATCGGAGTCGAGCTGCGTGAACGACGTGTAAGACTCGCCCACGTCAAGCCCCAGGCGCTCGATCGCGAACGTGCGCGCATCCATGGCCAGCACGAGCATCCCTCTGGTACGCTCGTCCGTGGTGGAATCGAGGATTACTTCGGGTATGGGGCGCCGCGCCCTCAGGATACGTGCTTCTGCGATTCCCGCTTTCAGGACGTACAGCGGCGAGCACGCGGTGAGGACGACGAAGATAGCGGGTGCGAGACGGTGCATGGTGGAGGGATGGAGCCCAAGGGAGGAAGGCAGCCGAGGCCCCTTCAGTTACCCGGCTACGGCCCTGAGTTGCCCTTCCGCAGCCCCCTGTGCACGGCAGATGGCGTTGTGGGTCCCGAGGTCCCGGCCTATGCTCCTGTTCGTGTCTTTCACCGAGCGCCTTTATCGCTCCCTTAGTCGGGCCGCGTGGCTGTTATCCTCCGCCCTCGGCAGCGGCGACTCCAAGCTGGCGCGAGTAGTTCGCGCTCGGCGGTACGCCGGTGACCGTCTGGCGGAATGGGCTCGCATGCACCGCGACCTCAGCCGTCCCCTCCTCTGGATCCACGCGCCTTCAGTGGGAGAGGGGCTGCAAGCGATGGCCGTGGTCGAGGCTGTGCGTGAGCGTCGGAGCGATTTCCAGATCGTGTTTACACACTTCTCGCCCTCGGCCGAGGGGCTCGCCGCCCGTATGTCCGCAGATATCGCGGGACCGCTTCCGTGGGACACCCCTCAGGAGGCTGGTCGGTCGGTGACGGCGGTGCGGCCCGACGTTCTGGCGTTCACCAAGACCGAGGTTTGGCCGGTGCTGGCGGCAGCTGCGCGGACCACAGGTGCCACGACTGCGCTGGTGGCTGCCACTCTCCAGCCCGGGTCCTCACGGTTGTGGTGGCCGTCGCGCTCCGTGCTCCGACCGACCCTCTCTAGTCTCGATCTGGTGGCGGCCGTCGGGGCCGAAGACGCTCTGCGGCTGATCGGTCTCGGCGCAGCTGCGAATACGATCCACGTCACCGGAGACCCTGGAATCGACTCGGCCGCTCAGCGTGTGGGGGCTGCCGAACTGGCCGCCCCGTACTTGCGCCCGTTTGTCGCACCACGCCGTCCGACGGTCGTGGCCGGCTCCACGTGGCCTTCCGACGAGACTGTGCTCGTGCCTGCCCTCGCAGCGGTGCGCCGGCACCATCCGTCCCTCCGCGCAGTTATAGCCCCCCACGAGCCGTGTGAGGAAGCGGTGCAGGCGCTAGAGGCCCGGGTGAAGTTAGAAGGATGGCGGAGCGCGCGGTTGGGCCAGGTCGAGTCGGTCGGCGCCTGTGGTGACGCGGACCTCGTGGTCGTGGACCGGGTCGGTGTGCTGGCCGAGCTATACACGGTTGGCGACGTCGCCTGGGTTGGGGGCGGATTCCACGGACAAGGGTTGCACTCGGTGCTCGAGCCGGCCGCGGCCTCCTTGCCGGTGCTGTTCGGGCCCCGCCACCATAATGCAGTAGCGGCTGGTGACCTGTTGGCCTCGGGGGGCGCGTGTGTCGTACGGGATGTGGGTGAGGCGGTTTCGGCGCTCGGGGGTTGGCTCGACGATGCCGATGCTCGGGCCGTCTCCGGCTCTTCCGGCAGCCGCTATATTGAATCCAATCTCGGCGCGGCCGGTCGAACTGCCGACCTGCTCACCGAGCTAGTCCGCGATCGATAGTGCGCATTCTTCACAGGGCCTGCCGGGCGCCGGTCCTGTCCCTACAGGAACCAGGCCGATGCAGACGAACAGTGAAGATGTTCCCACCATTCCCGAGATCACGCCGACTGAGCTGAAGGTACGGCTCGATCGGAAGGACCCCCTCGTCCTAGTGGACGTGCGAGAGCCGCACGAGCCAGCCATCGCGGATCTGCCAGAGGTGGGCCAGGTTCTGATCCCCCTGCGCGATCTCTTCGATCGTGCGGACGAATTGGATCCCGCGAGCGAGGTGGTCCTCTACTGCAGATCGGGTGCTCGTAGTGGCAAGGCTTTGCTACAGCTCCGGGAACGGGGTTTCGGACGATTGCTGAACCTGAAGGGGGGAGTGCTCAGGTGGCGTGAAGAGGTCGATCCGTCGCTCCGGGCGTATTGATCCTTTAGCGCTCTGCGCCCCTGATTGACGAGTAGGTTTGTGTTTCTCGGGGCGAGCCAACGCTAAGCGGCGGGGGAACGCGCGAACTGCAGCTCGTGCAAGCGTGCATACAGGCCGTCCTGATCTAGCAACTCTTGGTGGCTGCCCTGCTCCCGAAGTTCCCCGTGGTGCAGGACCAGGATCCGGTCCGCTCTCTGCACGGTGGAGAGCCGATGTGCAATGACCAGGCTGGTTCGCCCCTTGAGCAGCTCGTCGGTGGCCTGCTCGATCTGGGCTTCGATCTCAGAGTCCACAGAGCTAGTAGCTTCATCGAGCACTAGAATGGGCGGATCGAACGCGAGTGCGCGGGCGAAAGAGACCAGTTGACGCTCGCCAACCGAGAGTGAGGTGCCGCGCTCGCCGAGGGGTTGATCGTAGGATTTCGGTAGCCGGCCGATCAGGCGGTCGGCTCCGACGCGACGGGCGGCGGCGACCACCTCGTCGTGGTTCAGGGGCGCGCCCAGACGGACGTTATAGCGGACGTCCTGGCTGAACAGAAAGACGTCTTGGAGGACCAAGCCGATGCGCGATCGTAAGTCATCGAGTTTGAGATTTCGAATGGGCACTCCGTCGAGGAGGATTTCCCCTTTCTGTGTGTCGTAGAATCGCATCAAGAGATTGATGATCGTCGTTTTACCGGCACCTGTGTGACCTACGATCGCCACCTTCTCCCCCGGGGCGGTGCGGAAGGAGAGATCCTTGATCACCCAGTCGGGCTCTCCGCTGTCGCGCTGCCCGTACGCGAACCAGACTTCACGGAATTCTATTTCTCCCCGGGTCGTCGGGCCCAGATCAACGGCTGGCTCGGGATCGCGGATCTCCTCGTCACGATCGAGGAGGTGGAATACCCGTTCCGAGGATGCCATCGCGGCTTGGAGGAGATTGTACTTCTCTGATAGGTCTTGAATGGGGCGGAAGAAACGTCGCGCGTATTGGAGGAAGGCCGCCACCACGCCGACCGTCACCGTGTTTCGGATGACCTCCCCGCCACCGTACCAGATGATCAGGGCTACAGCGATGGCCGTGAACACCTCGATGATCGGAAAGAAGAGGGCGTAATAGGTGATGGACCTGAGGTGGGCCTCGAGGTAACGGTCGTTGATCTTCTCGTGTGTGCGGGCGTCGGCCACCTCTCGGTTGAAGAGCTGAACCACGTGCACCCCCGTTATGCGCTCGTGCAGATAGGCGTTTATCCGCGCTAGGCGCAACCGGATGTCCCGATACACCTCCCGTACCTTGGCCCGGAACAGGAAGGCGGCTATGAAGACGAAAGGCAGTACCGCGAAGGTAACCAGCGCCATTTTCCAATCCATGCGCAGCATCACCACCACGATGAACAAGAGGGTGAACAGGTCGCCAAACACTGTGACTAAGCCGGAGCTGAACAGCTCGTTCAGGGTCTCCACGTCGCTGGTGATGCGGGTCATGAGTCGGCCGACCGGGTTGCGGTCGTAGTAGCGCAGATCGGCCCTCTGCAGCTTTCTGAAGATCTCGGTCCGGAGGTCGTACATGACCGCTTGGCCGAGCCAGGTGGTCAGGATTTCGTCCAGGTACTGAAGCACGAACTTGAGTAGGCTGGCTCCGAGGTAAACGGCGCCGAGGAGGGTGAGAAGGCGCAGATCTCCCGCCGGGATCGCCTGGTCGATCGCGATCTGGATGAACCAGGGGCCTGCGACCTCCGCGGCAGCGCCGGCCAGCAGCATGAGCAACGCCCCTGCCACAGGGAGTCTGTATGGCCGGAGGTAGCGGAGAAGGCGACGCATGAGGCGGGCGTCGTAAGCCTTCCCGAGAGTCTCCTCCTGATGGTGGCTGGAGGTGCCTTCACCCATAGATGGAGTGTGTTGGGTATCGAGCGAGGAGTTGCGCGAGCCGCCCGTGGCGTCGAGAGACGGTTCCGATCATGGTCCGATGGTGAAGAAGACGTACACAATCCAAGTACACCGTGGTAGCTTTCTCCAAGACGGGGCGTTCAGTCAACAGGAGAGCCGTGATGCTCGACAGCATCAAGTCGTTCTTCCACTCATCGATGTCTCCCGATTCGTCCAATCCGGCGGTCCGCAACCGAGACACCCGCCTTGCGGCCTGCGCGCTCCTGCTCGAGTTGGCCCATTCAGACGATGACTTCACGGAGCCTGAGCGGGCCCATCTTCGCTCTGCCGTTCGGCGTCAGTTCGGATTGGACGCCGTGCAGTCTGAGGAGCTCCTCACCTTGGCGGAGAAGGAACGGGCGGAGGCGGTAGACCTCTGGCAGTTCACCAGCCTGATCCGGGAGCACTATTCCAAGGGCCAGAAGATGGTCCTGGTTGAGATTATGTGGGGGATCGTGTACGCTGACGGTGAGTTGGCGGCCCGGGAAGAGCAGTTGATGCGCAAGATTTGTAACCTACTGGACATTGAGCCCGGCTACCTTGCGCAGATCAGAAAGCGGGTCGAGGATACGGGAGTTAGTCCCGGTTCGATGGACTGACTGGGGAGCAGCACGCTGTCCCACACAAGCAGGTGAGGAACTGATGCGAGACCTAGTGCCCGGGGGATACGTCTTCACCCATATTGTATTTTGGAGCGTAGTATCACTGGTAGCGCTTGGCACGAACGCCGTGGCGATCATCTTGTCCGTGGGGGTCGTCCTGATGGCGGTGGAGGCTTTCCAGGCCCGCTGACGCCTCGCATTAACTGCTGTCCCGCTCACCGCTGTCCGTGCCGAACCAGCCCCCGCACCGAAAACTCCGCCTCCCCGATCCGAAGGCTGCCTGCCACCTCAAGCAAGGCGTCAACCGGTAGGAGTGGACCTTCGCCTTCGCCTGCTTCGATGTGAGCCGTCTTCACCTCGAGATCCACGCTCATCTCGCCATCGCTGGTGGTCAGCCTCCAGCGGACCGGCACCTCACGGCGAGCCTCCTCAAAGGCACGGGTCTCAGCCCACGAGAAATTGATGTCCCGCCAGAGGATCTCGCGCGAGTCCTGTAGTCGTGCCCATCCCTCTAACGTGCCCACTGTGGCCGCCGGTTCGTTCGTTCCGGACATAACCACCTGCACCGAATCACCAGAGATGAGGAATATCCAGTCGCCCGCAGGAGCCGACTCGCCCCGGTGCGCTCGCGCGAGGTCCAGCACAAGACCAGGTAGTCGTCGTTCCGACAGTACTGCTGCGCCGTCCGAGATCGTGAACGTCGCGCCCTGTGAGCCACTCCATTCCGTGCGCGTGCCCCCTATCTCCACCTCGAGGCGGCGGCGGCCCTCCTCAAACAGCAGCGTTTCTAGCGCCCCGCCCTCTCCCACGACCAGGCGGAGTCGCCCACGTGGGTGGAGTCGCCACGGCACCCGCGTAGGCGGGGTTTCCCAACTTTCCTGGAGGAATGGCTCCCATTCTCCCCCGCGGGCGAGCCACGCTCGTGCAGTCCGGACTACCCCGCTTGGCCTGGTGCGGGCGCTGAATTGCCAAGGCACGATCAGGGTACTGTCGCCTACCGAAGTGATGTACACCACTGCCCTTTCGTACACCTGTCCCTGGAGGTTTCCGTCGTCGCCGGTCTCCGGAGGTGCCGCGTTGTCGGTTCCTTGGGGAGGAGCCTCGGTGTGGCAGGCGGTGAGGCCGGCCATCAGGATCAGCGTGGGGAGGAAGCGTAGCATGGCGGACATCGTTGTGTAACCTAGCCTCTGGAAAGAGCCGGCCAACGTGCGCGACAAACAGGTCAGGCCGAGAATTGTGCCTCGCGTGTCGCGTCTAGGATCAGGGCCTGAGTAGCCCCCAGTTTCGTGTCCAGCGCTCGCAGGAAGCGATGGATGTGCCGAGCGTTGGCGCCTAGGTCCCGCTTGCGTAGCAGGGACGTGGATGTCACGTCCACCCGAGTCTGGCCGTTTTCGTCCAGGATCACCGCGATTCGTACGTCGTCCACGTTGTCGAGGAGGCGCGCACGCACCCGTGCTCGAATGATACCTCCTCCGTCGTCTGCCGATGAGACACTCCATCGCGGCAGCTGCCCTCCGGACAGCGCGAGCGCGGCGTTCCAAACCTGATCGAACGAGATTGCGTAAGTACGCCCGCGCAAACGTGGGTCGGGTGAGTGAGGATCAGTCTCAGCCCGGTTACTGGTTAGGCCTCTCAACAGGCCCTTCAAGCGGGCAGCACTCCAGGGCTACGTGCCACTGCGTCAGCAACTGCTACCGGATGGTGACGTTGGCGCGCACGACCTGCTCGTCCGGTTCGACCGGCGGTGTTCACCACGTCGATCAGCCCGCCAACCAAGTCCATATCGTCGGCACGCACGTGTACGTGGATGACTGCACGGTAGGGTGCTATGGTTAGGATCTCGCTCTGATTGTGGGTGGGTTGCCGGTAGACAGAGGAAAAATTATAGCCTCCTGTCTCTACCGTCACGATCAAGAAAGGCCCTGGCGCTTCCTGGGTCCCGGCGGGTTCGCAGGTGGCTAGTGCGCAAGTTATGCTCCGTGGGATCGTGTGCTTCATCTAACGTATCCCTTGCAGCGGGGCGTTTGCCCGGTAACGTTGGCCGACACTCTAACCATCCCCCTAGATGGAGTCCCATGAAGGCGATCATCCCGTTGGCGGGGAAGGGCACTCGGCTTCGGCCCCACACCCACATTACTCCTAAGCCCTTGATGAAGGTAGGAGGGCGTCCGGTGATGAGTTACATCCTGGACGATCTGATCGAGATCGGGGTCCGCGAAGTGGTGTTCATCGTCGGCTACCTCGGGGACGCAATCCGCGACTTCATTGAGGCGGAGTACCCCGAACTCGAGGCTCATTATGTGGTGCAGGAGGTTCAGGACGGGACAGCCGGGGCGGTCAAGCTGGCAGAGCCCTGGGCGGACGAGGACCTCCTGATCCTTTTCGTGGACACTATATTCGACGCGGACTTGTCCCTGGTGAAGTATCTGGGACCCGCGTACGCAGGTGTGATTTGGGCCAAAGAGGTAGAGGACTATCAGCGCTTCGGCGTCATAATCACCCGGGACGACCTCACCATGGAGAGGATCGTCGAGAAGCCGAAGACGCCGGTGTCCAAGCTAGCCAACATCGGCCTCTACTATATCCGCGACTTCACCCTCCTGTTCGAAGGCATCCACGACACGCTCAGTGGCGCTCCCGCACCAGGCGGAGAGTACTTCCTGACTGATGCCTTCCAATACATGGTGGACCACGGCGCACAGTTCCTGGTTGCGCCGGTCGAGGGGTGGTATGACTGCGGAAAGCCCGAAACTCTGCTGGAGACCAACCGGCACCTACTTGAAAACGGGCACGGAGGTGTCGCACCTGGTGCCAGCGTGGAGGGAGCGGAGCTGGTGGACCCGGTGCTCATCGAAGATGGTGCGTACGTACACGGCGGACGCATCGGTCCTAACGTGGCGGTGGGCCGCGGCAGCCGGATCACCGACTCTAGACTGCGCGACGTGATCGTGGGTGATGGGAGCACGGTCGATGGTGCCGACCTCCACGACTCACTTCTTGGTAGCCAGGTGCTTGTGCGGGGGGTCAAAGGCCGCCTGAGCGTGGCTGATCATTCGGAGGTCTCGGGGGACAACTGACCAAAGTTTCCGTTCCTGGTTGTCCCCGGCCGCGAAGTTTGGGCGAGGACGGGCGTTTTGGGAACCGTTTTCATCTCGGCCGGCTAAGCTTGCGCCAAGCGTTTACTGGTGAGTACGTTGCTGGCCGTTCTGTCCTAGCGAGGGTCGCTTGTGTCCTTGCCCGAATAGGTCATAGGGAGCACGGACATGAGTTCCCTACTCTAGTTTGTAGCTCATAAGGATCCAACCTGAAAGGAGTTTGATTTATGGGAGCTGTAATGGCTGGCACCACCCTGCTGAAGAACTATATCGGTGGAAAGTGGGTTGAAGCCGAATGCTCTGGTCACGTCGACGTAACCAACCCGGGCACCGGAGAGGTGATCGCGGAGGCGCCACTCTCCACGACCGCCGAAACGAATCGTGCCATTGCGGCTGCGGAGGAGGCCTTCGACGGCTGGAGAATGACTCCAGCAAGTCGACGGGTAGCGCCGCTGTTCAAGCTCGCACAGCTGTTGCGGGAGAACGAGGAGGAGATTGCCCGGACCCTGACTAGGGAGCAAGGCAAGTCCCTCACAGATTCGCGTGCCGAAATGAAACGCGTGTTCGAGAACATCGAGGTCGCGTGCGGCATGCCCGTGATGCAGCAGGGCGACAAATTGATCGGTGGGTCCTTCGACATCGACGGGGAGGTCATCAAGCTTCCGCTGGGTGTCTTCGGGATGATCGCGCCGTTTAATTTCCCTGCCATGGTGCCCTTCTGGTTCATACCGTACGCGATCGCCAGCGGCAATACGTTCGTGCTAAAGACCTCGAAGCAGGTGCCGATGACGATGCAGCTCATCACCCAGTACATGGAAGAAGCTGGGATCCCGGATGGCGTGTTCAACTTGGTCAACGGCGACTCGACGGTGGCTGATGCGTTGATGTCGAGTCCGGTGGTGAAGGGTGTTTCACTAGTGGGATCGACGGCGGTGTGCCGCATCGTTGCAGAGAAATGTGCCAAGACGAACAAGCGCTTTCAGGCGATGGGTGGCGCGAAGAATCATCTTGTTGTGATGCCCGACGCGAAGGTTTCGGACGTGATCCGCAACATGACTACGTCGTGCTACGGGTGTGCGGGCCAGCGCTGCATGGCCTCGTCCGCGATCGTCGCGGTGGAAGAAATGTACGATGAGATTTGCGAGCGGTTTGTCGAAGACTCGAAGAAGACCCTTTTGGCCAACCCACTCGATCCGGCCCACGAAGAGAACCCTATGTTGTTGGGTCCGGTCATTTCCGAAAAAGCCAAGGAATCTATCCTGGCGCTGATCCAGGATGGTGTGGACGAGGGTGCCACGCTGGCCCTCGATGGCCGGGACGTCATGGTAGAGGGTTCCGAGGGTGGTTACTACATCGGCCCGACGGTGTTTACGGACGTCAAGCCGGGAATGAAGATCCACCAGACGGAGATCTTCGGGCCGGTCGTCGTTATCCTGAAGGCGAAGGATCTAGACGACGCCATCTCGATCGTGAACGGTCACGAGTATGGCAATGGGGCCTCGATTTACACTCAGAACGGTTACTGGGCGCGTAAGTTCAAGCTGGACGTCGAGTGTGGCATGATCGGTGTAAACGTTGGTATTCCGGCGCCGGTTGCCATGCTTCCGTTCGGGGGACTGAAGAATTCGCAGTGGGCCCAGATCAAAGCACAGGGCAAGGCGATTGTGGAGTTTTACACGGAAGACAAGATCATTACGGAGAGATTCTTCGCCGAGGAGGGCTGATATTAGCCTAGCCTTGCAGTAAGAGGCCGTCTTGGGGTGCCGACCTCGCCCGAACCTGGGCGGGGTCGGCACTTTGCTAAGGTGCCACATACCAACTGACAGGTCGCGTTGCGTGCTGCCGCTGCCTGTCCCTACCATCTCTTATGCTTCATGACCTGCGGGAACCGGAGCCCACGGGGCCAGACGCAGAGAGCTCTCGGCCGGTTGCCCCCCTCTACAGACCGCTACCTCAGAGCGTCGCGACGCGGAGGAAGCTGTCGAGAAGCTCATCGAGGGTGGTGAATGTATGAGCTTCCTTCGCCGCGCCGCCGCCGTCGTCGATCGTTTGAACGACCTCATGGGCTCAGCGACCAGTTGGCTGGTGTTGGCCATGGTGTTGATGGGGGCCTACAACGCCCTGGCTCGCTGGGCCACGCGCTACGTCGGCATACCGCTCAGCTCGAATGCTCTTAACGAAATCCAGTGGTACATGTTCTCGATCATCTTCCTGCTAGGGGCGGCGCACGGGCTTCGCCACGACGTTCACGTGCGCGTTGACGTACTCCGTGAGCGCCTGGTGGAGCGAGGCAGGGCTTGGATCGATCTGTTCGGAACCACGCTGATGCTGGTCCCGTTTTGCGTTCTTATGCTATGGGTGTCGTGGACGCCGGTGGTCCGCTCGTGGCAGGTGCGGGAGGTGTCTCCTGACCCGGGAGGCCTCCCCCGGTGGCCTATCAAAGCCCTTCTCCTAGTGTGCTTCGGGCTGCTCCTGCTCCAAGGCCTCGCCATGGCAGTCCGTCAGCTGGATACGATCCGTGAGAGAGGTACACCTGAGGGGCCCCGCATCGGACCCGATGCGGCCGGTGTCCGCCAGGAGGAAGGGTCGTGAGCTGCGGTAGCTTCAAGTGACCGGGGAGTTGTGGGGTCCATTGATGTTCCTGGTGACTTTCGCGCTCATCTTCACTGGCTACCCGGTCGCCTTCACGCTGGGAGGCACCGCTCTGCTGTTCGGTGTGGTGGCCGATTTGGCCGGACCCTTCGATCTGGTGCTATTCAGAGCGATGCCCGACCGTGCCTTTGGCACCATGTCGAACTATACGCTCCTAGCGGTTCCTTTTTTCATCTTCATGGGTGTAGTGCTCGAGAAGTCAAAGTTGGCTGAGCAGCTCCTGGAGACGATCGGCTTGGTTTTCGGACGTCTTCGGGGCGGGCTGGCGTTGGGGGTGATCTTCGTGGGCGCGTTGTTGGCTGCCGCCACCGGGGTGGTGGGCGCCTCCGTCACGGCCATGGGGCTGATCTCGCTGCCGGTGATGCTCCGGTACGGCTATCGCGAGGAGCTTGCGCTCGGGACAATCGCGGCAGCCGGAACACTCGGTCAGATCATCCCTCCGAGCATCGTTTTGATCGTCTTGGGAGACCAGCTCGGGGTCTCGGTCGGCACCCTGTTCGCGGCTGCTATCGTTCCTGGGCTGACACTCACCGGCGGCTGCGCGCTCTACGTCGTGGGCGTGGCGTTGTTCCGGCCCGTCGCTGCGCCCGCCCTTCCACCGGGGGAGAGGGCCGCTAGCGGCGCTGACCTCGCACGGCGTGTCGTGGTTTCACTTCTTCCGCCGCTCCTGCTGATCCTGGTCGTGCTGGGCAGTATCTTCGTGGGGGTCGCCACTCCGACAGAAGCGGGGGCGCTCGGAGCCGTGGGTGCCATGGCAATGGCTGCTGCCAATCGTGGCCTCACGCTGGAGGCCCTGCGTGCGGCTATGATGGAGACCAGCCGCCTCACGGTGATGGTGGTTTTCCTGCTGATCGGATCGACTGCGTTCGCACTTGTGTTCCGGGGACTGGCCGGCGACCTGTGGATCGCTGATCTGCTCACCGGGCTGCCCGGTGGGGCGTTGGGTTTCTTGCTCGTGGTTAACCTGGTGGTGTTCCTGCTCGGCTTCTTCATAGATTTTTTCGAGATCGCGTTCATCGTCGTGCCATTGATCGTTTTGCCGGCGAGTCAACTCGGCATCGACCTAGCGTGGCTCGGGATCCTGATAGCGGTGAACCTGCAGACCTCCTTTCTCACCCCACCGTTCGGGTTATCGCTCTTCTACTTGCGGGGGGTGATGCCGAAAAACATATCCACCGCCACCCTCTATCGTGGGGTGGTGCCGTTCATCGTGATCCAAGTGCTCGTGCTGCTGGTCCTCATCCTGTTCACTGCTCCTAACATTGGCTTCAGCCCCGGGCAAAGGTGAGTCCCGCTCGTGCCGGGAGAAGTGAGCAGAGGACGGAGGGCGAGGAAGAGTCTTGGCCGGAGGCACACGAGCGTCTGTTGGGAGATCCGGCCTTCGGACCGGTGGTGGCTCGGGTCGGGCCCGTACGGATTCAGGACACCGGCTACGATTCCTTCTCGTTCCTTGTGCGGTCCGTGATCTACCAACAGCTGGCAGGCAAAGCGGCTGCGACCATCCACGGGCGTCTGATAGCTGCCCTGAGAGGGGTGGTCAGCCCTACGACGGTGTTGGGAAGTTCCGAAGATATGTTGCGCGGGGCGGGCCTGTCCCGCGCCAAGCAGGAGAGCATCCGCGACCTTGCCGCCAAGGTTGCCGACGGTACTGTCCCCTTGGACGACTTGAGGTCGCTCACAAACGAGGCTGTGATCGAGCGGTTAATAGGGGTGCGCGGTATCGGACACTGGACTGCGGAGATGACACTGCTCTTCCATCTCCGGCGCGCGGACGTCTGGCCCGTAGGCGACCTTGGGGTGCGGGCAGGCATCGCCCGAATCTTCGACCTGAAGGAGCGCCCGACGCCGCGCGAGACGGGACTGATCGGGATGGGTTACCGACCATGGCGGAGTGCTGCCGCATGGTACTGCTGGCGCGCTATGAAGCCGTCACCATGGTAGTTCCCGGCAGGACCTCCTATCCGGTGGTCGTCATAGCGCGCCCCACTTTCGGAAACGCGAAGCGCGCATAGCGTCCCTCGTTTTCGGCGAACCAGGGAAAGATGGTCTCCCGGAAGGCTTTGAACGACTCGTAGATCTTGCGGAAGCCCGAGTGCGCAGCTGCCTGTTCTTCAAGATAGGCGTTGCTCTCATTCCAAGCGATTTCCAGAATATCATCTGGGAAAGCCCGGAGCTGGACACCCTGCTCAACAAGCGTCACCAGTGCCCTAGGGTTCGCGGCGTCATATTGGTTGAGCATGTTGAAATTCACTTCTTTGCAAACCTCTGTCAGCATTTCCTGGTAGGTATTCGGCAGTGCGTTGAATGCTTGCTGGTTTACCTGAAGGGTCAAGGTGGGTCCCGGTTCCCACCACCCCGGCGTATAGTAGTTCTTGGCGATCAGGTGGAAGCCGAGATTCATGTCGTCGTAAGGTCCGATCCATTCGCACGCGTCGATCGCGCCCCGCTCAAGGGCCGGATAGATGTCTCCTCCCGCAAGTACCTGTACCGACACCCCCATTCGGGTCATCACCTCTCCGCCGATGCCCGGGATGCGCATACGAAGTCCGTTCAGGTCGGCCGCTGAGTTGAGCGGCTGACGGAACCAACCGCCCATCTGACCACCGGTGTTACCGCAGGGGAAATTGATGATCCCGAACTCGGAATGAATTTCACGCATCAGCTCCAGCCCGCCCCCATAGTACATCCAGGCGTTTTGTTGCCGCGGGTCGAACCCGAACGGCACGCTAGTATCGAAGGCGAGCCCGGGGTGTTTGCCGACGTAGTAGTACCCGGCCGTGAAGCCGGCTTGGGTGGTTCCGGCCTGGACGGCGTCCATCACTTGGAGTCCTGGAACCAGTTCGTTGGCAGCGAACACCCGCATGGTGAAGCGGCCTTCGGTGAGCGCCGCGATGCGCTCAGCGACACGCAGCGGACCCCCTTGGCTGATGTCCATTGAGGGTGGGAAACTGGAGGCCACCCGCCACTCCACCCGGGGCCCGCCGATGACCCCCGCCCCGCCTTGGGACGCGGCTGTGGACGGCCCCTCGGATGCACAGGCGGTCAGGGCTCCCGCTCCCGCGATACTGCTAGCCGTGCGAAGAAACTCTCGTCGCTTGATTTGCTCCATGACACGTCTTCCCCATTGTCAGGAGGTACGTGGTGATAACAGGGGTACGTCTGCGTGCAAAGCCAGAACGAAGTAATGTCCCCGGGCGGAACCGGCAATCTGGCCGCTTACCTGCTACCCATGACTAGGACGGGTGTGCGAGATGACCGACGCTGATTTTCCCATATCTCCTGAGGCCTGGGAAGCTCGCGCTCGCGAGGTACTGCCCCGCGAGATCTACGACTACTATGCGGGTGGGGCTGGCGACGAAGTTACGCTCAGCGCCAACAGAGATGCTTGGGGAGAACTATTCCTGCGGCCTCGAGTTTTGGTGGACGTTGGGGAAGTGGACACCTCGGTGCGCCTGTTGGGCGAGGTTCTTCCGCATCCGGTGGTGCTAGCGCCGACGGCTTTCCAGCGTCTGGCCCATGATGAAGGGGAATTGGCCACCGCGCGGGCCGCCGGCGCTACCGGGAGTCTCCTCGTGGCGAGCTCTCTGTCGACCGTGGCCATCGAAGCGATCGGTGCCGCAGCTACAGGGCCGCTCTGGCTTCAGCTTTACGTCTTCAGGGATCGCGAATTGTCCGCAGATCTGGTGCGGTGTGGACGAGAGGCGGGCTGCCGTGCCGTCTGCCTCACGGTGAACGTGCCTGTGCAGGGGAATCGGGAGCGCGACGCCAACAACAGCTTCCACCTCCCGAACGGGCTAGAGATGGCGAATTTTTCCGGTCACGTTCAGGCGCACATGCCGGAACCTGGGGGTTCTTCCGGCCTCGACCGCTTCATCGCAGAGCAATTTGATCCCAGCCTTACCTGGGACGTAGTGGGTTGGCTTCTGGAGACAGCGGGCCTTCCAGTGGTACTGAAGGGGATTCTCAGTCGCGAAGACGCTCGCCTCGCGGTGGAGCACGGTGCGGCCGCAGTGATCGTATCCAACCACGGTGGCCGCCAGCTGGATGGAGCGTGCCCCACAGCGCGAGCTCTTCGCGAGGTCGTGGAGGGGGTGGAAGGCCGTATCCCTGTTCTGGTGGACGGTGGGATCCGCCGGGGTGCCGACGTGCTCCGTGCCGTGGCGCTCGGAGCCACGGCGGTTCAGATCGGCCGACCCTATCTGTGGGGGCTCGCGGTCGCCGGACAGCGGGGAGTAGAACGCGTGGTGGAGTTGCTCGTGTCTGACCTGAGAAGGGCTCTAGCCCTGACCGGAAGTACCTGCCTGCGCGAAGTGGATGCCCGCGTGCTAGCCGGGTAGATACGGGTCACCGGTCCTAGCTATGCGCGATCAGACCAGCGAATAACTGAGAAAAAAGTGCCCCTACTACGGACATGGACACTCCCCAGATCATCAGGTTACGAAACAGAGCCTTTGCCTGCGGTCCGTCGGCGATGGTGGCTACGCACAGAGCACCCAGGGTGGAGAGCGGCGACACGTCCACCAGAGATGCGCCGACGTTGATGCTGAGGGAGAGCGCCAAGGGGTCTCCTCCGCCCAGCCTCTCTATCACTCCTGGGACTGTCGGCAGGAAAGTCGGTAATACCACACCCGAGGTACTGCTGTAGGTCGAGATGGTGCCGGTGACGAAGGCCATCACTGCGTTCACGCTTCCGGGCGTGGCAAGGCGAGACAGCAGATCAGTGAACAGTTCCATTCCCCCTGTCGCGTCGAGTAGCGCGATCAGCACGCTCACGCCGCACACCATGATGATCACCCCCCACGGCACGCGTTTCAACGCGGCGCCTTCGTCGGTCGCTCCCACTGCGACCAAGAGTGTGGCCGCGACGAAGGCGCTTAGACCTACGTTCAGTTTAAGGGCCAGGACACCGACGACCCAGAAGAGGATCACCCCTAGTGTGAGGCGCTGTTTGCCGGTGAACGATGGGCCAGCGGAGGGAGCTGAGTCTACGGTGCCTGAAAGTTTGGGTCCACCAAGCATGAAGTACGCGATCAACGCGACGAGCAGATGTGCGATCATATTGGTGAACCAGACCTTGCCCTCGTGGCCGCTCATCCCGGCCTCAGCCATTTTTGTATTGACGATCACACCGACCGCGCTCACTGGAGAGAGATTCCCGGCGTTAGCCCCGTTGGCGACCATGAGCGCGGTCAGGAAATGGGGTACGCCAGCACGGTTGCCAATTACCATCGCGAGCGGAACGATCAGTGCAACGCTCGAGATTGCGCCAGGGCCAATGCTGGAGACCAGGGCAGCGATAGCGAAGAAGATGGCGGGTAGCCACCTTGCGTTACCGCGAGCGAGGCGAACCGAGTGCTCCGCGAGGCGTTCCAGCGTGCCGTTGGCCGACGACGCCGCGAAGAGCAGGGTTACCCCGACGAGGGTGAGGAAGAGTGAACTGGGGAAGCCGCCGATGACGACGCCCGGTGCGAGGCCGGCCGCGTAAACCCCGACCAGCCAGGCCAGCCCGATCGCTACCATACCCACGTTGATGCGTGAGGTGATGGAAAGCACGACCGCGAAGACCAGCGCGAGCAGTGACAGGACGGCGGCGTTCATCCTTGAAGGTCCGGCACTAGTAATGTTCGGACATCTGTTTCGACCTCTGTCGTCATCACGTCACCCTTCAGGTGGAGATTTCGCTCACGCATGGATTACTTTGGACTGCTAAGAGCCCTGGACAGTTTCACCCCGGTCCATGTTTCACAAGTCCCCCCCCCTGGACCTACTTGTTCCTGTAGAAATCCGCACTCTAGCAGAGCGCGGTGGTCATCCTGGACCCGCGTTTCGCGTGTTGTTGACAGCCCGGAGGCACCGGTCGTATTCTCCTAATGGAGGTTCCCAGGGGTTGGTTCAGGCGTCGTTTTTGGTCTCCCATGTCCAGCTCCAATTCCCACATTCAGGCAGGCACGGTTGGCATTCAACAAGAGGCTACAAGCTTGTCCATGCCAACCATAAATCAGGCGACCGGATGCCAGAGACTGGAGCAAGGTCGCGGATCGATGTCCACGTCCCTAACGCAAGGGTCATGATCTGATGGCGACACAAGCGAGTATCCCGAGTAGGATAGCTCCGCTCATCGGCGGCGTCCTCATGAATGTTTGTCTGGGCACTTCTTATGCCTGGAGCGTGTTCGTGGGTCCGCTGGAAAGCGAGTTCGGTTGGTCGCGGACACAGACGTCCATCACGTTCACGATCATCATCATTAGCGTTGCCTCATGGTTTATTGTAGCGGGACGGCTGCAGGATCGAATGAATCCCAGACCCATCGCAGCGCTGGGCGGAATTCTGTTTGGAATGGGATTCCTTCTTGGCAGCATGACGACCTCGCTTCCGTGGCTTTACATAGCCTTTGGCGCGATGATCGGCGCGGGTAACGGTTTCGGGTACGCGATAACGATTCCTGTCATCTCAAAATGGTATCCTGATAAGCGCGGTTTGGCGCTGGGCATCGTCATAGGGGGATATGGCCTTGCTGCCGGCGTTTGGGGGCCCATCGCCGGTCAGTTGATTCCAAACATTGGCTGGCAGTCGACGTTCCGGCTTTATGGCTTCCTCTTTCTCGGCATCACCCTGATCGGCGCCTGGCTTCTCAAGAACCCTCCTGAGGGCTACCGGCCCCCTGGGTGGGACCCTGCTGGGGCGCAGACGTCAACTGTCCGCTCCGCGGTCGACGTTCCTACTTCTGAGATGCTGCGTAAGCCGACGTTCTATTATCTCTGGATCGCCTACATGTTTGGCTCGGCCGCCGGCCTAATGCTGATAAGCCAGTTGGTTCCCTTTGGCAGGCAGGTCGGCATCGTGGCCGTCAGCACGATCGGCTTGGTGGCGGGTGCCGCTGGGAACATGACCGGTCGTGTCTTGTCAGGGTGGATGTCGGACACCTTCGGGCGGGTCAATACGCTTCGGCTGATGATGTTCATTTCGGCTGTCGCGATGCCGCTGCTCTATATGTTCGGTGGCAATGTGCTGGCCTTTTCCGTCGGTGTTTTTACAGTGTATTACTGCTTCGGAACGCTCCTCTCCGTGTTTGCGGCCACCTCGGCAGACTTCTACGGGACGAAGTTCCTAGGGATGAATTACGGTCTGCTGTTTTTGGCTTGGGGGGTCTCGGCCCTGGTGGGGCCGCCGATCGGCGCTGCCGTGTTCGACGCGTTCGGCAACTACCAGTACGCCTTCTTTACGGCCTCAGCGATGTCGTTGATTGCGATCGCCTCGATGTCCATGGCGAAGACGCCGGGTCAGGGTTAGGGGGCAGCGTAGACGCTGCCTCCTGCTGGCGAGATAAACTGACGTGAGGTTAGGAAATCGGGAGCCCGTGAACGATTAAGGCGGGCTCCCGATTTGCCGTATTGGAATAGGCTAGATCGCTTCACCGCGGCAGGCCTGATTACATCCCTGTGTGTGGTCTCGTTATCGCCGCACATGTTTATAGTGATCATGAAGACCACCGGCTGCCTACCCATCCCCGCTTTGTCCCCTCTCCGTTAGTGTATTTTCCCAGCCCGATATGGGCCGGGGGTTAGGATCGTGATCGCGCCCCCGGGGACAGCGAGGAGAAGCCGTGACCAAACGAGTCGAAAAGTCCGACCACGAATGGAAGAGCGAACTCACACCTGCGGAGTACAGGATCATCCGCGAGAAAGGTACCGAGCCACCGTTCACCGGGGAGTACTGTGACACCAAGGACCCAGGGGTATACCGCTGCCGGGCTTGTGGCACGCCCCTGTTCTCGTCGAACACCAAGTATGAGTCTGGGAGCGGATGGCCCAGCTTCTACGAACCGTTGGTGGCCGATAATGTTCGCGAGAACGAGGACCGGAGCCACCACATGCGCCGCACCGAGGTACTGTGTACGGTGTGTGACGCTCACCTGGGGCACGTCTTTCCCGACGGTCCGAATCCGACCGGGCTGCGTTACTGCATCAACTCTGCCTCCCTCGAGTTGGACCAGGACATGAGTCCCGGGCCGGGCAGCGGACAAGGCAATGGCGATTGAAGGGTCTTTGGTTTACGGGCGTGGCGCTGATCCTGTCAGACTGGTTGGGCGACCATTGGTTATGAGCGACTGAATTCCGGAGGGAAGCAGCGGTCGGTCAGTCCTCGCGAAACCGTAACCAGAGTGGAACGTTGTAGGCTGCAGTGGTTAGCCTGATAAGTGGTTCGTACGATCGCTAACGGGCCCCAGGCATTCAAAGATTGAGATACGTCGCCCTCCTCCTGTTACTGGTTATCGCGGACGCCGTGACAGCGGTTTCGGGTATTGAGGCCCAGGCCCGTGCCGCTCTCGGGGGGACCGTGCGTGACGAGGTGGACGGCTCCCCGATAGGGGGAGCGACCATCTCCCTGGTGGGGGGCGATGCGGAGGTCGAGAGCAGTAGCGACGGATTTTTCATCCTCTCCGGTCTGCTTCCGGGCCCGGTCACGTTCCGTGTGCAGGCGTCGGGGTACACCTCCGTCGTGGAGAAGGTGGACTTGGGGAATACCGTGCTGGACATCATCCAGGTCCAGCTTCCCCGTCTGGAGATCGTGCTTCGGGAGCTTCTCGTCCGTTTGGGGCCGCGTAGCTCACCGGAGGAACGCGAGGTGCGGAGCAGCAACCGATTCGTGACCGCCCTGGACTTCCTCGCCAACGATGTACCCGGGGTGACTGTTCTCTCTGGTCAAGGTGTTGGGCAGGGCTCTGGGATCCGGATCCGGGGCGTCGGCACCTTCCAGGGCAACAATTATCCCAGGGTGTATCTCGACGGCGTCCTGATCGATTTTCAGGGGCCGGAGGTTGCTCCTTCAGGCTATGGCAGAGTCTTGAACGTGTTGGAGTCCATCCCCGCAGCCTCTGTGGTGCGAATCCGGGTCCTGAGCGGACCGGCTGCTACAACCCAGTTCCCGCTTGGGGCCGATGGCGTCATTCTCGTCGAGACTCGGAAGGGCCGAGGACCCTGACTAACCTTTGTCAGGGTGATATCAATCCCCACTTACTCCTCCCTGCCTTAATCAACTGATAACAACTGCGATTCAAGCTGACTGTAAGCTGAGGTGATATCACTTTTTGAGGGGCACTATACGAAGTGTAATGGTGCTACCCCCACGAAGTGAGCCAGCGGTAACCCTACCAGTACCCGAACGCTGTTTGCTCTACCAGCTACTGTTCGGGCGTGTTGTTTTCGATAGTTGAGACACTGCGTTCCATTTGATGCAGATAGTCGTTCGTTCGCTCTATTTGGAAGAGTATGTTGTGCAACGTGTCCAACCATCCGTCCCTAAGTGGCCCCATCCTGACGGCAATCCAGACCAGAAGAAAGTTTGTCAGCAGGGTAGTTTCGAAGAACTCCAATCGCCAAAACGCATCCCAAAACCCTTCCATTACGTCCTCCGATTTAAAGTGATCGGGTGAGCAGAATCCTGTTTAATTTATTCACAGGAGTCCCACGTTTTGAGGGGGGGCACGGGTACTGGGGGTCGCTTCAGGCAGAAACGGGGTCGGTGTGTGTTGACTGGCACAAGTACCCGCCCCCCACAATTCGTCGAGGGGGGGGCATGACAGGCTCGATCTCACCCCATTTTACCCCAGTTGTGAGTACTTCCGTGAGTACTCAAGGGCTTTTTACCAGACAAGTAAAAACCCTACAAGCTCGAGAAGCCTTGTAGGGCATGGGTTCCTGCGATCCGAATAAAATCTAAAGTCGCTGATCCGTAGACAGACCCCAGGCCTCCCACTTGGCACAAAGAGCACGGGTACATACCTGAGCTTTTTGGGAACCTAAATCCCTAACCCTGATAACGAGCTTCAAACCAACAGGGTTGCGGAGGCGCGGGGTGCCCCACCAGAATCCCAGCATGATGCGTTACAGCCTTCGCGCCGTTGCCCTGTTTTTTTGCGTACTGTCCATGACCGCCTGTGCTACTAATTCTTGGCAGGCTGTCTCATTGGATGCCATGAGCCCGGCTGAGCTGATCGAAGAAGATCGACCTTCGAGGGTTCGGGTGACTACGTCCGAAGTGACCGTAGAAGTAGTAGCACCAAGGATAGAAGGTGATGATCTCGTAGCTACGAGGCCGTTTGGGTTCTCGGTGCCCCTGGCTGACATTATTCGCTTGGAGGTCCAGGGGACCGACCTCGGTCTGACCGTGCTTAAGGCGTTGGGGCTAGGTGCTGGTGTGGTGGTGCTAGGGACACTAGTTGCAGCTGGCGTTCTCTTTATTCTCGTCTTCGGTGAAGAGCTTTCCAACCCGGGTAGCACAGACGGTCTGCTCAAGCGATTTTGCTCAGGGGATTTTTGTTTTGGAGATCGGCAGGAGTCCCAGCCCCAAAGCCCCTAAAGAGGGGGTCAAAATCAGGGTCCCCTAACCCCTGCGATTGCTGTCGCTATGGGAACCCGGGGGCCCGAATGTTTTACACTTTCCCCGTCCCGTGTGGGGGGATACCCTTAACTCCTTGACGTCCAGATGCTACCGCGCCGCTAGCTCAATTGGCAGAGCAACTGACTCTTAATCAGTAGGTTCGGGGTTCGATTCCCTGGCGGCGCACTTTAGTAAATAGAAACCCTGCAAGCACTTACAAGCTTGTGGGGTTTCCTATCCATTGGTAGCTGAGACTGAGAGAAGCGCACGTAAGTTGGAGTAACCAGATGGCCAGCAGCGTACACGAAGGCGATCTAGATTTTTCGCACCTGACCTTGCCTGTAGGGTTTGAGCTACCGGAAGATGTGGGCGGGAGTCTCGATCTCAGTGGCCTGACATCAGCGGAGGGGATGAAGCTGCCGGAACATGTAGGCGAGAATCTCGATCTCAGTGGCCTGACCTCAGCGGATAGGGTCAAGCTGCCGGGGGATGTAGGCTGGAGTCTAAATCTCAGTGGCCTTGCTACGGCGAAGGGGTTGAAGCTACCGGAGCATGTAGGTGGGTGGCTCGATCTCAGTGGCCTGACCTCAGCGGAGGGACTTGAGCTACCGGAAGATGTAGGCGGGAGTTTCGATCTCAGTGGTCTGACCTCGGCGGAGGGGTTGAAGCTACCGGAGCATGTAGGCAGGAATCTCGATCTCAGAGGGCTGACCTC
>DEAG01000006.1 GCA_002346665.1 Gemmatimonadales bacterium UBA2988
ACCTCCGGTGATCTGAGCCCACGCGCCCGGACCCCGGCTATACACTCCGCCGCCATCGTCGCCGGCCGCGTCGTTGTCGGTCACCTGCACGTCCACGAGGACGAGCGTGCCGGAGTAATTCGCGATCCCGCCGCCGTCGGTCCCGGCCTCATTGTTGGTGACCTCTGAGCGCTGGAGCGTCAGGCTGCCACCCTCGTTGTAGATGCCTCCACCATCAAGCGCTGCCGAGTTATCGTGCACCATTACGTCCACCAGGCTGAGCGTGCCCCGACTCCGGATCCCGCCACCGTTCTGGGCCTCGCCGCCGGTGACCCTCGCACCGACCAGTTCCAGGTCGGCACCTGGGTGGACATCGAAGACGCGGTCGATGCGGCCCGCGTCGATCACGGTGCCGCTCGAACCCTCCCCCCGGATAGTCAGCCGCTGGCGAGCGGTCACGTCCAGGTCGCCGCTCAGTCCCGCTTCCTCGCCCGCGCCAGGCAAGCTCAGCCCGTACGTCCCTGCCTGCAGGAAGATGACGCTCTCCATACCGTCGGCATTGGCTGCCAGGACAGCCGCTCGCAGCGTGCAATCCTGGGGAGTGCAGGCGCCACCCCCATCGTCGAGCCGGGTGACTGTGTACTCGGCCACCGCCATCGGCGCGACCCGCGCTCCGGCCGGCGACGGCTGGGCTGCCAGGCCGGGCACCGGTGAAGCTCCCACCAGCGCCAACGCTACCAGCAGTGCCACCCAGGGAGTCGACCGCCCGGCCCTGCTCCCACCGCTCCCTGCTTTTGGCTCGTCACGCATGACGACTCGCGCATCACGTCTCATGGTTCATCGCTCCTTGGTCACCCGCACCGGTGTTCGCGGCCGCGATGGCCTCGGCTCCTCCCAGGGCGTCCGCCGCATCCTCGATCACGCTCTCCGACGTGGCAGAGCAGCCATGGAGTAGGACGGCCGACATCAGTGCAAGGCTCAGGTGACGGTTCATCTGGCTGGGCTCCTCTGTGGCAGAACCGGTAGTAGCGGTTGTCTGTTGAGGACTGACATTACGGGCCCACCGTGGCATCCGCCACACGCAGCTACACAAAAGTGTTTTGCGCGTCCGGTCAGGCTAGTACGTTGCGAGGTCATTCCCGAGCTATACTAGGTTAGAAATTCCGATGGATAAGGATCTCAGACTAATGAAGCAGCTATTGGCCCTAGCAGCGGTAGCAATGCTGGCAGCCTGTGGACCTACAGCCCTAGCTCAGGATTCTCAGGCGGGGGCGGTCCTCACCTTGGCTGCGGCGGACAAGGACCTACCTACGATCCTCGTATACAAAACCTCTACATGCGGGTGCTGTAGTGGTTGGGTTGAGCATCTGCGCGAAGCTGGCTTCAGTGTCGATGCACGTGATGTGGCGGGGGGCAACCCTGAGTTGATGAGGATCAAAGTCGACGCCGGCGTGCCCGGGCAGATGGCCGCTTGTCACACCGCACTGGTTGACGGCTACGTAGTTGAGGGACACGTGTCCGCGGACCACATTAAGCAGCTTGTGGTAGACAGGCCCAGCGTTGCCGGGATTGCTGTTCCGGGCATGCCGGTGGGCTCACCTGGGATGGAAGGTCCAAACGCCCAACCGTATCGCGTATTGTCGTGGGACAGTAATGGTGAACTTGCGGTCTTCGCAGAGGTTGATCCGCGCTGACCTCCAACGCCTCGGCGTACTTTGGTTTTGCTGAAGGGGAAGTTGGAGCAGCTCTAGGTGCTTTTCACCTAGAGGACCGTCAGGTTGTAGTCAAATTGGACAGCGATAGCATCTCGGACACCCCCCTATTCCACCTCCACTGACCCAGAGCCTATAGACAGTGTTCTGCTTGTCCTGAGTTGCGGGTATGAGTGGGGCAGGGCAGAATGAGGGCATGAAGAGAACTCTGCGCGGCACGACCATGGGCCTGCTGACTGCATCTGCCATCTTGAGTGGGTGCCTTTCGACGATGTTGCGCCCAATGGGAGTAGAAGATTTTTCTGAGGTTACCCTACAGAACAACGCGAGGATCATGACCTTGCAGCGGGGCATGACTCCGGAACAAGTGATCGAGCACATTGGGCCATCAGGCAACTCCCGCGTTCCCAATCCATTCAGAAGCGAAATGTACTCGTCGGGTGACGACATCTTCAGGGCCTTTTTCTTCTATAGCGGGACAGGCTTTGTCCCCGATATCCCCGACAGTGATTTGACGCCGGTTGTCTTCAAGAACGAGAGTCTGGAGGGCTGGGGGTGGTCGTACTGGGAGAGCACCGCGAAGCAGTACAACATCAGCATCCGCAATCGGTAAGAGAGAGTCCTTTCTTCGTGCTTCCGTGGCATCCGCCGCACCCAGCTATCCAGCAGTGTTTCACTCGTCCTGAGTTACGGGTCTGAGTGGGGCGGGGCAGAATGAAGGTATGAAGACGATCTTCGCTGAACTCGACCAGATGGCTACCAAGGGCCGTGTGTTCGTCTTGAGTCTCGCATTGATGCTGCAGGTTACGGCCTGCGGTGGCGGGAACGCGACCAAGAAGGTCCTGGTCATCGGAATCGACGGCATACGCGTCGACATCCTTGCCGAGACCAATACACCCAACATCGACAAACTGATCGCGGAGGGTTTTTTCAGCGACCAGGCCCGCACCAATGTTCGGACCGTGAGCGGGCCCGGGTGGTCGAGCATGCTCATTGGGGCACGCACGGACAAGCACCTCGTGGACAGCAACAACTTCACTGGTAACGACTACGCAACGTACCCGGAATTCCTCACCCGACTCGAGCGCGTGGACTCGAGCTT
The DNA here is from genome assembly GCA_002346665.1 of Gemmatimonadales bacterium UBA2988. Classification (GTDB taxonomy): domain Bacteria; phylum Gemmatimonadota; class Gemmatimonadetes; order Longimicrobiales; family Gaopeijiaceae; genus UBA2988. Next base: position 2,794 of record DEAG01000006.1, read on the forward strand.
CAACACGTTCGCGGTGGTCGACTGGGCGCCACTCGGCACGACCGCGTCAGGCGGCCCACTGTTCAGTGAGGCGGTCGACGAGCTGCTCTTCTTCGATGGCAGTGAAGAGGGGTACCACCGGGCAGATTCGCTGTCGGTCGCTGCCGCCGTGGATCGGCTGGAGAATGAGGATGTCGACGCGGCGTTTGTCTACATCGGTGACGCCGACGAAGTTTCACACGCCACCGGTACATACGCGCCTGAGTACATGAGCGCCATCGAGGAGGCGGACGTGCTCGTCGGGCGGCTCGTTGCCGCAATCCGAGCGCGGCCTACATACGCCGACGAAGACTGGCTCATCCTGGTGTCTACCGATCACGGGCGAGACGAGGAGGGGGGGCACGGTGGAGATTCCGATCAGGAACGGACAATTTTTTTCCTCGCCCACGGCCCTTCGGTAGCTCGGGAACCGATTGAGACTGGGCCCAACATCGTCGATGTGGCCGTGACAGCTCTTATTCACCTGGGGGTCGAAATTGACCCAGCGTGGAATCTGGACGGAAGGTCAGTCGCCTTGCGAGTGGCCCGTGTCCAATAACAACACGCTTTTCCAGCCAGTGACGTGGCCCCCTGAAACGAGACCGGCAACGATCGAGCAGGTAATGACTCGCGAACAAATAGGCGAAGCCCAACAGCTGTCCAATGAGTGGATCGCCGCGCATCCCAGATATCCCCTAGCTATCCAGCAATGTTTTGCGCGTCCTGGAGAGCCTGAGTGGGGTGGGGCAGAATAAGGGCATGAAGAAAACCCTGCTGTTCGCCCTAGTCCCATTCCTAGCAGGATGCGGACTAATCTTCGTGAACGGTCCGGCTCCGGGTTGGCAGGAGATCAGAGATGTGGGCGCACTTGAGAGAATGGCGGTCTCCTACCCCTGTACTTCTGACAGGACTCTAGTCTGGTTGGATGGACTCATAGGAGTCGGGCAG
>DEAG01000003.1:0-38177 GCA_002346665.1 Gemmatimonadales bacterium UBA2988
AGCCTGACCGAATTCCTCTTGCTCACCTTCGCCACCCTCGCCTGTCTTCAGGTGGTGGGCAATGGCCTCTGGTCGGGGACGGCGCCTGCGCCGTGGACGACGCTTCGCCGCACCGTCCTCACGCCCTCCCCCTTCCGTGGTTTTCTCACCCGTCTCGGTCGAGTAGGTGGTCGCTTCCAGTTCCTCGACCCGGAGCCGCTGCTCTTCCGGAACTTCGCGGCTGGACGCCTCGATGGAGTCGGCTATCGCGGCGCAAATCAGGCTCACCGACCGGATCGCATCGTCGTTCCCAGGAATCGGATAATCGATCAGGTCCGGATCCGCGTTGGTATCCGCGATGGCAATGATCGGAATTCCCAGTCGGTGCGCTTCCCTGACCGCGATGATCTCACGCTTGGCGTCCACCACAAAAACCGCACCGGGGAGGCGGCCCATGTCCTTCACGCCCGAGAAATATTTGTCGAGCCTAAGGCGCTCTCGCTCAAGGAGAAGGCGCTCCTTCTTCGTGTAGAACTCGAAGGCGTTCTCCTCCTGGCCCCGTTCCAACTCCTTTAGGCGCCGTATCTGCTTCCGGATGGTCTGGAAGTTGGTGAGCATCCCACCCAGCCAACGCTCGGTCAGGAAGAACGCGCCGCAGCGCTGGGCCTCCGCCTCGACGATCGGTCGTAGCTGTTTCTTGGTGCAAATGAACAAGACACGATCACCGCGGAGGACTATGCTCCGCACCGCTTTTTGGGCGCCCTGGAGGCGGTCCAGCGTCTTGCGCAGGTCGATGATGTGGATGCCGTTCTTCTCCGTGAAGATGAACCTGCTCATCTTCGGATTCCAACGGCGCGTCTGGTGCCCGAAATGGACACCCGCCTCCAGCAATTGATTGAGTCCTACCTGCTGCATCCGTCCTCGCCGAAAGCGATGGGGCCGATGTACACCCCGGTCAGTGTATAGCGGCGGATAACCCCACGCCGCGTCCTACGTGTCTTGCCACCCTCTAGCTTAGCCCACCTAAGCGGGAAGATTCGGTGCGGGGTAGAAGGACCTACCGCTTCGAGAACTGGAAGCGTTTTCTGGCCTTGGGACGCCCCGGCTTCTTCCTCTCGACCTTCCGTGGATCTCGTGTAAGCATACCCCCCTCACGCAGAGGGTGGCGATGTTCTTCGTCGACCGCCACCAGCGCACGCGCAATTCCCATGCGCAAAGCGTCGGCCTGGCCGGTGAGACCACCGCCCGCAGCCCGCACTCTGATGTCGAAGTGCCCTTCCGCTTGAACTAGCTTGAGGGGTTCCTCGATCCGGATCCGGAGACTGGGCCGTGGGAAGTATTCGTCAAGGGTGCGGCCGTTGATTGACAAGTCGCCCTTCCCCGGCCGCAGCAGTACGCGCGCCACGGCCGCCTTACGACGTCCCACCGTCTGGATCTGCTTATCGTCGGCCATGTCGTCAAACCTCGAGGAGTTCCGGCTTCTGCCCCTGGTGGGGATGCTCAGCGCCCCCGTAGACCTTGAGCTTCTTAACCATGTTCTTACCCAGGGCAGTCTTGGGCATCATGCCCTTGACCGCCATCTCGATCACGCGCTCAGGGTGGGTAGCGATCATACGGCGGAAGGGAATAAAGCGCTCTCCCCCCATGTACCCGGAATGGCGGAAATACTCCTTCTGGTCCACCTTCTTGCCCGTGAGCTTGACCTGTGAAGCGTTGATGACGACTACGTGGTCTCCCGTGTCGAGGTGCGGCGTGTATATCGACTTATGCTTGCCGTGCAGGATGCGCGAAACCTCGGTCGCGAGACGACCGAGCGGCCGATCGGCAGCATCCACGATCCACCAGAGACGCTCGATTTCCTTGGCTTTGGGCGTGTAGGTCTTCATATGCCGCTTTTGGCCGTATTCTGTCCGAAATAAACCCGCAACAGAGCGCTAGATCATATCCGAGCTCCGGGGAAGTGTCAACGGAGCGGGAAGGACCGAAACCGGTGGAACCCGGCCTATAGCCTACTGATCGATGAAGGTCTCGAGGAAGCGAGCCCGCGAGGCGTGCCGGAGCCGGAGCAGCGCCTTCTCCTTGATTTGCCGCACCCGCTCACGCGTAACTCCTAGGAGCGACCCGATTTCTTCAAGGGTCATGGGTTCCTGGTCATCCAGACCGAAATACAGGCTGATAATCCTCGCTTCCCGCTCCTTGAGCGTGGCCAGCGCCTCTTCGATCGTGTTTTTTAGGGCGTGCTGATAGGCTTCGTCCTCGGGAGCCGGCGAGTACTGATCGGGTAGGTAGTCAAGCAGCCGGTTGTCCTCTTCGGGGGTAATAGGGGCGTCGAGCGAGAGGCTCGATTGGCTGATCGCGAGAGTTCGCTCCACCTCCTCTTGGGAGATATCTAGGTCAGTCGCGATCTCCTCAACCGTGGGTTCCCGACCTAGCTCCTGGAGAAGGGTCGAACTGCGACGGCCAATGCGATGGAGAGCCCCCGCGCGATTCAGCGGCACGCGCACGATACGACTCTGCTCGGCGAGCGCTTGAAGGATGGCCTGTCGAATCCACCAAACCGCGTAGCTGATGAACTTGATGCCCTTGGTCTCGTCGAACTTATGGGCCGCACGGATAAGCCCCAGGTTGCCGTCGTTGATAAGATCGGAGAGCGGTACGCCCTGGTTCTTATATTTCTTCGCGACCGACACCACGAACCGCAAATTGGAACGGACAAGCTTGTCGAGCCCTTCGGCGTCTCCCTTGCGGATGTGCTGAGCGAGCCGCACCTCCTCATCCCGGTCGATCAGCGGATACACGCTGATCTCCTTGAGGTACTGGTCGAGAGACCCTTCCCGGAAGGCCCCGCGGCGGAAGGTGGACGTCATGGGCACGAGGAAGAGGTTGCGCCGGGTCTTGCGAGCAAGCCGAAACTACAACTTTCGGGAAACACTGGGCCGACGTACAGCTTAGCGCTTCGCTGCACTAGTTCCATGATCGGGCGCTGCGCACCGATGCGCAACCACCACGCAGCGGGATACGGATCGACGACTCCACGATCTGCACTAGGCCCACTCCCGCTCTTTATGTCAACTCATCAATTCAGCGGATGGTCTGACCGACGTGATCCCACCGCACCGCTACAACCCCAGGGAGTGTTCACCTGGGCTTTTAGCTCCGAAAGAAAAATATAGAAACCAGGGTCGGCCTTGAATGGCAGAGCAGTCTATGGAACCCCAGCATCGTGAGTCTCCGCGGTTGTCACCGAGAACAAAGAACTGCCGTTCCGGAACCACCAGCAGGACCCAGTTATATCGCGATGGGTGATACCCGCGACACGTGCTGACGATCAGGCAGGTATAGCCACTCGTACATCGGACCGCACACCTATCCTATTTCAAAACGCCGATGGCAATGGGCCCGTGAACGAGATCACCGGTACTTCAGGGGCGCGACTCATTCCTCACCGATAAACTTTTGAGACCCGTGACGCATTGAACTGTGGGTTCGAGTGACCGACAACGAAAGTTTCCCCGACCGCGCAGTGAGGAACAAATGTTGAGCCATGCTTGGACACCCACAGAAGGGCACTTACCTTATATGACAAGGTCCACTGCTCTTCCAACGAGAGCCCCATGACCCTCTCAACGCCACTCACGCCGTCGACGCCGCGAGTGCTCTCCACACTCTCCAGCGAGGCACAAGTCCGACTGCCTGCAAAGGTCGAGTTGGGGACGGACCGGTGAAGCTCAGCAGTTCGCTCACCTTGCTGGTTCTGGCCGCTGTGTTGGCCGGTCTCACGGCCGCCGCTAGACGTACGATGAATGGGGCGGGAGCGGAGGCCCAGACCCCCGGGGGAGCCCAGCGAGGGACTCCGTGTAAGGCGGATGGGAATTGTGCCCCGGACGGAACCTTCGCGGGCACCATCGGCGCTCCTGTGGTCACCCTGGAAGAGGCCGCGGCATGCCTAGACTCCGCATACCTCTGTCTGGGGCTGGAATGGAAGGACGGGATGGCGCGCGCATTCCGGTGGAACGAGACGACCCGGGTAATCCGCATCCGGGTGCCCCTCCCCACGGGCGATCGAGGCCAGGCGCGGGAGATGCAGCAGGCGGCCATGCGCGGGGTCCGCGCCTGGGATGGGTACCCGTTCGCGATCATGGTGGAAAGCAGGGACCGGGGCACTCCGGCGGACTTCACGGTTGAATGGATGGAGAAGCCCCCAAGAAACCAGCTGGGCCTGACGAGCACCCGCTGGACCCAGGAAGGAGGGAGAGCGACGCTCGCGGTCACTTCATTCCGGCTAGCGCTGGCAAGTCCCTCTTCCCGCGGCCCGCTGGCTACCCACCAAATCGAACTCACCGCCGCCCACGAGATGGGACACGCTCTGGGGTTGCCACATTCGGACGAGCCACGCGACGTTATGTTTCCTACCAACACTGCTACCACGCTTTCGGCACGGGATTACAAGGCGATGGAAGCCCTCTACCGCCTCCCCAACGGCGTCGGGATCTGGCGAGGGAACGAGCCTTAAGCCTTGGGTTAGCCCTCCCGAACCACACCGAAGCGCTCGATCTTCCTGTACAGATTAGAGCGAGGCGTGTCGATCCTGCGCACGGTCTCGGAGACATTCCAGTCGTTCTCGCACAGCTTCTGCAGGATGAAGGCTCACTCTGCTGCCTCCTTGATAACTGCCCGAATATCTCCGCGGAGAAGAACGGGTCAGCCGGGAACAACCTCAGGAGACGGGCACGGTAACTTGACGGGTGACAACCTCGACCGCCTCGATCGCCTGCTCCACGTCCTCTTCGGTGGAGCACCAACCGACTGAGAGGCGGAGCGCTCCAATCGCGTCAGTGCCAAGGATCCGGTGAGCCTCTGGGGCGCAGTGTAACCCGGACCGGGCGAGCACACCGAAGTCTCGGTCCAGTAGCTCCGCCAGGAGCGCGGGATCCAACCGTTTGTGTGTCATCGTGACGAGCCCTCCTCCATCCGGGGCCGGCGGCGAGTGCAACCGCACACCCGGAATCGCGGCGAGCCCCTCGCGGAGCCGCGCCTTCAACGTGGCCTCGCGGAGGTGGACCGCTTCCACTCCACACTCGAGCAGGTGCTCACAGCCGGCCAACAGACCCACCAGCCCCACTGCGTTACCGGTGCCGGCTTCCAGGTGATCCGGCATCGCTGCGGGCATCACACGGTCGCGGGAATCACCACCGGTCCCGCCCGTTAGCAGCGGACGCACATCCACCCCTTCGCGCACCCAGAGGCCACCTGTCCCCTGAGGTCCGAGCAACCCCTTGTGTCCGGTGAATGCAATCAGATCTGCTCCTTCGGCCGCGTGGTCGGCTGGGATATGACCGGCTGACTGGGCTGCGTCCACCAGCACCAGTGCGCCAGCATCGTGTGCGACGGCGGCTAACTCGCGGAGGGGAAGCCGTGTGCCGAGCACATTCGACACGGCGTTCACCACCAGCAGACGGGCTCCATCGAGCAGTTGGCTAGCTTCGTCTAAATCCACCGTACCATCAGGGGAGCCGCAAAGCATGCGCTCCTCCACCCCCCGGGATTGAGCGAGCTGATGCACCGGCCGTAATACCGAGTTGTGATCGTACTGGCTGATAACGACCGCATCACGGGGGTTCAAGACTCCCCACAGTGCCGTGTTAAGAGCGTGGGTGGCGTTGAAGGTAAAGGCAATCCGCCCTGGGTCGCCCGGGAGGCGCAGCACCTTCATCACGGCTCGGCGACATCGAAGGACCACTCGTCCCGACTCGATAGCCACAGAATGACCACCCCGCCCCGGGCTAGCACCGCAAGCGGTCAGAAATTCCGCGACCGCCTCCGCCACACGGGGAGGACGTACGGCGGAAGTGGCAGCAAAGTCTAGGTAATGGCGCATCTGACGTTCCGTCGGTGAAGATCAAGGACCGCCATATTTATACCCCATCGATGAGTATTGGGGACCGCGCCGCTGGGTAACGGATCGCTTTGGTTCCTACATACCACCAGCGAGCAGCCCTAAAACCCCGTTCCGGCTCGCACGGCCAATGACAGCGCGCGTCCAGGGGCCGGAAAATTAGCGTTCTCCGAGTAATCCTCGTCCAGCAAATTATCGATTCGCGCGCGGATCGTAACATCGCGGAAGCCGCGCTCTATAACACGATAATCCGCAAACAAGTCGAGGACAGCATGGCCAGGCAGCGTCACGCGCACACCGTTCGGGTTGGTCAAAAAATCGAGATCCGGGCGCACTCCAACTACGGTTAGCGTTCCCCCGCCACGCAAGCGATCTCCGAAAGGGGTGGCCCCCGTGAGGTGGACGCGATCACGCGCCCGCCGAATCAGCGTCTGTCCCTGTTGGAAGAGCGGGTCGGTACCGGACCCCGCGTCAATAACCTCGGTGCTCAGGCGCACCCAGCTACCCGTAAGAGATCCTCCGCCCACACGGCCTACACGGGCCTCTATCTCGAGCCCACGCGACGAAGCTTCCCCGACGTTCACATAGTTAAGCTGGCCGGGAGCAATCTGCCCCCTGTACTGGACCAGGTCCCGGAAACGCTGGTCAAACCAAGTGCCGCCCACGACCACCTGACCACCCAGGAACCTATGCCCCAGGCCAATCTCCCAGCTCCTCGATTGCTCTGGCTTCAAATCCGGGTTACCAAGTGTGAAGCCCTCGGCAAAGTTCTCGAAGAAGGTAGGCTCCTTGAAGGCTGTCCCAGCGGACGCCCTGAGGGTCGTGCCCTCAAGGACCCGAAAGGAAGCACCGGCACGCCAAGTCTGGAACGAGCTGAAGCGATCATTCTTTTCTGTTCGCGCTCCCACCGTAGTCGTCAATCGCCCGGTAGGCGCGGCCACAACCTGAGCGTAAACCGCTCGGTTAGAACGACCGTTCGACGTGTAGGATTCGAACGGGCCGAACTGGCTCCTGCTCTCGAAATCACTAATGCCGCTCTGCCGCTCCACCTCGATGCCGATGGTAGCGATCGCGGACCCTGGGAGGTGCACGTTCCCCCACAGAACGGCCTTACGACGGTTGACCTCACTCCTGTTAGTCGACGCGAAGAAGCCCAAGGTATCCCCCGGCGCGTCCGACTCATCGACAGTACGATAATCCCCGTCGTGGTAGGTCAGCGCAGCACGCGCCTCGAACCGGGGCAGCAAGAAACGACCAGCCTCCAGGCCGACAGCCAAGGACTCGCTCGAGCGATACACGTTCTCATCCGTAAGGCGGCCAGCCCCATCGGTAGGAAAGTGGAAAAGCCCGTCCGTATAGCGGGCTGTCAGCGCAACTTCCGCTCCTTCCCCTCCGACACTCACCCGTCCGCTGACGGTGCGGTTAGCATAGTCGTTGTTGAATGCATACGCACCGTCCGTATCAAAGCTCGACGCGCTCAAGGAATACCGAACCAGGCGGGCCCCACCGATTAGGGTCGCGTCCCACGAGCGGGTCGTATAAGACCCGAGGTCCGACTCCTCGGGACAGGGCGTCCCCGGGTAACCGGGACAACTCGACGCGTCACCGTTGCGTCGTCCGGCGACACCCACGTTACCGCCCACAGTAAGGCGAGCCCTCCCCTCCCCGTCCAACGTGAAAATGTGGACTACACCGGTGACCGCTTCCGACCCGTAGAGGACGCTGACCGGACCGCGTACTACCTCGATGCGGTCGATATTCTCGGTGGTAATCTGGCCTAGGTCTATCGCTCCACCCGGATCGTTCAATACTACGCCGTCGACCATCACCTGCACGTAGTCGCTCGCGCCACCGCGCAGGAAGAGCGACGTGAGCCCCCCATGCGAGCCACTTCGTACCACGCTAGCGCCGGGGACCTCGCGAAGGGCATCGGCCACAAAACGAATTCCACGTGATCGCAGGTCGTCACCCTTCAGAACGGTGACGGCCACCGGAACAACACCGCGGGGTGTGGGAATACGCGTGGCCGTAACGACGATCTCGCCTAGTCGGAACGTATCTGAAGGCTCTTGGGCGGAAGCCGGGACGAACGTGAAGACCAAGACTACCAACGGGACGAGGTGAAATGAAAGAACCATGGAACAGGCTCCTTCCGAGGGTCGTAAAAGCGGAAGGCACGACCACATAAATGCCAGCGGATCGGCACCGACTCGTTCCGGTCGCGTTGAGGCGCGCGGAAGACCGGCTGAGAGAGTCCAGCGAGATACGAGAATGAAGCACTGAATAACGAACGCCCGCACGTCTTCCCCTCGGAACGTGCCACGGTTGTGCGGGCTGACAGGTCTCCTGACTCGAGGCGGCCTACCTCACCTTCCCGGGAGCCCTAGGCTCCCAGTGGTCATAAAGGCGGCTGCTACCGGATTGCGCCGGGCCTCTTACAGTGGCGGGGCCGTGCCGGGTTTTCACCGACTTCCGAGATGCCTCGCCCGCGTCCTTCACTTGTCTATGAAGCTTAGGCAGGCGGCATGTGACCGGTCAAGGTCTCGACCTTTGTGGGCAGCTGATACCACTCCATTGCTGGATCGCCTCGGCCGTGTGGTCGTCCCAAATCCCATCATCCGTAATGGGCCACGGGCAACATCACTACCCCGGGGTGGACTTGGACAGCTTGAATCCGCATCACCGTCCGCGCGTTGCCCCCGCCTCTGCACACCCCGTACAATCCGTCCCGTCCGATCTTACGTCACGGCAACCCTGGGAGAGGAACCATGTTCGAGCCCGACGAGCTGAGCAAGCGAATTCGCCAACTCCGCATCGTGTGGTTTGCGCTGATGATGAGCGTCGCCGTGTTCGCGAGTGGGGTTGGGTTCCTTATCCGCAGCGACGGGCTGGGGTTAGGCCAGGCGGTATCGAGAGGAACACTAATCTACGGAGCGATCGTGACCGTACTGATTCTTCCGTTGGCCCAGATCATTCGACGGAAAGTCCAGGCGGTCCCACCCCGAGCCACTCCCGAGGAGGTGGTCCGCCGATGGCAGACCGGATGGATCGTGGGGCAAGCGCTCAGGGAGGTGGTGGGCATCCTTGGACTCACAATCGCGCTGTTGGCCGGATCCATCACCTGGGTCTGGGCATTCGCCGCGGCCAGTTTGGTGTCCATGTTCCTTTCCCCTCCCTGGGAACATGAGATCCGAACCCGCCTGCGACGCGCGACCGCAGACCCGAACGCGCCACCCGACTCACGCTGAAAAGAAGGTGCTAAAGTTCCCTCAGCGGGATCGAAAAACTCGATCGATCTCTCGGAATTCTTCCCGAATCCCGTCCAGCTGCTCCCGGATTTCTTCCACGTGGACAGTAGTGAGCCCCTCGGACACACCGCTGCCCTGGAAGAGAGCGAAGAACAGAGCGTCAGTATGGCCGACACTCGCCTGCGACACTCCGCGATCGATGAACCGGTTGACGCGTAGCAGGTCACGGAGCGAGATGCGCTGGGAGCCCTTCACCGGAGGTTCCGTGTAAAGGAAACGGATCACTGCGTCCCGCAGGCCCTGGAACTCCTCAACGACTTCTCCAGCTGCTAGCCCCCGCTGCGAGGCCATCGAACCGAACAGCGCCGCCGTCTGCAGCCACAGGGGCTCCACCTCATTCTTGTAGGGGCCGAGCCCGTGTGGCAGCATGGCCAGAAAAAGGTCGAAGAACTCAACAGTCAGGACTTCGGCGGACTCACCCCGGCCACCCCCGCGGTTACCGATGTGGGAGAGCCACCGATCTCGGATACGATCGGCGTGAGCCTCGAACCAGCGCGCCAACTCCACCGGCTCGAGCTTTTTCTGGTTCAGCAGGTCAGAGATCAGAAACACTCCGGAGCGACCGGCTAGAAGGCCGGGAAACGTAAAACATTTCCGTCGTGGCTCCTAAGACACCCGAGAAGGGTGCAAACTCGTGAAGATACCCGGTCCTGCGGGTAACCCGCCACCCCCGTGTGGCCAGCGCCGGAGCCCGAGCGTGAAGCTGGTTGCCTGCCCTCGGATCGCCATCGATCGCGACTGTCCCGCCCCAGGACTCGACAGTTGCGACGGACCGTGCAGATGCGCCCTGGGGTACCAGACTAGGCCTGATCTTCCCCGATGTCAGACAACACAATGCTCAGTCGAACGCTCCCCGTAATCCTCCTCTTCGCCCTGACCCTTCCGGTACGAGCGCAGAACGTCGTGGTGGACGAGGGAACGTTCCGCATCTTCGCCCATGGCCGGAACGTGGGAACGGAAACGTTCACGATCCGACGGGTTGGTCAGGGAGCGGACACGCATGTCATCGCTAACGGGGTGATCGAGCTAGACCTCCCCGGGGGACACCAGCAGGTCAAACCACTTCTGCGGAGCGGCTCCGACCTGAGCCTGTCGGCTTATCAGGTCCAGGTGTCAGGCAGCGATGCTACCGAGGTCGCAGTCACCTTGAGCGGGCGACGCTTTCTGACGCGCACCCGTACCCCGTCGGGAGAGCTGGAGCAGGAGTTCCGTGCCATCCCGGGTACGGTATTGCTGGATAACGGCGTGGCCCACCAGTACTGGTTCCTCTCCAGGCTCACCGAGGGCACCGAGGTCACTGCGCTGATACCGCGCGTGGGCGCCCAGTACCGGATCAAAGTGCGCGAAGCCCTTGTAGAGTCGGTCCAAGTGGCCGGTGCAGAGGTGCAGGCCCGCCATGTCACCTTCACTATCGAAGATCGCGTACACGCGGTTTGGTACGACGCGAATGGCAAGGTGCTCAAGGTGGTGGTGGCCGATACCGGCTTCTCGGCGGAACGGACCAGCCAATAGTCGCACCCTCCGGTCGCATCCGACGGCCTGTTTCCAGCCCTAGGGTTACAGTTGACCTCCTATCTCGCCGACACTAGTTAGTGCCGCACATACTATCAATATTATCCTAGTGTCCCGAGTCACACGCGACAGCGAGAATAGAGCCTTGAAGCCGAAGCGGGATTTACTCCTCACGGAGATCGCCGAACGAATGGCAGCCATGCGCAGCTCAGCCAGACAGGCGGGCTTCCGCCACCTACTCGGGCAATCGATCAGCCTGACGCACCTGCACATCCTCGATCTGGTGCGGTCAAAGGCCTCTATGTCCATCGGGGAGCTCGCGCGGACGTTGGACATCTCGTTAGCCAGCGCAACCGGCGTAGTGTCGAGGATGGAGGAGCGTGGGCTGGTGCACCGAACGCGAGACGCGGCGGACCGCCGCGTCGTCAACCTCGAGCTGGCGAACGGCGGGGACGCCGCGCTCGAGGAGATCGAGGGGCGGGGACAAGAATACTTCGGCGGCTTGCTTCGTAGCTTGACCGTCAGAGATCTGGAACATCTTCGTAGCGGACTCGCGGCGCTCCAACGAGCCAGCCAACGGGTGAGAGATGATGCCGCGGAACTTAGACCCCCGCGGACAGACCAAAGGATGATAACGTGAACATAATCCTGCCTTTGCGCTTCCTTTTGACCACCGTGCTCTTAGCGGTCGCACCACTCACAACCGCGGCGCAGCAGGACACCGTTCGCTTGACTCTGGACGAGGCACTCGAACTCGCCCGTGTGAACAGTCCAAACTTCCTCGTGGCACGCAACGACGAGGCCACGGCAGACTGGGAGGTGCGCGAGGCGTACGGCTCACTCCTCCCGTTCGCGTCCGTCGGGGGAGGGATTTCGTGGCAAGGTCCAGGCGAGCAACGCTTTGGCAGCGTGACCCTCGCCCAGGACCATCCTGCGTACTACCTCTCCAACTACGACGTCGGGGTTACCTATCAATTGGATGGAAGCCGGCTGCTGGAACCGGCTGCGGCACGCGCGCGGAGGGACGTTACTACAGCCCAGATCCGCGCTGCAGCGGTGAACCTGAAAGCAGCCGTAACACAAGCCTACCTCGAACTGCTGCGCCGTAACGAGGACGCAACGTTGACCCGGCAACAACTCGAGCGCTCCCGCTTCAACCTACGACTTGCACAGGGCCAGCAGGCGGTGGGGACCGTCACCCAACTCGACGTGCGCCAGGCGGAGGTACAGGTAGGAAGAGCAGAAGTGAGCCTCCTGCAAGCTAACAACGCAATCAACACGGCTCGCCTCCGGCTGCTCCAGCAGATCGGGCTGGAGGGGGATCGCCCCGTCACACTCACGACCAGCTTCCGACTGGAAGAGCCTGCCTGGAGTAGTGATACCCTGCTCGTGCTAGCCATGGATCACAACCCCGACCTAGCCGCGGGCACCGCTGCTGTGAAGGTGAGCGACACGCAGGTAAAGCAGGCCCGTTCAGCTTACCTGCCCAGCCTGTCGGCGCGGGCCGGTCTCATCGGTTTCACGCGCCAGGCGACCAACACCGAGAGCTTGATCACACAAGCGCAGGCCTCGGCCTCGGGACAGGTCGGGCAGTGCGTCAACGTGAACGAAATCTACAGCCGGCTGGCGAATCCACTGCCCACTCTCGACTGCTCCGCCTTCGGATTCACAGACGCACAGCGAAACGCAATCATCTCGCGAAACGCCTCTTTCCCATTCGGCTTCACGAGACAGCCGCTTTCCGTGTCACTGTCGCTTAGCTTGCCTCTGTTCCAGGGACTCGCAAGGGAACGGCAGGTTGAAGCGGCCAAGGTTCAGCGCGAGGACGCCAACCTCCAAGTGCGCGCGCAACGCATCGCTATCACCGCCGACCTTACCATCGCGCTACGCACGGTGAGCACAGCTTTCCAGACCGCAACACTTGAAGCACGCAACCGCTCGGTTGCGGACAACCAGTTGCGACTTGCTGGTGAGCGTTACCGGGTGGGCGCAATCAGCTTCATCGACCTGGTCGACGCGGAGACCGTCAAGGCAGAGGCTGACCAGGCCTACGTAAACTCCGTACATGCATACCACGACGCCGTGACTGAGCTCGAGGCTGTGGTGGGCACCGACCTCCGATAAAGGAACGAGACCGAACATGAATCGAAGGCAGAACATCAGCGTCGCGGTGATCGCCATCGGCCTCATCAGTACAACCGCGGGATGGGTTGTGAACAGGTCCCGAAACCGGGGTCCAGAGGTGCGCCTAGAGGAGGTTGGTCGCCGGAACTTGGTGGCCCTGGTGACCGCTTCTGGCAACGTACGTCCACGTCGCACGGTAGACATCAGCTCGGACGTATCGGCCCGGGTGGAGCAGCTACTGGTCCGGGAGGGGGACGACGTGCGCGCGGGCCAAGTACTCTTGCGTCTGGACCCGACCCAGTTCCAGGCAGCGCTCGCGCGCGCGCGCGCTGAGTTCAGCCAGGCCCAAGCCCAAGCGTCCCTACAGGAAGCCAGTCTCCTCCGCGCCAAGCGCGATCACGAGCGTCTCGAAAAACTGAGCTCCCGGGACTCCATGCTCGTTAGCCTTCAACAGCTACAGGACGCTACGACCGATGTGGAGGTGGCCCGCGCCTCGCTGGACGCTGCCCTCCATGGGATCGAACAGGCCCGCGCTTCAGTGGAGGAGGCGGACGACCGACTGGCGAAAACCGTATTCCGGGCTCCCATGGAAGGCAAGGTGACCCGCCTCCAGATCGAAGAGGGCGAGACGGTCATCATCGGAACCATGAACAACCCAGGGAGCCTGATCCTAACCATTTCAGACCTAGGTGTGGTTGAGATAGTTGTGCAGGTTGACGAGACCAACGTGCCTGAACTGTCGATCGGTGACAGCGCGTTGGTGAAGATCGACGCTTTTCCCAAAACAACCTTCACCGGGCAGGTCACGGAGATCGGCAATAGCGCGATTCGGCCCGCTTCCTCGCAGGCCGTGACCGGCCAACAGGCGGCGGTCGACTTCGAAGTCGTGATCACCCTCGATAACCCCCCGATCACCCTCCGACCCGACCTCTCGGCGACCGCGGAAATCATCGTGGACACCCGCACCGACGTGACGGCCATCCCAATCATAGCACTGACGGTGCGCCCGGCTTCCGACACGCTATCACAAACCTCCACAGAAGAAAACAAGGCGTCCAACACTGCAATCATGGTGGGCGCCCTGCCCACCGAACCGGAGCTCGACGGCGTGTTCCGATTGAGAGGGGGCAGAGCGAGCTTCGTCCCTGTGGAGGTGGGGATCGCGGGAGATGAGTACTTCGAGGTGCTGTCTGGGATCGAAGCCGGGGATACCCTGGTTGCAGGTCCCTATACCGCCATCCGCCAGTTGCAGGCGGGTGATCGGGTTCGGCGCCTCGAAACCCCACCGACCTGAGGATCCCAGTGAACCGTATGTACATATGGCAGGGAGTCACACTCGCCATACAGCAGCTCAGAAGCGAGAAACTAAAGACCTTTTTGGCTCTACTGGGAGTTACTATCGGCGTGATGTTCCTCCTAGTTGTCGTGAGCGTCATCGAAGGCATGGATCGCTACATCCGGGAAGACTTTTCCTCCCAGATCTTCGGCATCAACACGGTCACGCTGCAACGTTCCCCCGCGCTGAGCTTCAACTATTCCGATCCGGAATATCGACGAGCACAACGCCGACGCCCCCACATCACGTTCGCTGATGCCGACCTGATCAGGGATCGCCTTGCCGTCGCGGCCCGCGTAGGAGTAGAAAGCAGCACGGATGGGGAGGTCACCGCTGAGAATGGGCGCATCGTAACCAACGTGCGCATTTTGGGAGCCTCTCCTGAAACCTTCCGGATCCACGGCTGGACCCTAGCCAAGGGCCGCGCCTTTAGTCCTTACGAGGGTGATCGTGGCATCGCTGTTGTGGTGCTCGGGTGGGACACCAACGACCGACTATTTGAGGACTCCGACCCCGTCGGCCGATCGGTCCGGATCCGTGGATTTCCCTACCGGGTCGTGGGAGTATTGGATTCGTTGGGGTCACTGTTCGGCCAGTCGCTGGATAACCTCGTGGTCGCGCCAGCGCGTTCACCCGTCCAGGCGGTGACGAACCCACGCGGCGTTGTGGACCAGATCGTCGTCCAGACCATTGACCCCGCCGCACTGCGCACAGCCCAGGCCGAAATCGAGGGCATAATGCGCGCACGACGCGGCCTCCGACCCAAGGACGAGAACGACTTCGCGCTCGAGACTGCGGATGAGACGCTCTCTTTCTGGGACACTATCTCCAGCATCCTGTTCATCGCTCTTCCCGGTCTGGTTACGATCGCTCTGGTGGTGGGGGCGATCGTAATCATGAACATCATGTTGGTGTCGGTGATGGAACGAACCCGGGAAATCGGCGTGCGCAAAGCGATCGGCGCACGCCGACGCGACATCCTCACCCAGGTGTTGATCGAGTCCGCAACTCTGTCGCTAGCTGGTGCCCTGGTCGGCGTGGCACTCGGAATCACCATCACCCTCCTTATCAGCTCCGCGACCCCACTCCCCGCAGCGGTGGCACCCAAGTGGATTATCTTCGGCGTCGTGCTCGGAATCACGGTAGGGATCTTGGCCGGGGTCTATCCCGCGGAGCGGGCCTCGCGACTCGATCCGGTCGACGCGCTGCGTCATGAGTGAGCCTCTTCCTGGGAGCCGTCCCACGCCACCACGCTCGGGGATCAACTTGGGCGAGGGCTTCAGGGCCGCAGTTGAGACCATACACTCGAACAAGGTGCGCTCCGGCCTCACGGTCCTGGGTGTGGCGGTGGGAGTCGGAGTGGTGGTGATCCTGGCCGCGTTCATAACGGGCTTCCGCACCACCATCCGGGAGTCTTTTCAGGCCTCCGGACCCACTAACTTCGTTATCAACAGGTTCGACTTCACAGCCGCCCGCCGCAGCAACGATGGGAACGATCGGCCCCCGTGGTGGAACCACCCGGTGATCGTCCCCGCGGAAGCAAATCGTGTCGACCGACTCGCCTCTGTGCAGGAAGCTCTCTACAACGTCCAATTTACCGTGACAGTAGATTTCGACGGCCAACGCGTCACTAACATCCAAACCGCGGGACACGCCGCGGGATGGCCCAATTACACAGAGGGAGATTTTGTCGCTGGACGCAATTTCACTCCGGCGGAGGTCCGCCAGAGCCGCGCACTGGTGGTGCTCTCTTCCGCCTTAGCCGAAGAACTGTTCGGCTACCGGGATCCGATCGGACGGATGGTGGGAATCGTGCGGGGTAGTCGCAGCCTCAGGGAAGAGTTCACGGTCTTAGGTGTGTTCGAGCCCGCTCCCAACATCTTCACAACCGTGATCAAGCACTGGGCGGTGATCCCCCACACTGCCGCGATCAAGCGCCTGAAATCCTCGGATCGGCAGGCTCAGATCCTGATCGTGCCCATGGACAGCATCCCCCTCTTGCAAGTCAAGGACGAGGTGATCGGGGTGATGAGAAGTATCCGTGGCCTGGGACCTCGCACCGAGAACGACTTCGCGTTGATCGAGTCGGCACAGATCCTGAGCCTGGTCAACCGCTTCACGGCAACGATCTTTCTCGTCATGCTCGCGCTGACTTCGGCAGCACTCATGGTGGGCGGCGTCGGGGTGATCGGCATCATGCTGATCTCAGTCACCGAGCGAACCCGCGAGATCGGTGTCCGTAAAGCTGTCGGTGCGACCCGGCGTGAGATCCTTTGGCAGTTTCTAGTCGAAGCCACACTGTTGACCGTGGCTGGCGCAGCGGTAGGAATAGCGGTGGGCGGTGGTGCATCCGCACTGGTCTCCTCGCTAACCCCAGTTCCTGCTAGCGTGCCTCTCTGGGCAGTGGTGACAGCACTAGCGATGGCAACGGTCACCGGTATCTCGTTCGGGCTCCTCCCAGCGCTCCGAGCATCCCGCCTCGACCCGGTGGCTGCCCTGCGTCACGAATGACGAGATGGCCGGATCCCTGGATGTACTAGCGGTTATCGGTCACCCCACCTCAACCGCCCGTCCCGTGGCTGCCACACCACCGCAGTGAACCTCGACAAGCAGTCGACGCCAGGAAGGCGTATCGGAACCGTGCACTGACAGAGCAACCGCTGACACCTCACCTCCACACCTCAGCCACCGCCACAGCCACGAGGAAATCTCCGGGGGCAGGTGGCCGACGGGATCGCCAGATTCTAAGTGCACCCAAACTTCAGGGTCGGTCTGCCCCGGAGGATCGGGAACCAGCACCACACGGTCGCCAGGGTGCATGCCGGAGAGATGGCGGTCCCTGCCAGCGAACACGGTTCCGTGGACCGTGGCTCGGAACCGTCGCGGGCAACCTTTGGGCAGCGGTGGGACACCGGGGGACATCGTGACTCCCGAGGATGGCGGGTTCAGGGGAGGTCGCTATGAGGATAACTTAGATGCATCCGACGCAAAATCGAAAGGTCGGTCGCTGACAAAGGAGCCAGCAGTGGGGGTACGGCAGGAGCGAGTCCTCGTGGCCATGTCGGGGGGAGTGGACTCCTCCGTCGCGGCCGCGCTACTTGTGGAAGCTGGGCACGAGGTCGTGGGCGCCACCATGCGGACCTTTTGCTACTCCGGCAGCGGATTCCACGGGAAAACCTGCTGTGGACTCGACGGGATCATGGACGCCCGTGCTGTCGCGCGTCGTCTGGGGATCCCTCACCATTTGTTCAACGTGGAGGAGGAATTCACCCGGGACGTAATCAACGACTTTGTCGAAGAATACGCCCAAGGCCGCACACCGAACCCGTGTGTGCGCTGCAACTCGTTTACCAAGTTCCGCGACCTGCTACGCCGAGCCGCCGACCTGAGCTGCACCGCAGTCGCCTCGGGCCATTACGCCCGATTGATACCGGCAGCGGACGGGATGGCCCTCCACCGCGGAGTCGACAGGTCCAAGGACCAGTCCTACTTTCTCTGGGGGCTGCCGCCCACCCTGCTTCGCCGGCTCCGTTTTCCGCTGGGGTCCATGACCAAGCACGAGGTACGGAAGCGCGCACGCTCCCTCGAGCTCGAGACCGCGGACAAGTCCGAATCCCAGGAGATCTGCTTTGTCCCCACGGGAGACTACCGCGACCTCCTTCGCAAGCGCCTTCCCGAACGCCACCAAGCACTCGAACCCGGTCCGTTCGTCACGCTAGAGGGAGAGGTGGTCGGTGAGCACTCTGGATACGCCGGCTTCACGGTGGGACAACGAAAGGGGCTCGGGGGTGGCTCAGCAGAACCGAGGTTCGTGATCGAAATCCGGCCGGAAGCGCGAGAGGTGGTGGTTGGCCCGAGGGAAGCGCTGTTCTCAGACGAGGTAGAGATAGAGACGCCGTGTTGGCTCGGCCCGGTTCCGGCCCGCAGCGCGGAGGTGCTCGTCCAGCTCCGTCACCGGGCCCCTGAAGTGGCCGGGCATGTCGAACACCGTGACGAAGAGCGCCTAGTGCTCAAGCTGCTTACACCCCAATCAGCCGTGACCCCCGGCCAGAGCGCAGTGGTGTTCCAAGGCAGTAGGGTCCTGGGAGGGGGTAGGATACGGCTTGCCCGTAGAGCACGTACCCCGGCGTCGCCCCTTAGTGTTTGAGCCCTGAGGCAGCGGCGAAATCCTCGAGCAACTTCTGTTCCTCATCAGACAACTCCTCGAGGATTTCGACCTTGACCTCCACGTACTGGTCACCCACCCGTCCGGCCTTCTCGATCCCCTGCCCCCGGACCCGGAAACGGGTCCCCGTCTGCGTACCCGGTGGAATGGTCAGCACCACTCGCTTACCCGACACAGTGCGAACCCGGATCTTAGATCCCAGCGTGGCCTGGACCACATTGATGGGCACGGTCACGTGCACGTGCAGCCCTTCCCGGCGGAAGAATTTGTGTGGCTTCACCTTAAAGGTGATAAACAGGTCACCGGGTTGGCCCCCTTTGTGACCTCGCTCACCCTGTCCCGGGATGCGCACCCTTCCCCCCCCCTGCACCCCCCGGGGAATTGTTACCTGGATCACGCGGATCTGACGCACTGAACCGGTAGTGTCACACGAAAGGCAGGGTTGATCCGGGACCTCGCCCCGACCGAGACAAGCCGGGCAAGGACGCTTCACCTGGAAACCACCGTGGCCGAAACCGATCGTGCCACTCCCTCCACACTCGGTGCAACGATGGGTGCCCAATCCGGGTGCAGCGCCGCTCCCGCTGCAGCTAGCGCACTCCTCCGTGATGGGCACCTCGATCGAGATCTTGTCACCGGCAACTGCCGCCTCGAACGAGATCTCCGCCACGTATTCGACGTTCCCACCCTTCTCGGGGCCGAAAGGGTTTCCGCTCGGCCCTCCTGAGGCGCCGCGGTGACCTCCCCGATCGAAGAGCGCGCTGAACATGTCGCCCAGCCCGCCGAAGTCACGTAGTTCCTCGAATGAAAAGCCGCCCCCATGCGGGGCGCCCGAACTCGGAGCTCCGCGGGCCGGACCAGGTCCCGACCCCGCCCGAGCGAATCCAAATGCTCCCAGACGCCGCATCCGGTCGTACTGCTTACGCTTGTCGGTATCAGAGAGGACGGAGTAGGCCTCCCCAATCTGCTTGAAACGTTCAGCAGCTTGGGGCCGATTAGGGTTGGTATCCGGGTGGTGGTGCTTGGCAAGCTTCCGGTAAGCCTTCTTGACCTCGTCCCCGGATGCCGTCTCTGTAACGCCTAGAACCTGATAGAGGTCCTTCGTACCGGTGGCCATGCCCCCAGCGCCCCTACTCGTTCTTACGCACGCTCACCCGTGCGGCCCGCACGAGGTGGCTTCGGAACCGATAACCCTTCTGGAACACCTGATCGACGGTGTCGTCGTCCTCGGGCGACGACGACACCACGAGCATGACTGCCTCCATGGTCGCCGGATCGAAAGGGTCGCCGGGAGAAGGGTCGACTCCCTCCACACTTGCTTCCTCGAGCGCACGCGTGAATTTCCGCTCGACCAGGTCGATTCCGTCCACAACAGTTTGTAACGAGACCGCCTCGTCGGATGGGTCAAGAGCCGAAACCCGCTGAAGGTCGTCGAGCACATCGAGAAAGCGTCTTAGGAAATCGGCCTGGGCCCGACCCCACGCCTCGGTCATCTCGTGCTCAGCACGACGCCTAAAATTGGTGAACTCGGCGGCCAGCCGGAGATGGCGATCATTGAGCGCGTCAAATTCGGATTGGAGGTGACCTGTTTCCCCTGCGAGATCTTCTTCGGCGACAGCTCCCCCCTGCGGCTCCGCTGACCCTGCGTCCGGGGCTGGTGCCGGTTCGGGTTCCATCGCTTCCGTCGAGGGGGAGGACTCCTCCTCCACCTGGTGTCCCTTCGTCATTCGTCTCCGCATCCGTAGTTTCTTCGGTCGTCCCGATCAGGTCCGGCCAGAGGATACCCTGCCTGCTCTAACTGGTTCGACGCCTCCACGCTGGTCAAGCCAATCGCACACCGTGGCCAACGCATCCTCTCGGTCAATGTCGTTGTGGAGCTCGTGGCGCCCTTCCGTCCTAACACGGACCTCCATGGCCGGCACCTGCTCCCGAGCCCAAGCTAGGGTCGTTTCAGAATCTACCAACCGGTCATCTCCTGGCACCACCACGAGCACCGGCAGTTCCCGTGGCAGTTTCTCCTGGAGAGCAGACACCTGGGCTCGCCGAACGGCGAAATGGAGCCGCGGAGATATACGACGATGAACGAGGTGGTCGGCGCCGAATTCCGCCGCCCTTAACAGATCCCGAGTCAGGAACTCGGGGAGAGGGGCACCACTCGAGACGGTTAGCCCGGGTGCTATCCGGAGCAGTACGTTGGCCACTAGCAGCTTCCAGCACGGGACGTCCATCTCGGTCGCCAACCACGGTGCGGACAGCACCACACCGGGAGACCTAATCTGCCGGGTCTGTAGCCATCGGATCCCCAGTAACCCACCCATGGAATGACCGTACAGGAACCGTGCCTTCCCGGGGAGCACGCGCCCGGCCTCCGCCCACGCCACATCCAGGTCTTCGAGGTGGACATCGAACCGCTCAACGTCTCCGCGTCGGCCCTCCGATTTGCCGTGACCGCGTAGGTCGTAGGCGAAAACCGAATAACCGCGTGACCCGAACACGCGCACAAGATCCTTATACCGAGCTGTGTGATCGCTGAAACCATGAACGACAACGACAGCACCCCGCGAATCGGACACCTCCCACTGGAACGAACGGAGTCGCCCCCCCCCTGCAACTGATAGCCAGCTCGCTACGGGCGTGCTCACCTGCACCAACGCTCAATGCCTACCACTGTGATCTCCTCTGTCCAGAGCGGAATCCACCTCAACTACGAAAAGGGAGCAGACCCGAGTGGGCCATCCTTGGATCCCGCCCGTAGCTTCGATCGACATCGACAGGATCAACAACGTATGGACGCCCACCGCAGCCGGAGGAGAGGGCCACCGAGGTTAGAGTGGGCTCAGTCAGAGATAGTACGATATAGGAGGTGTAGGGCGGCCTGGGTGGAACGCTCCCGAACCGCCTCACGGTCACCCACGAACACCTCTGTTTCCACAGCGGTGCGCTCCCCCACCGTGACCGCGTACCACACGGTCCCGACCGGTTTGTCGGAGGTCCCACCACTGGGGCCGGCGATCCCAGTGATGCCGACACCCACGTCGGCCCGAAACACCCGCGCGACTCCCACAGCCATGGACCGCGCCACCTCTTCGGAGACCGCGCCCACCCGGGCGAGGAGTGCCGGGGCCACACCCAAGCGCTCAACTTTAGAATCATCCGTGTAGGATACAACGCCTCCGTAAAACCAGTTGGAAGCTCCCGCTCGGTCGGTTAGGCGCTTGGCCAGAAGCCCGCCGGTGCAACTCTCTGCCACCGCTAGCGTGCGTCCAGCGCACTCTAAGGACACCGCAACGGCCGCGACCAAATCTTCGTCATGATAGCGGTACGGGGAGAGATCCTCGAGCGCTCCCTCCATACGTTCGAGCCATATCCTGGCTTCGTCCGTGTCCACTCCACCCGTCACCGTGAAGCGGAGATCGACGCCGCGGATGGACGGTAGGTAGGCGAGCTGCACGGGTCCGCGCTCAGCTGGAAGGAGACCCTCTACACGCTCGGCGAGACACGATTCGGCAATACCCGTCGTACGAAAGAATCGGTGAACAGGTGGGCGAAGCCGGTCACTGAATATCTCCCGCACGAGATCGCGGACCGGCCCTGCGAGCATCCCCTCTAACTCAACGGGTACACCCTGGAGAAGAACCACCCATCGCCCCTCCCGCTCTAGGGCGAGGCCGGGTGCCGTGCCCCGTGCGTTGGGGAGAACACGCGCTCCTTCCGGGACCATTGCCTGGCTAAGGTTGAGCTCCGGGAAAGCACCCGATCCGGCAGTGCGAAAACGGGCGCTGAGCATAGCCACCAGATCGGGGTCGGTTTGGAGTGGCCTGCCGAATAGCTCTGCGACTGCCTCTCGGGTGAGGTCATCGGGAGTCGGCCCGAGCCCACCGGTCACCACTACCAAATCTCCGTCGTCCAGGGCGCGCGCGACCGCGACGCGAATGGCTGCTGCTTCGTCCCCCACCGTCTCCTTCCGCACTACAGGAGCCCCCAACCCCGCCAGAACTTTCCCGATCCTGGCAGCGTTAGAGTCGACCGTGTCCCCCAAGAGTAGCTCGTCACCGACGGTGATTACGACCGCTCTTGGCACCACGTTCGGGACAGCCATGCCCTTGTCCACAGGTCCTCTCAGTCCCTGACTCCCACCAATGAGCGGTAGCTCCACAGGTAGTCGATCATCGAGTACACTGTGAGCACTAGAGCCACCAGGAGCGTGCCCCCAACGAATGCCCTAAGGACGAGTGCTAGCACACCCCACCACGCGCTCACAGTCCAACCTCGCTCTACTGCGGTGCTCACGAGAGGATACCAAAGCAGGAGGGCACCCATGAAGAGGCTTTGAGCCAGCGCCTTGGCCTTACCCGACTTGCCCGCCGCGATCACGACACCCCGCTGCTGGGCCCATTGCCGAAAAACGGTAATGAACACTTCGCGGCCGAAGATCACGACCAGCACCCAGTCCGGTAGGGGACCCCAGAAAGGCACGTGGTTAACGTCTCCTAACCGGTGCGAAACTACGTATAACGGGACGAAGACCACGACCAAGAGAAGCTTGTCGGCGAACGGGTCGAGCAGCTTCCCCATGTCGGTGATCCGGTCGTGCTTACGGGCAAGATGACCATCCCACACGTCAGAGAGAGCAGCTAGCACGAACAGCCCAAAGGCACCGTACCTGGCTCCCGTGCCCTGTGCGATAACCAAGAAACAAAGCACCGGGCAGATCGCGATCCGGGCAAGCGTGACGATGTTGGGGAGGTTGAGGCGACACCCAGATGACACGTGCCGCTAGCTCAGGTTCGTTACGACCATCTTACTCACGGATTTGAGCGGCTCGAAAACATCCTTGCTCCCGATAGCCATCTCTTCGAAATCAGGGGCCCCAGTGGGATTGACCTGGGAGCAGGTTTCTTCAGCAGGTATGGCCTTGAGCATGTACCGTTTGTTGAACTGAATGGCAAATGTCGTCCGACACCGTGGCCGTAGGCTTCGATGTTCTCGTAGAGCTTGTGCGGTGCCCTCCAGGTAGGCAAGGAGGCGATGGCGTGTCAGAGGATGGACTCCCCGTTGAGTTCGCGCAGTCGCGCCTCTTCTTCCATACGAGCAACGATGGCCTTGGCCCGGCTACGCAGAAGCGGACGGCGCTCCCAAACGACAAAATCGCGCAGCAGGTTGATGTTGTCCACAGATGTTTGCTCGCCGGCCATGTAACCGAGGGCAGCTAGCCGGCGGAGGGATCGTGGGCTGAACAAATCGCGGCGATGGCGGGATATCTGGTCCCTGACCAGGAAAGCCGCCACCGCCCCAACCGCTCCCAACGCGAGAGCCGTGACGCCTGCTGCCTTGAGGGTCCTGACTACATTCTCGTTCACATCTCTCTCCGCCCTAAAAGCGCTTCTCCTAGCGTCGACCCGTCCACGAACTCGAGATCGCTTCCCACCGGGATCCCGCGCGCCAACCGAGTCACGCGCGGACCCAGCGGACGGAGCGCCCCTTCTAGGTAGACCGCCGTCGCCTCACCCTCGACGCTAGGGTTGGTCGCTACGATCACCTCTTTGACTATCCCGTTAGCACCTCGGACATGCTCCAACAGCGTCGTCATGTTGAGTTCCTCTGGCCCGACGCCATCGAGAGGTGACAGCCGCCCGCCCAGAACGTGGTATAACCCGCTGTATCGCCCCGTCCGCTCGATGGCTCCGACCTCGTACGGCTCCTCTACCACACAAATCACAGCCGGATCCCGCCGGGGGTCGGCGCACACCGTGCACAGGTCGTGCTCGGTGAAGTTGCCACAACGCCCACAAGGATGTACCCGGTCGGCCAAATCGCGGATCGAGTGGGCCAGCCGCCGGGCGTCGCCCGGAGTGCCCTTCATGAGATGGTAAACCAAACGAAGTGCGGTCTTGGGCCCGATCCCGGGGAGGCGTGCCAGATCCTCCGCCAGTTGGTCTATCAGAGACATCCGGAACGGGTGTGCTCGATCAGAGGAGCCCCGGAATCTGTATGGGAAAGCCACCGGCGGCCTTCTTCATTTCCTCGTCGTAGACCTGGCGCGCCTTGGTTTGCGCCTGAGAAACGGCCGCCACGACCAGATCCTCGAGCATCTCGACATCGTCCTTATCCACGCACGTCGGATCGATCCTGACCTCCTTCACGTCGCCCTTCCCGTCCACAGTGGCGCTCACCATCCCCCCCCCCGATGACGCCGTGATTTGCTGGCTTCCCAAGCTCTCTTGAAGCTTGGTCATGCGTGTCTGGAGCTGCTGCCCCATCTGCATGATCTGCTGCAGGTTATTCATCATTCCTCGGAGGGGCGGAAAAAGGCCATTAATCCAACAACTCAAGGTCGAGTTCTTCTACCGCCCGCCGCAAGACGGGTTCCCGCTGGAGAAGTTCGGACAAGCGGTCCTTTCGCACCGTATCTTGGGTGACACGGGCCGGCTCAGTCGCGCTTTCCTCAAGGTCTACCACGATGCGCGCGGCATGCCCTAGGTGGGTCGAAAGCGCGTCCGAAAGATGGCGGAGAGTGCCTGGGTCACGGAGCCGGTCGAGCGCCGGACCCGGGGGTACACGAACGTGGACCGCATCCCCCGAACCCTGGATAACCGTGGCCGCACCTAGAAACGGACCCATTCCCCGAGGCGCACCGCCGGCACGGAGCATCCGCTCCCATGCGGCCGCCGCGCCCAGCACAGAACCCTCAGGCTCAAGTGCGCTTACAGCGTTCGGGACGGTAGACGTAGAAGGCTTCGCCACAGTCGCGGCGTCACGCACAGGCTCCTCCCGACGGGCAAATCCCTGGGGTGGATTCGGACTTCCACTGTCCCCCGGGTCACCGCCGGTGGGAACTCCACCCACAGCGCGCAGCAACTCCTCCAGGTCCACAGTCCGGTCCAGGTAGCTGAATCGGAGCAGAAGCATCTCGAGCAGTAGCCTCGGGTTGGCGCTCCGACGCATGCTACCGTTGGCCTCGAGATCGGACGCCAGCGCCAGCATGCGCACCAGGTCCACTGGCGCGAACGCCTCCGCTCGCTCACGGAATGCATCCCTCAGGTCCTCACGCACTTCCATCCATGTGCCACTGGTAAGACGACTCCGTAGGAGACCCCGCAGGACATCCACGAGGCCGTGGTAGAACTCGACCAGGTCGTAGCCCTCGTCCAGCAACGCCTCCACCAACCCGAACACATCCGCGTGTCGGCCCTCTCGTAGGAGGTCGAGGAGTTCGAGAAAGCGCTCGTCCTCCACCAATCCAAGCACCTGCCTCACTGCTGCGGGGTCGGCTACGTTCCCAGTCAAGGCCAGCACCTGGTCCATCAATGAAAGCCCGTCGCGCATTCCGCCGTCCGCCCTGCGGGCCACTAGGCGGAGCGCGTCGTCGGGAGCGGCAACTCCTTCCAGCTCAAGCACCCGCCTGAGCTGCCCCATGATGTCCGTCACGCCGATCCGTTTGAAATCAAAGCGCTGGCAACGTGACAAGATCGGGGCCGCGGACTGCTGAATCTTCTGCGGCTCGGTAGTGGCAAATACGAATACAACCCGGGAAGGCGGCTCCTCGAGGATCTTCAAGAGGGCGTTCCATGCCTCCCGGGTCAGCATGTGGGCCTCGTCCACTATGTAGACCTTGTACCGGTCAGGCTCAGAGGGCGCGTACATGGCCCTCTCCCGAAGGTCGCGTGCATCCTCTACCCCGCGATTGGACGCCGCATCGATCTCGATCACGTCGAGGGCCGTTTGACCACCCCAGATGCGCTCACAGCTTTGGCAGCGCCCACAAGGTTCGCCGTCCTCTCCGCGGTGCGGGCAGTTCAGGGCCATCGCGAGCACGCGTGCAAGTGTGGTCTTGCCAACCCCACGAGGTCCACAGAACAGGTAGGCATGCCCCACTCGGCCGCTAGCGACAGCACGGCACAGCGTCTTGGAAACGTGCTCCTGGGTGGACACCTCGGAGAACGCACGGGGACGATACTTACGGGCGAGGGCCTGGTACGCCACGGGAACTCGGGCTAAGGGGCGGAATTTCCAGCTCAAACGCAAAGGCCACAGGCCGCCGCGCGCGCAACGCGATACGGCCTGCGGCCTCGAAGAAAGTGCCCCAGGCTACCCGCAACGACGATCATCACACTTACCGCTGCTACCTGCGGGGTCCTGACGGGATTCGTGGGCTCCCGTCCTGCGGACCTGGGGCACCCAAAAAATTTACCGGAGTGGCGGGGGATGGTCAACGGCGCTGGACCCATCGCCCAATGTCATAGTTCAGCCCCAGTGCTTCGATTCGTGACCATGAACACGCACCCGTCTAGGCAGCGGTACCTCGCGCCTTATCGAGTGCGTCTTCGAGCCGCACACCTACCACCGTACTCACCCCCGGTTCCTCCATCGTGACCCCATAAGTCCAGTCTGCGGCTTCGATCGTGCGCGCGTTGTGGGTGATCACTACGAACTGGGTGTCCTTCTTGAACTCTTTCAGCAACCGGATGAAGCGTGCGATGTTGTTCTCGTCCAGGGGTGCATCAACCTCGTCGAGCACACAGAAAGGGCTCGGCTTTACCAAGTAGATAGCGAAAAGGAGAGATAAGGCAGTCAGCGCGCGCTCTCCGCCCGAGAGGAGGTCGATGCGTTGGGTCTTCTTTCCATGGGGAGCCGCATGGATCTCCACTGGCGCTTCCAAAGGGTCTTCACCCTCGGTCAACCAGATGTCTGCCTCGCCTCCTTCGAAAAGGCGGTGATGCACGGTGCGGAAATTCGCTCGGATCTCCTCGAAGACGGTCGTAAATAGTTCAGTCGCGGTCTCATTGATGTGGCGTATGGCGGACTGAAGGTCATTCCTAGCAGCGACCAGGTCGTCGTGCTGCTCTGACAAAAACTCCATCCGCTTACTCTCCTCCTCGTGCTCCTCTACTGCCAACATGTTCACCGGCCCGATGCGCTCCAGATTCACGACAATCTGGCGGAGTTCCTCCTGGAGATGCTCCGCATCGTCCGTCATATCAGTAGCTTCTGCCATTAGCTTCTCCAGCGACTTTCCCCACTCCCCCTCTAGACGTTCCCTGATGCGGTCTACCCGCGACGCCACATCCTGGCGCTCGAGCTCCAAGGCATGCAACCGGTCCGACGTCTCGCGCTCGCGCTGGCGAGCGTTGCGTGCCCGCTTCTCGGTTCCCTCCAGGGATTCGGCGACCTCGGTGACGTCCTCGTCACGCAAGCGCATCTCAGCCGCGGCATCATCGCGCTCATGGAAGAGCCCTTCGGTAGCCTCGGCCCCCTCCGCCCGGATGCGCGCAACGCGATCTAGTTCGTCCTCCAGTGTTCGCTCCTCACGGTCCAGCGCCTCGACCCGCTCGAGCGTGGAAGTGCGCGCCGAAACCGCCGCTTCTAGCCTTTCCCGAACCCGGGCCAACTCCCCATCCAGCCGGGTTTCCTCAACGACCAGGCGCGACTCCTCGGCCCGGGCCTCTTCCCATTCCTCCTGCACTTTCTGCAGCGCATGCCGAGACACCGTACGTTGCTCGCGAAGCTCCTCTTCCTCGGTGTCCACCGCCTGACGGTCCTCGCGCGCCAGTGCAGCCCGCTCTTCCGCCCGCGCACGCGCGGCACGCGTGCCCTCGAGCTGACGAGCGAGCTCATCACGGTGCTGATCCATGCGAACCTTGCGGTCCACTTGAGCGGCGACCTCGGCGTCGGCTCGGCGAAGTTCGTCCTCTGCCTCGCGCATCACCGCGCGAGTTCTCTCCAGATCCTCCTCAGCCTCCCGCACGGCCGAAAGTGAGGCCTCACGCAGCTGACGGACCTGCTCAGCTTCTCCCCGGGCCTCTTCGGCCGTATCTGTCAAGGCACGCAACTGCTCTCGTCGCTCCAGCACACCCGCGGCGCCCGAAGGGTTTCCCAGTCGTACAACACCCTGCGGGTCTCGTGCGGCACCAGACCGCGTAAGGCGGGGGCCGTCGCCTTGGAGGAGGGCATCGTTGTCAACGATATCCACGGCACCCAGAAGCGCCCGCACCCAGGGGGCACCGTCTCCGATCGCTTCGAGAGCATCCAGCAGGGTTCCTGGACTACCGCTCGGAACGCGGTCCAGGGGAAGAAGGAGAAGCCCACCCCCACCTCCCCAGTCGGTCTCGAACCAGCTCCGCATGCTCTCGGCCACAGCCAGGTCCCGCACAACAAGCGCGCGCGCCAGGGGGCCTAAGTAAGAATCCACCGCAGCGGCCAGACCATCCGGTGCTCGAACGAAGTCCACCAGCACCCCGAGTACCCCTTCCTGTCTGTGGGCAAGGGCTGCTTGCACCACCGGCTCTACGCCCTGGCGGTCACGCTCCATCTCCTCCAGTGCGCTCCGCTGCGCTTCGAGCCCAGATGCCCGATCTACGGCGATGAGTTCTCTGGACCGAGTCTCTTCTGCAGCAGTCCGCGCCGTTTCCACCTCCTGCCGCACCACATCAACGTGCTTGACACCAACTTCTACCTTGCCCGCAAGCACCTGCAGTCGATCGGCAAACAGGTCGCCTTGCGATTCCAAGTCGGTGAGCTGGTCCGCCGCCTCGTCGAGCTCTGAGGCCAGCTGCTCAAGGCGCCGTGTGAGTTCCGCTGCCTGTGCGTCGGCGCCGTCGGCGTCTCCCTCCAACTGCGCGCCCTTCCGCACGATGTCACGCTCGCGACCCTCAACGGATTCGAAAGCCTCACGCGCCTTTGCCAAGCGGCGCCTGACATCCTCGCCCTGCTGCTGATGGGCAAGCAGCGTCTCACGCACTTCGCCAAGAGTGGTATCCAGGCGAGCTACGTCTCCTTGGAGGGTCACACCTTCGCCCGTCAGTTGCTCCGCCCGTTTACGCGCTTCGTGCCGCTCTTCCACAAGCACACCGAGGCGGCGCTCGGCATACGCCCCGCGCTCCTCGGCAACCGCCAGGTCACGCTCCCAGGTGACGAGTTGCGAACGCGCGTCCTCCAACCGACCAGCCACCAAACTGCGTGCCCGCTCGACATCGAGCTGGCGAATGCGTAGTTCCTCGACCTGAGCTTCGGCTGTCCTCACCTCCGCGATCATTCCCTGCTCCGTCAGCGCACCACCTTCCAATTCCTTCTCGACCTCGGCAAGCCTTCCTCCCAGCGTGTCGAGCTGTCCCTTCACGACCGCCACCTCGACATCCAGTCGTCGTTCACGAAGTGAGAAGTAGCGTTCAGCCTTCCCTTTCTGACGGGCCAGTGACCGCACCTTGGTCTGAACCTCCGCGATCACATCCTCGAGGCGCTGCAGGTCCATGGTGGCTCGTTCCATCCGTCGCTGGGCTGCCTTTCTCCGATCTTTGTACTTGCCGATCCCCGCCGCCTCCTCGAATAGACCACGCCGCTCATCCGCGCTCTCAGAGAGAATGGCGTCGATCATCTTATTCTCAATAACGTTGTATGCGTTTGCTCCTAACCCGGTATCGCGACACAGATCGACAACATCCTTTAGGCGGCACACGGACCGGTTTATCGAATAGTCGCTACCCCCGTCACGGTAGACGATGCGACCGATCTCGACCTCTTCGAAGGGGACTGGAAGTAGGCCGTCCTCGTTGGAGACCATGATGTGGACCGAGCCTCGGTTCACCGGACGACGATTTACCGCACCCTGGAAGATCGCTTCTTCCATCTTGGCGCCGCGGATCGCACCGGGCCGCTGCTCCCCCAACACCCAGCGGATGGCGTCGCTGATGTTGGATTTGCCGCACCCGTTAGGCCCAACTATGGCCGTAATCCCTTCGTGGAACTTGATCTCAGTCGCATCCGCGAAAGACTTGAATCCGTGGACGCGAAGTGCGCTGAGCTTCATTGGGACTCCTCAGCGTCCGCGTACTCCCCTGAGATCTCCAGAGAAGCCGCGAACACCGTAACAAACGACCGGCCGTCGGCAGGCACGGCCACCGTCCCTAGAGCCGAGACGGCACCTGAAGCTGACAACCAGGATCTGACCCAGGGGATATCTATCAACCCATACCAGGCCACAGCCACCAGCGCCACCAGGAAGAGCGTTACAAGAACCCGGGAGCGCGAGGCACTGGCCCGAGAGACAGGGGAGACCGAATCGTCGGAAATCGGGTCCAGATCCGACGCAACGTCGGGCTCTGACACCCCCACCGGTGCTAGGGAGGGCAGCGCTACGTCAGCGACTAAGGTCGTCCCGTCGACTGAGGTAGGGTCTTCGACCTCAGACTCCTGGAAGACAGGACCCAAATCCATTCCCGAGATTAGATCGGCCGGGGGATCGGCAAAAACCGGCGACTCCACCTCGAGGAAACCGAAATCGTCCACCGCCTCCTGGACCTCACCTTGAGCAGCCGGTCCCACTCCGAGTGGCGGCACCAGCACACTACATAGCCGGTCGTCCATCCCCTCCTGGCGCGCACGACCTCTCCCCGCGCTCGGGTCGGTGAGCATAAACACATGGCTGGCCTGAGCCAGCAGGTGCTCACAGCCGGGTAGGTCAGATGGGACGAAGACGACTATGGTCGCCCGAATGCGGTGACATGCATCCACAACGGAGGCCCAGCGTGAGCTAGCCGCGACCGCTTCTGGATTAGCAGTTGCGGTACCAGCAGGCACGAACAGGAACCCTCTCCCATGCACGGGACGAGCCACCCTCAGCACAGAGCAGCCGAAGAGAAACGTGTCACTCATTCCCTCACCATTCTCGACGCCCAAAACCTGATGAAGACCGGGGTGCCCAAGGGCGAGATCGGCAAGTAAAATCGGGCGCTTCTCCGCCCAACCAGCCGCAAGCGCGAGAGCGGTCCGCTCCGCCCAATCGGAGAGCGCACCCGCCGATGCCACCACCAAGAGAACCAGCCCTCCACCCAGCGGAAGATCAGATAGAAAAGGAATAGGGGACTGTGCGGGATCGAATATCTGAGGCTCGGGATAATCCCGGTCCATAGGCGTGTCCGCACGAGAGGGGGCATCTGCCATAATGGCCACATCGCGGGGACCGTTCGGCGGACCGGGCGCACACCCGTGGATGCCGGAGCCACCCAGCCTTCCCGAAGGTAGTCCGAGATTATCTCCCGGTGCAATCACTCGAGATTACCGGACGGGACGTCCTCCAGGTCCCGGCGTGGTGCATCCCCCCACAATGACTCAAGCTGATAAAAGGCTCGAGCCTCCGGGCGGAAGACGTGCACAACGAAGTCGATATAGTCGATTAGGACCCAACGCCCTCCGGCAACCCCCTCGACGTGACCGGGACGCACGCCCTCCTTCTTCAATTCTCCAATAATGTGATCCGCAATCGAGCGCACCTGTACGTCTGAGGAGCCGCTGGCCACCAAGAAAAAATCGGTGGCACTGGAAACTCCACGCAGGTCCAGCATGACCAGTTCCATCGCCTTCCGCTCCAGAGCCAACTCCGCCGCGCGCGCGACATCGGCAGGCAGCTCGAAAGTGGTGGCAGTGGTCAACCCGGACCCTCCCCCTTCACTCCGCCCGCTCGACCCGGACCTCGACCTCGACGCTGACGTCCCCGCCAAACTGCACCGGTACCCGGAACTCACCGAGCGCCTTGATGGGCTCCTCCAAGTGCACCCAGCGGCGGTCCACCTCGAAGTCCAGCCCCTGTTCATTCAGCCGGTCTGCCACGTCAGCGTTGGTGACCGATCCGAAAAGTCTGCCTTCCTCACCGGCGTGGGCGCGGAAGGTGAGGCTTACGCCCTCAAGCTGGGAAGCCCGACGACGTGCTTCCAGGTAGTCGCGGCGGGAACGTTCCTCGCCCAGCTTCTTCTCCTCCTCGACACGTTTGACATTGGCCGCGCTCGCCATGTAGGCGAGCCCCTGGGGGATCAGATAATTCCTGCCATATCCCGCCTTAACTTCCACGACGTCCCCCGCAGCCCCCAGGTTCGACATGTCCGCCTTCAGAATCACCTTCATTATGTCACTCCTCTCATGTCACGCAGTAACCGCGCGCGCTCTCTCTCGTAAGTCGAGCCAGGTGTCCCCGATCCCGATCACGAGGGCACTAATTGCGACCATAGGCCAGATGAACAGAAGCGCCAACACCAGAAAGAACACGCTCAACAGCGACTGCCCTACGCCGAAGAACATCACCACCGCGGCTCCTCGAAGTACGTACAACCCGCTCATGAAAACCACTGCGTTCGACCCGGCCCGATCGAACCCCTCTCCACCCACCAGCACCAGTGCCAGCCCGCCGACGAACAACCACACGAGGTGGTCGTTGAACCGAAACTCTCGGAGCGGCTTGAGCCCCTGGTCATCGCCTTGCGCCACGCGCAAGTACAACCACCACGCCACCCCCAAGGCCGCAATCGAGGCTAGCGCAGCCGTGGCAGGGAACACCTGGATCTGAGTTTCAGCCATCCCGTTCAGGGTGGTCACCACGACCGGGGACAAGCTCTCAGGCTGTTGGAGCTGCCGCATTCCCTCTATCACAGAGGAGAGATAGGCGTGTACGCGCTGGCTCACCTGCCAGTCAACCGCGTTCCATAGCCCCCCGCGCACGATCACAAGTGGTGCGGCCACAGCCGCCGCCCCTGCAACCGAAGTCAACGCCCGCGGCAGGAACCCGGTGCCGGGCCGGCCAATGGTGAGCGCCACGAACCATCCGCCCACCAGGAGCGCCCACCCTCGTTCGGTCCACCATAGTCCTTCGCGATCGCCACTCAGCACGGCCCAGACCATGATCGCGCCAATGACCCAGGCACCCCGACGCCCCACCGGCAGAACCACCAGCATGACCAAATAGGCCACAGCGAGTAGGATGTTGGCGCGGGACACCGGGAAAGCCCACGCGAGCAGAAGAAGGCCTGCGGCCCTGGGCCACCCACGTTCCGCGCGATCAGACGCTTCGCCGGACCCAGAGCCTTCCACCCCTAACGGATCCCCAGCGCGCCTCAGACCTCGTGATCCCGTACGTAGGGGATCAGGGCCAGGTAGCGCGCGCGCTTTACCGCCCGGCCAAGCTGACGCTGGAAGCGGGCGTTGACCTTGGTGGTCCGCTTGGGGAGCAGCTTCCCGCTCTCGGTGAGGAAACGAGACAGGGTCGACACATCCTTGAAATTTAGGAGTTCGATGGCCGGACCTTCGACCCGACGACGACGGCCCCGGCCCCCACTGAACTCCGGGGGGCTGTCCTGGTCGTCATCGTCCTCCTCCTCCTCATCGTCCTCCTCCTCATCATCCTGCGACAAAAATTCGGGCTTGGAAGGACGATGAGCGAGAATCGACATCCCCGTGGTAGGCTCCCCCTCGTTCAGCACAAGGAGGTAGCGCATCACGGACTCATCGAGCTTGATGACACGTTCAAACTCGGGAAGGGCGGTGGCATCAGCTCTGAATTGGGCTACCACGTAGTAGCCGGTCGTCTTCTTGGCGACCGGGTAAGCAAGCTGCCGGTTCGCCCAATGGTCGACCGCCACCACATCACCGCCGTTCCTAATCGCCAGGGCGTGGAACTTCTCTAGCTTCTCGTTGATGGCGGCCTCGTCCAACGCCGCATCGAGGATGTACACTGCTTCGTAGAGCCGCATGGTCTCCCTCGGGCCGTGGGTTCGCACGGGCTCCGCCGCGAATCAGGTTCGGCTGCGGAGCCGGACCCGGGGCGGAGCGGGAATCGAGCTACCAAGTATACGCGTGGCGGTGCTGCCTGTGAAGCGGGCCCAGGTCATCGGTTAAAGCGGCTCATTGCCTCATCAGAACCGTCTTCGAGCCACGTTTCGACGGCGCTAGTCAGCTCAGGAAGCAGTGAGGTGATGACCTGCTCTTCCGGCCCGGAGAAAGATGAGAGGACCCAGTCCTCCAGTTCCACACCAGCCGGACATTGACCCACGCCGATCCGCAAACGCGCGTACTCCTCCGTCCCGAGCAAGTCCTCCACCGACTTGAGCCCGTTGTGGCCGCCGGCGCCGCCGCGAGGTCGTAAGCGCACACGGCCCACGTCTAGGGCGGCGTCGTCCACCACCACCAGGAGATCCCGTGCCGGATCCAACTCTTCCCAGCCCGAGAACGTGGCTAGTGCAGCACCGCTACGGTTCATGTACGTGAGAGGCTTGATAAGATGGACCGTGTGTCCAACGACGGTGCCGTCCGCCGCGAGCGCAACACCGTCCCTTCGGAAGGAGCCGAACTTCCAGTCGTAGCTCAACCGGTCCACGACCCACCACCCTGCGTTGTGCCTCGTGGCGTCGTAGCGAGCTCCCGGATTGCCGAGCCCGAGGACAACCTTCACAGGACAGACGCGAACAGCTTAGGACTCCCCGTGTTCTTCCCCTTGGTTCCTCCCACGCTCCTCAGCCTCCGGCGTATCGGTCGTCTCGTCGCCGATCACCTCGGTCCCGACCGACTCGGCGACTTCGGGCTCAGCGATCACTCGCGGCACTGATACCACGCAAAGGGTCCGCTCCAAGTCCATCAGCATCTCTATGCCTTCCGGGATCGCTAAATCCGACACATGTAAGGAGCTCTGTAGATCTAGATCGGTGACGTCGATCTCGATTGATTCCGGAATCTGGTCGGGCAGGCAACGCACCGGGATCTCGTGGATGAGCTGCTCCAAGACACCTCCGTCATTGCGCACACCGTTCGGGATCCCCGACAGTTCCACCGGTATATCGACCTCCAACCTGACTCCCTTTTGGATTTTGTAGAAATCGATATGGACCAGGTCAGGACGGAGAGCCTCGACCTGCACCTCGCGCACGAGCGCCTGGATCTTGGTCCGGTCCCCCTCGACCTTGAGCTCGATGATAGTGTTCTCCACTGAGATCTGCTGAAAGAGGCGCTCCGTCTCGTAGGCATCCACAGAAAGGAGCGCGGGCTCCGCGTCCTTGCCGTAGAGGATCGCCGGGACCCGTCCGTTCGCCCGCAGCTTACGATTGGCTCCCTTCCGGACGCCTTCCCGCTTCTCAGCGCTCAATATGACTTCGGTGCTCATAGCTTTATCCTGCGTGCATTCGGTGGACAGCAGGCCCCCGGGCTCAGGAGCGGCTGGCCGGCCGACTTAGTTGTTGTCCTCAATCTCGAAAAGCGCGCTCACCGATTCGTTGGAGTGGATGAACCGGATAGCGTCCGCGAGCAGCCCACCCACCGACAGCACGGTAAGCTGTGGAAAGCGCCGTTCCTCCGGAATGTGGATCGTGTTGGTCACCACAAACTCCTCAAGCGGGGTGGCCGAAAGATTTTTGGCCGCCGACCCCGAGAAGAGCGCATGGGTCGCGACAGCGTACACCTTGTCCGCACCCCTATCCTTCAGCGCGTGGACCGCGTTGGCGATCGTGCCGCCGGTATCGACCATGTCGTCAGTGAGAATGCAGGTCCTGCCCTCCACGTCCCCTACCACGTTCATCACTTCCGACGCGTTTGGTCCCGATCGCCGCTTGTCGATGATCGCGAAAGTGGCTCCCAAGCGCTTCGAGTACCCTCTGGCCATCTTCGCCGAGCCCACGTCAGGTGCCACAACCACTAGGTCCTTGAGCCCCTTCTCACGGAAGAAGCGGGTGAACACCGGCGCTGCATACAAATGATCCACCGGGATGTCGAAGAACCCCTGGATTTGGTGTTGGTGGAAATCGATGGAGACCACCCTGTCCGTCCCGGCGGCGACCATCAAGTTCGCCATCAGCTTCGCCCCGATCGCCACCCGGGGCTGGTCCTTCCGATCCTGTCGCCCGTAGCCGAAATACGGCACCACAGCAGTGACCCGAGCCGCCGACGCCCGCTTAGCCGCATCGATCAGGAGCAGGAGCTCCACCATGTTCTCGGCCGGGGCGTTAGTCGGCTGCAGGATGATCACGTCCCGCCCGCGGGCGTTCTTGTCGATACGCACAAACAATTCGCCGTCCGCAAACTGTCGGATGGTCGCGGTGTCTATGGAATTTCCCAGCCGCTGCCCGATCTCATCCGCAAGCGGGAGGTTCGCTCGTCCCGAGATGAGTAGGAGCGGGCCGCGGCGAAAGGTATCGTCCATGGACCCTCGTTGATGCCGTTTGGTGACCGAGACAGCGCGAGAAGCTAGACGGGGTGCAGAAGATCGTCAACGCATACTAGCGCCGGACTTCCACCGTACGCGTACCGACCAACGGGATACCCCATCCCCCACGAACCTCAAGCCGCACCTCGTACGAGCCCGGGTCCAACTCCGGGAGGTCGACCTCAACGCTGCGCAGTGCCAAGCCGGGCCGCTCCGAACCGACCTCCTCCCAATCCACCCGCCAAACACGCGGAGACCCGAGAATCCGTAGCCACCGCCCGGCACGGCGGAGCAGACCAATATCCATTTTCTCCACTGTGAGCCTATACAAAAGCGGTTCCGGATCGTCTTCCAGCCCGAACAGCTCCCAGGCGATGGCAAGCCGCTCTCCTTGGGCGAGCCAATTTCGGGGGAGAGCCCGCGCTGCCGCATCTTCGAGCGACGCCCCGGCCGGAAGCGCACCGTCCACTAGGAGGAGGTCCGACAGCGTCACCTGCCCAGGGTGCGCGACTGCGACCACCACCCCCACCCGGGTACGACCTGCACGCCGCCGCTCAGGCGCAATCACCTCGAGGCTCGCCACCCACCTTCCCGCCGGGGCCTCGAGGGTGAAGCCACCCTGCTCCCGCCCCACCGCCCTGGTCGCCAGCGTCGCGCCTTGTCCGTCCACGGGGATCAGAAAGAGCCCGGCTTCGCTCGCCCGGCCACGCCAGGGGGGAGAGGCATCCTCACGGTTTGGATGGAAGTGTTTGGCGTGGAACGTGGTATCCTCCGGCAGCGCGAGTGCCCCCACCAGTACGAAGCGGTTGCCGCGGGGGAAGATCGCAAGCTGCCCCGCTCCGGGAAGCACGATGGGGGCGTACGCAGGAGCGTAGCCGCTCCGCGGGCGAAATGCGTCAGGAATCCAAGCCTGCTCGGTAGCGAGCGCCGGATCCTGGAACACGCCTCCATCCGGCAAGAGGGGCCGACTCTCAGGATGGTGGTGGCCGACGACGGCACCGCGAGTCCCCGGGTCGAGTGGGAGATATTCCTCGCGCTCCCAGCCGACCTCCCACCCATATCGCGCCGTGAGCTGCTCAAGGTCGGAGCCCCAGCGCATGCCGTAGGTGTTACGCGCAGCTACACGGGTCTCGATCACCGTCCAGCGTGACCAAAATTCCGTCAGCCCGTCGTTGCCAGGCACGAGCAGGAACGGATCAGCAAGTGCCCAAACAAAACCGGCACGATCGGGACGCACAGACTCGGAAAGACTATTCCACCAGGCCCGACCCTCGGAGTCCAGCAACGGCTCAGGGTCGTTCCACGAGCGAGTGCGTTCGGCATCCATCAACACAAGTGCCACCCGGAAGGCGCTCTCAGACTCCAGAAAACGCCCAAGCGAGTGTAGCGCGAGTCCTTCCAGCGCACGGCACCACCCGTCGCCGTCACCGCCGCTGCACGCAGCAGCGGCCAGTGAGTGCGCCTCATCCCAGCGCCCCGCCTCCCCCAAGTAGACCACACGCTGTCCCAGGATCCAGGGATCACCCAAGGTCCCGGCTGCAGCGAGCACGACGAGCAACTCCTCCCGAGCCCGAGTGATGCGGGGGTCTTCGGGACCAGGATACCAATCACCCCCTTCGTCATTACGAAGGCACATACGTCCCAGCATCTCATCGCATGCGCCGTATCGCCGGGAGGCAGTAGCCGGGAGCCATCGAACACGGTCGATCTCAAAGCGGCGCTGGGCATCACGCGCGTCGCGGATCGTCGTCTGGGCTTCCGCCTGGACCGTGTCCACGGGCACACGTAGCGCGACCTGGGCAGCGAGCGTATTCGCCTGGAGCGCCAGGAACAGGAAGAGCAGAACAGTGGGGAGGAAGCGAATACTCAATCTCTCACCCAGGGACGACGCGGGGGGGTGCCACCAA
>DEAG01000003.1:38476-67120 GCA_002346665.1 Gemmatimonadales bacterium UBA2988
GGGGGTGCCACCAGGCACCCCCCCGCCAAACCTATCGATTTTCCCGAAGTGAGCTAGAGCGAAGACAGCACCTCGGTCAGGTACCGGGCGGCGTCACTGCTTCTTCGTCCGTTTCACCGGTGCGAATCCTGAACACCTTGTCTACCGGTAGGACGAACACCTTACCGTCACCGACCTCTCCAGTGCGCGCAGAATCCATAATCGCACGCGCTGTCCGCTCGGCGAAGGCGTCAGACACGCCGATCTCAATCCGCGTCTTCTCGTGGAGTTCCATCTTCACGGTAACGCCCCGATACGTCTCCACATTCCCTATCTCGCCACCGTGTCCTTGCACCTGGGTCACGGTCAGCCCCCGTACGTTCGCGCGGTAAAGAACTTCCAGCACATCACTCAGCTTCTCCGTGCGAATGATCGCGACGATCATTTTCATAGATCTTCTCCTAGTAGTCCTAGAGCTAGCGAGATGCCGACGCTACAACAACTGCCCCGTACGAATTCGAAACGCTGGACGTGGATATCATTCTGGTTGTACCAGCACAGCTCCTTCGCCCTGTGCGTAGCCCTCCTCACCGTGCAGAACGACGTCGAGCCCGATGCCCTCCTCGCCCGAGGGCTTCCGCAAGGGGGTGAATAACGAAAGTGCCTTGA
Organism: Gemmatimonadales bacterium UBA2988; assembly: GCA_002346665.1. Taxonomy (GTDB): domain Bacteria; phylum Gemmatimonadota; class Gemmatimonadetes; order Longimicrobiales; family Gaopeijiaceae; genus UBA2988. Next base: position 39,125 of record DEAG01000003.1, read on the forward strand.
GCAGGACAAACGTCCCGATTCCACTGTACAGGGCCGCCCCAAGAAGCGCGATAGCCTGTGTGCCAATCATACCAACGTTGCCGTCGACTGCACCTTCACGACCTCCCCAGACCGCCGCAGCGAATACCCCTACGAGGAGTGCACCCGAGGCACCCCCAACGCCATGGGCAGCGAACACATCGAGCGAGTCGTCAAGGCGCGTGCGGGATCGGTAGGAGATCATGTAATAACTGGGAATGGCAGCGATCGCCCCCAATGCCAAAGCGCTAAGCGGGCCAACAAACCCAGCAGCAGGCGTGATCGCGACCAGCCCTACGACGATGGCGGTCGCCGCGCCAACCGCCGTAATCTTACCGGTATTCATCGTGTCGAGCAGCATCCAAACCACGAGTGTGGCCGCGGGTGCGAGCATAGTGTTCACAAATGCTAGAGCGGCGATGTCGGTGGCCCCGAGAGCGCTACCTCCGTTGAATCCGAACCATCCGAACCACAGAAGTGCCGCTCCCAGCAAGACATAGGTTACGTCGTGGGGAAGGTGAGCCCTTTGCCCGTAGTCCTTTCGGCTGCCCACCACGATCGCCGCCACCACCGCGGCGATTCCTGCGTTCACATGCACAACTGTTCCGCCCGCGAAGTCGAGTGCACCATCACCATCCGCCAAGCCAGCGATCCACCCATCACCCCACACCCAATGTGCTATCGGAGCATAAACCACCAGACTCCACAGCGTGATGAAGGCCAGATAGGGACCGAAGCGCATCCGTTCTACGACAGCCCCCGAGATCAGCGCCGCTGTGATAATGGCGAAGGTGCCCTGATAGGCCATGAATAACAGGTGTGGGATAGCAAGCCCTGCTCCACCACTATCCAGGCCAACTCCTCGTAGGAACACATAGTCGAGTCCGCCTATCCAGCTCGATCCCGGAGCAAACGCAAGCGAATAGCCGAGCAGCGCCCATGCGACCCCGACCACACCGAGCGAGGCGAAGCTCATCATGAGCGTGTTTAGGATGTTCTTGGAGCGCACGAGGCCCCCGTAGAAGTATCCCAGTGCCGGAGTCATCAACAGCACCAAAGCTGTAGAGGCGAGCATCCAGGCGGTGTCGGCCGGGGACAGCTCGATGGGCACATCCTGCGCTGCGGCCAGAATCGGCATGATCGCTAGGTTTGTCATAGTAACTCCCACGGGGTCAGGACCTTCGATCCTAAGGAACGTGGGACATATTACAGTACTTCTTACGGCCGTGCAACCCTCTACCGGAAAACGTGAGACCCGAAGCAGCTTGGCCACGGCCAACTGAGCCCCCCCCTGAAATCTAATAACGTTAGGCTCTTGACTATCACGCCTATTAAAGTAAGGTTGTCGGATCTTAGCACAGGCCAGGGTTAAGGTACGTTGTCAACGGGCCTATGTATGTGGCCCCAGGGCGTCCGATCAACCTCAGGAGAGACCATGAGAACACGCGATCAACAGATGAGATTCGGCCTGGGTGCGGCAGTTTTGTTGGCAATAATGGTTACGCCAGCGCTTGGCTCAGCCCAGACTGAGGTGTCGGCGAACGTGGGCTGGGTATCTGAGTATTTGTACCGCGGCATACCTCAGAAGACCTCCTCCGGCAGTGTTGGCCTGGATATCGCTGGCCCCAACGCGAGTCTCGGTACTTGGGCAGCAGACGTGGGAGACGGCAACGAAGTCGACCTGTATGCCAGCGTGGGAACCGAGTATGAGGGCTTCAGCGTGAGCGTCGGTGGCATAGGGTATTTCTACACGGGCGGCTTCGACGACACGTACCTAGAGGGCAACGTGAACGCAGGCTACGGGGCCCTGTCCGTGGAGTACTCCATAGGCACGTATCGTACCTACACCGACCACGGTACGTCTGCCCCTCAGAGCTACTCGTTCCTAGGCATTACGCTGGGCGGGGGAGGGTTCTACGCCACCTACGGCACTTTCGGCGGTGACTTCGAGGGCCGGTATTTCGAGACCGGGTACGGGCTTTCGGTAGGCGATTTGGATCTGTCGGCGGCGTGGGTCTCTAGCTCCAAGAAACTTCTCGGTGGCGCGGCGGACAACACCCTCGTCGTCGGCGTCAGTCATACGATCGGAATCCTCTGAGGCGTTGACCCCGGTCACCCTGGAGCAGCGACAGCCCGGACGCGCTGACGCTAGGTACGACGAGACAAAAACTCCCGGGGCTCCTTGCTTAGCCCCGGGAGTTTTTGTCTTAAAAAACCACCCGCTCGAAGCTCCCACCAGTTCGTCTCGAGGATCAGCGGCCGACCGACCAGCTTCCCCGAATCAGTTCCCGACTTCGGCACCAAATCGTTCGCCTATCCACCGTCGTAGCTGGCGACGTAGAGGGTGTTACCCTCTTCTACGACGGTTTGATACGGATGTGCAAGGCCACCTTGCCAGTTTAGTCCGTAGGTGCCCCAAAAATATTGGAGCACGCCGCCACGGTTGTGACCTGTGAACCGGTTTCAGTGCCGCGGACAAGACCCAGGCCGCGTCGGCGGGACCTCGTTAGGACCCGAAGATGACCGGGAGCAGGAATGTGGCTACCAGCGTCACCACCGTGACGCTCAGCACATCTACCCAGATCCCTGCCCGCACCATCTGACCGATCGTAATGTAGCCCGAGCCGAACACGATCGCGTTGGGGGGGGTGCCTGCCGGTAGGCAGAATCCCATCGAGCACGCAATCGCTACCGTGCCCATGAGCACAAGCGGAGGGATACCCACGGGAGCGGCCATCCCGGCCATAACGGGGAGCGCCATCGCGGTCATTGCCGTGTTCGACGTGACCTCGCCGAGAAAGATAAAGAGCACTGTAGCGGATGCGAGCATCACGATCATAGGTGCCCCAGCAAGGATCGCCACACCGCTGCCGAGCCACTCCGAGAGGTCGGTGCCCCCCATAGCATCCGCCAAAGCCAGCCCACCACCGAACAGCACGAGGACGCCCCACGGAATTGTCACCGCGGTGCCCCAATCGAGTGCTACATGGCCGCGCCGCCAATCAAGCGGGACGACGAAGAGGACCAACGCAGCCAGCATCGCGATCGTCCCGTCGGTTACCCCGGGAAAGAAGGTTGCAATTCCGGGCACACTTACGGCCCCGAGGACCTTGGGTGCACGCATGACCCAGGCGAGCACGGTGAACGCAAACACCAGTCCCACAAAGCGCTCAGCACTCGAGGGGGGGCCGATCAACTTCCGCTGCTCCTCGATCGCAGCGTGCGCGTCACCGCCGAGCTTCTCAGGGGGATAAACCTTGAGGAGGATAAGCCAGGTGAGCGGGAGCATAATGCACGTCACTGGCACCCCAACCATCATCCACTTGAGCAAGCTGATTCTCACCCCCAAGAGTTCGGATGCAGCCGCGGCAAAGAGGATGTTGGGAGGCGTGCCGATCAGGGTTCCCACACCTCCGATCGATGCCGCGTAGGCAACGCCGAGCATGAGAGCGATGCCGAAGTTGTATGGTTTCTGGGGCATGGATCCGTCATCCGAGGGACGGAACATGTGGCCCAGCGACAGTGCGATGGGGAGCATCATCGCCGCGGTAGCGGTGTTGCTGATCCACATGGAAATGACCGCCGTAGCCACCATCACCCCGAGGAGCAGACGCCTGGGACTAGTCCCTATCCCGAAAATGATTGCGAGCGCAATGCGGCGGTGCAGCGACCACTTCTCGATGGCCTTCCCGATAAAAAAGCCACCCATGAAGAGGTATATCGCCTCGTTGGCGTAGGGAGCGGCAGCCCTCGCCATGGTTGCCACCCCCAATAGGGGAAAGAGCACGAGCGGGAGCATGGCCGTGACGGGTATGGGGACCGCCTCGGTCAGCCACCATACCGCCATTAGTATAGCCACCCCCGCGACAGCCCATCCCTCGACAGAGAGCGCGGCTGGTTCGGGCAATAGCCGCATCAGGACGAACAGGGCCAGTCCCGCTGCCAGCCCGATCCGTTGGGTCGGTGTGGAACCGGGCTCCTCATCCTCAGACGGAACTAAGCCCGTGATGTCCTCGGTAGGCTCGTCGCGCTCCCGGACGTCCATATCCTCAGGTTGGTAGTGGTTCACGCGGCCCATCTTGCACGTCCGACCCGGAAGATGGCAAGCCGCAGAAGCCGATGAGGCCTCCGACTCAGGAATCCGTCAACGACCCTTAGGACTTGCACTAGATGAGCGCGACATTTGCGACAACCTCGACGACGCTCAGGACATCGTGCTCGAGCACCGCTTGCAGTGCACGGTCCTCGAGTTTACTCCACGTTGCGCCACTGGTCATGTTCTTCCTTTGAAAGTACACCCTGCTGGTCCGGCGAAATCGGATCGCAACCTACCACGGACGCACATGTTGCGCTCGCTGGCCAATTCAACAGGGCCTGGCGTATTTTGCTCTTCTAGTTGACCTCCGGATCGGTACAGTCAAGGAGACTCCCATGAAGACCCCACTTCGCTTCCTCAGATTGCTCACGCTGCTTACGTCCGGCGCTCTGCTGTCGCCTTATCTCGCAGGCGCCCAGCAGGACTTCAGCCAGGTGCAAATCCAGGCCCACCACGTTGCGGGGACCGTCTACTATCTAGAGGGCCGAGGAGGAAACATCGGCCTATCCGTGGGCGCGGATGGGGTCGTAATGATCGACGACCAGTTCGCGCCGCTCACTGACCGGATCCTAGCGGCCATACGTCAGGTCAACGACGGCGACATCCGATTTGTGATCAACACACATCTCCATGACGACCATACCGGAGGCAACGAGAACCTAGGGCGCATGGGCATCATCATCCTCGCTCAGGACGAGGTTCGGGTGCGCCTTAAGGCCTCGGCACCCGAAGCTTCGTTGCCAGTGCTCACCTACAGCGACGCGATCACGATCCATCTGAACGGGGAAGAGGTCCATGCTTTCTCAGTCCCGCCTGGCCATACCGACGGTGACAGCTACATCTACTTTCGTGACTCCGACGTGCTCCACACGGGAGACGTATTCCGAAGAACGGGATTCCCCTTCATAGACCTAAACAACGGCGGCACCCTCAAGGGCACACTCGGAGCCCTCGCGCTTGCGATAGGGATGGCCGGTCCGAACACTAAAATCATCCCTGGCCACGGGCCGGTCTCCACCCGAGCAGACGTGACAGAGTTCCGGGATATGGTCCTCGACGTGATGGCGAAGGTCGGACCGATGGTGGCACGAGGCATGACGTACGAGCAGGTTGCCGCCGCCGATCCAACTGCCCCGTACAACGAAAAGTGGGGAAACCCTGAGCGCTTCCTGAGAGGAGTGTACTCAGAGCTCGGCGGAGGGAACTAGGTCACCGAATCTGACGACCGATCGTGCTGTTTTCGGCCGACCGCACGATCTCATCCGCGTCCCGCTTGAGTAGCAGGCGGTCCCGCGTAAGCGCCTCGGCCGCACTGGCAACTGCACTCACGTACGCATCGTGACTCGGGTAACGTTCCTCAAGCGAGAGCCGTGGGTCACCTGTCGCCACGCGCTCTGCCCTGTCCGCGCCGAACGGGATGAATGACCCGGGCCCGGCACAAAGCGCCCCCTCCGCGAACCCCTCCCGCTGCAAATTCCAGCCCGTGTGCGTTCCGATCGGGACCGACAGGGTCGGGGGGCGAATGCCTCCGATAGCGTTTCCGTCCTCGTCCACCCTCCCCACGAGGACTGTGTAGGAATCACCCTGCTGCGGCGGTAGCGTCCGATGATCATGGAGGCGGAGGGCATTGTAGCTTGCGGAATACGTCACCCCCGGGATGCGCGGAAAGCCACTCTCAGCAGAGGGCACGAGACCCCCATCTGAGGATTTCGGAAAGCGGCTCGGTGGAGGCTCGATGCCGTCCACGACCCACTTATAGAGCGCCACTGTGAGAGCTGCCCTTATGGGATAGTAGGCCAGCGGATTGCTAAGGTTTTGGCAAATGGGGCTGCGTGTGGGCGTCACCGAATGAACGCCGCCCCCTCCCCCGTGTCTCGTGCCCGCGACGAGATACGCCCGGACGTTCTCAGGCAGCTCGATGTCCCTACCGAGCGGATCCGTGACCACGAGAGAGGCGCGCGACCGCCAGAGTTCCGTCTCACTGTCGGTATGTATGATCTTGGGGCAGGTGCCGGATGCTGAGCACCGCTCGAGAAGGCCGTCCGTCCGACCACTGATCGGGTCGGTGAGGGTCGTATAGCTGAAGGGGAACTGATCGCCAGGGTAGAGGTGATTCTCATGCTGCTGAATGAGGCGTCCTGGCTGACCAAACTGGTAATTCGTGAAGGTCTTATGCCCGCCGGAGATGTCTGGATGAATCCCGTCGAAGACGATACGTCCGGACACGTCTTCGTTGAATCCCTGATAGAGCATATCCCGCAGAAATCGCCCGCTCTGCGAGATACCGAGGGAGATTGCGGTGCTCGGTAGCCCTTCGAATGCCAAGGGATTCGGATTCCCAAAACCGTCCCGCCGATCATAACGGAGGAACGAGATCGCATCACGTATCGCGACGAATCCCAACCCCATCACGATGGGATCCTTTGCTTCGTAGAGGAACTCGTAGATGGCGCTGCCATCGAATCCGGAAGGACGCTCGATGCGGATCTCGCCGGCGCTCCTGTAGCTCCAAGAGAGATCGGCTGGTCTGGAGCTCGGACTATCCCGGTCTCGACGTACCGTGAGCGTCGCTCGGGCCGGGTCAAGGGTCGCGGCCTCGTAGGTCAGCCGTACCTCTGATGTGCGTTCATCGTCATTAAAGATGACCTCCTCGAGTGCCGGCCCCACGATCGAGGTGCCCTGGGGGTTACGCGCGACGGGCAAGAACGGCACGATGTTGGTGGTGGTAGGCTTCAAGTCGCCCTGCCATCCGACCATCACGAGCGCGAACCCCATGTCCAGGATTCGGACCCACCGGTCGATACCAGCGCGACCCCGGTTGGGCACGTTGTGGTAGATCGCCCGGTTCCAGCGCCGGATGTCTATCGGCCGATAGATTTCGATCGTGGTACTGTACTCAATGAGACCGCGATCGTTGCGCGGCGCGTGCTCGATATTGACGATCTCAAGATGTCTCGGATCGTCCGGATCGGTCTCACCGTGGGCAAGACCCCGGAGGCGCTCGTACTGCCCCACCTCGCCGAAGCTCTCACCCCCGAATGCAGGAGATTCCACAACCTTTAGATCTATGCGGGTGATCTGCGCTTGCACATCCAGCGCGAGCAGCCCGTTGGCGAGGATGGCCGCAAGGAGCGCGGCTTCGCGTGGAGTCGTCAACATGCCCCCTGATTGCTGTCACGCACCGAGCGGCACAGTATGGAGTGGAGAGCGGTGCAGCAACACGGTGACCTACGTCACATTTAGGTAGGTCCCCAATTAGCGGGACCTGCTAGCGGTCTGCGGGGCCGAAGTACATCTTGAGCGCCGCCACGACATCGAGCGCGATGGTGGTAGCCCCACACCGGGAAGAAGTCTCATGGGTTGGTTGAAGGTACCCCTACAGCTTGCTATGCTGTCCCCAATCGCCTTACTGGCAGGCTGCGAAGAATCGGTATTCGACTGCAGTACGGTGACCACCATACCGACGGCTGAGTGCGAGGCTCTGTTGGCTGTCCACAATACCACGGACGGAGGCGAATGGACCGATAACGCTGGGTGGCTGGTGTCGGTTGACCCGTGTGCCTGGTCGGGGGTCTCCTGCTCTGATGAACAGGTTGTCCAAGTAAGGCTGACCTCAAACAAACTGACAGGGTTAATCCCGACGGAACTAGGAAACCTGACTGCCCTCGGTTTCCTCGATCTCAGCGGAAACCAGTTGAGCGGCCCGATCCCGACGGAACTAGGAAACCTGAACACCCTCACTAACCTCGTCTTGTCCCGGAACAACCTGACCGGCTCGATCCCAGCAGAACTCGGAAACCTGACTGCCCTCAGATCCCTCCGCCTCGGCAGAAATCAATTGAGCGGTCCGATCCCGACTGAACTAGGAAATCTGACCAACCTCGAGGTGTTCTTCATTCACACCAATCAGCTGACGGGATTTGTGCCGCTTCCGGTTGCCAATCTCGGCGGAGAACTCCAACAGATCGCTTCTGATCGATGCAGCTTCGTGTCCAATCCAGATCTGGTCATGTCCGATAGCCGGGACTACATGGATGCCGACCTTGATGATGATGGCTCCATATGCGGCATCTCATTGCGCACCCTCCCCTAGGAGATCAGGCGGAGCCTGGAGGCGCAATCGGCTACTGAGCGATCGGCTTCTCCCTAACAGTGGGATATTCAATACCGAGCTGCTCCAGATACGTATCAAATCGCGTGGCATCGTAATAGTAGGGCTCCATCAAAGGCCGATACCGCTGCATGATCTCCTCATTGAGGAAGATCGCTGGCTGGTCCGTGTCCGAGATGAAGGGGATGTATTCCTGCTCCTCACCTTGGACGTCATTGAAGTATGACCAGGCTTCATCCACGAGTTCGGGTCGTAATAGGAGATCCAAAAGCGTGAGCGCCTGTACCTTCGCACCAGCCAAGCTGCCCCTATGCGCAATCGGTGTAGCCATCGCAATTCCGTTGGCCCAGTTGTGCCCGGGTCCCCCCGGAATGTTGGCGGGATAACGCAGCGTCACGGTCGGCATGTTCCAGGAAACATCGCCGATGTCGTCTGAGCCGCCCCCCAACGAGTGGTCGAGGTCAACGGGACCGCTGAGATCTCCGATCGAGTCGGTTAGCCCCCCTTCCTCCTGACCCAGTTCACGCTGAAGTCCCCTGGCCAACGTCTGGTCGTCCTCGGACCAGTCCGGCAGTCCGACGCGCTGAATGTTCTCGTACGTGGCCTCGGCCACCGGCTTGTTGAAGTGGCGACTCCACGCCGAGCCCACAATCTGAATCGTGTCAATCTCCGTACCGGTCATGAGGGCCGCACCCTCCGCCATGAGGATCGCCGCGTCGTATTGGGATTTGGTGAGTTCGTAGTCACGCTCTCTGAAGAAAAACCAGATTTTTGCCCGCTGAGGAACGACGTTGGGCTGGTCTCCGCCCTCGACAATGATGTAGTGTGAGCGCGCGGCGGGCTGAAGGTGCTCCCGCTTGAATTCCCATGCCTGCGCCATCAACATCACCGCGTCCAGCGCCGACCGCCCCCGCCAAGGTGATCCGGCAGAATGTGCGGTTTCTCCGGTGAAGCTGAACTGAGCGGAGATGAGAGCGTTGCCGCCGCTCTGACCCCACGATACGCCGAAGTTCGACGAAACATGCGTGAACAGGTTCACGTCGACACCATCAAAGATACCGTCCCTAACGAAAAAGGCTTTCGAGCCCAGTTGCTCCTCTGCGATTCCCGGCCAGATAAGCAGAGTGCCTGGAATGTTTTCTCGTTCCATAATCTCCTTCACAGCCAGGGCCGCAGCGATATTCACCGCTTGGCCCGAGTTATGCCCTTCGCCGTGTCCGGGAGCCATCGAGAGGATTGGCTCGCGATATCCCACACCAGGCTTCTGATTGGACTGAGGAATGCCGTCGACGTCCGATCCCAAGGCGATCACCGGACGGCCCGAGCCCCACCTCGCAATCCATGCGCTGGGCATTCCGGCAACCCCCAACTCGATCTCAAAACCACTTTCCTCCAGTAACCCAGTCAGGTACCGCTGCGTCTCGAACTCCTGAAAACCGAGCTCGCCAAAAGAGTAGAGCTGATCAACGATCTCCTGTACCAACTTCGCGCGACCCTCAACCAGCTCCAACGCCTCGATCTTCATGGCCTCGAGGCGCGGATCCGGATCCTGGATGGTCGCTGCCGCGATGACCGAGGGAACGAACGCAAGGGACACAAGCATGGCGGCTGTGGCGGCCATGAATCGTGGCAGAAAGCGGCGCATCTTTAGGTCTCCAGGAAAGGGGCAGTCACGCTCGAGCCTGAAAGATCTATGCGGCAGCAACCCTCGAGAGGATCGTTCAGGCGGGTGATGGAGTCGGGGTTGTTCACCCGCTTAAGATGCGGTTCAGGGCAGCAAACCGCGAATAGATGCCCCTAAAAACCTATAGAACCAACGAACACCACGCCCAGCCCCAGCCTCGCAGGTGCTTCCCGATTACCTAGACAGGCGGACGCAGACCAGCCACCCTCATCAACTCCGTTACGGCTCTGGCTGAGTACACCGCACCTCCAGTCGGTTATGATTGTAAGCGACCTTTGACCGACATGAACCTGGTCCGACCGGGAATGGAGCCCTGGCTTCTGCGCCTGGAGGTATACCGGAAGATGAAAACGATCGCCTCGTACCTCGCTTACATCGCGTCAATCGGCAAGCTTCGCCACCGATACACGCCGTTCCTGACGTACGTCCTGGCCCTAGTCGGCATTATCCTGCTCTATGGCTGGCTATTCCACGTGCTCATGGCCTGGGAGGGCCAGGAGCACTCGTGGTTCACCGGCATCTATTGGGCGCTCACAGTCATGAGCACACTCGGGTTCGGGGACATCACCTTCACGACCGACCTCGGACGTGCCTTCAGCTCGGTGGTCCTCATCACTGGCGTCTTACTGTTGCTCGTCATCTTGCCTTTCCTGTTCATTCGGCTCGTATACGGTCCCTGGCTCGAGCTACAGAGCCGGCGACGTCTGAAGATGCTGCGCTCGGTGCCTTCAGACCTATCCGGTCACGTCATCATCTGTGCCAATGACCCGATCGCGCTGGGGCTCACAGAGCGATTGCGAGTGGCTAATATCCCGGCCTTCGTGATCGAGCCGGACCCTATCGCCGCGAGCCGGATGCACGACGAAGGCCGACCGGTCCTCATAGGCGAAATCGACGCCGTCGGCACCTACACCGCCGCGCGAGCCCAGTACGCGCGTCTGGTGCTAGCAAACGCGTCAGACACCGTCAACAGCAACATCGTCCTCACCGTGCGCGATCTCACCTCAACCGTACCGATAGCCGCTGTCGCGGAGTTCAGCGATTCGGTCGACATCCTGGAACTGAGCGGCGCAACGCACGTTCTCTCCCTGAAAGAGCGCCTGGGCGAGCACCTTGCTAATCGCGTGAACTCGGGCAGTGCTCGGGCCAACATCATCGGCAAGTTCCACGACCTACTGTTGGCCGAGTTCCCCGTACACAATACCCCCTTCCAGAAGCACACTATCCGTGAAACGGAGCTTCGACAGTCCACGGGGGTGACCATCGTAGGGGTATGGGAGCGAGGGCAGCTGCAAGCCGCCCACTCCATGTACCGATTTTCTTCCTCCAGCGTCCCGGTCGTGGTCGGAACGCCTCAGCAGATCCAGGAGCTCGACGAGATCCTTGTGATCTACGACGCGAACCCTCACGCGGTGATGGTGATCGGTGGTGGAAAGGTGGGTCGTTCCGCGGCAAAAGCCCTGAAACGGCGGGGCGTAAATGTGCACATGGTGGAACGGAACGAAGGTCTAAGGACCAAGATCGCTGACATCCCGGACCAGCTGTTCATCGGCGACGCCGCAGACCGTGATATCCTCGAGGCGGCCGGTGTCCGGGACGCTCCCTCAGTCCTCCTCACGACCCACGACGACGCGATGAACGTCTATCTCACCGTGTACTGCCGCCGGCTGAATCCGGAGACGTCCATCCTGACGCGCGCAACCCACGAGCGGAACGTGGATGCCATCCGCCGCGCGGGTGCCGATTTCGTGTTGAGCTTCGCATCGCTTGGCATTGAGACCGTGGCCTCCATCGCCCAAGGACGTGATCTCGTGATGCTAGGTGGAGGCGTCGATCTCTTTCACATCCCGCTCCCGGATGAGCTGGGGGGGCGCAACCTGGAGGAAACCGAGATCGGGGCACGCACCGGCCTCAGCGTCATCGGCATCCAGGAGGACGGGAAAATGCGGACCAACCCGCCGGCTTCGCACACCCTGATACCAGGGTGCACACTCCTCGCCCTCGGGACCCTCGAACAGCGACAGGCTTTCGTCGAATGCTTCGAGTGAGATGGGAGGAGGTCCTCGATCCCCAGCCGACCGAGGCCGATATATCCCCCCTGAAACGAGACCAGTACAGATGCTAGGATCCGGCAGCTTTGCAGCGCGCAGGCCCTGAAGAGGGTTCCGTACGCTTCCACTAACTACGCCATACATACACGGCTGCCCGGCTCCAGACGTGTGATGAGAGATGGCTCGTAGCGCCATTATAGATCGAGGAATTTCGCGCCCTCGTTCGGTACCGCTAGCGGTACCGGCCTCTGGAAGCAATAGCGGAGCAGACACCGTAAATGCCTGCCCCGCTTGAAGTAGCCCCCCCAGGATTCGAACCTGGACCAACAGCTCCAAAGGCTATTGTGCTGCCATTACACCAGGGGGCCCTGAGTAAATCTGCCCCGCCGAAATGAACGTCTCAAGTCCGGTTGGGCCAAGCGGTCAAGGTACGCACGGGGAGCACCCGGAACTCCGCACGCTGAGAAAGGACTGCGGCAGCCTTCTCCGCACCACCCTCGGTATGGTACAAGGCGAACGACGCCGAGCCGCTCCCCGACACTAGGGCGATGAGCGGCGCGGTGGCACGCAGAGCCACGAGGGCATCGGCAACCGGTGGGTGGGTCCGGCAAACCACGACCTCGAAGTCGTTGGCGGCTCCAGCGGCCATCTGGCCCCAGTCGGTGAGAGCGACGGGCACCACCGAAGTGGAAATTCGACTGCCCTCCCGGGCCTGAGCAAGCTCGCGGTACGCGTCTCGCGTGGAGACCTGGACTGGGGGCAACACCACGACTCCTGCTAGGCTGGGCAGCGGCTTCCTGGCCTCGATTACATCCCCCCGCCCCCGTCCCAGGGCAAGAGGGGAGGTGCCCAGGAAGAACGGGACGTCGGAGCCGATCCCCGAAGCCAACTCAATGATTCGCCTGGGCGCCACGGCTCCAGGGAAGAGCCGGTCCAGCGCCAAGAGGGTCGCAGCCGCATCAGAGGAGCCTCCTCCCAGGCCGGCCCCAACCGGAATCCGCTTCTCCAAACGCATACGTAGCCCTTCCCCGCTGAGACCCGCTGCGGCCAGATATGCCCGCGCGGCCCGCACGACCAGGTTCTCTCCCACCGGCCCCGTGTCGTCTCCCTCCACGACGAGTTGGATGTCGGCTCCCTCGCGCCGCACGTCGAGCACGTCGTGTAGATCCACCGCTTGGAAAAGCGTCTGGAGATCGTGGTACCCGTCGGGGCGGCGCCCAAGGATGCGCAGGTACAAGTTCACCTTCGCGGACGCGAAGACCCGCACCTCAGTCACTCCTCTTCCGAACCGCCAGCGCGCCGGCTCCGCAAGCTGACGGCTTCCGGATGCTGGCGCTCCACCATCTCCTCCACCCGCGTCTCGCTCTCCCCCGCATCCTTGAGCGAAAGTCCGATCCGGCTGGCGTAATAGAGTCCGATCACGGTGACAGGGATGAAACCACCGAGATGGTACCCGAAGCTGAACGCCAGCGAATTCGGGGCCGGTACGTCGAACACCGAAAGCGCCCAATTGGCCGACGCGTGAAAGGTCCCAAAGAACCCGGGAGCCGCGGGAAGCGCCACTCCGAACCCGACCACAGCCTCAGTGAAGTAGGCGGCAACCGGCCCGGCATGGATGTCGAAAGCCAGCATAGCAAGCCAGAACGATAGCCCATGCCAGAGCCAAAGCCCTACGCTCCAGAGAAGCCCGAGTAAGAGAAGCTTGGGACTGCGAAACACCTTTAGGCTGCCCAAGAATGCTTCCAGTGCGGCCACGACTGGCTTCGCCAGGTCGCCAGGGAGTGCAAGTGCGATCCGCTCAGTGACGCGTACAACCGTCCGAGGGATCACCAACAGAAGGGTGATGACCACCACAGACAAAAGGCACAGCACAATGGCAGCGTCGAGCACCGTGCCCAGCGGACCTCCCGAGAGGCGCACGGAAGCCGGGAAGCTCGGGCTGAAAATAGTGGCCAACAGAATGCTAACTAGCACGAGAGCGTCCAGAACCCTTTCAACGACAAGGGAACCCAGGGCCGCGGACATCGAAACCGGCTCAACCTTGGATAGCGCGTACGCGCGCGTGAACTCACCAATACGCGCGGGGAGAAGGTTGTTGGCCATGAAGCCGATGTTCACGGCCGCGAACCGGTTGCGCAGGGAGGTGTCGGCGCGTATCGGTTGAAGGAGGATCTTCCAGCGGAGCGCCCGGATCAGGAATCCAGAAGTAGCGACCGTGATCGCGGCGAGCAGAAAACCTACGTGCGCTTGCTGGATTTGGGTCCACACTTCGCCAAACGGAACATCTCGTAGGATCCACCAAAGCAGGAACGCGGTAATGCTGACACCGATGCCCGCCTTCCAGTCCAACCTCAATGCGTGCGCGCCCCTCGCACCAGCTCGGCCATCTCCCGGACCGCTCGCTCGATACCGACCAGGACGGCCCGGGAGACCACCGAGTGGCCGATGCTTAGCTCTTCGAGATCAGCCAGGGCTGCCACCGGCGTAACGTTTTCGTAGGTGAGACCGTGTCCGGCGTGTACCGCCAACCCGAGGTCGCGCCCGAGTGCCGCCGCTGCTTCGAGCCGGAGGAGTTGCTCATCGCGGCTACCCCCTAAAGCGTTGGCGTACTCACCGGTGTGGAGCTCGACCGCGTCCACACCGAGCTGGGCAGCAGCGCGAACCGCCTTCTGGTACGGGTCGATGAAAAGTGAGGTCCGCACCCGCGCTTCTCGCAGGCGGTCGAGCGTGGCGCCCACAAGGCGGAGCCTCGCCGCTGAGGAGAGGTCAAGCCCCCCCTCGGTCGTGATCTCCTCGCGCCGCTCTGGCACTAGGGTAGCTTGGAGGGGAGCCAACTCGCAGGCCAGCTCAACGATTTCACTCACCGCCGCCAGCTCGAGGTTCACTGCGGTCCGTGCTGTCTCCATGAGGGTCCGAACGTCCCGGTCCTGGATGTGACGCCTGTCCTCGCGCAGGTGGACCGTGATGCCGTCGGCGCCAGCCAATTCGGCCAACATCGCGGCCCGTACCGGGTCTGGCTCATCAGTGAGGCGGGCCTGCCGGACGGTGGCAACGTGGTCGATGTTGATGTACAACCGCATCCCTCTCATGCTCCGGCTTCGACTGGGGTTTCGAACAGGTCCCTGAGGACCGCCACGGTCTCACCCTCCAGTCCCCGTGCTTCGGCCAGTGCCACGGCTTCCCGGCCTAGGTCGCGGTAGACCCGTGACTCGCGATCTGGAAGTGTCCCCAGATGGAGACGCACGGTCTCGACGTCCCCGCGGGAAATGGGCCCGGTGAGCGCCGGGGCAAGCCCGAGTTCGGCGATGTTATCGAGCGTCCCTCGCATAAGCGGCAGGAGAGCCGGAATAGCCTCGTCCTCGTCGACCCCCGCCAACACGAGAAGTCGAGCCGCGAGCGCCAACAATACGGGAAGGTAGTTGGACGCAACCACCGCGGCAGCGTGGTAGAGAGGCCGGCAAGCGATCGGGACGGTGAGCGTGGTGCCGTCCAGCCTCGCCACCAGACGACGGGCGACCGTGATGGCCTCATGCTCCCCCGAAACCGCGAACCACGACCCGGGCAGCCGTTCCGCACCCGTAACGGGATGGGCCAGCGCTTGCAAGGGATGAAGTGACCCGACGTAATATCCACGAGCGCGCAGAGGTGCCAGCACCTCCACCGAGAGCGTGCCCGAGCAATGCAACGCTACGCATCCCTCAGGGGCGTCCCCCTGCCCCGCCATCATATGGGCCATCTCGGGCAGTACACCGTCCGGCACGGCCAGCAAGACAGCGGTGATGCCAAGCCCGGGGCGCTCCAGACCGAAGAAATACCGTGCCAGGCCTTCCATGAAGAGCGGGTGGGTGGGAGGCTCAGGTTGCCGCCCGCAGTACGAGAGGGACTCGAGCGCCTCCCCCTGCCAGAGCGCGTAGCCCAACGCGAGGCCAGCCCGGCCAGATCCCACGACCAGCAACCGGTCACCCATCAAGTAACGTCCAAGATGCGGATCCCCTGGTGTCGCCGCAGTTGTCCCAGGATACAAGCAGGAATACGGGCCTTGACGTCCATCATCGCCCCGTGGTCCAGCCGCTCCAGCACCTCTCCCTCTCGGTAGAGCCAAGCGAGCAGTTCCCCGTCTCCGGCAGGAAGCTCGAGGTGAACACGGGACAAACCGATCCGTATGTGGGCTTTGAGCGTTTCACGCAAAGCCACGAGTGACCCCGGGTCCAACGCCGAGACGAAGACGGCGGGCCGTGGCTCGAAGGCGCGCACCCGGTCCCGCAGTGACTCCTCCTCGGCGTGGGTAACGCGGTCAATCTTGTTGAATACGAGGACTTGGGGGCGCTCGTGCAGGCGAAGTTCCTCGAGCACGTCCTCTACGACATCGAACTGTTCCCGCCAGCCCGAAAGGGAAGCGTCCACCACGTGCAGCAATAGGTCGGCCTCGCGTGCCTCCTCCAGAGTGGAGCGAAAGGATGCCACGAGATGGTGAGGGAGCTTCCGGATGAAACCGACCGTGTCGGTGACCAGCGCGGCGTAGCCGTCGCCCAGACCCACACTACGGGTAGCGGAATCCAGAGTTGCGAACAGGAGATCCTCGACGAAGATATCGGTGTCCCCTGATAGCGCACGCAGCAGCGACGATTTGCCGGCGTTCGTGTAACCAACTAGCGAGACCCGAAACTGACCCTCCCTCCCGCGCCGCTGTACCTCCCGCGCACGCGTCACGGTTCGCAGCTTCGTCTTCAGATCCGAGATGCGCTCTCCGATCAGCCGGCGGTCAGTTTCGAGCTGTGTCTCGCCCGGTCCCCTCAGGCCGATTCCCCCGCGGATGCGTGAAAGGTGGATCCACATGCGTTTCAGGCGTGGCAGGAGGTATTCGAGTTGCGCCAGCTCGACTTGCATCATCGCTTCCCGTGAGCGTGCCCTCGTGGAAAAAATGTCCAGGATAAGCTCCGACCGGTCTAGCACCCGCACACCCACCAGGTCCTCCAGATTTTTTCCCTGCGCGGGGGACAGATCCTCGTCAAAAATGACCAGTTCGGCCCCTCCCTGGACCACCGCGTCCTTCAGTTCGTCAGCTTTGCCGTCGCCGACGTAGTAACGGGGGTGAGGACGGTCGAGGCGTTGCCTCACCGTCCCCACGATCTGACCTCCCGCAGTGTCTGTCAGGCGGCGCAGTTCACTCAAATGCTCCTCCGCCAACGGCGGAGACACGTCCTTGTTCGGCGCTCCCACGAGCACTGCCTTGTCGACCGGATTGCGGTTGTCGATCAGCTGAGTCGGAATCGGGACATCACCTCGTGTCGGCGGAGATCGGAGTTGCTCATCAGCTCTTACCCCCCCTGGCAGCTCACTGCTCCCAGGTCACCAGCACCCTTGTCTTTCCTTCAACCGTCATTTCCCTCCATGCTTGCCAGCACCTCACTTCGCCGTTCGGCCCACCATTGGAGCCGCTTCTGGATCCGGGCTTCTTCGCCGTAGGGCCCGGGTTCGTAGAAGCGCTCGCCCACCAACCGATCTGGGAGATAGCTCTGGTCGGCCACACCGTGCTCTTCCGCCGGGTCGTAGCGGTATCCCTCGCCATACCCCAGCTCCTTCATAAGCCCAGTGGGAGCGTTCCGGATGTGGAGGGGAACCGACTCTCCCGTGGTCTCTCTCGCACGCTGCATCACCGCACGCCAGGCTGCGAACACCCGGTTGGACTTAGGCGCGGTCGCCAAGTACAGCGCCGCCTCGGCGAGCGCTAATTCCCCCTCGGGTGCGCCGAGAAAATGGAAGGAATCCCGAGCGGCCATCGTCACAACCAGCGCTTGTGGGTCAGCAAGCCCGATGTCCTCTGACGCCATGCGCACCAGCCGCCGGGCGAGGTAGAGCGGATCTTCCCCGCCGTCGATCATGCGGGCGAGCCAATAAAGCGCACCGTCTGGGTCGCTTCCCCGCACAGCCTTGTGCAGAGCGGAGATGAGGTTGTAGTGCTCTTCCCCACCTTTGTCGTAAACTGGGAAGCAGTGTTGCAGACCCTCCCGGGCGGCTTCCGCGTTGATCCGCCCGCCCGCTCCGACCAGCGTCGCCGCCGCATCAAGGGCACCGAGCGCTCGCCGAGCATCGCCGTCGGCCGCTTCGGCGATTAGCTGCAGAGCCTCCTCTTCCCACGTCACCCCGCTGGCACCTAGACCGCGCTCGACATCCCCAAGCGCAGCTAGCATGACCTCACGGAGGTCCGCCACCGCCAGCGCCGCCAGCACACGCACGGGTGCCCGTGATAGGAGGGGGCGTACGATCTCGAAGCTCGGATTTTCGGTAGTGGCTCCGATCAGCAGGACTACCCCTTCCTCGACGTGTGGCAGGAAGGCATCCTGTTGCGCCTTATTGAAGCGATGAATCTCGTCGCAGAAGAGAATCGTGCGGTGGCCTGTGGCGTCCCGCCGTAGACGTGCCTCCGCGATAATCTCGCGGACCCGGGGGATTCCTTCGGTGACCGCACTAAACGAGACGAACTCGGCGCCGGAGGCTTCGGCGATCAAGCGCGAGAGAGTCGTCTTGCCGCTGCCCGGGGGGCCCCACAGGATCATGCTGGCAGGCTGACCCGACTCGATCATCGAACGGAGCGGCCGCCCCGGACCGAGCAGCTGATCCTGGCCCCGGAATTCGTCCAGCGAGCGCGGGCGCATGCGCGCAGCCAGAGGAGCGGCCGAATCGATCGACTGGGAGGGTGTAGCCCCGACAGCGTCCGGGCTGACTTCCCGGTCGGAAGGGGTTTCGAACAGCTCGAGGTCGCCGTTCACGCTCGTCTAATCACGATCAGGGGTATCAATAGCCAGCTCAGTGGCCATCGCCAAGAGTCCTTCGCGGCGGTTCAGTGAGGGATCCCCGAGCACCCGCTCCAACAAGGCTTCTAGGATCTTGCCGAAGTGGGGCCCCGGCATGATCCCGGCACGTATCAAGTCGTTACCGTCTACAGCCAGATCACTCACCGCGAGAGGCGGAGCTTTGCGGAGCTCGCGTCTGAACGCGCGCCACGTCCCAGCCGCGTCCGTCGGCTGCGTCATGCCCAGCGCCCTCTCAACGCGCTGTTGCCCGCACCAGATCCGGGCCAACTCGGGGAGCCGAGCGGCACCCACCCGAGAAAGCCATCGACGCTTGTCGGATGGCGTCGCAGTGGCCGGCGGAGGGCCAGGCCCTGCGCGCACCAAAGCAACCACAGTGTCAGCCTGGGCGTTGGAGAACCGCAGTCGGATCAGGAGTTGCGCAGCCGCCCGTGGACTCGTGGCCTGGAGCAGTGCGGTAAGGCGGAGGATAGGGCGTTGACGGAGCAGCGCGTCGACCAGCAGGAGCGCGTAACTCCATGCGTCCACGGGCACTTCACCCCGCTTTGCGCCAACCAACTCCGCGAGCTCAGGCATGAGGGGATCTAGCACGCCAGCTGCCGCGTACAGAGACAAAGCCCGTGACGGCTGTGAATCACCCGCCAGTACCTTGAGCAGCTCTTCTCGTACTCGCTCGGGTGAGAGGATCCCAAGCTGGTCGGTGGCAGCGCACAGCGCGTCCCATGTCGCTTGATCCACGGTCAGCTCGAAGCGGCCCGCAAAGCGGAGCGCCCGGAGCACCCTCAGGTAGTCCTCTGCCAAGCGATCCGGCGGGGACCCGACAGTGCGCAGTATGCCCCGCTCCATGTCCTCCACCCCCCCAAACGGATCGTACAATTCGTCCCGAAGGGGATGCCAGGCCACAGCGTTTATCGTGAAGTCGCGCCGCGAAAGATCGTCGTCCAGGTAATCCGCGAACTCCACCGTCGCGTGACGGCCGTGAGTTTCCACGTCGCGGCGGAAGGTGGTCACGTCGTACATGGTGCCGTCCCGGGCCAGCACCCCGATGGTGCCGTGCTCTATCCCGACGGGAACGGTGCGACGAAATAGGTGACGCACCTGTTCCGGACGCGCGCGCGTAGCCAGGTCCCAATCCACCGACTCAACTCCCAGCAAGACATCGCGGACGGCCCCACCAACAGCCCACGTTTCGAACCCCGCGCCTTCTAGGGTGCGCGCGATCCACCCGACAGCCGCAGGGGCACTCGGATGGCGCCGCACCATCCGCTCTCTCACGCGGACATCCATTTCCCCCGCAGGTCCCGCAGGTGATGTCGCTCCGAGACCAAAATTTCCCCTAGGACCACCAACGTGGCCTCGTCCAGATCGAGTCCGGTCACGGCCTCGTACCAGCGCACCTCCTCCGCCTCCCGCTCTCGGGCCTCCTCCTCCCAACCGTCCAGCTCCCCAGCCGACACGGCGAGCGCCGAAAGATCGCGAGGCACATGTCCAAGCTCCAGCACGCGGGCAGTGAGACGCGAGAGGTGGTGCTGCTCGTCCGCGTGCAGGTCGTTGAGCCGCTCGGTCGCCTCAGCATCCTCACCCGCGGCCGCGTCAGCGGCCAACACCCGATAGTACATGGTCTGCGTTTTCTCGCGCTCACGGCTCTCCTCCAGCACTCGCAACGAGCCTAGTGGAACCGATTCGGGGACACTCACTGGACGTTCACTCCTCCGATATCCGTTGTCATGTCTTCTTCTCCTGACCGCGGCACCGACCTGTGCAGCGAGCTCAGTCTTGTTACCGCTTGAGGAGTCCCCGAAGTCGGACCCACAACGTGCGCTCCCCCAGGAGCAGAGGAACAGGGACAGGCTCCTCGTCCCGGAAGATGCGTTGCGGATTCGTGATCGAAAGCAGTGATATCTGTTCGTCTCCCCCCAACTCTGACAGCATCTCCACCCCCTCGCGATAAAGCAACTTGAGATGGGGTCGGCCGTGGAAGTCGGTCGCCAGATAATCCACCAACCCGCGCCGCAGCAGCCTGACGGCCAGCCTACGAGCTTCAGGGCCGTAACGCCCTATCAGCGAACCGTAGTTAACCTGCAAGTACGCCCCTACGCGCCGCCACTCCTTTGCCAGCTCGAGATCACGGTCAAAACCCACGTAGCGCTCCGGATGGGCTACGATCGGGCGGATCCCCACACGCCGCAGTCGGGAAAGGACCCCCACGGTCCCAGGAGGAAGTTGGAGGCGGGGCCATTCCAGAAGGACGAAGGATGATCCTCCCAGGTGTAGCCGCTCATCCTCGAGGTCCGGATCAGGGATGTCCAGCATCACCTCATGACCACATCGGAAGTCCACCTCGGGAAATTTCTCGGCGACCGCCCGTTCAGCGTCCGACCAGGCTCGGTCTACCCGGTCCATGTGCTCCGCGTAGCGCTCCGGGTTGCGGACCAGGCTCGCGTCCACGTGGGGGGTGGTGATAATCTTCCGGATGCCGGCCTGGGTCATAAGCTTGACCCCATCGAGCGTGTCTTCGATGGTGCGGGCGCCGTCGTCCACCCCCGGCACCAGGTGAGAGTGTACATCGCATATCGACAGGGGATCGTCCGTCCTCATCCGCTCCGTCGCCCCACCCGCTCCAAGATCTGGAGCAGGTCGACCTCCGGGTCCACCGCCCCAGCGGCGCTCTCGCAGGCGTAGGTCAGAAGACCGTCCGCGGCGAGCAGATCATAGGCCCCGCTGCGTTCGCCCTCCCCGGTCAAGGCCTGCGTCAAGACCAGAGCACCTGCATCCGCGAGCGTCGCGGTGAGGTCTCCGGAAGCGTCCTCGACTGGAAGGATCAGAGCGTCAGGCGGAGCTGGAGTGCGACTGGTAAGCCAGTCCCGGAGGGCACTCATGCAGCACTCGCATCCGCCAGACGTCGCACCACGGCCTCCCCAGAGACCAGAGCCTCATCGAGTGCGGTAGGATCCGCCACCCCAGCCTGCGCCATGTGAGGACGCCCTCCCCCCTTCCCTCCAACCTGTCCCGCCACTTCCCGGATGAGCAGGTCCGCCCGCACCCCGCGCCGGATGAGGTCATCTGTCACAAATATAAACAGGCTGTGTGTACCGTCGCCGGATTCGGCCGCCAGCACCGCCACCCCACTCCGACCCGAACCGAGGAACCCGTCACCCCACGCACGGGCATCGTCAGCCCCCCGCACGCGTAGGCGCACCGCCCGATATACGAACGGTCCAGCCGAAGCTTCCACCGTCACCTCGTGAACGGGCACCTCGCCGGCAGAGCCGCCCTTGCGCACCTCACCGAGCAAGCTTTCCAACTCCGCGCACTCCTCCACCAGCTGCCGGACTCGCTGTGCCAGGTGCTCGGGCGACGTACGCAGAATCGATGCCGCATCCGCGGCGTGCGTCCCCATTGCCTCGAAATGGCGGAAGGTTCCTCGGCCGGTGGACGCCTCGATCCTTCGCACTCCGGCAGCAATTCCGGTCTCGGAGAGGATCTTGAACAACCCAATCTCCCCTGTGTGCCGAACGTGCGTGCCCCCACACAGCTCCAAGCTGGCGCCCGTTACCTGCACCGTGCGCACAACGTCTCCGTACTTTTCGCCGAACAGGGCCATCGCTCCTCGCCCAACCGCCTCGGCGTAGGGAACGGATTCGATACACACAGGATGGTCGGCCCAGATGTCCTCGTTGACCTGCCGCTCGACCGCTTCCCTCTGCGCCGCCGTCATCGGAGAATCGTGGGCAAAATCGAAACGGAGTCGGTCGGGAGCGACCAGCGAGCCACGCTGCACCACGTGCTCTCCGAGCACGGCACGCAGTGCCGCATGCAGCAGGTGCGTGGCGGTGTGGTTGCGCTCCGTATCGTGACGAACGTCCGCCAAAGTTGCCCGAACCGGGACGTGCCCCCCTCCGGCCTCCGGGATAACTCCGGTTAGGGGCCCACTAACCGCCGTCCACTCGTTCACCCGTTGGACCCCCTCGACAAGCAAGGACCAGCCATCCCCGGTCAACGCACCCGAATCCGAGATCTGACCGCCACCCTCTAGGTAAAATGGATTTTCGCGCACGACCACCGAGGCCCGCTCGCCATCCACGCTGTAGGCAATAACTTCGGTCTCGTGGACTCGCGATTCGTAACCAACGAAGCGCTGCTCCGTGCCAGCATCGAGCACCGTCCATTGCCCTAAGTCCACCCCCTCCGAAACCGTGCGCGTGGTGCGGGCCTGGTCTGCACGACTACGAGCGCGCTGTTCATCCAGAGCCCGCTCGAAACCCGGCACGTCCACACGGTAACCCCGCTCGCGAGCCATCAACTCTGTCAGGTCTAGAGGAAAGCCGTGGGTATCGTACAGACGGAAGGCATCATCACCCGATATCGTTGTAGAAGTCCCCTGACTATCGCTGGACACGATCTGGTCGAAGAGAGCCATCCCGCCCTCTATGGTGGCAAGGAACCTCTCTTCCTCAGAACGCGTGGTCCTGAGCAAGTGGTCGCGGCCTTCGTGGAGCTCAGGGTATGTGCTTCCCATACAGGTCACCACAGCATCCACCACGTGGACCAGAGTGGGCTCCCGACGACCCAACAACCATGCATGCCGCACGGCTCGTCGTAGGATACGGCGCAGTACGTATCCCTGGCCCTCGTTCGTGGGAAAAACCCCATCAGCCAACAGGAACGCAACCGAGCGAGCGTGATCAGCGAGCACACGATAACTCACACCCTCGGGGGCCTTCGGATCGTATCGGTGTCCCACTTCCGCTGCGACCCGCTCCACTAGGGGATCGAACAAATCGATGTGGAAGTTGGAGTCCACACCCTGGAGCACTGACGCCACGCGTTCGAGCCCAGCCCCAGTATCGATGGACGGAGCGGGAAGCGGATGGAGCACCCCACTCTCGTCTCGATCGAACTGCATGAATACCAGGTTCCAGAGTTCCACGACCTTACCGAGATCAGAGAGCACCACGAACTCCTCGGTGGTCGGGAGCTGGCCCTCCCGCTCGACCTCTGAGCGAAGGTCGAAGAAGATCTCCGAGCACGGCCCGCACGGTCCGGTATCGGCCATTTGCCAAAAGTTGTCCTTGTCACCCAGCCGGTGGATGCGTCGCTCGTCTACACCCACCTCGTCGTGCCAAAGCTCTGCAGACTCGTCGTCCGAATGATGCACGGTCACAAAGAGCCGATCCGGATCCATGCCGAAATCACCCACCAGAAGGTCCCAGGCATAGCGGACCGCATCCCTCTTGAAGTAATCGCCAAAAGAGAAGTTGCCAAGCATCTCGAAGAAGGTGTGGTGGCGGGCCGTCTGCCCCACCTCCTCAAGGTCGTTGTGCTTGCCCCCCACACGCACGCATTTCTGCGATGTGGCTGCCCGTAAGAACGGTGCCTTCTCCTGGCCCAAGAATACTTTCTTGAACTGGACCATCCCCGCGTTAGTGAACAGCAGGGTGGGGTCATCCCCCGGGACCAGCGTAGAGCTGGCCCGAACCTCATGCCCCCGCTCGCGGAAGAAGTCCAAGAATCGCTGTCGGATGTCGTCTGCCTTCATCGTGCCGCTCTTGTCTCCATAGGGACACCCATCCGCAGAGAAGGCCGTACACCCCTCCCTAACAGGCTATTCAAGATAATCTACTCGCGTCCCTCCCAATACCGCCTCCACGGCTGGAAAGGACACTGGTGAGGTGGGGTCTTGGAAGAAACAGTGATGAACGAGAAGGGGGGAATCAAAAAGGGGGTCTGCCCAAGGACTAAGAGCCAACCCCCAGACGCACCGAGAGAACTCTCAGTCCGTGTCCGTACCCTCGTCTCCCGCTGCTGAACTCGACTCCGGCTTGGGAACCAACGCTGCCCGCACATGCCCATCGACCTCGTCTGCCACATCGGGATTGTCGACGAGGAACTGCCTCGCGTTCTCCTTCCCTTGGCCGAGTCGCAGATCACCGTAGGAATACCAGGCTCCGGATTTGTCCACCACGTTTAGCTCTGACCCGAGATCGATCAGCAGACTCGTGTGGCTGATACCCTCGTTGTAAAGGATATCAAATTCCGCCTGCTTGAAGGGTGGAGCACACTTGTTCTTCACGACCTTCACCCGGGTACGGTTGCCGACCACGTCCTGGCCATCCTTGATCGCTCCGATACGCCGGATGTCGAGCCGACAGGAAGAGTAGAACTTGAGGGCGCGACCACCGGAGGTGGTCTCGGGATTACCGAACATGACCCCAATCTTCTCCCGGATCTGGTTGGTGAAGATCACCGCTGTGTTGGAGCGGCTCACGGCTCCGGTCAGCTTGCGAAGAGCCTGGCTCATGAGGCGAGCCTGGAGTCCCACGTGGCTGTCACCCATCTCCCCTTCGATTTCTGCCCGGGGAACCAGCGCGGCTACTGAGTCGATCGCCACAACATCCACCGCGTTGCTCCGAATGAGCACCTCCGTGATCTCAAGCGCCTGTTCTCCAGTATCGGGCTGTGACACCAGCAGGTTGTCGACGTCCACACCGAGCTTACGGGCGTACCCCACGTCCAGAGCGTGTTCGACGTCGATGAACGCGGCGATTCCGCCTGTGCGCTGGGCGTTAGCTATGACGTGTAGGCACAGAGTAGTTTTCCCAGAGGACTCGGGGCCGTAGATCTCGCTTATCCGCCCCCGTGGCAGCCCGCCAATACCGATGGCGGCATCTAGGTTCATCGCGCCAGTAGAGATGGCTTCCATCATGACCTTGGCGCCGTCCGTACCCATCCGCATGATGGCACCCTCGCCGTATGACCGCTCGATCTGGCTGAGAGCAGTAATCAAGGATTTCTGCTTCTGACCGGCCATCTTGTGATCGGTCTTCGGGTCAGTCATCGCCACCGTCGCCATCGGCGCCTCCGTGGAAGTCTTGCAGGGGAGAACCTGAACACCCCGAGACAAACTACTACACCCGAACATAAAGCGAAAGCGTCTTGGGGAAAAAGCACTCTAGCCGCTCAGAAAGAAACTCCTGACCCACCGCCCGAGAACCGGGAGGGGGGTAATCCTGCTAGGGGAAAAAAAGGGGGGGAGAGTTCCTCACCCCGCAGATCGGCCACCCCCTCTTCCAACCCGGATTACATCCGAGAGGGTCGTTCCCGACCTCCACTCCGACGATCACCTCACGCATAGCGGGAGTCACGCGGGTCATCGTATCACTCGACCGGCAGCTCGGTCACGAGGGCTTTCGCGCTCAGTCCTTCCCCAGCCGCTTCTCAATTTCGGACAAGCGACGCGCTATCGAGATCACCCAGCCGGCAATCAGCAGCCACACCACAGCGTACGCGATGAACACGTGCCAGTAGGGTAGGCCGAGCGTCTGCCGGGCCAGCTCGTTGGCCGCCACCTGTGCGAAGGAGATTCTGGGACTGGCCAGGATCAACGCCCCGGCCAGGACGGCACCGAGGATGCGACCACCGAGACGCGGTCCCAGCGGAGGCGCGCTCACGCGGCCCCAGTGCGACGTGTCCGCAGCTCGAGGTTCCAGCGGCTCCGCTCAAGACCATACCGGAAGACGATCAGTCCCAGGAAGAGAGCGGTGAACGCGAGCAACCCTGTCATCAGGGTCATGAGCATGTCTGGATCTAGGGTGGGCTTTTCAGGCTTGAGCACGACGGGCTGCGGATGGAGCGAGCGGAACCATGTCACGCTCAAGTGGATGAGCGGAAGATCCAAGGCACCCACAATCCCCACCACCGCGGAGAAACGCCGCCCCCGCTCGGAGTTATCGGTCGAGCCCCGCACGATGAAGTACCCAAGGTAGATAAACCATAGGAGCAGGGTCGAGGTGAGCCGCGGGTCCCACGTCCAGTAGGTGCCCCACGCGATCTTTCCCCAGAGCGGTCCCGTGAGCAGCACGATGGTGGTAAAGACCATACCGCCCTCGGCCGCGGCCACCGCCGCCATGTCGGCCCGTTCGTCCCCGAGCCATAGGTAGACAGCGCTGCACAGCGCCACAATCCCGAATGCCAGGTACACGCCTACCCACGCCGCAGGGACGTGGACGTAGAAGATCCGCTGGACCACCCCCATGGTAGATTCAGTGTTCACCCAGAAGAACACCTCCCAGTGTAGGAGGATCATCAGGGCAAGGCCAAGCATGCTCATACCCCCGCCCAGCCAGCGGATCCCGCCGCCGGCAGCTTCTGTGGCCACATGTGACTTCATCGCGTTTTACTCCTCGACGACGTATCGGAAGAGGACGGCCCCCACCGCAAGGGCGACGAGAGCGAAGGCCCCCAGGATGCGGATCTGCCCATCCACCTCCGCAAATGGTCGGTCAGCAAGCAGCTGACCCGTTGCGCTCGTCCCGTAGATAACCACCGGCACCAGGAGTGGGAAGAGGATGATGGGGAGCAGGGCCCCTCCCATGGCCGTACCGGACGAGACAGCGCTGAACAGCGTGCCGACCGCGACAAACCCGAGAGCGCCTAGCGCGAGGGCACCCACCAAAGTGGCCGGACTGCTTCCCCAGTCCAGCGAGAAGAACAGACCGAACACACCCAGCACGATGAACACCACCACTAGGAGGATGACGTAGTTGGAGAGCACCTTACCCAGGAATAGCGCATCCCGCGGCGCCGGCGTCATGAGTACGCCCTGGAAGGCCCCATCCTGTGCCTCCAGCTCGAAGGTACGGCCGAGCCCCAGCGTACCGGCAAACACGATCGTGAGCCAGACGAGCCCGGAGGCGATGTCCTCGGGACGCACCAGTGTGGGATCGATCGCGTAGTTGAAAAGCACGCCCACCAACACCGTGAAGCCCGCCATGGCACCCACCCGCTCGCGACTACGGCACTCGACCATGAGATCTTTCCACGCCACCGCCCAGAGTTGGGCCAGGTAGAGCTTCATCTGCATCCCTCGACGCGATCAACGGTCTCCTGGTACAAGACCTCGAAGTCGCGGGCCACCACATCGGTCGACCCACCCTCCCACGCAAAACGGCCCCGCACCTGAATCGCCACCCGGTCCGCCAATTCCAGCCCCTGGGTCAGGTTGTGGGTCACAAGAACCACAGTGCGGCATCCGTCGCGCAAAGTCTCGAGCACCGTGCGTAGGACAGTCGCGGCGTGATGGTCAAGCCCGGTGTAGGGCTCGTCGAGGAGGACCAGGTCGGGGTCGTGGAGAAGGGTGCGTGCGAGTCCTAGGCGCTGGCGCATCCCCCGGGAGAACGTGTTTGTAAGGTCGTCCGCGCGTTCCATAAGCCCTACCTCGGCGA
>DEAG01000003.1:67440-101933 GCA_002346665.1 Gemmatimonadales bacterium UBA2988
GGCGACACTCGACCCGCCGATCGAGGTCGCCCAAACCGAACAACCGGCCGAAGAACCGGAGGTTTTCTCGTGCCGTGAGGTGTCCGTACAGAAAAGTCTGGTGGGAAAGAACTCCGATGCGTTCACGTCCACGCGGGCTTCCGGCCTCGATCCGCATCCCGCCCAACCACACCTCCCCGCGGGTCGGACGGAGTCCTCCGCCGAGCATGCGCAGCAGCGATGTCTTGCCCGCCCCGTTCGGACCGAACACAGCCAGGAAACCACCGGGAGGGAGGGACACGTCTATGCCGTCCACAGCGGCGATACCGGAGAACTCCCGCACCAGGCCTCGGGCGTCGAGCAGGGGTGGCGCCTGGGACTTCCCCGGGAAGGTCACGCGGTCCCCGACGGCGAGCCGTGCGACGACGGACCGCCTGCTGCAGCCCTGAGGGGAGCACCGCAGTAGGCGCAGAAACTACTTCCCTCATCGTTGCCGCTCCCACAGGCAGCGCAAGTCGTGCCACTACGCAGACCGCTCCGGAGCCGAGCAATTTCGTCTTCGAGGCCGGAAGGCGCACCGCTTAGCCTTGCCGCGGCTTCGGAGTTGACACGCTCTAGCGCAGTCAACGCCTCGGCCGCGAGCTCCCCCCTAAGGACACGGTAATCGACTTCGTCCAGCTTGCCGGTGGCGTGGTCGTACTCCACGTCACGGAGCGCGAGCAGGGCGAAGCGCTGGCGCGATTCAGCCTCGGTGGGCTCGTCCATCTCGCGATGGAGGGAAGCGCGCCGTCCGGAAAGCATGGGCTGCAAGACGAAGAAGATGACCGCCACAACCAGCAGGACGGTACCCACAACCACGCTCATGGCTTATGGAAGTCGGGGTGGATTAGTCGCCCGCCGCCCCAACGGGCACCGGCTCCCTAGTCCGCGCGGAGGAGAGGACTGGGGCGCGCACCGGCGCGCCGCTCACCGAGGGCCAGAGACCGATCAGCCCCCCGAGCGCTACCGTCATGCCCCCGTACCAGATCCATCCCACCAGAGGATTCACCATGAAAGTGAACGTCGCGGTCTGGGCATCCGGCTCATTCATGATCGCACTCCGCAGGTCGGCGACATCGGACAGGATGACGTACAAATCCTCGAGAAACGACGACCGGATGCCAACCTCGGTCGTGGGCTGATCCTGGGCGATGTAGCCGCGCTTCTCGGTGGTGAGGGTCGGAAGCTGTTTGCCATCATTCTCGACCCGCAGCAGCGCCACTAACTGGAACGCGAAGTTGTTGTTGGAATTGGATGCCGTCGCACTCGTGGTGCTCATCCCCTCGTAGGTCAGCTTGTATTCGTGCCCAAGAGGTGACGGGATCACCGCGGACTCACCTGGTTCGAGCGTCTGGCGAATGTTCACGTTGAACGATGAACCTGCGATCCCAGAGAACATGACCACCACACCGGCGTGGACAACGTAGCCCCCCCAGCGGCGGCGGTTCCTCGCGATCAAGTGGGCGAAGGCGATCGCCCAGTTCTCGTTCTCGATCCGGGCCCGTGCCCGAGTCCCCTTGAAGAACTCTATCACGATCACAGCCATGACAAAGGACGAGATCCCAAAGGTAGCCAGCGCGTACCCGTGTCTCACTCCGATCGCGAATAGCCCGCCCGCGACCGCCAGACCAACCCCCACTGGCACCGTGAAGCTCTTCTTGATGTTCTGTTTGGACGCACGCCGCCAAGCGATTACCGGGCCGACCCCCGTCAGCGCAAGTAGAATAAGTCCGATCGGGATGTTGACGCGATTGAAGAAGGGCGGACCCACGGAGATTTTCTCGCCCGTCAACCCCTCGGATATCAAGGGAAAGAGCGTGCCCCATAGCACCGCGAACAGCACGCCCAGCAGCATCAGATTGTTGAAGAGGAACGCCGCCTCCCGCGACAGGAACGACTCGATCTGATTATCGCTCTTGAGCTCGGGCAGACGCCACAGTATAAGCACGGCACCCGAGGCGACGATCACGAACAGGAACGAGAGGAAGATGTAGGCAATCTTGAGCTCCTGGGCGAACGAGTGCACCGACTCGATCAGCCCGGAGCGGGTAAGGAAGGTGGCGAAGATGGTGAGCGTGAAGGTGAGAATCACGAGGAACATGTTCCACACCCTGAGCATCCCCCGACTTTCCTGGATCTGGATGGAATGGAGGAACGCGGTGGCCGATAGCCACGGCAGCAGGGATGCGTTCTCCACAGGATCCCAGAACCAGTACCCGCCCCACCCCAACTCCTCGTAAGCCCAACGCATCCCCAGAACGATCCCGATCGCGAGGAAGAACCACGACAAGAGAATCCACCTCCGGGTGACCTCGATCCATCGTGAGTCCAGCCGCCCACTCACCAGTGCCGCGATAGCGAATGCGAACGGTACGGTGAACGACGTGAAACCCATATAGAGCATGGGCGGGTGGATCGTCATCCAATAACTCTGGAGCTGCGGATTGAGCCCCTGACCGTTGGCTGGCGTAAAACCGAGTTTCTCGTACGGGTTCACATCGGCGAACAACAGGATGGTCAGGAAGAACGAGGCAACCGCGCCCAGGATGCCCACCACGTAGGGCATGAACTCCCGGTTCTTATTCCGGTTCGTCCACACGCAGATGCTCGAGAACAGCATGAGGAAGAGAAGCCAGAAGAGCAACGATCCGCGCTGCCCCGACCACAGCCCAGCGACCTTGTAGAAAACGTCCAGCTCTCGATTCGAATAGCTGGCGGTGTAGAGGTACTCGAAGCGGTCGTTGAGAAAGTTAGAAATGATCCCGGCAGACGCCAGGATGGTCAGACCGAAGACCGCGTAGACGCTGCGCTCGGCGCCGAGCTGGAGATCACCTCTCTGGTGCCGACCCGCAACAAAGCCGAGGACGGTGCCTAGCAGCGCTACGGGAAGGGCGATCCAGAGAGCCAGCTCGCCGAGTACGTTCACCCGGCCTTAAGTGCCTCCGGCGACGCCTCGTAGCGACTACCACACTTCGTGAGCACGGTCGTGGCCTCGAAGACTCCATCCGTACGGAACCGTCCCTCCATAACGGCATCCACAATCATCTCCGGACGGTCGTTAAAGGTATCCGGAAGATCGCCCCGGTACTCGACTGGGACCGTCACATTTAGTTGCTCGGGGTCCTCCACGGTGAACCCGTGAAACCCGTCGCCCTTCAGGTAACTGCCCGACACGATACGGCCACCCACCTTGACACCCACCCTATGGAAGCTCGGGTCAACAATGGTCTTGGCCACCAGCTCGGACGGAGTCATGTAGTACTGCATGGTCTGGCTGACACCAGTCCAGATCAGATAGGTGACCACTGCGGCCACACCCACAAGACTCACCAGGAAGCGACCGTTCTTAGCCATCGGATTCCCCCTGCGTGCGACACCTTTTGGACCTCCGCCCGGTTGAGCCAGATGCGACTCAGGACGGGACCGAAAAATCATCGAATTATGGTAGTCCCCGCAAGCGGGTAAGTTCCTGCCCTAGGCCAAGAAATTATCCCACGCACGGGTGATCCCGTCAACGCTCCTTCTCACGTCCGTGCCGGGCTGCCTGAATAGCCCAAACCGCCGCCGCCGCGGGACCGTCCGCTACCGGCAGGGCCATCCCCTCGACCGGGGGCTTGCCCAGAAGAGCCACGGGCCGGCCGATTTTTCGGGCTAGGGCGATCTCCGACAGCGTGCCCCATTCTCCCCCCACGGCCACCACCGCCTCGGCGGCCCGCACTACATTAAGGACCTTGCGTCCCTCTCCCATTCCCGTGTCCAGTGGTAGATCCGTCCAGTGGTTTCCCTCCTCCATCTCTCCACTAGGCAGGAGCCCCAAGCTCGTCCCTCCACCCTCCCGAGACCCATGCGCTGCAGCAACCATTACACCGCCGAGACCACCCGTGATAACCAACGCTCCCGCCTCGCCGGGCGCTCGGCGACCACACGTCCACCAAGAGTACCGCTCACGTGGGTTCCCTTTTCACCTGAGGCTCTGGCCGAATCTCGATCTCGTTGAGATCCATGACCGTCCCAATGCCAACATCACACCGGGAACGTCCGCCGAAGGGAGAAAGAACGTGCCGCAGACGGATCCGGAGGCGCGGTTACCGCAACTTACCTTTGGTCTTCCGCCCACGCCTTGGCGGTCCGCACAGCACGGTCCCAGCCCGAGATAATGCTCTGGCGCTCCGCCGCCTGCATCCGGGGTGTGAACACCGTGGGCTCCGCTCCGGCAGCCAGAAAATCGGAAGCGCCCTGCCACACCCCGCTCGCCAGGCCCGCAAGCCCCGCAGCCCCAAGCGCTGTGGTGTCCACCATCGCCGGCCGACGCACCGGAATGCCCAGCACCCCTGCCTGGAACTCCATCAGGAAATCGTTGGTGCTCGCACCCCCGTCCACGCGTAGTTCCGTCGCCGCCACCCCCGAATCTGCCTCCTGCGCGCGGAGCACATCGTGGGTCGCGTAGGCCATCGCCTCCAGTGCGGCCCGCACCAGGTGCTCACGACGCGTTCCGCGAGTGAGCCCGACCACGGTACCCCGTGCATCGGCTTGCCAGTGGGGCGCACCAAGCCCCACGAACGAGGGCACAAAGTAGACTCCGTCGTTGCCGTCTACGCTGCGAGCCATCACCTCGGACTCCGGAGCTGCATCGACCACGCGGAGCCCATCCCGTAGCCACTGTACAGCGGCTCCCGCGATGAAGATCGACCCCTCGAGTGCGAACGCGGGTCCGCCCGTTTCGTCACAAGCTGCGGTGGTGAGGAGCCCATGCGAGCTGGCCACCGGACTAGAACCGGTGTGGAGGAGCAGGAAGGCCCCGGTTCCATAGGTGTTCTTGGCGAGACCGGCCCTCCAACATCCTTGTCCGAATAGTGCAGCCTGCTGGTCACCCGCCACTCCGGCCACCGGCACCTCGATCCCAATGGCCTCGCCCACCGACACCCCAAAGTCACCGGAGCTCCGACGTATCTCCGGAAGCAGGGCGCGGGGCACCTCGAATAGCTCCAGAAGGCGGTCGTCCCAGCCCCCGTCGCGGAGCTCGTACAGCAGCGTGCGCGATGCGTTGGTGGGGTCGGTCGCGTGCACCTCCCCGCCGGTGAGGCGGTGGATCAGCCACGAGTCGATCGTGCCAGCCGCCAGTTCGCCCGCCTCCGCCCGCTTGCGCAGCTCGGGATGCTCCCGCAAGAGCCAGGTGAGCTTGGTGCCGGAAAAGTAGGGGTCGAGCATGAGCCCGGTTTTCGCCCGCACTTCGGCTTCATGTCCCGACTCCTTGAGGTCACGACAGATGGCGGCCGTGCGTCGGTCCTGCCACACGATCGCCCGGTGGACGGGTTCCCCAGTCTCACGATCCCACAGCACGATGGTCTCACGCTGATTCGTGATGCCGATTGCCACCACTTGCTCGCCCCGCGTAGCCGCCAACGCGGTGCGGGCCACCTCCGCCGTGACCCGCCAAATCTCGGTCGCATCGTGCTCCACCCATCCCGGCTTGGGAAAGTACTGGGTGAACTCTGAGTAGGCCCGACCCAGCACGCGGCCATCCTCGCCGATGACGAGACAGGTCGTGCCCGTGGTCCCTTGGTCGATGGCCAGGACGGCAGGATTGCTCATGGCTCGCAAACTGCCACGCACCATGCTATCCGGCAACCGCTGGATCGGTACCTAATCAAGTGTCTCGATCGCACCGAAGGTGTACCGCCACCCCGCACGCTCCAAGAGGCGCAGAAACTCCGGCACCGGGAGGCCGACCACGGTGAAGTAGTCCCCTTCGATCGATTCGATCAGCGCCGCACCTAGCCCCTGAATCCCGTAGGAGCCCGCCTTGTCGAGCACCTCACCAGTGGAGACGTAGCGCCGAGCCAGGTCCTCGTGTAAGGTGCGAAAGGTGACCCGAGTGGTCGACACTGCACTGTATACGATTCCTCCGGGCGACACGAGGGCGATACCGGAGAGCACCATGTGGTCACGTCCGGCAAGCCTGAGCAGCGTGGCCAACGCGTCCTGACGACTGGCAGGCTTGCCGAGCAACTGCCCGTCGAGCACCACGACCGTGTCGGCACCGAGCACGATCGCGTCCGGTCGGAGGTCCGCCACAGCCAACGCCTTCGCGCACGCCAGGCGCTCGACTTGAGCCGCAGCCGACTCGCCGGGAACGAGGGTCTCGTCGACGTTGGCGTGCACTACCTCGTGCGCGAGCCCCAGCATGTCCAACAGCACGGTACGACGTGGAGAAGCGGACGCTAGCACTAGGGTGGGCACGTTCATCGCTCCAGGATCATCGTGACCGGGCCCGTGTTTACCAGTTCCAGGTCCATCATCGCGCCGAACTCACCCGTCTCGACGCGGCCCGGAGCACGCTCTCTCAAGAGATCCACGAAACGCTCGTAGAGGGAAACTGCCACTTCCGGCGCCGCCGCGTCGCCGAAACTCGGTCGGCGACCCTTACGCACGTCCCCGTAGAGCGTGAACTGGCTCACCACCAGCAAACCTCCCCCCACATCATTCAGCGAGAGGCTCATTTTCCCTTCTTCGTCCGGGAACACGCGGAGCCCCACCACCTTGTCCGCCATCCAAAGCATATCTTCTTCGCCATCGGCAGGAGCGAACCCCACCAACAGCACGAGTCCCTGCTCGACCGTGCCGGCCGTTATCCCATCAATCATCACCTTGCCACACGCTACCCGCTGAAGGACGATCCTCATACGTACACAGCCTCTGCTGAGCTCTAGTGGGACTGTCGGTGCGGTCCCCCTTCGACGAAGAGTCGCCACCGCGTCATTCCACTGTGACGCTCTTCGCCAGATTCCGGGGTTGATCCACGTCACAGCCCCGCATCACAGCGACGTGGTACGCGAGCAGCTGAAGCGGGATAGTGGTAAGCACCGGCTGTAGCCAGGGAAGTGTCTGTGGCACCCTGATAAGGTGGTCCACCTTGGCGCAGAGATCTGCACCAGAGTCGCTGACCACACCGATGATGCGCCCGTTCCTCGCCTTCACCTCCTCGATGGTCGATACAACCTTGCCGTAGACCGGGTCCTGAGGCGCCAGCACCACAACCGGCATATCTTCATCGATGAGTGCAATGGGGCCGTGCTTCATCTCAGCGGCGGGATAGCCCTCTGCATGGATATAGCTCACTTCTTTGAGTTTGAGGGCTCCTTCGAGCGCCACCGGAAACTGATAGCCGCGCCCGAGATAAAGGAAGTTGTGCGCCTCACTGTACTCCAGTGCGAGTTCATGGAAGACATCATTCAGTTGGATGATGTGCTCGACCTGCTCAGGGAGCTGGCAGAGAGCGTGCACCATTTCGCGCCCGTCAGAAGCTGACATGTGGCGGCGCCTTGCCAGATAGAGAGTGAAGAGCGCGAGCGCCACGATTTGGCTGGTGAAAGCCTTGGTCGAAGCGACCCCGATCTCGGGACCGGCGTGCAAGTAAACACCGAAATCCGTCTCGCGGGCGATCGAAGAGCCGACGGCATTCACGATACCCATCGCTAGAATGCCCTGAGCCTTGATCTCCCGCAGCGCGGCGAGCGTATCCGCCGTTTCTCCGGACTGGCTGATCGTCATGAGGAGCGTGTCGTCCTCGATCACCGGGCTTCGGTAGCGCAGCTCGGACGCGTACTCCACCTCGACCGGGATACGGGCGATTTCTTCGAGCATGTATTCCCCGATCAATGCAGCATGCCAACTCGTGCCGCACGCTGTGATCAGGATGCGCTTGATCCTGAGCAGGTCCTCATCCTGAAGCGTGATCCCCCCCAGATGTACGCTGCCAGTATCCTCGAGCAGCCGACCCCGGATCACGTCCCGCAAGCTGGCGGGCTGCTCGAAAATTTCCTTGAGCATGAAATGTTCGAAACCACCTTTCTCGATGGCACCGAGGTCCCAGGTGACCTGGTGCACGTCCCGGGACACCACTCCGCGCTCTAAGTGGTATGTGCGATAACCACTCCGTTCCAGCACCGCGTAGTCGCCGTCGTCCAAGTACACAACGTCCCGGGTGTGCGCGACCACTGCAGCGACGTCCGACGCCACCAGGTATTCGCCGTCCTTGCCAATACCCAGCAAAAGCGGGCTACCGTTCCTCGCCACCACGATCTTCCCCGGGTCACGCGACGACACCACTGCAATGCCGTACGCGCCCTCTATCTCCAGGAGCGCTGTCGCGACCGCATCCTCTAGCGTGGCAGCTCCGATCTGAAACGCGTGGTCCACCAGGTGGACCACAGTCTCGGTATCGGTCTCGGAAGTGAACCTGAAGCCCAGTTCGGTGAGCTTCATCCGCAGCGCCCGGGCGTTCTCGATGATGCCGTTATGGACAAGCGCGATGTCCTGATCGGCACTGAGGTGGGGATGAGCATTCGCCTGGTTGGGCACGCCGTGGGTGGCCCAGCGCGTGTGCGCGATACCGCACGTGCCGGTGGGCCGATCCTTGTTCAGCGCATCCGCGAGTTCGTCGATCTTGCCAGAGCGTCTGATGGTTCTGAGCGCCAAGCCGTTCAGTACCGAAACACCGGCCGAGTCATATCCTCTGTACTCGAGCCGCCTGATGCCTTCCAGGAGGATGGGGGCGGCCTCCTGGGGGCCTACGTATCCGACAATTCCGCACATACTGCTGCCCCTCCCCCGTTGGCTAGTTCACGTCCTTCGCCCTTGCCATGGCCGTATCGCTGCTACCCTCGCGTGATCCCTTGGAGCCGCTCCGCCGCGATCCGCACCAAGGCATGCGCCTCGGCTCCCTCTGGTGCCTCCGCGATGAGGCGCACCACGGGCTCCGTCCCCGAAGGCCGCACATGCAGCCAGGCACGCTTGTCCAGCCAGGCCAGGCGGAGCCCATCACTGGTGTCGGCCTCTGCCGGGGCGAACCCCTCGGTGAGGGTTCGGTATGCATCGGGGAGCGCGCCTCGCGGGAACGCTACCTTTTCCTTCACGATCACATAGGACGGCCACTTGGACACGGCAGAAGAAAGAGCGCCGCCTTCTTCCAGAAGGTGCTGAAGAACCAGCGCGGACGCCGCGAGAGCGTCCCTCGTGTACTGGAGGCGGGGGTGGATCACCCCACCGTTCCCCTCGCCTCCGATCACCGCTCCCTCGGCTTGCATCCGACGTGCCACGTTGACCTCTCCCACCGCCGTGCGCAGCAGCCTGCATCCGAAAGACGTGGCCACATCATCGATCACACGACTCGTGGAGAGGTTCGTCACCACCGGCCCGGGAGTACGGCGGAGCACGACCGCGGACGCCAGCGCCAGGGTCAGGTCCTCGCCCAGCGGCTGACCACCTTCGTCCACTAGCGACAGCCGATCCACGTCCGGATCAACCGCGAGCCCCACGTCGGCACCGCTCTCACGCACGAGGCGACCTAGCCTCTCCAGGTTTGCGGGGGTCGGTTCGGGGTCGCGCGGAAAACGTCCGTCCGGATCGGTGCCGATCGAGCTCACACGACACCCGAGCTGTTCAAGCAGCTCGGGCATCGCAAGCCCACCCGCCCCGTTCACGCAGTCGAGTGCGACGTGGAAGGCGCGGGCACGAATCCCAGACAGGTCCAACTCAGGTAGACCCAGAATAGCGGTAAGGTGCCGAGGCCACGCGGCGGAGTCCGCCACGACTTCCCCGAGTCGATCCCAGTCCGCCCGGGACGGATCCTCACTCCGCAAGTATTCCTGGAAGCGTGCGGACAACTCAGCGTCGAGAAAGGTCCCTTCCCCGGTAACCAGCTTGAGGGCATTCCATTCGGCGGAATTGTGCGACGCCGTGATCGCGATCCCACCCGCTGATCCGTGATGTTCAGTGGCCATGATCAGCGTCGGCGTGGGGACGACCCCGAGATCGACCACCCTGGTGCCCACCGATTGTAACCCGGCAACCACGGCACGCAGGAACATGGGGCCTGAGGTGCGGGAGTCGCGCCCGACACACACGGTATCTCCGAAACCCTCGTCTTGGAGGAAAGCTCCGAAGGCCGCAGCCAAACCCACCACCAACTCGGGGGTGAGCGGATTTCCCACCCGACCTCGGAAGCCCGAGACCGAAACCATCAGTCCGGGAAGCAGCGAAATTGGCAACGCTCATCCTGGCTCGTGGGAAATGAAAACGGCCGCCCGGAGGTCCGGGGGCCGACCCCAAAACTTAGGACGGGCAAGCTAGGGGGGTCAATCGTCCACGACAGAATGGCCGGGACGGTTGGCAACCGGGACGATACAATCACAGGCGGCTTCAAGCTGTAGCGAGCCAACCGACCGTCACCGACAGCACGTGGCCAGCGCCCCTCCCGGGGAAGGCGGCCCTTTTGCATTCTCCCGCAGCAGGATAGCGTTCTGACCCCCTATCCGAATTCTCCCAACGATCCTCTTGGCCGGGACCCATGCGTATCCTAGTCGTAGGAACGGGGGGCCGCGAACACGCCCTCCTCTGGATGCTACGCCGCGACGCCCCAGGGGCCGAGCTTTATGCCACCCAACCCAACGCCGGCATGGCGACACTAGCACACGCCGTCCCTATAGGGCCGGGAGACGTGGAGGCGCTCACGGGCTGGGCCGCTTCCCAACGCATCGACCTAGCGGTGGTAGGGCCCGAGGCGCCGCTAGCCGCCGGCATTGCAGACCGCTTCCGCCATAAGGGTGTCGCCGTGTTCGGTCCCACTGCCGAAGCTGCCAGGATCGAGGCCAGTAAGGCCTTTGCTAAGGAACTGATGGCGGAAGCGGGGATCCCCACCGCCGAGCACCGCACCTTCACCGACCTCGAGGAGGCCTTGGCCTTCATCCGAGAACGTGGTGGGCCCTTGGTAGTGAAGGCATCCGGCCTAGCCGCTGGAAAGGGGGCGGTCGTATGCGCCACTAGCGACGAGGCCACTGCCGCCGCGTCCACGATGCTGCGCGACCGAACGTTCGGCGAAGCCGGGAAAGAAGTGGTGATCGAGGAGTTCATGGAGGGAGAGGAGCTGTCCGTGTTCGCGGTGACCGACGGTGAGGAGGCGCTAGTACTGTTGCCCGCGCAGGACCACAAGCGGGTGGGAGAGGCCGACACCGGGCCCAACACGGGAGGGATGGGCGCCTACGCCCCGGTCTCACTCGCCACCGAAACCGTCGTACAGGAAGCGCGCGAACGCGTCTTGCTCCCCACCCTGCGGGCGTTGTCCGATCGGGGGTGCCCATTCAAAGGGTTGTTGTACGCCGGCCTCATGCTCACCGGGGACGGGCTCAAGGTGGTGGAGTTCAACTGCCGGTTCGGTGACCCGGAGGCCCAGGCAATCCTCCCCCTTCTCGAGAGTTCTCTGCTGGAGATGCTTGTGGAGGTGGCGGAAGGGGGCAGTCTGAAGGGTCGCGAACCGAGCTTCAGAACAGCGGCTGCGGTGACCACCGTGCTGGCATCTGAGGGGTATCCCGGCGACTATCCGAAGGGCCGGGAAATCGAGATTCCGACAACAGTAACCGATAACCCTGACGTGCTCGTCTTCCACGCGGGCACAAAGCGATCGGACGGGCACCTACTCACAGCAGGAGGACGTGTCATGGCAGTGACCGGAATCGGGTCGACGTTGGCCGAAGCCGCCGGGAAGAGCCGCGACGCCGCAGCGGCAATCCGGTTCGAGGGAAAGCACTTCCGCAAGGACATCGGCTGGCGGGAGATGGCCCGAGACGAGCGCAACAAGGCCTGATGCCCGAACTGCCTGAGGCTGAGACCATCGTCCGAGGTATCCGATCGGCAGTATCAGGGCGCCGCATCGAGGATGTAGAGGTGCTTCATAGGGACGTTCTCGTAGTCGCCCCTACTCGCCTGCGAAAGGGGCTAGCGGGCCGACGCATAGCCGGAGCAGAGCGGCGAGCCAAAAACATACTGCTCGAGATGGACGACGGATCCGTGGTGTGGATTAACCTGGGAATGACGGGTAGCGTACTCGCGCTACCCCGTCCGCCGCGTACTAGTCCTGCGCGTGCACGATACGGACCAGTAGCCACCCACCCGGCGGTCGTCTTCCTCCTCGGGGACGGCACTGACTTGGTGTTTGACGATAGCCGCCGCTTCGGGACAATCCGGCATCTGGATGCCCCCACGTCGGAGGCACGGTCCAGGACGTTCGGCCCGGAGCCTCTGACCGACGAATTCACACCCGCGGGCCTTTGGGACGGCCTCAGAGTTTCCCGTGCCCCGGTCCGGTCATGGCTGCTCGACCAACGTAAGCTCGCCGGAGTCGGAAACATCTACGCCAACGAGGCTTTGTTCATGGCGAGGATCCACCCGGCCCGACGCGCCTGCACGGTGCGGCGACACGAGGCAGATGCCCTTCACCACACCCTGCGCTCAGTATTATCCGATGCAGTACGAGCGGAGGGTACCACCATTCGGGATTACCGAAACGCCCAAGGAGGCGAGGGCAAGTACGGACGCGAACTCAAGGTCTACGGTCAGGAAGGGTCCCCCTGTATCAGGTGTAGCTCCATCGTCCAGCGGGTCGTGTTCGGCGATCGGTCAGCGTTCCTGTGCCCAACCTGCCAGCCGCGCCGAGCCGTCGCCCGGAGGACCCAAAACATAGGCCTTACTTGATGCAGTTCATCCCTCGACACCTTAAGGGACTGTTGGCCGGTGGGTTGTTAGCCTGCGCCACCCAAGTGACCGCCCAGGCACCCCAGGGCAACCAGCTCCCAGTACGCGAAGTCACGCTGGACAACGGAATGCGTTTTCTGGTGCTGCCGCAGGACGGCGCCCCCACCGTCGCGTTCGTGACTCAGTACGCCGTCGGCGGGGCCAATGAGCACCTCGGCTCGACCGGGATCGCGCATTTGCTCGAGCACCTCCTCTTCAAGGGCACCACCTCGATCGGAACCCGCGACCACACGGCGGAAGTAGACTGGTTCCGGCACATGGACCAGGTGCACGATTCTCTGCTCGTGGCGCGCGTCAAGGAGGGGTCGAATCCGGTGGCGATCGTCGGTATGGAGTCACGCATCCGTGCGCTAGAGGACTCTGCGCGCGCGTTGGTCGTGCCCAACGAGTTCGACGAGATTCTCTCCAAGAACGGCGCCCAGGGCCTCAACGCGGTGACCACGAACGAATCCACGATCTACTATGTAGAGCTGCCCGCTAACCGAGCCGAACTCTGGTTCGTGCTCGAAGCGGACCGAATGACAAGCCCGGTGTTCCGAGAGTTCTACGCCGAACGTGACGTGGTCATGGAGGAGCGCCTAACGCGAGTGGACACGAATCCCGGGGGGCTGCTGTACGAAGCGCACCTCGCAGCCGCGTTTCAAGCGCATCCCTACGGGGTGCCCCTAGTCGGTTGGCCGAGCGACGTGCGCAACCATACCCGACAGGAAGTGGAAAACTATTATCGCCGCTACTACGGACCCCGGAATGCCGTGGTAGCGATCGTCGGCGATGTGGAACCAGACCAAATCGAGGGATGGGCACGTAGGTACTTTTCCCCCATCCCTCCGGGAGAGACCCCGCCACCCGTGCTGATCGAGGAGCCGGAGCAACGCGGCGAACGACGCGTCGAAGTGCACTTCGACGCGGAACCGGCCGTGCGCATTGGTTGGCACACGGTAAACAAATTCCATCCCGATGCCCCTGCACTCGCCATACTCTCCGCCCTGCTCAGCGGGGGCCGCACCTCGCGCCTGTACCGTCGACTGGTCCTCGAGGATAGGCTCGCCACCTATGTCGGGAGTTCCCTCGGACCGGGTGCCCGCTATCCGGCTCTTTTCGCCGTAGAGGCGTATCCGCGGTCACCTCATACTACCGCTGAGCTAGAGAAGGCAGTGTACGCTGAAGTAGCCCGCATCGCGGACGATCCACCGGCCTACATCGAGCTGCAACGCGTCCGGAATCAGTTCGAGGCCAGCTCGGTTCGGCGGTTAGATACCAACTTCGGCCTTGCCCTCCAGCTGGCCAACTCAGCCTCCTTGTTCGGT
The DNA here is from genome assembly GCA_002346665.1 of Gemmatimonadales bacterium UBA2988. Lineage (GTDB taxonomy): Bacteria > Gemmatimonadota > Gemmatimonadetes > Longimicrobiales > Gaopeijiaceae > UBA2988. The sequence goes on from DEAG01000003.1 coordinate 81,354, forward strand.
GACTGGCGCACCACCTTCGGGCTCGAGGAACGGATGGCAGCGGTCACTGCCGAAGATGTGCAGCGTGTGGTGCGAACGTATTTGCGGAAGGAGAACCGCACCGTGGCGACCCTGGTGAAGACTCCCCCACCAGCGCGGGCGAGTCCCCAATGAAAGCAGTAGCTATGTGGACCGCAGGTGTGACGCTGGCCGTTCTTGCTACAGGAGCTGAGGCCCAGGACATCGGGAAGGAGGGCGTGATCCGTCTCAGTTTTGAGCCCTTGGAATTCCATCCCCCTGATCCAACGGAGCACGTTCTTTCGAACGGCGTCCACGTCTTCCACCTGGAGGACCGGACGCTACCGCTGATGACCGTGTCCGCCCACTTCCGCGGTGGGGTGTCCAAGTTCCCACGCACCTACTATGCCGCCGCCACTGCGCTGCCTTCGTTGCTGCGCTCGGGCGGAACCATCGCGCTGCCTCCTGACTCACTCGACTCTCTCATGGAGCTGTACGCCATCGGCACGTCGTTCGGGGGTGGGGGGGAGTCCTCCTTCGCCAGCGTGAACACTTTGACCCGCCACCTCGACGTGGCGCTCGATCTGCTGGGGGACATGCTCAAGCGTCCCCGCTTCGACTCCGCTCTGGTTGAGGTGTGGAGGGGACGGCAGCTGGAAGCCGTCCGACGGAATGACGACGACTCCGGGCGCCTCGCCTTCAGCGCGTTCAACCGACTCATGTACGGTGACCACCCTATCGGTTGGGAGATGAACGCCGCAGACCTCGAACCCGAAGACCTCTCGCGAGAGCGACTGGAGTGGGTGCACCAGCGCGTAATCTGTCCCGACAATCTGATCCTGGGAGTGACAGGAGACGTGCCCTGGGTGGACATGCTCCCGCGGGTGGAACGCCTGGTCGCGGGCTTGCCTTCATGCGCCGAGCCCCTTCCCCGCTCACCCGTACCGGCGATTCGTCGGGAATCCGGTGTCTTCCTGATCCCCCGCCCCTTGGACCAGAGCACCGTCGTGATGGCTCACGTAGCGAACATGCGTCGGGAGGACAACCCGGCCTACTATGCTTCTCGCATCGGCAACTCGATCCTGGGTTCCGGGGGTCTCTCCAGTCGGCTGATGGAACGAGTACGCACTGAGAAGGGATACGCCTACAGCGCCTCATCCCTCTGGACGACCCCAGTCAAGCACGACGGTCTCGTGGGGGCCACCACCAGCACCAAGAGCGGGACAACCGTCGCAGCCATCCGCTTGATCCTGTCCACCATGGATGAGATGACGACCTCGCCACCCTCCGCAGAGGACGTGAGCAGGACAGTGGACGAAATCGTGAATGGCTTCGTCTTCAACTTCGAGTCACCTGCCCAGATCGTCTCCCGGAAGATCGCACTCCGGATGGGAGGGCTACCTGACGATTGGCTAGAGCGGTACCTGGCCGGCATTCAGAGGGTATCGCCCGAGGATATCCGCCAGGTATTCAAACGCCACTTACACCCTGACCAGATGGTAATCATGGTGGTGGGAAACCCGGAGGCATTGGACGAACCCCTCGAAAACCTGGGGCCGGTCACAGTGCTGCAGGTACCGGATCTGGGCACGACCCCCTCCGATGCTACTTCGTCGCTACGTGGAGGGCAGCGATCCCCCCACTAAGGAGTGACCAGCTCGCGTCCCGAAAACCAGCACGTCGCATCCGACCGGCCAGTTGCGCAGGGCCAGGAAACTCTTTCACGGAGGCGGGCAGGTAGCTGTACGCCCAAGGGTGCCCCGACACCCAGCGTCCCACCCGAGGCAGTACCTGGTGGAAGTAGAAGAGGTAGAGTTGGCGGAGTAGCGGATTGGGAGGAGTGGTGAACTCAAGCACCACCAAGCGGGCGTCGATCCTGAGAACCCTATGGAGCTCCGATAGCCCCCGGTCAAGGTCGGCCAGGTTCCGTACCCCGAAGCCCACTGTGGCACCAGAGAAAGTTTCCGTGCCGAACGGCAGGCGGAGCCCGTCCCCGCACACCGGGGATACCGCAACACCGGCCAACTTGGAGAGCCCTTCCATCAGCATAGGCAAGGCAAAATCAGAACCCACAACGTGTCCCCGAAACCCAGGCTGGCCGGCCAACTCAAGGCTCAAGTCGAACGTGCCTGCACAGGCGTCGAGATAGAGTCCCTCCGCGTGCCCCTCCCAGCCCAAGTACGCAATCGCGCGTCGCCGCCAGCTCCGATCCAGGTTCATGCTGAGAACGTGATTAAGTAGGTCGTAGCGTGGAGCAATCTCGGAAAAAAGGCGCCGGATCTGGCGCTCTTGGTCATGCCCTCCGGATGGAAGATCCTCTGGAATCGTCGTCATGACAGGGGTAATGCCCTCACCTAGGTCGATCGAAGGTCGGCCGGTTCCACACCGGGTGGGGGTTCAGGTGAAGTAGAATCTTTCCTGTCTCCCGCACGTACTGCATGATAGGAGAGATCCCGGATCCCATTCGCCGGACTCGAACACGGCCGATCCGCCGTGGGGAGGTTACAGCCATGTTGCGTTCATTGCTCACGTTGTTCTTGGTCGGCCTGGTCACTCTGATCGTGGCAGGTGTCGTGCTCAGCGTGGTCGGGATGGCCGTGGGGCTGGCAAGTTTCCTACTTTTCAAGGTGGCTCCGTTCCTCTTCGTCGGCTGGGTGGTGGTGAAGGTCATCGAGAAGACACGGGGTAGAGGCAAGCTCTCGGGCACCGACCGGAAATGGTCAGACGCGGAGTGATGCACGCCTGACCGCAAAGGCAGGCGTCAGGATGGATTAAGCCTGACCGGGGTGCCCGCACCCAAGCTGAGGAGGTCGGCCGCGGAGCCATCCCGTACCGCCACCTCGATCCAGCCCTCCGAGTCCACCAGCGCCAGTGCATCTCCCGACGCCACGTCTCCGTATGTGCCGCATACCACGAGGCGAAGACCCGCGACCTCCACTACGCTTCGGTCCTCCACCCACCCACCGGGCAAATTGGTCGTGGCGTTGCCGAAGCGGTCTACGCCGACCACCGCCCCGAGACCCGCCTCACCCATCCGCATGGCCTCGGGCTCGTACACCACGACGGGATCATCGACGGCCGGGCCTACGAGGGACAGGGTACTGCCCGACGCCAACAAGGCCGCCACTGGCGCGAAGACGTCCCGGGCGTGGAACGTGGGCGAGATAGGAGCCGGGTGCGCCGACCCCTCTATTCCGAAGCAACGCGAGCCAGAAGTCGCAAGAACCGGGGTCAGCACTCCGTTGTCAGGCGCGACAAGGAATCGTCTAGCAGCCGAGCATGCGAGCGCCCGACGCCCCGTCCCCACACCGGGATCCACAACAACTAGGTGCACGGTCCCCTCGGGATAGCGGCGCCAGTAGCGAGAAAGGGCGTGACCCGCTGCCCTAATATCCCCGGCGGGGACATCGTGTGAAATATCGTCCACGATAACACCGGGTGCGAGCGCGGCCAGAACACCCTTGACGGCACCCACGAAACCGTCCCGGGTGCCGAAATCGGTGAGGAGGGTAATCCGAGCCGCACTCACCCTGCCGGCCGCCAGCGAGTGGCGTCGACGAGGAGGGATAGAAGCTCCTCCCATCCATCCATCCTCGACAGTAGCCTGCCACCGTGGACACGGGGATCGCCACCGCCGAGCCGCAGGACGGTGAGGGTCTCGGGAAAATCCCGCACGACTTCGTGAAGCGAGGTGACTAGCAAGTGCTCCCGCGTGGGGGCCGGCCGCGGCCGATACATCACGAGCGGGCGGGAACCGCCTCCAGCCGCGTGCGAAGACCCCGCGCCAGAGCGAACAACGCCCGCCCCGCCGGCCCCTCGGGGTCAGCTAGCACCGTCGGTCGCCCCTCATCGCCCGCCACCGCCACGGCGGCGTCGAGCGGGACCCGGCCGAGGAAAGGCACTTCCATTTCAGCTGCCAGCCGCTCTCCACCACCGTGGCCGAAGACGTCCGCCTGCTCACCACAGTGGGGACACAGCCATCCTGCCATGTTCTCTACCACCCCGAGCACCTTGGTGTTGACCTTCTCGAACATCTTGATGCCACGGCGCACGTCCCCCGTGGCAACGTCCTGAGGAGTAGTAACCATGACCGCGCCGTCCAGGTCGATAGTCTGAACCAGAGAAAGCTGCGCGTCCCCGGTGCCTGGAGGCATGTCCACCACCATCACGTCGAGCGCCCCCCATTCAACCTGCTCGATGAATTGCTTCAGGATGCCGGCGATGAGGGGTCCCCGCATGATGGCTGGCTGCTCCCGGTCGAGAAGGAACCCCAAGCTCATAAGGCGCACACCATGGGCCTCGAGTGCCTCGATGCGCTCGTGCCCCTTACCCCCGCTCACTCGCGGACGCCGGGTCTCCCCGAACATGAGAGGAATGTTTGGTCCGTAGATGTCGGCGTCGATCAGCCCCACCCGAAGACCTTGCGAGGCCAAAACGGCCGCTAGATTGGCGGCAACCATTGATTTCCCCACGCCGCCCTTCCCAGAGCTCACGGCCACGACGCGCTCTACCTCGGCAAGGAGGCCAGGGCGTGGAGTCGGTGCTGGCACGGATCCGGGCTTGAGGGTGCGGTCGTTACCCGCTGGGCGGGGCCCATCCGCTCCGCCTAGCCTAGGAAGCTGGACGTCAACCTTCACCTCCGAGACGCCGGAAACTTCTTCCACCACCTGTCGAGCAAACTTGACAAGCGTGCCAGGATCCTCGGCACGAAGATGGAACGAGAAACGCACGCGGCCACCTTCCTTGACCTCCAGACCCTGCACTCGCCCGCTCCCTACCAGATCCACGTCTCCCGCCTCACCCGAGATCCGGGAGAGAGCAGTTATAACTGACTCCGTTAGCGCCTCCACATCCATACTCATAACGCTCGTGCTTAGGGATTTTCCTGCCGATGAAAAGCTAGACCGCAGTGACCTCCATGACGCCCGGCACCGCGCGCTTGAGCCTTACCTCGATCCCCTCCTTGAGCGTCATCATCGAGATCGGGCAGGTCTCACAGGCGCCCTTGAGCCGGACCTGTACCAGACCGACCGCCTCGTCGTAACGGATGAATTCCACGTCGCCTCCATCCGCCTGAATAGCGGGTCGTATCGACTCAAGCACCTCCTCGATACGCTCCATATCAGACATTGCGTGGACCTCCTGGACCAAGCGTGAATTAAGAAAAACTTAGGGTCGCTCCGGGTCCCTGGTCAACCGGGAGAAGCAGCGGATAGGCGATACCCCGCATGTTCTATTTTATATTACGTCCGACACTCTAGCCGTGCGAAGTTTAGCGATAAAATCTGATGGATCGGCTCCGGTACACGGCTGGGAATCTCTATGTTAACGACAATCCTACGGGAGCAGTCCTCGGGCAGCAGCCGTTCGGTGGCAGCAGAGCCAGCGGCACCAGATACCAGGCAGGGTCCGAAATTAACCTACTTCGGTGGGTGCCAGCCCGGAGCCTCAAAGAGGCGTTCCTTCCCGCGACCGACTACCGCTATCCGTTCATGAAGGAGAAGCAGGCGGACCCTGCCCTGAATCTTACTCCCTGGGAGCGACGAAATCGTCGTCGCGCAGCTTGAGCTTCTGCGCACGAGACAGCGTCCTTACCTCGGTAGGGTCGGGGATTGGCTTCTCACGACGAAGGTCGTCGAACTGCTTGCGCCTACGCTCCGCGGAGGCCTTGCGTTCCTTTTCTAGATCTTCTGGTGTCACGTCTCGGCTCGCTTTGAATGAGGGAGCCTTAGGTTGCTACCGCCAATCAATATCGCTGAATGGGCCTCATAACCGAACCCCCCCCAGCTCTCGCGGGATAGCCAAATACCTGCTCCCGATCGAATGGTAACGGAAGGGAGTCCATCCCCCTTAGCTCGGTCGCAGTTATGTTTCGGTGTTGCCTCGGGAGTAAGAGTCTATTTTAAATCAGCTGCGACGCCGTACACATAGCCCGAGGGGTGGCCGGACCCGCAGCAAATAGCGAGGTGAGAGTGGCCAGAAAACCCAACTATGGATTCCAGAAACAACAACAAGCAATCAAGAAACAAAAAAAGCGAGAAGAGAAAGCTGAGAAGAAACGACTGAGGCGGGAAGCGGCCCAGGAGTCTGACTCTCAGAACGAAGACGTGGCGGCCGATGACGAAGTGACGTGACCGCTCCGACATCGTCCGTAGGCTTAGCCCTAGAGAGCGGACTCCGAGCCCGCGTGGCCGCGCTCTTCGACGAAGGATATGATCTCTGGGACCGCTTCGACATCAAGGTGCGCCAGAAGAGCTTCCACCCCTTCGTCGCTGCGGATTACGATGTCGTGCTGGAAGCGCTGCTGCCGCTGCGGGCCCCAGGGTTAAAGTTTCTCGAGTGGGGGTCGGCTACAGGTATAATCACGATCATGGCTGACCTCCTCGGCTTCGAAGCGTACGGCATCGAGCTCGATTCAAGTCTGGTCGGGCATGCACGGGACCTGGCTCGTCGGAACGGCTCTGAGGCTCGATTCGCTGCCGGGAGTTTCCTCCCCTCAGGCTATCGCTGGCGGCGCAACCGCGACGGGCGGCTCGGCACAATCGGCAACGGGCCCTCTGGTTACCTCGACCTCGGTATCCCGTTGGACGACTTCGACATCGTGTTTGGTTACCCGTGGAGCGGTGAAGAGCCAATGATGCTCGATCTGATGAACCGACACGGCAGAGCCGACGCCCTCCTCCTCCTGAACACCACCACCGGAGGGGTGGTCTCCTATCGGGCCGGAAAGGTAATCACGGGATCAACCGAGCTTCTCCTTGGGTCCCGGTCTACCACCGTGCTACCAGCCTGAATCTACTCTTGGTGCGAGCTTCAGCCCGCGCACGAGCCAGAGAAATCGTCACCAAACTGCCTTCCATCCGAAGTGGTAGCTAATCAAAGGCGCGGGGGCTGCCGGGGAACCCTGACTAGCCACCCGGGAGAATGAAGCCACCGGCCCCGTCCGGATCAGTTAGATGGACCACGTGACGTTGGCTAGAGCCATGGTTCCCCCCCGAACAGCGGGAGGCGGCCCGTGTAGACCCAGGCGTTCATGGCGAAGGCGTCGCCACCAATGGGGGGACGATACGGCAGTGCTGATCCGCTTGGCCATGCGTTTCCCCGCGAGCGTGAACGGTTGTGGGAGGGTGAGCTCAGGTAGTGCCTGCCGCCAATTTGCTCAGCGCATGCACAGTACCCGAACTGACGTCGGCAAACACGACCCGGCGCCGCACCAACCCCCTTAGCGCGGTGCGATCCTCGGGGGCTGGGAGTAACAAGGACACCTCGTCAGAACGGATCCTGCCATGCGTCTCTACCACGCGCCACACCGAGTCCTCGGAGCCACTACGCACCCCTAGTAGCTCGTACGTCCCGTCCTCGCGCTGCGCTACCGTGGCCAGTTGTTGCCGCTCGAGCACCACCTCGATCGGCTCCCGGTGGATGTCGCTAACCCCACGGATCACGAAATACGCCTCCCGGGGCCGGTCCGGGTCGAGGTATCTGAGAAGCAGCTTGGCCACCACCTCGTCAGCGCACGAGAAATCGAGGACGTTCACCTCCGACAGATCGATGAGCGAGAGCGCGATGTCCCCGGCGTCGGCAAGCAAGCTCTCGATGGCCAGGCGCACAGCCCGACCGGTGGGCCGCGTCACCAGGTGCGAGTACAGGGTGGCGACGCTCCTCTGGACGAGGCTGCCCACGTCGATCTGGATGGGAGGGAGGGAGAGCTCACCCATCATCGTCCCCAGGCCCCGGAAGGATGATCGTGATCGCAGCCCCCGAAAAGTCCTCCATCCCGTCTGTGAGGGGAGGCATGTCGTCCCAGGTCGGTACATCCGCGATGCGCGCGCGACCGCTCCGTATACTGATGACCCCGTCCCAACGGCGCACCTGCTTACGGATCTGTTGGATTCCCTGGCCACGCCCTGAATCCGGAAAGCGGGTCAGGCCATGGATGAATGCCGCCTCCAGCGCAGTGGCGTCCCCCCAGCGGTCTCCAAAGCGCGCCGAGTGCTCCTCCGTCAGCGAACCCCGGAAGCCCTGGCCCAAGTCCACAACAGAGATGACTAGGACGTGGCGCCCGAGACGCTTCTGCCAACGGTATGCTTGGGCCGCTACCCACCCCGGTGCCTCCGCGTGCTCGAGGATGTTCTGGCACACTTCGGAGAGAATAACACTGAACTGGACCACCGCCGACAGGGGGTAGCGGAGCGTGCGGGAGAGGATCTGGCCCGCCCTTCCCTGCACCCGATCCACCACTTCGTGCACGTCTGAATTGGTCGTGATCGGGGTGATCTCGAGCAACACATCGGACTCGCCCGATGCGGTCCTCCGCGGCGCCCTCACGTTCATATCAAAAACTCCCTCGGCAGCCGTGAAGAACCCCATGCGCGCAAGATATCCGAGCACATCCGTCTGATCGGGCAGCTGGAGGTGGGGCAGCTCCCCCCCGTGCGCCCCAACCCTGGTACCGGCAGCGAGGAGCGCCAGCATCCCGCAGGGATCTACCCAGCGGACGTGCCGGGCATCAAAGAGACGCTTGCCGGGGGCAGGGACCGTGCTGTCTAACAACGCATCCAGTGCGCGGTAGTCCAGCGATGCCGGAACGTCGATTACGTGCACCAGGCACCCTCAGTGGGGAAGATAAGGCCAATCAGCGATGGTAATGGGTAGGCACGATCAGACCACGAAGATGCCTATGGAGCCCCGCGGCACCACGGTGCTCAACATTGCGAGCGGCAGCACGGTTCGCATCGGCCAGGGCGCTCTCCAATCCATCCCTGGCCAGCAGCCGCGCGAAAAAGGTGGCGCCCCAGACGTCTCCGCAACCGGTGGAGTCGCCGCGCTTGGGTTCGCCCTCCACCGGAACCTGGGCGCTGCGCGAGGTTCCGGGAGCACCTAGACGTCGGCGTGTTTCGGGCCAGGATTGTGGATCCACCCACATCCCGGGGCCAGCCACGTACGCCGCGCCGCGCGCACCCAAGGTGATCGCCATGAGCTTGAGCTCCGGTCCGACGCTGGCGGCGGCGAGTCCCCAAGGGTCCCCCCACGCCCGCCCGAGCAGCTCGAATTCGTCTTCGTTCACCTGCACGGCATCGAAGCAGCGGAGCCAGTCGTGCCAGAGGGGAAGCTCACGCGGCACTCTCAGCCCCGCGGCTCCGATTCCCATGAACAGGGAGTGCAAGTCTGCGTAGGTCGGACCCGGGTATGCGACGCGCAGGGCCCGGGCAGCGTCGAGGTCCATCTCGAACCCGGAGATGAAGTTCACATAGAGCGCGTCGCAGTCGCCCACCAGCGGTCCAAGCTCCGACCATAGCCACGGAGGTACCCCCCCCCGTAGCCGCTCGGTGCGACGTGCTTCACCCTCGTAGCAGAGATCCACGCGGTTGTTCGGCTGCGGAACCGTCACCACGCCCGCCTCGACACGCACCCGGGGAATCGATCGCAGGAAGCGGAGAGCGTTCTCCGACAAGTCCTTTCCGACCTTGACCAATGGACACACCTCCCACTCCTCTGACAAGGCAGAAGAAAAAGCCTCTAGAGCATACCCGATCCCACCCCACTCCTCCACGGAAGCGGGCCGATCGTCGCGCACGATCGTGTCCCAAACCAGTGTTCCCAACACACCCAATCTGAGCGGAGGTGACACCCGCTCAGACCGATCCGAAGGCAATTTTCTTGAACACTGCCGCGGCCCCAATCATCCCCGCGGTCTCGGAAAGGGCGGCGGGAAGGATGCTACACGCGTCGTAAGCGGACCGAAACGCACGTCGCCGCACCTCGGACCGGAGTGGAGTGAAGAGGTGCTCACCCGCGCGCGTGACCCCGCCGGCGATGACGACCGCCTCTGGGTTCAACAGGTTGATCATGTTGGCCACTCCAGCTCCGAGGATCTTCGCGGTATCCGCCATCACCTCGTTGGCATACGGATCGTTTAACACAGCAGCTTCATAAACGGTCTCAGCGGTGATGCTGTCCAGCTGACCGTCAACGAGTTGGGTGAGCACCGATTCGTACCCCGCCTCCAGCCCTTCGCGCGCGCGCGCCGCGATGTTGGGGCCCGAGCAGTACGCCTCGAGGCAACCGTAGTTGCCGCATGTGCACTTGCGACCAGTGAATTCGATGGTCATGTGCCCAATTTCGCCTGCAGCATCGGACGTACCATGGACTATTTCACCGTTGAGGACGACGCCACCACCGATGCCCGTGCCCAGCGTAACGCCAACCAGGCTGCTGACGCCTCGACCCGCGCCGAGCCACCACTCCCCGTAGGTGGCGCAGTTGGCATCGTTGTCCAGGGTCGCAGGCAGGTCCACCGCCTGACTGATCAGGTCGCGAAGAGGTAGGTTCGTCCAACCAAGGTTCGGGGTGTTGATCACCGTCCCACGGTCCCTATTGATCGGCCCCGGCGATCCAATGCCGACTCCGGCTACATCGGCGCGCGTGCCCCCGTAGGTACTGACAGTCTCGGCGGTAACTTCCTCCAACATGGCCGCCACCTTCTCCACTACTGACTCACTCCCGCGCGCGGCCTCCGTCGGCAGGATGCGGCGCGCGACAGGCTCGCCGCCATCAACCGCAATGACACCCACGACGATGTTGGTACCGCCGATATCGACCCCCACGATCCAGCGCGCCGGACGGGACTGCCTAGAGCGGGTGGCCTCACCCGAAGGCTGGCTTATCACGTTGTCTCCCAGAGCGGGGTGGTGGACTGAACAGCTAGCTCGCCGATCCCTCGTACCGTGCGCTTTCGACCGCCCTGAGCCAGGTCATGCCAGAGAGCCTGTTGACGGTCCTCAACAACCGAGTCGCGGTAGGAGCAATCGTGATCATGGAGATGGTGACCGAAACTCTCAAGACGTCATTTCCCCAACGACAGCACTGCCAGGAACGCCTCCTGGGGGATCTCGACGGCTCCGACTTGTTTCATCCGCCGTTTTCCTTCCTTTTGTTTCTCCAACAGTTTTCGCTTTCGCGTGATGTCCCCACCGTAGCATTTCGCAGTCACGTTCTTACGCAGCGGCTTAACGGTCTCACGAGCCAGGATCTTGGCGCCGATGGCCGCCTGGAGCACCACCTCGAACTGCTGCCTCGGAATCAGCTTCTTGAGCTTCATTGTCAGATCGCGACCGTACTCAAACGCATTGTCCCGATGGATAATCACGCAAAACGCATCGACCGGATCGCCGTTCACCAGGATGTCCAGCTTCACGAGGTCATCAGGGCGGTATTCGATAAACTCGTAATCCATGGCCGCGTACCCGCGCGTCGAACTCTTGATTCTGTCGTAGAAGTCGAGAACGATCTCAGCCAACGGGAGTTCGTAATCGAGCTCCACCCGCTCTTTGTCCAGATAGCTCATCCCCTTGAATACCGCGCGTCGGTCGTGGGCCAACTTCTGGATATTCCCGATGTACTCCTCCGGAGCCACGATACGCACCCGAACGATCGGTTCGGAGACAGACTCGATCCGGCCGCGGTCGGTGAGCGCTGCGGGGCTCTCGATAATTTCCTCGGACCCGTCGGTGAAGTGGACGTGGTATTCCACGTTGGGAACCGTGTTGATCAGTTCGACACCGAACTCGCGGTCCAAGCGTTCCTGTACGATCTCCATGTGTAAAAGACCGAGAAAACCGCACCGGAAGCCAAATCCCAGCGCCACTGATGTCTCGGGAACGTAGTGAAGGCTGGCGTCGTTGAGCTTCAATCGTTCGAGGGCGTCGCGCAGGTCTTCATAGTCATCCGTGTCGGTAGGATACAGACCCGCGAACACCATGGGCCGAACTTCCTGATAGCCGGGGAGAAGGTCGACCGCCGGATGGGCGGCATCGAAGATGGTGTCGCCCACGCGTGTGTGGGACACCTCCTTGACGGTAGCAGACAGGTACCCGACCTCGCCCGGTCCCAGCGTAACTTGGGGTACTTTAGCCAGGCGCATAAATCCGACCTCGGTTACTTCGTAATGCGTGTCCACCGCTCCGAAACCGATTGTCATGCCCGCACGCACCTCGCCATCCACGACCCGGATGCTCGGCACCGCGCCTAGGTACTTGTCGTAGTACGAGTCAAAAATGAGTGCGCGCAACGGGGCGGTAAGGTCACCCCGGGGAGCCGGCACCCGTTTCACCACCGCTTCGAGCACCTCATCGACACCGAGACCTTCTTTGGCCGAAACTAGTAACACCGACTCGGATTCTACGCCGAGCAGGTCGCACACCTCGGTAAGCCGCTTCTCGGGCTCGGCACCCGGCAGATCTATCTTGTTGAGAACCGGGATAATCTCCAACCCAGCATCCAGCGCAAGGAACAGGTTAGACAAAGTCTGGGCCTGGACACCTTGGCTGGCGTCCACCACCAGGATCGCCCCCTCGCAGGCAGCCAACGAGCGCGACACTTCGTAAGTAAAATCGACGTGTCCCGGAGTGTCGATCAGGTTGAGCTCGTACGACTCCCCGTCCTGCGCCAGGTAATCCATGCGCACGGCGTGCAGCTTGATCGTGATGCCCCGCTCGCGCTCCAGTTCATTGTCGTCCAGGACCTGTTCGCGCATCTGACGTCGATCGACAGTACCGGTCTGCTCGAGCAGCCGGTCGGCCAACGTGCTCTTGCCATGATCGATGTGAGCGACAATACAGAAGTTTCGGATATAGTCGAGGCGCACGAAGACCCTGAGCGTGTTCGGACGTTCGCAGGAAAACCTAAACATATAATCGCACACACAGGGGACATCAATCTAATGAGGCAGCGAAAGTGCACGCCCACATTGACTTTCCGGCGTGTGCTCGGGTAGCGTGGACTGCGAGTAAAGACGGCCCAGTGCCCCCCCCGGCACCGCGCCTGTTCTCGAACCGGGAGCCATCGTGAGAAGGGCCCTCCACTACTCCCTTCTCCTCCTGTTCGCGCTGTCGGCGGCCCCCGTGCGCGCCCAATCCATCGGACAGCAGATCAGCGTGCTGACCGCCCAGAACGCGCAAGGGTTCGTCGGACCGTTAGCGCGTGGAGTCGGGCACGCCCTCACAGCAGGATTCGTCTCTTCAGCAGACCCCCACGGAATGCTCGGATTCGACGTTGGGGTGCGACTTGCGGGTGCCCGGTTTACCGAAACAGACGAGACCTTCGAAGTCATGCTTCCCCCAACCGCGACCTATACGAGCCCCCTATTCGGAGCCAAGACATACTCGAACCCCTACACGGCCTCCAACAACGGCCGCAGCCCGACCGTGGCCGGTGAAGGATCAGGCGTGGTCCTCAGCCCGACCGGGACGTTTCGCAGCGACCTGATATTGACCGGGCTCGATCCGGACGACTTTGCCATCCAGTTCCCTGAGGGCCTGGGTTTCACAGTGGCTCCCTTAGTTGTATTGGAAGGCTCGCTCGGAATCGGCTTCGGTACGCAAATCATGGCCCGGGTCGTTCCCACCATCAACGTCGGGAAGTCCCTAGGCGTCGATGAGATCGGGGATGTGAGCGCGTACGGGTTCGGTGCAATGCACAGTCTCACCCAGTGGCTCCCCATCCCAACTCCGTTCTGGGACGTGTCGGTAGTGGCGGGAACACAAAAATTCGAATTCGGGAACTACGCGGTAGCCAAGGGGGCAACCTTGGGGCTCGTGGCCAGCGCGGGCCTCGGACCACTCTCAGTCTATGCGCACGGGTCCACCTACCAGGCAACGGTAGATTTCGACTACACCGTATCCAACCCGAAGAGCATCCCGGGTTTGCCCGCCAACGACACGCGCCTCGAGTTTGAGGAAGAAGTGAAGCGCACACAGCGCCTCGCCATCGGCGCGCAGCTCGACTTTATCTTGCTCAAGTTCAGTGTAGAGTATGGTACGGGTGACTACAGCACCCTCTCTGGCCGGGCCACGTTCGGCTTCCGCTGAAGCCGGAGCGCGCACTCGGAGTAGGCCCCTCTAGCGGGATCTAATCACGGGAGGGCCATCCGGTCGCATGCGCACCGCAGGCGCCCTCGCGGTGCCGCCCCCGGAACTCTGCGGCGGCCGGATCGCTGAGCCTCTGGAAAGCCGTCCCGCTGCAGTCCCACCTCCTTGGGTACTAGCCCCTCGCCTGGGGCGGCCCCGTGCGTGCGACCGCTAGTCCGGCCGAGCCTGACAACGCCCCGGGCATCCTACCCGACGGGACAGACCGGGCCTCCATTCGCGCCTCGACCTACTCGGCGCTACCGAGCACCACCCCGACCTCCCCCTGAGCGGCGTGGGCCAGGACGAGCGTAAGCAACGTGACGGCCGTGCCCACCCCGGCCCTGCCTGCACCCGCCCATTCCACCATCGGGCTATCCTCCCATACCTGGCTCACCACGGTCCTTCGTGGACCTAGCCCGATCATGGCAAGCATCATGCCCTGGGACGGGTTCAGTTAACACCATGATGACAGGGGTTTTGCACCTCCGACCGCCCCCCCACCCCTTGGCGAAGACGCTCTGCGGCAACTTGCGAGGACAGGTAGGTCCGCGTTGCCCATCCCCTCCCCCTGGTCTAGCTTCCCAGCTCCCAATGGCCCCTGAACACCCTCCACCCTCCGCGCCGTCCACCGGCCGCCTCGACCTCCTAGACCCATCCAGTCTTTCTCAGCTCGGAGGGATGGAATTTATCGCCCGGGAGGTCGTGGAAGGATTCCTCATCGGCCTACATCGGTCCCCCCACCGCGGGTTCTCCGTGGAGTTCGCCGAACTAGGGGCGTATCAGGCGGGAGACGACCTCCGTTACGTCGACTGGCGAATGTTCGGCCGCTCCGACCGCTACTACGTGAAGCAATTCGAGGAAGAGACCAACCTGCGCGCCTACCTCGTCCTAGACGTGAGCAGATCCATGGGGTGGTCCTCCGCCCCCGGAGAGCTCCCCACTAAACTCTGGTATGCCAGCCATTTGGCGGCTTCAATCGCCTTGATTCTCCTCCGCCAGGGCGACTCCGTGGGGTTGGTGACGTTCCACGACCGGATCGGCCTGCGGGTGACTCCACGGGGTGGCCGCCGGCAGTGGCAGGAGCTGCTGGGCCGATTGGCGCGGGTAGAGTCGGAGGGCGGCACAGCCGCCCAGACCGCCCTCAAGGACCTGGCCTTGCGTCTCCGCAAACAGGGGCTAGTGATCCTACTGTCCGATCTCCTGGTAGATCCTGATGGGACCCGGACGGCGCTTCGATACCTGCGACACCAGGGTCACGAGGTGCTGGTGTTCCACCTCATGGACCCGGGGGAGCGGGAGCTACCCGCCGCCTCAGACGCCCGATTCTTCGATCCTGAAACGGAGCAGGAGTTCCAAGTCACGGTGGCCGACGTGCGCGAGGAGTACCGCACCGCCGTGTCCAAAGCCTTGCAGGAATGGGAAAGGAGCACCAAGCCTCACGGTGTGGACTACGTGGTGCTCAATACCAACGAACCGCTTTCCCGTCCTCTGCGTGCGTATCTGAAGAAGCGGGAACGGCTGGGCTAGCCAGCATAGCGTGGGATTTCTAAACCCCGTTCTCCTGTTCGCCGGTGCAGCCGTGCTCGTGCCCCTCGCTCTCCACCTGTTCCATCGCAACGAGGCCCACCGTGTCTCCTTCCCCGCTCTCCGCTATCTACTACGGACCGAGCGCGAGCACGCCCGACGAATTCGCCTTCGGCAGCTACTACTCCTAATGATGCGCGTGGGGGTGACCCTCCTACTCGTACTTGTGGCCGCACGCCCCTTCCTTCGGAACGCCGGCGATACGCATCCGCCGACAGCACTCGCGATCGTGCTGGACAACTCGCTGAGCGTGGGCCGAGTGGTCGGTGACGAGCGCTTGCTGGACGGGCTCAAGCGGCGCGCACTGGATGCCCTGGACGCGGCCAGCCCGGACGACCGAATCTGGGTGCTGCGGGCGGGCGAGCCGTGGGATGTCCCGACACCGGGCAGACCCAGCGACGCGCGATACCGAGTGGCCACCACGGAGATCAGCTCAGCGGCAGGAAATCTTGCGGACGTTGTGCGGCGAGCCTCTGCGCTGGTTGGACAAGCCGGCTTGCCTGCGGCCGAGATCCAGGTACTCACAGACCTCCAAGCCACGGCCTTCCCGGATACAGGGGGGGCACCTATCCCTGTCCCGGTGCTCGTCTTCCACCCCTCCGACACACCGCCTCCCAACCGCTACCTGGGAAACCTGGTGATCGGAGGCGGGCTCCCGCCCGTCGCGGGCCGACGCACCGAACTTACCGCGAGAGTGGGAGGAAACACGGACGAAGCACCCCTCAGGCTCATCATCGATGATCGCATCCGCGGCGCCACGCGGGTCCCGCCAGGCGCTACCGCCGCGATCCCCTTCGGGCCGTTCCAAGCAGGTTGGACCTCTGGCTATGTAGAAACCGACCCCGATGAACTCGGAGGCGACGACCACCGTTGGTTCGTGCAGGCGGTAAGAGAGCCTCCCGTGGTATCGCTCCAGGGTGCCTCTCCTTTCTTCCTCGATCAGGCCCTGGCCGTGCTAGAGGACGGCGGACGCTTACAGCGGAGTGCATCACAGCCCAACGTGGTGCTAGCTGTGGCCGGCGAGGGAGCCATGGTCGCGCGCACGGGCAGCACGGTCGTGGTGGTACCACCGATCGATGCAGGACTTCTTCCCGCGCTCAACCGGCGGCTGGCCGCGGCGGGCATCCCATGGCGGTATGAAAAACTCCCTGGCCGTGGCGAAGTGCGCGTAGGCGAGTACCGTATCCCGGTCCCCCTCGACGACGTGCGGGTGTCAACCTGGTACCGCCTTGTGGGCAGCGGATCGAACGGAGGCGCGGAGGTGGTGGCGCGGCTCGAAGATGGGTCGCCCTGGATCGTACGGGGACGCACCGGCGCCGGCACCTATCGTCTGGTGGGATCGGCCCTCGACCCCGACGTGACCAACTTGCCCTTGTCAGCGTTCATGGTGCCCCTGCTCGAATGGCTGATCTCGACCTCTGAGGCCGGTGCCGGAGGGCGAGCCGTCGAAGCCGGTAGGCCGCTGTCGCTACCTACGGATGCGACCGCGGTCGAGACACCCGATGGATCACGCCATCCGGTGGATCCGGCCCTGGATTTCCGGCCGACACGTGAGTCGGGAATCTACCGGGTTATGCGAGGAGACAGCGTTCTCGACGCCGTGGCTGTGAACCCCCCGATGCGGGAATCTCTGCTAGAGCCGGCTGAGGGAGCTGTCGTCGTCCAAACCTTCGGCCCGGGGGTCCGAATCTTCACCGACACGATCGCGTGGACCGCCGCCGTGTTCAGCAGCCGGCAGGGCGATGAGCTGTGGCGCCCGGTCCTGGCGATCACCCTCCTCCTCCTCGTCCTCGAGAGTGTCGTCGCCGCAAGCGGTGCCACCCAAGCTTCTCCATCTTGGAAGCAGCGTACTGGGGACGCCCCTACCCCTCCGCTTTCCGCATCTTGATGAGCGATCCGGACCACACGTCCCCTAACGCGATCTTGGATGCCCTAGAAGGGTGTTCCGCGGTCCGCGAGCTGGTCGCGCGACTCCCGATGCCCAGCGCAGCCTTCGCGGTTGGCGGAGTGAGCGGGTCCGCTCGGACCGCGCTCGTTGCCGCCCTGCACCGACTCACGAACCGCGTGCTGGTAGTGGTCACGTCGGACCCCGCGGCAGCGGCAGCGGCAGCGGCCGATCTCGAGGCCCTCCTGGGTGAAGCGGCATCCGCCCTCTACCCCCAGCGGGAGTCCCTGCCGTACGAATCGTCCGAACCTCACCTGGAAATCGGCGGACTCCGCGTCGAAGCGGTGGAGGCCCTGTTTTCCGGACGCACTCGACTGTTCGTCACCACCTTTAGAGCGCTACAGGAGCGGGCACCCGTGCCAGATCGCCTGGCTCGCCTCAGACTCACGCTCCGTGTCGGCCATGAACACGGCTTCACAGAACTCTTGGCGTCCCTGGAAAAACGAGGATTCGAGCGCGTGCCGCTGGTCGAAGAGGTCGGGCAGTTCGCTGTTCGTGGGGGACTGCTGGACCTGTTCTCCTTTGGATCGCCAGAGCCCATTCGCGTCGAGTTCTGGGGAGATCAGATATCTTCGATCAGGAGCTTCGACATCCTCGACCAACGTTCCACTGGTAAACTTGCCGAGGCGCACATCCTGCCCGTGGACTTCCGCTCCGGCGGCAACTCCGGGCCTGGCCTGGTAGTGCCGCGCTCCCTGCTCGATCTCCTCCCCCGCGAGGCCGTGCTGGTTCGACTGGGCGAGCTCGAGTGGGGTCCTGCCCTGCGCCGTACCTGGGAGTACGTAGAGCGGTTCCACGCAGATCTGAACGACCAGGGACGTGCGGCGCCGGAGCCGCACGAGCTGTTCCTCGATCCAGTCGAAGCCAACCGAACTCTGGCTTCGTTTCCACTTCTCGAGCTCAGAGAAGAAGACAGCGGCGACCTCTCTCTCGGATGCAAACCGCCACCCGCCATCGAGCGCGACATGAGGCGTCTCGATGCTATGCTACGCGAGCGAGCCGCGGAGGGGGGCCGCGCCTTGCTACTGTGCGACAACGAAGGGCAGGCTCAGCGGTTGGAGGAGATCCTGGGGGGAAATCGCGGAGTCCTGCCGCCCGGCGCGCAGGTGATGGTGGGCTCGCTGGAAGGGGGTTTCGAGCTCGCCTGTGCCAACCCGTCCCTCTTGGTCCTTACCGATCACGAGATCTTCCGACGCTCGCGACGGGTCCGCCGTGGACGTCGATTCCGCGGAGCTGTCGCGCTGGAAAGCCTGGCTCAGCTGACTCCGGGAGACTACGTGGTTCACCTGGACCATGGGGTCGGCCGCTTCATGGGCCTGCAGCGCATCATAGTGGGAGGTGAGGAGATCGAGTCGCTCGCGATCGAATACACGGGGAAGGAGATCCTGCGTGTCCCTGTGTATCGATTGGACCTGATCGAGCGGTGGGTAGGAGAGACCGACGACGCCGAACCTCCCAAGGTACACCGCATCGGCGGACGGCAGTGGAAAAACCTGCGACGGAAGGCCGAAGCAGCGATTGAGCAGATGACGGCAGAACTACTCCAGTTGTACGCCCAGCGCGAAACCGCCCCCGGATTTAGCTATTCACCCGATAGCCGATGGCAAAAAGAAATGGAGTCCTCGTTCCTGTACGAGGACACAGCCGACCAGCGGCGCGCCACCGAAGACGTGAAGCGGGACATGGAGTCCGTCCGACCCATGGATCGACTCATCTGTGGGGACGTGGGGTACGGCAAGACCGAAATCGCAATCCGCGCGGCATTCAAGGCGGTGCAGGACGGCAAGCAGGTCGCGGTTCTCGCGCCCACGACGATCCTGGTCGAGCAACATCGCCACACTTTCGAGGAACGACTCGCGGATTACCCTGTACGGGTGGCAGCGCTGTCGCGATTCCGCGGGGTCAAAGAGACCCGGTCTATCCTAGAGAAGGTTAGGACGGGAAAGGTCGACATCGTCATCGGCACTCACCGCCTTCTCTCTTCCGACCTGCACTTCAAGGACCTGGGTCTCGTTGTGGTGGACGAGGAGCAACGCTTCGGCGTCAGGCACAAGGAGCGTTTCAAAGAACTGCGAGCCTCGGTGGACGTGCTCACACTCACGGCAACACCCATCCCGCGCACGCTCTACCTCTCACTCAGCCGGCTCCGCGACCTGACCCTGATCAGAACACCCCCCCGTGACCGGATGCCGATCCTGACCCACGTCGTGCCGTGGAGTGAGCAGATCTTCGCGGAGGCCATCGCCCGAGAGATCGACCGCGGCGGCCAAGTCTTTCTTCTCCACAACCGGGTCGCGACGATCGAGATGGCGGCCGACCGAGTGGCTAAGATCGCCCCTGAGGCACGTGTGGAGGTGGCTCACGGCCAGATGGCCGCCCACGAGTTGGACGACGTGATGGCGAATTTCGTGGAGGGGAGCGTGGATCTGCTCGTTTGTTCGGCAATCATCGAGAACGGCCTCGACGTCCCCAACGCCAACACGCTCATCGTCGATCACGCGGAACGTTTCGGCCTGTCTCAGCTGTACCAGATCCGCGGCCGTGTTGGGCGCAGCGATCGGCGAGCGTATTGCTACCTCATCGTCCCGGCAAATCTCTCGGAGGAAGCAGAGCGACGCCTCAAGGTTCTCGAGCACTATACCGAACTGGGTAGCGGGTATTCGGTCGCCCTCAAGGACCTGGAGCTGCGGGGCGCAGGTAACCTGCTCGGTGCCGATCAATCGGGCTTCGCCCACGCTGTTGGATTGGACGTTTACCTTCGCCTGCTGGAACGGACCGTAGACAAGCTCCGCGAGATGGAGGGGACGGTCGAATATCCGGAACCCGAAGTAGCACTGGGAGGTTCGGCCTACCTGCCCGAAGGATACATTTCAGATTCCGGCCAGAAGTTGCATCTTTACCGACGCTTGTCGCGGATAGGGATCCATGCTGAGGTGGAAGGATTGAGACAGGAACTGGCGGACCGCTTCGGACCTCCACCTCCGGAAGTGGAGCGGCTTCTCGACCAGGCAACACTGCGTATTCTGGGACGCTCCCTCGGGATAGAACGCATCATGGTCCGGAACCGGGTCGCGCGAATCACCTTCAGGCTGGGGGTAGCGCCGCGCCTAACCGTCTTAGAACGACCGCTCCGGGATCGGCAGGGGG
>DEAG01000003.1:102224-125163 GCA_002346665.1 Gemmatimonadales bacterium UBA2988
CCGCTCCGGGATCGGCAGGTGGAGGTCGACGTGCGGCGCATGTCGCCTCTCTCCCTCGAACTTCGTCAGGTGGGCCCGCTCCCGCTTACGGGAACGCTGGTGAAGGCGCTCGCCGCGCTATCGGACAACCGCGCCGCAGCCTGACAGGCCGAACAGTTCACGCCGAGAAGAAGACCGCGGGCAAAGGTGCCGGAGCCGCACGGGCCTCCCCACCCGCCCCGAGATGGAGCTTCTTAATGAAAGGTGTGTGTTGGGTGACAATCTCCGTACTTGCCTTCGCCACCGCGTGCCAGCGCGGCGAGGGGGGGGGCGGGTTGGTCGCACGCGCGGCGGGCCACAGCCTCACCGTGGCAGCTGCCACAACGCTGCTGGCGCCTGAGACGACGCTGCCCGACCAACCCGAGGTAGTGATGGCGTTGGCGGACCTCTGGATCGACTACACGCTACTGGCCGAAGCAGCGCGCGAGGACTCGACCATGTCTAATCTGGACCTCGGCCCCCTAGTCCGGCAGCAGGAAGAGGCAGAGCTGATCGGCGCCCTCCGGGATTCGGTGGTCCGCCCGGATACGGCCATCACCAATGAGGAAGTCCAACTCCGCTTTACCCTGGAGGCTCCCGGCTCCCGGGTGCGGGCCCGCCACATCCTGCTCGCGTCCCCCGGAAATTCCACCCCCGCGCAGCGCGACAGCGTGCGCAAGGTAGCCGAAGCTCTCCTCGACCGCCTGAGAGCTGGCGAAGCGTTCGAACCCCTCGCCAGGCAGTACAGCGTGGATTCCGCCAGCGCGGTGCAAGGAGGCGACCTCGGTTTCTTCGAGCGCGGCGAAATGGTGGTGGCGTTCGACTCAGCCGCTTTCTCTCTCGAGCCGGGCCAACTGTCGAACCTCGTGGTGACACCTTACGGTTTCCACATATTACGGGTGGACGAGAAGGAAACCCCTCGCTTCGAGGAGCTTGGCCCCCAGTTACGGGTGCAGATGCAAGAGGAGATAACCGTCAGCGCCGAGTCGCTGTTCGTCGCCGGTATCGAGGCACGAGCGAACATCCAGGTGGTCGACGGCGCCGCCAACATGGTCCGCGAGATCGCCAGGAATCCGCTTGCCAAGCTCGGGTGGAGATCCCCACGTCGAGCCTTGGTCAGATACGAGGGAGACGCCCTCACGGTGAGCGAGTTGCACGTGTTCATGCAGACCCTACAGCCGGCCTACCGTCAGCAGGTCGAACAGGCCACCGACGAGCAGGTCGTGGACAATGTCCTGTTGGCGCTGGTCCGGCGCGAGCTGCTGGTAGCGGAAGCGAAAAGAACGGGGATACAGTCTAACGCGACACGTCAGGACTCCCTGAAAGATGCATTGCGGGACGGCTTCAGGGACGCGGCCCGAGAACTCGACCTACTGTCTGTGACTGAGGGTGAGGACGAGTCGCAGGAGGAGGCGATCGATCGCACGGTCACGGCTCTGCTACGATCCATTATCCGCAGAGAGCGAGACGTCATTCCGCTCGGTCCCCTTTCCTTGACGCTCCGCTTGCAATACACCGCGGAGGTGTTCGATCCCGGGGTGCAACAGGCTGTGCGGCAAGTGCGAATCGTGCGAGGGCCCGGCACCGTGAATCCTCCCCCGATGCCCGTGGTGCCCGAACAGGGTAACCCGGACGCCACCGACGTCGAACTGCCTCAGGGACCGGGAGGGTGATCCCGAGTTCGCGGAACCCCTCCCGTACCACAGGTTAGTAGAACTACGGGGCCGGGGAACCCGCTGCATAGCGGTGCCTCCCCGGCCCTTCCACGTCACCACCGCAACGCCTCGCGGGGCCCTGACCAGCGCAAACCGATAGCCTATGCGACGCCCTACGAACCCCTTCTTCCTGTTCACTCTTATTGGACTAATCCTCGCACCGGTCCATGCGACCGCCCAGGACCCTGCCCGACCGGACCCCGGCCTCTTGGTGGAGCGCGTGGTCGCGATGGTAGGTGACTCTATCATCACGCTCACAGAACTCCAGGAATACCTCCTGATGCTGAGGGCACAGGGTGAGTTGCCGACCGATCCGGCGACGATGGCAGCGGTCGAGGAGGATGCGCTCAAGTCGCTCGTCGAACAACTCCTCATCATTCAAGCCGCTTCCCAGGACTCCACTCTGATTCCCGACGATGCCGAGATAGAGTCCCGGGTCGGCCAAATGATGGATGAGACCACCCAGCGGATGGGGGGAGCACGGCGCTTCCAGGATGCGCTTGCCCTGCAGGGGATGACCCAGGCCGAGTACCGGAGGGAACTCAAGCAGCGCATACGCAAGGAACAAATCCAGCAACTCTTCATCCGGTCCCAGCTCATGGGCGCACCGCCGGTCGTCGTAACCGAAGCCGAAATGCGGGAGGTATGGGAAGCCGGCAGGACCTTAGCCACCCACCCGGAATTGGTGACGCTGAGGCAGGCCGTGGTGGCGCCCTCCCCGTCAGACTCCGCCTGGTCAGCCGCCAGGGTCCACGGCGACAGCCTACTAGAGCGTTTGAGGGCGGGGGAAGACTTCGCCGCACTGGCCAGCGAGTACAGCATGGACGGGTCAGCCACGTCAGGTGGAGACCTGGGCTGGTTCCGACGGGGACAGATGGTGCGCGAGTTCGAGGAAGTGGCGTTCCGGCTCCCCGTAGGCAGTGTGAGCGATCTGGTGCGCAGCCAATTCGGGTGGCACATCATCAAGATCGAGCGCGCGAGGCCGGGGGAGGTCAACGCCCGCCACATCCTGCTCCGTCCGGAGACAGGACTAGCCGCGGACGAGCGTGCCCTGACGACCGCAAATGAGATCGCCCGCCGGTTGCAAGCCGGCGAATCAATGCGGGTGCTGCTGACAGAGTTCGAAGACCAGCTCGACGCGGATATCCCGGACTCGGTGAGCGTCGCCCGAGAGAGCATTACGGAAGCGCTCCCACTCCCCTACCAACAACCCTTGGCCACCGCCTCACAGGGTGACATCGTGGGGCCGTTCTCGTTCATCGTGCGTGATCGGACGACCTGGGTGGTTGTGGAGGTCTCCAAGGTGCAACCCGCCGGTGAGTACACCTTCGAGGAGCTACGTGACCAAATCGAGGGTCAACTCAAGGAGCAGCGTCAGATCGAGCGTGTGCTCGAGGAGCTCCGAGAAAGGATGCTCGTCGATCTCAGGTTATAGGTCGACGTGATCTCGGTTGCGATCACCCTAGGGGATCCCAGGGGGATCGGACCGGAGGTGACCGAGGCGGCCGTCCGCCGTTTCCGGGACGAGCACCCCGAGGTCAATCTCATCTTAGTCGGTCCGAGTAAGTGTGATCCCGGACTGACCCCCTACCAGGAGATTGGCCCATGGGATGGGTCAGAGGAAGGCGCAGGCAGAGTCGCAGGAGCAGGGGTTAGAGCGGCTACCCAGCTAGCCTTGACCGGAGCAGTACAGGCACTCGTGACTGCCCCTATCCATAAGCCAGCACTGGCGCGCGCTGGCATGACCCCTACCGGGCACACCGAGTTACTCAAAGACTTAGCCGGTGTCCCTGCGGTCGGAATGCTCATGACCTCTGAACGGACCGTGCTCGGCCCACCCCTCCGGGTCCTTCTCGCCACTACCCACCACGCGCTTCGTGACGTACCCGGTCTGCTGACCGCGGACCTACTGGTTGAGCAGACCCTGCTTCTCCGTGATGGTCTCCAGACCTGTTGGCGAATACCCGACCCACACGTGGGCCTGTGTGCGCTCAACCCTCACGCCTCTGACAACGGCCTATTTGGAAACGAAGAGAACCGTATCTACCAGCCGGCCCTCACCCGGCTGACCACAGCAGGAGTGCGGGTTTCCGGACCTCTCTCAGCCGACTCCGTATTCCGGCGTGCTCTCGACCAAGAATTCGACGCCGTGGTCGCACCCTATCACGACGTGGGCATGGCCGCGTTCAAGACGATCGCCTTCGGTGATGGTGTGAACGTCACCTTAGGACTCCCGTTCGTGCGCACTTCCCCCGACCATGGCACGGCGTTTGACGTGGCGGGCACCGGTAAGGCCGACCCCAAATCCATGCTCACGGCACTCCGTCTCGCGGTCGAGCTCGCGGCTAATCGTTTTGACATCTCTCCAGAGCGTAAGCAGGATCCCTTGCAATGGCTCCGCCCGGGATGAGCCATGTCGTTAGGGTCCTGCGCCGATGACTCTACACCCGTTGTGGGGTCATGAGGCGGAGCGGCTCATGCTCGCACGAGCTCGGCAGGAGGGGACCCTTCCTTCGACGTTGCTGCTCCACGGACCCCGTGGCGTTGGGAAGCAGAGGCTGGCGCTGTGGATGGCGCAGCTGCTCCTCTGCGAATCACCAGAGGAAGAACCGTGTGGGTGCTGCCACTCGTGTCGGTTGACGCTCGGACTCCAGCACCCAGATCTGCACTGGCACTTCCCTCTGAGCCGCCCCAAGGGAGCGTCCGGCGACCGCCTGGGTGAAGCTCTCGAGAAGGAGCGATCTCGCGTGCTAGAGCAAACACGAGTAACCCCGATCCGCTTCGTCCACCTAGCCAGTCCCTTCGGGATCTACCTGGCTGCGATACAGACTCTCCGGCGCCGTGCCCAATCTCGTCCCTCGATGGGTAACGAGCAGATCTTCGTGGTGGGGAACGCCGAAGCACTGGTACCCCAAGAGGCGAGCCCCGAAGCAGCCAACGCCCTTCTCAAGCTTCTGGAGGAACCACCCACCCAAACGCGTCTGATCCTCACTTCCAGCGAACCGGGCCGCCTGCTCTCCACGGTGCGATCGCGCACCGTGCCACTCTACGTCGGGCGACTTCCCGGCGAGACCGTCAAACGCTTCCTAGAGAAGGAGGCAGGGGTAGACGCAGCGACGGCGGGGGGAGTCTCTGCCCTCGCCGACGGCTCTATCGGACGAGCGTTGGGATTCCTTCCTGACGACGAAGGGGTTGTCCCACTAGAGCAACTCAGACTCCGTGCTCTCGAGTTAGTGCGGGCGTCGCTCTCTCCAAAGCAGGGTGACGCGTTCGCCCTTGCGCTTTCCTTCGCTCCTACGGGTGGCCGCTCATTGGTCGAGCTACTGAACTTCCTCGACCAGGCGATCAGAGACGTAGCGGCAGTCGCTGCCGGCGCTCCAGAGCGCGCGCTCAATCCGGAAATAGCAGACCTGATGCAGCGCGCCGGGAGCGAAAACACGCCGCACCCCACCGACGCTGCAAAGTGCCTGGCCGCCGTCGAGCGCTGCCGGGAACTCGCACGCGGAAACGTGAACCCGCAACTCCTGATCGCGGGGCTGACGGGAGATCTGCGTCATAGTCTGCTGGGGAAAGGCCAATCACCGGAGGGAAGCCCTTCGTGATCCCGCCTAAAGA
This sequence comes from Gemmatimonadales bacterium UBA2988, assembly GCA_002346665.1. Taxonomy (GTDB): domain Bacteria; phylum Gemmatimonadota; class Gemmatimonadetes; order Longimicrobiales; family Gaopeijiaceae; genus UBA2988. The sequence continues at coordinate 107,573 of DEAG01000003.1, forward strand.
TGCCGACACCCGTCTCACCCACCTTGATTCCGAAGGGAGGGCCCGCATGGTAGACGTCTCGGCAAAACAAACCACGCACCGGCTGGCCATCGCCGAAGGGTGCATCAGGATGGCCCCTGACACCGCACGGGCCATTAGCTCGGGAGACGCGCCCAAGGGGGACGTCCTGGCCACCGCCAGACTCGCGGGGATCATGGCGGGAAAGCGTGCCGCCGATCTGGTCCCTCTCTGTCACCCCATACCCGGCGTCAGCGTCTCGATGGAACTCACGGTGGACGATACGCTGCCCGGCGTGACCGCGCGTGCGGAGGTGGTGGTCGACGCATCTACCGGGGTAGAGATGGAGGCACTCACAGCCGTCAGCGTGGCACTCCTCACCATCTACGACATGGCGAAGGCCCTTGACCGCGGGATGCAGATCGAAGGTGTGAGGCTGGTCTTGAAAGAAGGCGGCCGCTCTGGCAGCTGGAAAGCCGGATAGCAACTCAGGGCCGAGGTGTCACATCGTCGATCAACTCGGCCTAGCCGATCTGGTCCAGAGCCTCGCGGAACGTCTGCACAGTCCGGTCCACGTTCACGAGCTTGTCCAGACCGAAGAGCCCAAGGCGAAACGTCTTGAAGTCCGCTGGCTCGTCGCACTGCAACGGGACCCCACCCGCGATCTGGACTCCTAAGTCGGCGAACTTCTTTCCGCTCTTGATGTCGTCGTCGTCCGTGTAGCTGACCACGACCCCGGGCGCGCGGAAGCCTTCGGCGGCCACGCTCGGAAAGCCGTGCCCCATGAGGAGCTCGCGAATCCTACTACCCAGCTCGTGCTGACGCGCACACGCCTCATCGAGCCCGAAGCGTTCCGTCTCCGACATGACAGCGGCCAAAGCGCGCAGCCCATCGGTCGGCATGGTAGCGTGGTACGCGTGACCCCCGTTCTCGTACGCCCGCATGATCTCGTGCCACTTCTTCAGGTCACATGCGAAACTCGTGCTGGCGGTGGCATCGAGACGCTCGAGGGCACGATCGGCGAGCATGACGATCCCACAGCAAGGCGAACCAGTCCACCCCTTTTGCGGTGCGCTGATCAACACGTCCACACCGCAAGCCTCCATGTCCACCCAGACAGCGCCCGACGCGATGCAGTCGAGCACAAGCATCCCTCCCACTGCGTGCACGGCGTCGGCAACCGATCGAATGTACTCGTCGGGCAGGATCATCCCCGAAGCAGTCTCAACGTGAGGGGCGAAGACGAGCGCGGGGCGCTCGGCTGCGATCGTGCTCACTACCTCATCGACCGGTGCCGGCGCGAACGGCTCCTTGCTGCCCTCGGCAACCTGGCGCGCCTTGAGAACGATCTCGCTAGACGGGATACTTCCGACGTCGAAAATCTGTGTCCATCGGTAACTGAACCATCCGTTGCGGATGACGAGGCACTTCTGTCCCGTGCCGAACTGGCGAGCTACCGCCTCCATGCCGTAGGTGCCGCTGCCGGGGACAACGACAACGGCCTCCGCATGGTAAACCCGCTTGAGTGCCGCTGAGAGGTCGTTCATAACAGACCTAAACAACAGTGACATGTGGTTGAGGGCGCGGTCGGTGTAGACGACAGAGTACTCGAGCAGTCCTTCGGGATCGACGTTGGGGACGAGTCCTGGCACCGGTCCGGCCTCCTCTTAATTTACGTGCGTGCGTGCGTGCGCTCAGTCGCGAAAGCGCTCAGCATGGCAGCGACGTCATAAATTTGCAAACTGTGGTCGCTAGCCAAGGCGATGCCCCTCCGCGTAAAATCTTCTTCGACGATGCCCGACGGCAACCCTTTTATCCTCGCGCGAAATGCGGGTGTTGCCGACACTGAAGGCGACGTTTCGGAGGCATGCCGAGTGATCCTCGTTCAGGATTCCTTCGAAGAGCTAAAGGCTCGGGTGCCTAACTAAAATGAGAGTGCTGAGGTCATTTGATGCAGAGGTGGACAGATGAACATTACACACGGACTCCTAGGCAGGTCTCTCCTCTTCAGCCTAGGACTTGCCGCCTGCGGTGACGTCGAGACCACACCACCGGACCAAAAACGTTCCACCGTGTTGGACGCCCCACCTCCTCCGAGATTCGGCAATTACCCATGGGCTCGCCACGGGAACAACTACATGCACAATTTTTATTTACCGCCGGCACCCAGTTCGACGCCGTGGGCACCGGCATGGTCCCCTAACGGAGCAGCAATCGCGGTCGGAATGGGCGGCTCCATATGGTCGATAGACCCTGCGACAGGCGTTGCCACAGAGCTCACCCGTGGCACCAAATACCACTCCTCACCGACCTGGTCACCCGATGGCCGATGGATCATCTATACGGCCGATGACGGTGGGAATACCATCCAACTGGAGATCCTCAACGTCGAGTCAGGTGATACCCAACCCCTGACAGACGACGAATTCGTTTACACAGATCCCGTTTTCTCCCCCGACGGAAGCCGGGTCGCCTACGTCTCCACCGCACCAAACGGTTACTTCAACCTCTATATCAGATCGATCCGCAACGGCCAGTGGAGCGGGGAGGAGGTAGCGGTCTCTTCGGACAATAACTTCGGCCGCGCTCGCCTCTACTTCGGCGACCAAGACATGCACATCAACCCATCGTGGTTACCAAGCGGGAACGAGATATTGTTGGTCTCGAACCTGGATGTGGCCTTGGGATCCGGTAACGTGATCCGTGTCCCAGCCGAAGCCAACGGCATGGCACGGCACCAGACCGTGCTGGTCGAGCAAACCCTCTACCGGACACAGCCCGACGTATCTCTCGACGGCAGACGGTTCGTTTATTCCTCAACATCAGGGACGGCCGATCAGTTCAACAACCTCTATGTTCAGCCGACGGTCGGGGGGGAACCCTACAAGCTCACCTTCTTCCAACACGATGCCTTCCACCCCCGCTGGTCTCCAGATGGCGAATGGATCGCGTTCATCTCAAACGAGGGAGGCTTGCCTCAACTCGAACTCTTGGAGACTTACGGTGGAGCCCGCCGCCGGATTAACATTACGGAACGTCACTTCAAGAAACCGATGGGAATCCTGCGGGTGACGGTTCGAGCCGACGGCGTGATCACACCCGCCCGTGTTACGCTAACAGCAGCGGACGGAAAGTTTTACGCCCCAACCGACGCTTACGCCCGAATTGCTCGGCGGGGCGGGTTTCACATGTTCCACACTACCGGAAGCTTCACCGTCGAGCTTCCGCCTGGTCCTACGGACCTCACCGTAATGAAGGGTTTCGAGCTCTACCCCGAGCGCAGTCATGTCGAAGTGAGAGCTGGGGAAATGACTGAGGTGGAGGTGACGCTTCAGAGAATGACCGACCTCTCGGCCGACGGCTGGCATAACGGCTCTACCCACATCCACACCAACTACGGGGGCAACCTCCACAACACCCTAGAAAACATCATGATGATGTCAGACGGTGAAGATCAAGACATTGTCAACGAGTTGATCGCAAACAAAGACAACCGGATTCTCGACTACCAGTTCTTCATCCCGGGAGGTAAAGCGCATCCGCTTTCGACACCGGACCGTGTGCTGATCGTGAGCGAGGAGTACCGTCCGCCTTTTTATGGTCACGTGTTCATGTTGGGCTTGGAGAACCACCTAATCTCGCCGTTCACGACCGGATACGAGGGTACAGCCATAGAGAGCCTGTATCCCTCCAACACAGACATGTTAAGAAAGGCGAAGGCGCAGGGTGCAACCACGGGTTACGTGCACGCGTTCAGTGGGAGCGCCGACCCGCTCGAGGGCAATCTCGGTGGAGCAAAAGGCTTCCTCGTGGATGCTGCCCTGGGGACTGTCGACGCGCTGGAATGGTCGAGAGCTGGCTCAGGCGGGTTCTACCCCGTTTACGCCGCGTGGAATAACAACATGCGAATCACTGCCGTGGGGGGTGAAGACGCCATCAGTAATCTGCACACGACGGCTACCCTCGGTGCCATGCGCACGTACGTCCGACCCGACGACGGTCAGCGAAGCATGGACGGCTGGCTCAATGGGCTACGGAACGGTCACGCCTTCGTCACCAATGGGCCTTTGGTCGAGATGACAGTCAACGGACGTATTGCCGGGGAAACCTTGGAGCTGGCCGCCGGAACCAGAACGGTCCTGGTCTCTGCACAAGTACAATCCATCACCCCACTCACACGGGCGTTCCTAGTTTACAATGGGCAGGAGGTCGCCGAGGTCTCGCTCTCCGAGAATCGCCAAAGCGGTGAATTCCAGGGCGAAGTGGAGATCTCCGGAAGCGGCTGGATCCACCTGAGAGCGGTGGGCAACCCCGAGGAGTACTTCCCCCTGGACGCCAACTTTGCTCAAGGCTTCACGAACCCCGTGTGGATGATAGTAGACGGTGCTCCCATCCAAGACCGAGCCTCCGCCGAATACGGCATCCGGTGGGTCGACAAGCTTACGGAGATGGCGCTGGAGTGGCCCGGCTGGCGTTCACAGGACGAGATCGACCACGTACTAGGACAGTTCCAGGAGGCTCGGATGGTTTATGAGCGGCTGGCGAAGGGGGAGGGGGGAATGTAGGGCCCGCTCCAGATCGCGTATGCGCTGCTAGACAGCACAGAGAGCGCTCACTGGAACGACCTCCTGGTTCGCACCCACAGCCGCTGATCCTCCACTCGACCACGACCCCTGGCGTGGCACGGAAGAGGAATGCAACGTCCTCTTTATGTCCCGACAATTGGAGAACGTTTACTCATGAACCGTGCCCCACAAGCCCTACTGGTTCTGGTTGCCGCAGGCACTACGCTAGCATGCAGCGCATCTGAGACTGCCCCGCCAAACCAGACTGAGATTGCGATAACAACGTACGCCACTCAGAACAGGCCCGACGTCCGCGGCACAACTGCAGCGGTCTCTGCCGGCCATCCACTTGCTGCCCAGGCTGGACTTCGCGTACTCCATGAAGGCGGCAATGCGACAGACGCAATCATAGCGATGGCAGGTGTGCTCGCAGTAACCCGTCCCCATATGAATGGGGTCGGGGGCGACGCTTTCGCCATCTTTTACGATGGGGCCAGTGGCGACATCTCTGCTATGAATGCAAGTGGTCGTGCTGGCGCCCTAGCTAAACCTGCCTTTTTCGCAGCACCTGACCGCGATCATATACCTGCGACAGGTGCACTCGCGGTAACCGTGCCCGGCGCTGTGGCAGGATGGATTGATGCTCATGAACGCTTCGGCTCTAAACCTTTTGCCGAACTGCTTGAGCCTGCGATCCACTACGCCCGGGACGGGTTCCCGGTCTCGACCCGACTTAGAAGTGACATCGAAGAGCAGGGCGGAATACTCAACGAAGCAGCTCAGGCACTTTATAAGCCCGGGGGCTCACCTCCACCTGCTGGTGCCTTACTTAAGAATGTGCCACTCGCCTCTACACTCGAAACCATCGCCCGGGAAGGAAAGCAGGGTTTTTACAAGGGCGAGATTGCACAACGCTTGTCTGCATTTCTTGAAAGCGAAGGCGGTTATTTAAGGGCTGGCGACTTCGCTTCACACGAGTCGACATGGGTCGAGCCTCTCCGAGGTGACTACCTGGGACACACATTCCTGGCTATGCCACCCAACTCACAGGGTATCGCACAGCTGGCACTAATGGGCATGTCTAAGGCCCACCCAATTGAATCCTTAGGTCATAACACCACTGAGTACATCCACACCCTCATTGAGCTCAAAAAACTAGCGTTTGCTGACCGGGGGCGATGGGTAGCAGACCCTGAGCACGCAGACATTCCGGTCAAGGAACTTCTCGACCCTACGTATCTGAACGAGCGAGCCACCCTTGTCGACGCTAACCGGGCGGCTGAAGAAGTGGCTCCTGGCTTTGGACACGAGCAAACTTCGAGTGACGGCCAAGGTGACGATTCTGGTGATACAGTGTTCCTGACCGCAGTGGATCAATTCGGCAACGCTGTCTCTTGGATCCAGAGCAATTTTTCTTTCTTCGGATCCGGCCTTCTTGAGCCTGAGACCGGCATCCTGCTCCATAACCGTGGGTCTGGGTTCACGCTTGATCCCGGTCATCCAAATCAGGTCGCGCCACGCAAACGCCCCTACCATACGCTCACCCCGCTCATGGCTCTGCGTGATGGTCGGTTTGCATTCACACTCGGAACGCCTGGCGGCGACGGCCAAACACAGTCACTTCTGCAGATCACACATAACATGCTGGTCTTCGGAATGACGCCTCAGCAGGCAATTGAAGCCCCACGATTCCGGTCCTGGGATGGACTTAATGTCTCCATTGAGAATCGCGTCTCGGCCGATGTCTTCGCAGAGTTGCAAGCACTCGGCCACGATATCCTACTAGTCGATGGCTGGACGTTGACATTTGGTGGTGCGCAAATGGTGCACTTCGACGAGTCTAATGGGACCTTGACCGCTGCTTCCGACCCTCGGCGCGAAGCATACGGATTGGCGTACTGACCACATCGATGCGTTTCTTCTTAATTCTTGGGGCAGTGCTCGCTGCCTTGGCGGTCGTCTTAGGTGCATTCGGTGCGCACGGACTTCGTGCCAGGCTTAGCCCTCAAGATCTAGAGACTTTTGAGGTGGGTGTGCGGTATCAGATGTACCATGCGCTTGCGCTCATTGTCGTCTCATGGGCTATAGCTCACTGGGAAGCGGGAACAGCCATAACTGCTGGATGGTTCTTCGTGGCCGGCATCCTCTTGTTTTCCGGAAGCCTATATGTGCTTGTCATTACGGGGCCGAGATGGCTCGGCGCGATTACGCCGATCGGTGGCGTCGCATTCATCGTCGGCTGGCTCTTGCTGGCCTGGACAGCCTTTAGGGGGTGAGCCCAGACGACATACACAGATGCCCGGGATATAGTCGCCCACGCACGCAGCATCGTCGTTCTGACAGGCGCTAGCGTTTCTGCCGAATCAGAGGTTCCAACCTTCAGAGGGCCGGGTGGTCTCTGGAAATCGCACCGGCCGGAAGAGCTAGCAACGCCGGAGGCTTTTGCACGCTATCCTCGGCTAGTTTGGAAATGGTATGCGTGGCGGATAAGATTGGTTGCTAGCTGCACACCTAAGCCCGCACACGAATGCCTGGCCCGTCTAGCGCTCGACGCTGATCCTCCACTCGTGATCAGGTGTCGGTTGCTACCTCGATATATGGCTCCCTATCCCAAACGACATACCTAATCGGAAGGTCAGCAGGTTCGCCTCGCTGCGTCTTGGGTTGATGCTGACCTTACCGTCTGGATTGTCGATGACATCACCTTTGGTGAGGTAGTTGGCTACACCATTGCCGTGATGCTCCACCCCGAAATCGACCAAGTAGTATTCTGAAATGACTAAGCGGACACCCCCACCTGCACGCCAAGCAAAGATCCAATCAGTGAGATGGTTCGTCTTGAAATGTCTCTCGCTATCCCCCATCTCCTTTAGGCCCGACTCAGTGTTAAAAACCGAACCCCCAACGGTACCGTAGACGTAGGGTTCAAGACGTCCTTGCGCTAGGACGATCTCAGGGCCCAATCCCATGTAGAAGATGTTATTAGTCGTCTCTATATCCGCCATGACACGACAAGGATCCGTTAAGCATGTAGGTATGGTTTCTGAACCGTAGATGACAAACCCAAGATCTGCCCGCAGTCGCACATTCCTAAAATCTTCTATAGGGAAAACCTTCGCGCTGAGGTTCACTCCCCCTCCGACGCCGACGAGATCACCGAACTCACCTAAAGCATTGCTAGCAAGCGCTGCGACGTCGATATATCCGGCAGGTGGCCCCTTTTCTTCCACGTCATACTCCGGCACTCGCGGTAGTACTTGGGCATCTAACCCTTGTGCCATTAGAAGCAGCATTAGCGGGATGCGTGCAGTTATTGAAGCGCCTCGTCTAGTCATTAGTAGTCTTAATTTTTAGACAGAGTGGCCAGAACCACACCATTAGAGCTTAAGTTTATTTATGAGTGAGCGAATTATGAGTTGTATCTTGCGTGTGTGCTTGACCTAGCAAAGTGTCACTCCAACAGGATCATTTTGGAGGGTAAAAGAAGCTTCTTCCGATGACCCCCCGTCACCAGTGAAAGGAACATTACTGGTGCAGGGTGACAGATGTCGGCACCAGTGACAAGGGTGTTCCCGACAAAAATGGCTACGGATCCGACGCTCAGGCGAGATTTGGCCACCGTGGCACCGGTTACTGTTTGCGTAGCTGACGCTCCGCACGGGTGGTGTCTGGTCCCCAGTTTGAGGAAGTGGCAGCGGCGCTCGGGAAGGTACTGACGCTCCACACAGGTGGTGCGTGGCCCCCAGTGTATTTCTCCGTAAGCTGCTCGACGGCTGGACGTTCCTGGGCTTCCTCGATCCGTTTTTTCTTGGCCTTGGTAGGATCAATACCAAAGTCGTAGAAAGCTTTACGGGCCTTCCTGGCTTCGGCTCGGGCATCCTTAAGCGTCCAGTCTCCCCAACGGCCTATCCGGTAGAACTTCCTGTTCGTAGATGGCCCATACGCTAAATAGAAGAGCTTGCCGGATTCGCCGTTGACCTTGGGCGGATAGAGCCTGACGTGATGCCCTTTCACATCGGGATCATTATGGATCTGATGCTTCGGGACGTTCCCTGAACGGGTGCGTTTAGAATGGTCCCACTTCAGCCTTCTGATCTTGTCATCGGTCAAGGATGCCATCCGGATGCCTCTCATATTACCACACAGAATACCACACATACCGAGGGCCTAACAATTACCCGCAAAGTACCCGTAGAGATAATGCTGGGCAAACTAATAGGGTTGTGAAGACTGAGGTTTTAGAAGGGAAAACCAAGAAAATACGGGGGAATTACTAGGCAGGTATACTCGTTACCGTCTGTAAAACGGCTCCGACGGTGGGGGTCAAAAGCGGAGGATGTTGATGCCCGCTCGCATCTCGTTCCCACCCTTGATCAGTAATCGGAGACTGTGCGGCTGTCAGACCCTCTGGTGGTCAGATCGCCAGTTCCGGACCGCTCCCTTGATCTCTTTGCGATCCGAAATGTCCTCGTAAAGGACACGGCGGGCCAAATCGGGTAGCTCCTCGTCAGAGGCGAACCGAAGTCCGATGAGCTGTTCCGCCGTAAAATCAGGAATGCGGTCCCGCAGCTCCTGGGGAAGGAGTCGCTCCATCCGCAGTCGCTCCTCAAGGCGTATGACGCGATCTTGCACGCCGAGTGGGAACACACGTGCGTAAAATGCAATAATCATTGCACCAACACAGAACAGGAATAAGGCCACGCGCTCCAGTGAGAAATCCGTTACGGCGAGAAATGCGAAGTAGAACGTCGGAAACACAAGCAGCGCATTAGCCCACAAAAAACCCTTCACAACCTTTGCGTGGTTCTCAAAATTTTGGGCAGATTCACTCATGACGTCTCCGGGCAAGTCGTTGTGTGCCGTAGATGGCCATCTGCGTGGGAGGTGAGGTGTTTGATTATTACCCTTGTACCGTGACTAAACCGGGAACTAACAATCTTAAATGTAGGATAACATATGTACGTGTCACCAGGGACAGGTGACGTATACGAACGCGAGGTCGACTGCAAGATTGACGGATAGATACGTGGACATCGGATGCCCACCAAGCCACCCGTAGAACCCATTTCGAGCATGAAAAGCGTCTGCCTGTCAGCACCTCCCCCTAATCCTCAATCGGAGGCCGGCATTTTCTTGAACATGAACGAGAGGTTGTCATCAATCCACACAATATCATTGCTACTAACAATCGCAGTTCTTATGGGCACAGCTACGTAAAAATACGTGAAGGTCACTTGGTTTCCATGCTGGGTCCAAGTCCCCTTTTCGCTCTCCGTAACTGTCTGGGTAGACCCTGCAGTGGTGGAACTCGTGATGATCGAAGAAGTGAACGTCCCGTCCGAATTCAACTGGAGAAAACCCGAGGTCACCTCGGAAAATTCGTCTCCTAACTGGATGACCGTGAACGGTAGCATGACGCCGTCGATGGTCAGTAATTCGTAGCGGCCGGAGATGTCGTCGGGGCCCATCACACTGTCCCCGCAACCAGCGATCGCAAAGAAAGATGCCAGTAGCGTTAGGCACGCTCTCCTTCTCATCATGTACCCCTGTGTTACGCTGTCCTGTCAGGAACCCTCGAACGCTCAATCTTCGGATGCAGGGACTCCTTCGTTCATACACGTCAGCGCGTACTGACGAGGATGGCCCCACCCGCGTAGCCGGTCCCGAATCGAGTCGTGGCGTCGCGAGCGCTCATGTACTCGAGTCTCGTGACCTCGACGGTATTGATCCTCCGCAGGTCGTCGAGGTCTCCATACAGGGCTCCGTTAAGAACGACTCGGGCAAATCTGCCGCCCTCCGCATAACCCAGCGTAGGAGCAGACCGGCCGGCATTGAACCACTGCGGGCGATTGCGCTCGATGACCTGGTAGACGTTCAGACCCTCGCCGGCCCCCTCACGAATTAGCTCGCCGGTGATCACATTGGTGTTCCCTCCCCTGCTGGCGGTCGCCATCCCGCTGCAACCGGCCAGGACGAAAACGAAGAGAAGAGACCAGAGACGGAAACGCATCGGTCCTCCATCGGTTGAAGGGCTGCCAATCCTCCCATAACCACTCAAGAAAGAAAACGGCGCTCCCAGAGGGAGGCGTAGGGGAGGTGCACAGTCACCATACCAGCTACGGCGCTCCCACGACACCGTGCCCGGTACGGCGGGTTAGTGCGGATCCCTTCAAGGTCATTAATCTAGTCGCCTCTACCCACCCATCCGGGACCTCTGACCACCTGTCCTGATAACGCACCCGTGTGCTCCCCGTGGGCCACAACCTGCTTGCCATTCACGAACACGTGGACCATGCCAGTAGAATACTGGTGGGGGTCCCCAAAGGCGAGGGTTGCCAGGGACCAAATCCATCGGAGTTCCACGTTATGGATCCTTTCGGGTCAAGAACCGATACGGAAGTTCTCCCACCATACCACGAGGGCGGTGTGAGCAATAGCGGATTGAGGGAGATCGCTTCCCACGCGTGGTCCAGCAAGAGAGCGGATACACAAGGCGATGGCTCTCACCGAGTGCTTTCAGTTGATACCACCGGAGAGCCCGATAATTGGCAGCAGTCCGTGACCTTGTCCTCTTCTAGGCCGTGTCTCGCTCGTTCGGTGAGGTGCCCCTGCGAGGGACACGTCCTTGGAGCAGTCCATAGCCTCCGTAGCCGGCCCTGAATCGGACGCCGTCGGATCTTCCACGAGTCCCATGAAGAGAGTCGTGCCTGAGAGTCGCTCCCGGATGGCGAAGACAAAGGGACGGTCGACAACGATCCCGGCTAACGCGCGGACGGCAACCCCCACGGCGGTTACTGCCGCAGCCCGCGTACCTTCCTCGTCTACCTCGATGAAGGTCTTTTGGCGAACGAAGTCGATGCAGAACTGGATCCCTTCAGGGGACATCCCCGTGAAGTCCGCCCCGGAGTGGAACGCGATGTCCATCCCCATATCCTTCAGCGGCTCGTTCAGGAGGGCGTCGTACGAGAGCGTCATTTTCGGTATGGACAACAGGTCCAAATCACCGGGCATAAGTGCTCCCAGGATCGACTCCCACTGCGCCTCGTCCAAGGCTGCCAGGAAGCTTCGAGCGTCGACGGGGGGGTGAGGTACCACCACGACCATCGAGTAGCTACCACCGCCGTAGGGAAGCTCGACTACCGAGAAGTCCTCCGTCCTGACGAGAGGCAACGTCTCGTCGACGAGAGACATCATCTCTACATTCACCACCGAACCGTCGGCTCGGTGAAAATCCCCGGACCGCGTCATGTCCGGATCGAAGCGTGTCGTCCAGGCACCGTCGAAGTAGATGGCGTTAAGGAGGAGCATGACGAGTAGTGGGTCGAGCTGGTCCAGGATCCGGTTGATCCGGCCATTGGTCTTCTCGTTTACCCAACCGTTGACCTCTCCAAGGGTAGAGGCGGCTCCGAAGTCCCTTGCCTCCACGCGGGCGTCGAACGTTGCAGTCACAGACTGGAAGAAGGAATCGCGGAAAAGCACGTCCGCGTTCGTCCACACCGAGTTCGCGATCGTGAATTCCACCTGGGGATCCAACTCCACCAGTAAGTCAATGAGGCTACGGTAGGAGTCATTGATCTCCTCCAGTGAGAGCCCACCGAAGCCGAGCGTCGACCGCATCGCCTCGAGGGTCTCTCCGGCGGCACCGTTCATCGTCATCCCGAGTGCCATCGATGCGCTCAACGGCGAGACTACGATGTTCGGTCGTCCGTCCCGTTCGACCACCTCCCGGACCAACTCCAACCCGAAGGCGTTGGATCTGACGATTAGGGAGACCTCAGTGGTGGTCAAAGCTCGGGGTAACTCGAGGGCGGGTACGTCCTCGCCGGGCCCGGTGGACTCACAGCCCCCGCCGACGTGGAGGATGAGAACGACGACTAGGGCTTCAACGATCCTACGGTGGAGGAACATAGCCTGCGTCTCAGCGATGAAAGGCCGCGGAACATCTCTAAAGGATAAAGAAGCAGAGGGCGGCTCTATGACAAGGAACTACTACCCGAGCATCGTCAATTTACTCCGGCTGGGGCAACCCTACGACACAGCCAGCCAGCATCAAAAGGAATCCCTCAGGCACTGGTGGCCGCACCCCAGACCCCGCAGGAGCGGGCACGCAAGAGCATACGCCAGCGGATCGGCGAGAGATACTAACAACTCGGTAGTTCAGTTTGTGCACCGCTTGCTCTTCCTTGTCACTCATCGTAAAAATCTGAACATATGCGCTCGCGTTAACCGGAGGCCCCTAATCGATCGGCTCGAAAACTTCCGTTCAGGCCTTTGAGTTGTTCCTCGCTGCTGATTAGACTAACCCGTTCGGGCCCCACACCACGAGTTGAACCTACACTGACGGTGTGCGACATGGACCAACTTGGTCCCACTACGAGAATAGCCAGTTGTTGTACATACCTACCTACCTACGAGCAGGGCGAGATGGAAGAATGAAGGCATGAAGAAAATCCTGTTATTCGCCCTCACTCTGATAGGGGTTGGGTGTACAGAACCCATCCCAGTAAATTTGGATGACCTGTCTAGGCAGGGGATTGATTACCTAGACCCGGAGACGCGAGAGCCTTACAGCGGCCCAGCCTACCGTATGTCTGAAGACGACTCAACACAGGTTGTGCTGAGGGTTCATCTCAGAGACGGAAGATTCCACGGTAACTTTGAGGATTTCGATCCCGAAAGAATCGAAGAGGGCTTGGGCATATACCAAACGGGCACCCATCGTAACGGCCTACGAGAAGGTCGTTATGAATACTTCTATCCGAGTGGTGTTCTCAGAGGCCGTGGCACCTACGATCGTAATGAAGTAAATGGCATATACGAGTCCTACTACGAAAACGGCAAGCCAAGAAGCAAGTCCACCTACAGGGCCGGTAAACTAGACGGCCCCTTTGATTTCTACTACGAGAACGGTCAGTTGCAGTCGAGGGGGAGCAACACGGCCGGTGAACGACACGGATCGACTGAATTCTACTACGAGGACGGTCGGTTAAGGTTGAAGGGCACTTTCAACATGGGCGAGGAATGCGGTACGTGGATTGAGAACGATGGGACCCGGATCTCCACACCCCACTACGAACCCTGTCCCCCAGCCTAGAAGACGGTGACTAGCCCACCACCCTCCTCCTCTACCGGGACGGTATCTCTAGATCATCTACCGACAGAGTCCTGAGCGTCCTGAGTTGCTGGTCTGAACGGGGCAGATCAGAATTGAGACATGGCTCTAATGTCCGACATAAATCCATGCCCTAGTCTCAGATTTTAAAATCGCTTCAATTCTGGAATAATCATCAACCTCATATTTGTCAGCCATCAATAACTCGGAAGAATTAATCCGAAAAACTGTTCCTTCTACCTCATCCTTAATATCGCCGGTAAAGATTAGGACCGGATGAATTTCTTTTCCACTTAATTTGATAACGGATTTATCCTTAATTCTAACTTCTGATATGCAATATTCTTGCAATACATCACGCTTCCCTTCTAATAGGCGGCCAAAGGTGTCTAATTGAACTTTTTCTTGTTGTAAGGTTCCATAAGAGAATAACTTTTCCATAACATTAAGCATTCCCAATTTCGCCCTCCAAGTTGCTTCAGCCACTCGTTAGCCGACATGCAAGTGTGGAACTTTAAGGCATAGTGATATCCGGCAAACTACGACACCCAACTGGTGCTAACGATGGACCAGCAAGCCTATTCTAACAGCGACCGGGTGAATTTGAGGATAAATAGGGGAGCGATGATAAAAACAATCGTCTTTGGTATATGGATTATTTTGGTCATAGGATGGAACTATGGTGTTCCGGGAGCTACACCATTTGAGGATGTACTTGTAGCACTTTGTTTATCACTATTTGCTGGATTTCTTGAGAAACACTCTAAGAGAACATGGTGCCCCAAAAGACGGGATTCGGGCACAGGATAGTACCCTGTATCTGGTTTCCCCAATCCACGAATGGGGACCGGGTGAAGAGGGGCAAGAACTATTCCAAAAAGGCTCTGTGCACGGCACCTGTAGCACCTACAACAAATCCTTACGCGTCCGGTAAAGTACTCCGTCTAGGTTGCGAACCTGTGCGGCGGCAAGCCGTTTTCGCTGATTTCCAAGACACTCCTAATGATTCTTCTGCAGCACCCGTCCCGAACGGGATCCTGTGAATGCCCCATCTCGGATCGCGGCGACACCGTTCACGAAAACGTGTACCATCCCCTCGGAATAGTGGTGCGGATCCGCGTAGGTGGCTACGTCGCGTACAGCGTCGAAGTCGAAAACCACCACGTCGGCCGCAGCACCTGCGCGTAGGACCCCGCGATCTTTCATCCCGTAGACCATGGCAGGCAGCGAGGTCATGCTACGCACAGCGTCCTCGAGAGCCACGACTCCCTTATCGACTACGTAGAGACGGATCTTTCGGGCAAAGGTGCCGTACGAGCGCGGGTGGGGGACCCCCTCGCTCATTGGCACGAGGTCGCCGTCCGACGATGTCATCGTCCACGGCTGTACCATGAGCGTCTCGACGTCAGAGTCGTGCATGTTGTACGAAACGATGCCCGGGCCACCGCTCAAGACCAGGTCGACCGCCGCGCCGATAGGATCCTGTCCGCGCTCCCTCGCCACCTCGCTCAGCGTGCGTCCCTCGATCGACGTGTCTGGAAGATACCGACGGAACTGTATCCGGTCGGCGCCGCCGCGGCGCCGAAGCCCCTCCACCATCGCAGCGAGTATCTCGGCTCGGGTCTCAGGACTACTCATCCGCGCGGCCAGAGAGTCTTTACCGCCGGCTTGGGCCCAGCGCGGGACGAGCGCTGCGCCGAGCCCGGTGGCTGACGCCGTATACGGATACTGATCGGCAAAGACCTGCACGCCTTCGGAGCGCGCTCGCTCGATCCGGTGGACAATCGCCGAACCGAACCCCCACACGAGGGGGCCCAGCGCCTTGACGTGCGTGACTATCACTGGGATCCCCGCTACGCGGCCAACATTGATGACCTCGTCGACCGCCGCGATCAGGCCGACACTGTAAGTCGATTCGTCACGGATGTGACTTTGGTACGCACCTCGGTACGAAGCTATCACCTTGGCCAATTCCTCAATCTCCTTGGGAGGTGCGAAGTTGCCGGGCGCATAGAACGTCCCCGACGAAAGCCCCCACCCGCCTTCCTCCATTCCCTCGCGGGTGAGCTCGCGCATCCGGTCAAGCTCTGCCTGAGTCGCGTCTCGGTTAGCCAAGCCGAGCACTTCGCCGCGGATAGCACCATGTGAAATGAATTGCGCAACGTTCACCCCGAGCCCTTGGGCAAGGAGCTGTTGGCGCTGCTCCGCTATGTCGACCGGTCCGCCACCGTCCGGGTTCGCAAATATCGTGGTCAGCCCCATCGCCAGCAGTGGCTCGGCATGGCTCAGCTCAGGGGAGGCTAACCCTTCACCTGCGTGTGAGTGCGTGTCGATGAAGCCCGGAGCAACGTAGAGTCCTGAGGCGTCAATCACCTCATCCGCGGAAACACTGTCGAGATCGCCCACCGCATCGATACGGTCCCCGCGGATGAGCACGTCGGCATAGATCCACGGGTTCCCCGAACCGTCTAACAGGTGGCCATTTCGGATGAGGATGCTCTTCTCCTGCCCGGTGGCGGGTATCGCCAGCGTGCCGAGAACCGTCACGATCGCCCACGCACGTCCGACCATCCAATCTCCTCCCGAGAGTGCTTTCAGCGTGCTCGATCCCCATTCACACGCGCCTTGACGTCCAGGGGCACCCGCGTCCCGTACTCTGTGACACCACTGAGCTTAGAGAAGTACGCGAACGCGGCCGCCGAAGCGGCCTCCACTACATCTCCACCGTCACCTCCGTAGTTGGACATTACGGACAGGATATATGGCCGATCCGGCACGTCCACGAGGGCCCAGACCGTAGCCACGCCGGTAATGCCACCTGGCTTGAAGGCTATCGGAATCTTACGGGGGATGGGGACTCGAACCGGCCCGCCCTTGTAAATCTCCAGAATCTCACGGACTCGGTCACAGGAGCTCTCGCTCATCGGCAAGTCGCAGCCGGCAATCCGCTCCATGATATGGGCCGCATCCCTCGGCGTCGAAAGGTTCTCGTTCCCACGAGCGGACTCCGCGGGTTGGACCATCTTCCTTTGGAGCTTGGTATTCGGAGCACCCAGAGACTCGGACAGAGAGTTTATGGCATCCATGCCAAGCTCATCGATCAGAACATTGGTCGCCGTATTGTCGGAATACACGATCATGTAGACTGCGTAATCCTCAAGGGAGAGCACTGACCCACCATGGGTGAGGTGCAACAGCACTCCGCTTCCACCCGTGCGAATCCCATCGTTCATCTCGATGCGCCTAGACAACATTCCGACATCCACCTCCGACCGTCTAAAAAGCTCTAAGAGAATCGGGATCTTGATCGCGCTCGCCTGAGGGAAAAGGATCTCGTCGTTTACGCTGAAACGGTCACCTGTCGTCAGATCCAACAGGTGGACACCTGCGACACCTTCATAGGATTCGACGATCTCCTGAAGCTGCGCTTGGAGCTTACCGCGCAGGATCTCAAGATGTACCTCCTGAGCAGATGATTCGGCCGCGGTCAGCCACCACAGCGAGAACACGGCGCAAAGTGAAGTGCTGAGCACTCTGGTCATCATGCCACCTCTTTCGGGCTGTCTGTCAGAATAACAGACCTGAAGTGTAGGTTTGTGCTCACTGTATAAACTATTATAAAATAAGGTTTGAACTCACATCTTTGGGGTCCCGCCATAGTCCTATTACCCATTATATTACCCATTCCGTCTAGAAAAACGTGGCTACCATCACAGCGGCACAGGTACCGATAGAAAATACTGCCAAACCTCCGCCGCCCCCCTCTTCGCCAACGGCGAGAAAGCACTGGTGCACGACGGAACAGATCGACCATGGCAGCCGGAAGAAGTGGAACTGCGCACAGTAACAAAAACCGAGCCGAGTCACGGATGACTCGGGAACAAATAGCCGAGGCCCAACGGCTGTCCCGCGAGTGG
>DEAG01000029.1 GCA_002346665.1 Gemmatimonadales bacterium UBA2988
GGCCTCATCGTCTAACGGTTAGGACACCAGGTTTTCAACCTGGAGACCGGGGTTCGATTCCCCGTGAGGCTATGAAGTAGAAGTATGGATTTTTGACAGGAACTAAAAATTGTTGGAAGGGGGCTGTAGCTCAGCTGGTTAGAGTGCCGGTCTGTCACACCGGAGGTCGCGGGTTCGAGTCCCGTCAGCCCCGCTCAGAAGAGTGCGTGATGTTTGAGAAAGCCAGGTGGTCATCGTGATGGGGCCGTAGCTCAGTTGGGAGAGCGCTTGAATGGCATTCAAGAGGTCAGGGGTTCGACTCCCCTCGGCTCCACTCCGCGTCCCGCCTGCTGGGGACGCGATATGGGCTCGGGTGGCGGAATTGGTAGACGCGCAGGATTCAGGATCCTGTGGGGGAAACCCCGTGGGGGTTCGAGTCCCCCCTCGAGCATCGCCCACGTGCTGAAACTGGTAGACAGGCTGGTTTGAGGGACCAGTGCCTGAAAGGGCGTACAGGTTCGAGTCCTGTCGTGGGCACTTTGGCGCCCGTAGCTCAATTGGATAGAGCGTTTGACTACGGATCAAAAGGCTAGGGGTTCGAGTCCCTTCGGGCGCACTGGGATGGGCTCAGCGGGTGGTGATCAGAAACGGGCGCGTAGCTCAGTTGGTTAGAGCGCTACGTTGACATCGTAGAGGTCAGAGGTTCGAGTCCTCTCGCGCCCATGAGGATGGGGCCGTAGCTCAGCTGGGAGAGCGCCGCGTTCGCAATGCGGAGGTCAGGGGTTCGAGTCCCCTCGGCTCCATCGTGCCACCATAGCTCAGCTGGTAGAGCACGTCATTCGTAATGACGGGGTCGTCGGTTCAAATCCGACTGGTGGCTCTGTCGCTGTTTTTATTCGTGGCCCCGTGGTGTAACTGGCAACACGTCTGACTCTGGATCAGAAGAGTCCTGGTTCGAGCCCAGGCGGGGCTACTTGGAGGGATGGCCGAGCGGCTCAAGGCGGCGCCCTGCTAAGGCGTTGGGCTCAAAAGGCCCACGTGGGTTCGAATCCCACTCCCTCCGTTTGCTACGTGAAGGCCTGGTCCCAAGGGCCGACGGGTGTGTCCAGGACGGGTGGCCGAGTGGCTTAAGGCGCACGATTGGAAATCGTGTGGGTGTAAGCCCGCGTGGGTTCGAATCCCACCCCGTCCGTTGTCGCTGGTTGGTAGGTACGGGGCGTGGCTCAGCTCGGTAGAGCGCTGCGTTCGGGACGCAGAGGTCCCCGGTTCAAATCCGGGCGCCCCGATTGGGATGGAGGAAGGGAGGCGTAGTCCTAACTGGTAAGGCACCGCACTCGAAATGCGGCGCGCGCAAGCGCATGGGGGTTCGAGTCCCTCCGCCTCCGTTAATATGTTTTTTTTAAGCCTTGCAAGGCCTTCCGGATGTTTGGTGCCGGCTGCTGAACGGCAAACCCGTTAGAGTGAGCCAGGCCCCGATGGTCCATATCACCCCTACCCCAGGGTCGCAGTGAAGGCATTTGGTGTGCTCCTTGCGGGCATCTTCCTTCTGCCGACGGCCTGGCCTCTTGCCGCGCAGAACGGGACGGTCCAGGGTCGCGTCCGCGATGACGAGGGCACCGCTGTGTATAGGGCGTCGGTGATGCTTCTCAGGGGTGAGACCCCAGTAGTCAGCGTCGATACCGATCGACTGGGTTTGTTTCAGATCTACGAGGTTGCCCCTGGGTCCTATACGGCTCGCGTCCAGGGGTTGGGGTACACCGGGTCCTCACAAGATATCGTCGTCGTTCCCACCGAGACTGTTGAGCTTGACCTTCGGCTCCCACGGCGCGCGATCCAACTCGAAGGAATTTCGGCCGAGGCCGAGCGTAGTCGTGCGCGCGTACGTTTCGACCAAGTGGGTGGCGTTACCGTAAGGGAGCTCAGTCTCGCTGACATGAGGACTGTGCCGGGCCTCGCTGAGCCTGACCCTGTGCGAGCGCTCGAGGTGTTACCGGGCGTGGTGTCGACTTCGGACTTCTCCGCATCCTTTCACGTACGGGGCGGGTCGCAAGATCAGAACCTGATCATGCTTGACGGGATGCCGATCTTTTCCCCCTTCCATCTCGGGGGCCTCTTCTCCGTCTTTAATGCCGACATGATCGACCGGGTGGAGCTCCACTCCGGAGGGTTCCCGGCGGAGCATGGTGGACGAGTGTCGTCCGTCCTCCAGATCGAGAGCAACGCGGGCGACGGGGATTTTTCGGTCGACGGATCCGTTTCCCTTCTCGCTACGAAAGCGGCTGTGGGTGGACGGCTGGGCAACTCCTTGGCGAGCATGCTTGGATTCGCAAACGTGCGCTACCGGATGTCGGCCAGACGTTCCTACATTGACCTGTTTATCGGCCAACTTCCGTACCATCTGACCGATTTCCAGGCGATCGTGGAGGGTTGGACGCCGGGCGGTGACCGCCTCACGCTCACGGCCTACAAGGGCCGGGACGTCATCGATCTGACGGGCTTGGACTTCGAAGACTTTCCATTGCAGATCGACTGGGGCTGGGGAAATGATGCCGTCGGCGTCCGCTGGACCCACCCGAGACGTGGGGGTGGCTCGCTCGACATCCGAGCAAACTTCAGCCGTTTCGGGACTGGCCTCACCTTCCCGGATTTCGCTGACACACGGTTGAGTAGCAGGATCCAACAGGGCCAGTTCAAGGTGGATCTGGACCTACACCGGTCAGAGCGCGTTTCCATCCAAATGGGGACAAGCGCCGAGGGTCTATCCTACAAGAACTCCTTCTCGGCCGGTGGGACAGATTTTGCCTCCGGGATCGGCAACGGATGGCTACTCGGCACGTACCTTCAGACGCGGTGGTCCGCACCGGGCGCATGGCTCGTTGAGCTCGGCCTTAGGGCTGATGGCTACAGCCCCGACCCAGGAGGTTGGGTCCAGGAGATCGCTCCTCGTCTGGCGGTTAAGCGGTACCTCGGAACTGGAGATGTCGCCGTGAAGGTGGGGGTCGCCCGCTATACTCAGTTCCTGCACTCGCTGCGGGATGAGGAGTTGCCGCTCGGACTCGACTTTTGGGTGCTGGCTGGGGAACGCGCCCCGCCTACGATTTCGGACCAGATTCAGATCGGCATCGAAGGGTTCCAAGGACTCGACTGGTTCTGGTCGTTGGAGGGATACGCTCGCTCCTTCGATGGTGTCGTGACGTTCAACACCGCCGAAAACCCGAACGACGACTTGGACGATATACTCTCTGGGGAGGGTCTCTCATACGGTGTCGATCTCCTGTTACGCAGGGAGACCGGTGCGGTGACTGGATGGATGGCCGTTTCCTACCTGAAGGCGGACCGTACCTTTCCGGACCCCTTGTCACCGTTACCGGATCAGCCGTACACGTCGTACCCCCCGATCTTCGACCGTCGCCTCGACGTGGATTTCGTCCTCAGTTACCCAGGTCCATGGGGCTGGGAAGGTGGCGTCCGGTGGAATCTCGGCACCGGTATCCCTTACACCAGTGTGGTCGGCGCTTATCGGTATTACGAGCCTCGCTACGTCGGGGGTCGTGGCCTGGAGTGGTCAGGTGCGCCGGGCCCCGACGCCGACCCCGACGACAACGGAGAGTTCGGCGTTGTCCTCAAGGATCGGAACTCGTCCCGGTACCCGACCAACCACCGGCTCGACTTGAGCTTCCGTCGTACCTACGAGAAGTCGTGGGGCTCGCTCACCCCCTATATGAACATTGTCAACGTGTACAACCAGCGGAACGTGCTCTTCTATTTTTTCGATTACGAGAGTAACCCCGCTGTGAGATCGGGCCTATCGATGTTTCCGGTGCTGCCCACATTCGGTCTAGAGGTGCGGTTCTGATGCGGGGCATGCTCAGATTCGTTTGCTTTGCAACTTTCGCCGTCCTATCCAGCTGTGACCTCGAAGAGGTCACCATCATCGAAATCGAAGATGTGGTGATCGCAGAGATCTACGTGAACCTCGCTGAGGACCAGACCGAGAACGAGATCCGGGCATTCCTGCACCACACGCTCGGCGCACCGGGTGTCGACGATCTCTCGAATGCGCTGATCGTCGTGCGCCGTCCTGATGGGCTCACGCTCAATCTCGTGGAGAGCCAACTCGAGGCATGCCTCGACTCCTTGCCGACCGTAGGGTCGGGTGCCTGTTTCCTCGCCGATCCCGCTCAGACTCCGAATCTGAGCGCTGGTGACCTGCTCGAGGTCGAGGTCACACTCGCGGACGGGGGGGTTATCGTCGGGGCGGTTCGCGTGCCGTCGTCCTTCCATATCGACGGCGTATCGACGACCTGCCGGCTCGATCCCAACACGCTCCTACCCATACTCTGGTCCAGTTCAGATGGGGCATGGGCGTACGTGAGCGAGACGTCGATTTCAGGCCTGCCCGAGGCGCTCCTTGGGGAGGGGATCGTGGCGCCGGAGGACCCGCTCAATCTGCTGGGCCTCTCCATTTCGGATCAGGACACAACCGTTGTCTTTCCCAGTGAATTTGGAATCTTCGACCGCTTTGATTTGAGCCAAGACCTGGCGAGCCGGTTGCAGCACGGGCTGCCACCTTCGACGACGGCGGAAGTGTCCATCACGGCGGTCGATAGGAATTTCGTGAACTGGGTGCGGGGCGGGAACTTCAACCCGTCCGGACGGGTCAGGGTGCCGAGCCTCCGAGGGGATGGTGTAGGGGTCTTCGGCGCGACAGTGAGCCGGCGGTTCTTTGTGTTCAGCTCGGCTCAGGCGGGCTCTATGCCCGACTGCCCAACTCGGGATGGCCTGTTGGTGTCGGCGTCTGCCAACTTTTCCTAGGCGCGCCCTCGGCGAACTCGACGTCCCAGTGGGCATCACTTGTTATTTCAGCGTTCGGTGACCCCGGCGTAGGTGGTTTTAGATTTGCCAGAACTGTAGCCTGTGCCAAGAAGCGCTCTCATGGAAACGCTGGAGGCGGCACGCGCCCCCGGGTAGCCTGTTCGAACGCGTAGGCGAGTTCCAGAAGGCGGGGCTCACTGCACGCCATCCCTGTGAATCCCACGCCGAAGGGGCTGGGCAATGGTTCGAAGCCCTCGGGGAGGGGTGGGTCGTACTCCTGCATGGCACGGGCGAAGGGCACCATTACGGTTGGGTATCCGGGCCGGGCCGCGATGCGGGCGCCACGCCAGGCGGGAAAGAAGAGCGCGTCGAGCTCTAGATTGTTCATCACCTCATCGATTCCGTGCTCCCCGCTGAGGTACAGGTCCCGCGCCCGGTCAGCTTCGTATCCTGCCCGGTCCGCTTCCAGGTCCAATTCGTCCGCACCATCTAGGCGAGCCTGCTCGTATTTCATAGATCCGGCCTCCCGATGAGCCAGGTTCCACTCCCGGAGCTCGGTGAGCGTCCCCACGGGGGCGGATTCCCTCAGCGACCCAAGCCAGGCGTTGAAATCGCGGATCATTCCGTAGCGGAGGACACGGCTTTCCCCTGCCAGGAGGAGGTTCTTCTCGGGATCGGTGTCCACCACGCTGGGGATATTGGCCGGGTCGACGATAACGGCGCCCTGCTCAGTGAGGACCTGGATGGCCTCTTGCATCACCGCGTGTTCCTCCTCCTGTAGGCCTCCCTGCCAGTCATCGGAGCCAGGTGCCTGGATCGAGTCGTAGTAGCTCGCGCGCGGGATACCGATGCGTGCTCCCTGTAGCCCGTCGGTCTTGAGGAACGGTGTGTAATCCCCGTCGGTCGGTGGCTTGCACCGCGCAGTGGCTGGGTCGTTGGGGTCAGGGGATGCGTTTTCCAGCGCGCCCAACATGATGGCTACATCGGTTACAGTACGGGCCATAGGGCCGGGAGTATCCTGGTCAGCGGTGATGGGGATCACGCCCCACCGGCTCACGCGCCCCACCGTGGGCTTCACCGCTGCTAACATGTTGGCTGTGGAGGGTGAGAGGATTGAACCACTAGTCTCAGTCCCCACGTTTCCCGCCCAGAAACTCATGGCCGTTCCGATGCCCGAGCTTGAGCCTCCAACATTCATGACCGGCCGGCCGTCATTCAGGTCCTCCCGGGGATCGCGCCGAGGATCGTATGGGTTGAGGCCGTAGTCCCCCACTGCGCTGTAGTTACCCGGCATATCCAAAGCCATGAAGTTGGCCAGTTCCGTCATGACAGTTTTGGCGAGAATGATGGCGCCGGCCGCATGGAGGTTGTCTGTAAGCGTAGCCCGGTACGGCGGCGTGTAGCCCTGGAAAACCAAGGCTCCTCCGGTGGTGGGCATCTCCGTTGTGTGGATGTTGTCCTTGAGTGCCACAGGAATCCCGTGGAGCGGTCCTAGCACCGGGCCCTCAGCGCGCAGACGGTCCAGGCTGTCGGCGATTTCCAGGGCGTGATGGTTGACCGTGATGACGGCGTTGACGTCTTCTTCGTATAGTGCGATGCGGAGCAGGTGGGCCTCGACAAGCTCTCGGGATGTGAGGTGTCCTTCCGCCATGGCCTGCTGCATCTCGGAGATGGTCGCCTCTACCACGTCGAAAGTCTCAGTGTCGGAGGACGCACACGAAGCGAGAATCGGGAAGAGAAGAGCTGTGGCTAGCAGTGAGACGGGACGGCGGTAATGCTTCATGGATAGACCCCCTCGATGCAGGGACTCACAAGTCCGTACTTGCTCAGTGTCTCGCTATGATAGGGGGGTTAAGCGCTATATGCACATGGCTTTATAGATGAGGTGGGGCCGGCGCAGCATGGGTAGGTCCGGGCTGGGCCTTGCCTGTGGAGCTCTCGAGCGGGTCTTGGGTCGCTTCTTGATAGGGAGTAGGGCGAGTGGGGCCATAGCCTCTCTTTTCTCTTTCCCCGGGGCCGAGGCCCTTGGCTGTCCTCAAGAGGCTGGTCGATCTCTCCTGAATTATGGGGGGTAACGGGGAGGCGGTGGGAGAAGTCTCGATCATGCGTAGCTGGAGGTCTTGGCGCTTTGAGCCCCTGCCCATACGTTTCTCGCCGGCTCAGGTCGGATGGTTCATGACGCCCGCCGATGCATTCGAAATGCGGCGCGCGCAAGCCCAGGGTGGTTCGAGTGCCTCCGGCTCCGCTGAGTGCTTCTCTTCACGTCGTGCAGGAGAATCCCGGCTCGAACCAAAGAGTAGTTATCCTAAGATGAATAAGGCTGTCGAAGGAGACGTGCCAAGCGCGGGAGCGAGTTTTGCGTCCGTGCTGGAGATTCGTACCGGCCTCGAGGGCACGTACGCGGATATCTACACGCTCGAGGCCAAGGAGACCTTGGTGTCCCTTGCCCGCTTCGAAGCTGACAGGCGGGATGTAATGGCCGCCCGGATCGGGCGGCGTACGAGGCGCCTGCATGATCGGGAGCAGATCCATTTCCTCGATCCCCAGAAAGTCATCCGGCGGACCGATATCACGGTCCAGGAGGCACGCGCAGGGGAGTTCGCCGGCAGCGAGATTCCGCCGGACTTGGAGCGGCAATGGATCCAGGGCACCGGCCCGGGAGCGAAGCCCGGTGCCACCCTGCGTCGGAGCATCCGCAACGTGGCGTACGCGCTGCTCTCGGGGGCGGACGGTTGGATGTTCGACGGGGAGGACGCGCTGGGACAGGTCTCCACTATGTCGCTTGACAACCAGCGCAGCCTGAAACTCGCGCTCGCTCGGGATGCGGTCTTCCTCGAAGTGGCCGAGGAAGTAGCCGGCGAGATGAACGTATGGTCACAAGAGTTCTTCGGCCGGCCGATCGTAGAGGATTGGAGGAAGCAACTCGACTTCACCACGCCCATCTTCCGCGCTCGCGGTCTTCACTTGGACGATCGCCATGTGCGGATGGCTGACGGCGCGGGCTTCTCTGCTTCCGTGGTGGACGCGGTGCTCTACACGGTGCACAACCACGGGTCCCTGCGTGGAGCCGGTCGTTCCATAGTGCTGTACCTGCCGAAGATCCAAACTGCCGAGGAGGCGGCACTCTGGAACGATATTTTGACCGCACTGGAGTCGACCCTGGCCCTGCCAGCGGCCACCATCAAGGTTTATGTCTTGGTGGAGCAGGTAGAGGCGAGTTTCCAGCTGATGGAGATCCGTGCGGCCCTTGGGGAGCGGTTCGTCGGTTTTAACACGGGGCGCTGGGACTACATCAACAGTGTGGCTGATGTAATGTCATGGAATTCCGAGTTTCAAAATCCCAATATCGACACGATAGGCATGACGTTCGGCTACATGCGCAACTACGAGGACCGGGTACGACGTGCCGTGAACACACCGGACCGCAACGGGCGCTTCGCGCTCTGGCAGGGCGGTATGGAGCCGAATATACCGGTGGGCTCGTCTGCGGGCGTTGAGGCGGGGATGGCGAAGGCACTCGCGGGCGCGGAGCGGGAGCAGCGCGAGGGTGCGAGCGGCAAATGGGTGTCCCATTGGAAGATGGTGCACATCGTGCGCCGGGTCTGGGGGGATGTGGGCCAGGCGAACCAGCTCGGTCGGCAGTTCCCGGCGCTCAGCTATTCGCAGAAAGATGCGGAAGACCTCTTCCTTCTCGAACCAGCACCGCGCACCGTACGTGGAGCGCGGGATTTACTCAGCGTAGCGCTTCAGTACGGCAACGCATTTCTGCGGGGCCTCCAGGCAGCAGCTCTGAAGCCGGCTGATTTCTTCGGCAACGAGGACGTCCTCTATCTCATGGAGGACATGGCTACCGGTGAGATCCGGGTAAGCATCCTATGGGAGTGGCTCCACAAGAGGGCTCCGTTTACCGCGGACGCCCCCGAAATCGGTGTCCGGGAGGGTGATGTGCTCACCAAGGAGTTGTTCATGACCCTGGTAGAGGAGGAACACGCCAAGCTACTCGCTGCCTCCAACAGGGATGTGCATGACGATTCGAAGCAGACCACGTTGCCTATTGCACGTGCGATCACGGAGGCTATTGTCGCGGAGCCCGTTAAGGTTCCCTGGTATATAGATTTACTTAATCTCAATATCGGGAACCACGATCCGGCAGAGGCCCGTCGCCGTATCGCCATGTACATGAGCGTGTTTCAGAAGGATGGTACACGCATTACCAAGAACCTCGATTTCGATAAGGGGAGTACGGAAGCATGAGCTCATTCGAGCAGCAGGTCGCAGCGTTGTCGGAGTGGTTTGCGAGTCTTCGGTTCCGGGAGATCACCCGTCTGCATACGCCTCGGGATGTGGTCGAGCAGCGCGGCAGCGTTGAGCAGGACTACACAGTCGCACGCACCGCGGCGGTGGCGTTCTATTCTCGACTGCGGGAGTTGTTCGAGGAACGCAAGGCGATCACCACATTCGGCCCGTATTCACCAGGTCATGCGGTGGCCATGAAGCGCATGGGGATCGAGGGGATCTACCTGGGTGGATGGGCCACGTCCGCGAAGGGTTCGATCACGGAGGATCCGGGCCCGGACCTAGCCAGCTATCCCCTGAGCCAGGTGCCGGATGAGGCTGCGTCGCTCGTGCGAGCGTTGCTCGCGGCGGATCGCAATCAGCACTTTGCGCGCAGCCGTATGACCCAGGAGCAGCGCGATGGTTCACTGCCACTGGTGGATTTTCAGCCATTCATCATCGCGGACGCGGATACCGGTCACGGAGGTGATGCCCATGTACGTAACCTGATCAGGCGCTTCGTGGAGGTGGGCGTGCCTGGGTACCATATTGAGGACCAGCGTCCGGGCGCGAAGAAGTGTGGCCACCAGGCTGGGAAAGTGCTGGTCGGCTCGGACGAACAGATCAAGCGCGTGAACGCGGCTCGCTTGCAGCTCGACATTATGGGTGTGGAGGGGATCATTGTGGCGCGCACCGATGCGGAGGCGGCGACCTTCCTAGATAACCGCAGCGATGAGCGTGACCATCCCTTCATTCTGGGTGCGACGAATCAGGATCTGCCCAGCTACAAGACGGGCTACCTAGCGATCCTCCGTATCCTGTTTGAGCTGGGTGTCGATGACCTGCGCGGGCATCTCCTTTACAAGGTCTCCGAGGAGGAATATCGCAATGCGTTCCTCTGGCTCGATGACGCGGGGCTCTCACCCAAGACCGACGACAGTGTGCGGGCGGCGCTCGACAGTGGTTCTGCCAAACTCGTAGAGGCAGCACTGGACCGCCTGGAAACCCGGTACATGGAGTTCTGGCGGGCCGAAGCCGGACTGAAGACATATAGGCAGGCCGTGGCTGACGCCATGGAACTGCGTATTGCTGAGGGCCAGGGTTTGCCCATGGGTGTGGAGGAGTGGAACGAGTTTTCGAAGGATGCTTCTCACTACGAAGTGCGCACGAAGGCGAATGACATGGGGCTGGATGTCTCTTGGGATTGCGAGCATGCGAAAACGCCGGATGGGTACTATCAGGTCCAGGGCGGCATCGCGTATGCCATCGCGAAGTCCCTCGCAGTCGCGCCGTTTGCGGACCTACTGTGGATGGAGACAAAGACCGCTGATTTGGAGGACGCGCGGGAGTTCGCTGAGGCGATCCATGCGGTCTATCCGGATCAGATGCTGGCCTACAACCTGTCTCCGTCCTTCAGCTGGGACACGACAGGTATGAGCGACGAGGAAATGACCCGGTTCCCGGAGGAACTCGGCAAGCTCGGCTTCGCGTTCAATTTCATCACGTACGGCGGCCACCAGATCGATGGCCTCGCGGCGGAAGAGTTCGCGACTGCCCTGCAGGAGGAAGGGATGTTGGCACTGGCGAAGCTTCAGCGGAAGTTCCGGCTGCTAGAGTCACCGTACCGTACCCCCCAGACGCTGGTTGGTGGACCACGTCTGGACGCGATGTTAATGGCCTCGTCTGGTCGTACGGCGGCGACCAAGGCCATGGGCAAAGGGTCCACACAACATCAGCATCTGGTTCAGACGGAGGTCCCACCCGAGCTCCTGGAAGAGTGGCTAGGCCTCTGGAAGGAGTACCATGGCCTTGAATTTCCGATACGGGTGGCGCTCCGCCCTCATACTGCAGGCTCAGAGCTGCTCGAACTGAAGGTGTTCGGCGACAAGGGAGATGAAATCGCTTCGGTTGTGTTTACTGAGATCCAGGACCGGCGGGGCCGCAGCATCCTCACGATCCGTAACCAGGGCACCGTGCCGACGTTGCAGCGCAAGCGGCTGATGACGCTACTGCAACTCTTTCTAGTCCACCGCTACGAGGCCGACTCGGTGCACTACGTCACGCCGACGGAGGACAACGAAAATCTGGCGCGGGGGATGGAGCGTGCAGGGATACTCTTGCACGTGTATACCGAAGTCGGTTCGATCATCGTGGCGGACGTGAACGCTGAACGCGTCAGCGAGTTGCTTCAGCCGGATCACGCCGATCTGCAGGAGCTGATCCAAAAAGAAAGGCGAAGCTAAGCCTTACGAAGCACCAGGGTGGCGTTCGAACCGCCAAAGGCGAACGAGTTCGACATTGCCACAGCAAGATCAGGGACTTCGCGCCCTACCCCGGGGACGCAGTCGAGGTCGCAAGCTGGATCCGGGGCCGTGAGGTGCGCGGTCGGGGGAATTCGGACTTCGCTCAGTGCGAGTGCGGTGATGGCGCATTCCAGCGCTCCGGCGGCTCCGACCAGGTGTCCGTGCATGGATTTGGTAGAGCTGACTGCGATCTGCCCGGAGTGTGACCCGAATACCCGCTTGATCGCATCGATCTCGACGGGGTCGCCGGTCGGAGTTCCGGTAGCGTGGGCGTTGATGTAGCCTACCTCCCCGGGATCGATGCCAGAATCAAGGAGACCGTCCCTCATCGCGCGTACTTGACCGTCTGCGAGCGGCTCGATGAGGTTGTGGGCGTCGCTCGATGATCCGTAACCGACGAGCTCTGCCACAGGCAACACACCGCGGGCGGTTACTTTGTCCTCATTCTCGATCACGAGGATCACTGCACCCTCCCCGAGCACGAATCCCGTGCGCTCCGCGTCGAACGGGCGACTGGAAGCGTGCGCGCCTTGGGGGTGTTCGCGTGCTAGCACACCCAGTCGTTCCCACGCAGCGATCGACCCGTCGTTGAGCATTGCCTCAGTCCCTCCAGCCACGGCAACCTCTAGGTAGCCGTCCCTGATTGCGCGGAACGCTTCACCGATCGCGACCGTCGACGACGAGCACGCGATTGAATACGTGTGTGCTGGCCCTTGGACACCGTACCTCATGGAGATGTGGGAGGCGGCCGCGTTGGCCATGACCATCGGGACGGTCGACCGCTTGAAGTGGTGCCTACTCTTGCGCTCGTAGTAGGTCTGGTAACCCTGCTGAAGGATCTCCGCACCACCCATCCCACAGCCCACATATACCCCGGCATCACGGGGACCTCGGTCGTCGACCATGATCCCCGCCGACTGGATCGCTCCGTGGGCCGCTACCACTGCCATCTGCGTGGCGCGAGCCATGAAGAGGAGCTGAAGCTTGGGGATCGTATCACCGGGGTCGAAAGCGACCGGGGCAAGCGCTAGATCTGAGCGGAACTCCGGAGTACCGGACCTGACCATACGGATCGCCGACTCACCTCGGAACAAGCGCCCGAATACGCCTCTCGGATCCTGGCCGTGGGGTGTCACGAACCCCACTCCAGTGATGAAGACGCGCCGACGGGACACTATTCGGTCGGTTCTTTGGTCCGGATGAGATCGTCGATTACCGCAGCCGCCTCACCGATCGTGTTGAAGGTTGCGCGCTCCTCCGGGACCTCGATGCCAAATTCGTCTTCGAGGTCGAAGAGGAGCTCGGTGAGCGTCAGTGAATCGAGGCCCAAATCTGCCATGGTGGCGTTGGGGTCGATCGCCTGCGCCTCGACTTCGTATTTTTCGACCATAATTTTGGTCAGGAAATGGTAGGAGCTCAAACCTTGGGCCTCATGCAGGTGACTTCGAAAGTTCGAAATCTGAACTTAAAAGGTATCACGAGTCGGTCTGTTATCTCCAGAGTCACTTGCGACACCCCCGATACGCTCTGAGCTTGACGATTAGATTGGGTTCGCGAGATACCATCTTGGAGTCGTCCTTGCCAGAGTCTGTGCACCTCGAAACCTGCAGGACGGCCAGCCAGTGGCGGCTCTTCGAGCGTGTGCCGGAGATCCTGCACGGTGAGGACACGTCCTTCGTGCCACCGTTTCCGGGCCAGGTAATGAAGCTGCGGAGTCCACAGCACCCGTTCCAGAGGGAGGGGTCGCTGCGGGCATATCTGGCGCTCTCGGGGGGAAGGATAGCGGGGCGGGTGGCCTCGATTGTGAACCGGACGCACAACGAGTTCCATGGGGACCGCACAGGTTTCTTCGGGTTCTTCGACTTCACCGATGCCGAGGTGGCCTGCCGTCTCATCGAACAGGTTCGTGCGGACATGGGTGAGGCGGGCCTGAATCCGCTTCGCGGTCCGTTCAATCCAACCCAGAACGACGAGTGCGGTCTCCAGGTCGAGGGGTTCTCTGGGCCGCCCTACTTTGGCATGCCATACAACCCTCCCTATTACGTCGGTGTGTATGAAGAGATCGGCCTCGAGGGTGTTCGCGACATGTTGGCCTATTACGTCGATCCGGCGCTCGAGGAGACGTTCCGTAAGCGGCTGGGTGGCCTGGCGGCGCGCATCCGGAAACGTCTTGCGATTACCGTGAGACCTGCGAACATGGCCCGAGTAGCGGAGGAATGCGTGCTCGTGTCTCACCTCTTCAATGAATCCCTGAGCGAGGAATGGAACTTCATGCCGCTGTCCAGCGAAGCCGCGCTGGAATTCACACACGACCTGCTGGGGCATCTTGATCCGGAAGCGATCCTGATAGCAGAGGCTGACGGTCGACCTATAGGCTTTAGTATAGTGCTGCCCAACGTCAACGAGTTTCTGGCGGGTGCTAGCCGCTTCCCGCGCTGGCTGCGCTGGCCGCTGCTGCTCTTGCTCCTAAAGACTCGGATTAGCAGGGAGGGTCGGTGGGCGGCCTTCGCCATGCTGCCCGAGTATCGAAGGCGGGGCGGCACAGCTCTGCTCGTCTACGAAGCGATCACACGGGCGAAGACCCGGTACGCGTCCGGGGAGCTGTCTTGGACGCAGGACATCAACGACGACGTGAACGGACTTGCCACCCAGTTAGGCCTCGTACCATACAAGCGATACCGCATATACCAGGTGGTCGTCTGAGCTGCGTATGCCCCTGAAAGCGTGGGTATCGAAGCGTCTCGACTTTTCCCTCGGGGATTGGTTGTTCGCGCTGTGGGCGTGTTCCTCGCCGACTGTGGAAAGGGCGACGGAACGTGTCGAAGGCATGTGGGGCCAAGGCATGGTTGGTCTGTCCGTGCGCAGCCTCTTCGACCTCTATCTCAAGGCCAACCGGTGGGCGCCCGGGGACCGCATCGTGTTCACCGCTTTGACAGTGGCGGACATGCCGCGCATCGCGCGGGAGCACAACCTTGAGGTTGCGTCGGTCGATATCGACCCGCACTCCACCGAACCCGACATCGATGCACTGGCCGCAGTCATGACTCCGCGCACGCGCTCGCTTGTGTTCACCCACCTGTATGGGGCTAGGGTGGACGTGTCGGCGGCTATGGCGCTGGCGAGAGATCGTGGCGTCCACTTTGTGGAAGACTGCGCCGAAGCCTACGTCGGCCCGGGGTGGCAGGGACATGCGAACTCCGATCTAACGTTGTTCTCTTTTGGGCCGATCAAGACTGCCACCGCGTTCGGTGGAGGTCTGGCCCGGGTCGCCGACCCCGACCTCCTGATTCGCATGAAGGAGGCCGCCGCTGACTACCCGGTCCAATCCCGACGCGAGTACCTGCAGAGAGTCATCAAGTACGGTTTATTGGGTATCGCCGGAATCCCATCGGTCTTCGGACCCCTGGTGACGGCCTTTGCCCAGGTGGGGCTCAGGCACGATGCTGTTCTCCACCGATGGACGCGTGGCTTCTCGGGACCGGAGCTGTTTGCCCAGATCCGGCGGCGGCCCTCCAACCCCCTACTCCGGTTGCTCGAGAGACGGTTGTGCCAGGGAGATTCACCGTCGCACCGTCGCGTGGTCACGGCGGCAAAATTCGTCGGCGACCTAGGCGACGTGCCCGTTCCCACGGCTTCCACGCGCCCGCACGCGTATTGGCTGATCCCGGTCCGGGTGCCCGATCCGGACGCACTGGTAGATCTCCTCGAAGGGGGTGGATTCAACGCAACGCGGGGCCGTGCGTTCGAGGTGGTCGAGAACGACGAGAGTGTGGACGCACGGGAGCCGGTGGGTGCGCGCGCGCTTCACGAAGGGGTGGTGTTCCTCCCGTTTTCTCCCCAGATGTCAGCGGCTGTGCTCGCTCGACTCGCGCAAGTCGTGCGCGACGAGTTCAGTCGGCAGAGGTCCTAGACGGTTTGGGAGGGAGAGGAATGCCTCAGGTTTCCCGGGCTCATGATGCCCTTGGGATCGAGTGCACCCTTGAGTTGGTCG
This sequence comes from Gemmatimonadales bacterium UBA2988, assembly GCA_002346665.1. Lineage (GTDB taxonomy): Bacteria > Gemmatimonadota > Gemmatimonadetes > Longimicrobiales > Gaopeijiaceae > UBA2988. Next base: position 15,364 of record DEAG01000029.1, read on the forward strand.
AAGCCCCGTAGGGCGGGTTCCGAGTGGTCCCGGTCCATCCAGGGCTCGTGCTCATACCCGACCCCGTGATGGTGGGAAAGCGTACCGCCCGTCGCCGGGAGGAACCTGGCGCGGTGCCGGGGAGAATCCTAGTGGGGAGCTGCAGGGCGTGGATTTCCCGGGATCACGCAACCACCTTTGGCCGATGCTCCTCTCCATGACTCGTGACCGAACCACCTGGCTTTGCCTCCCACTAGCACTTGTGTTGATCCTCATGGTACCCGTTCGAGGTGGCGCTCAGGCGACTCCGTATGTGCCGAACCTCGATCCGGTCTACCAAGACCTCGACGGGCTCATCGCGGCGGGTTGGGTGAGGACCGCCATCGCCGGCCTGAGGCCGTACTCCCGATTGACTGTGGCACGTATGGTTGTCGAAGCAAGAGCCAATGTTACCAGGGATGGTGGCTTCCAGAGTCAGTACCTTCGGGAAGCGCTGGACCGGCTCGAGCGCGCGTTCGCGCCCGAGATTCACGCTCTCTGCGTGGGGGAAGGGGCATCCTGTGCGCCGCTTACCGACTATGCGATGCTGCGCTCCGCGACCGCAGACGCTACGTGGGCCGACAGTCCTGGTCGTAGGATTTCCACGTCCTATGGCGACGTGGCCAACGAATACATCGACGCTGAACTGAACCCCTTGGTCCAGAAGAACCAGGGCCGCGTCCTGGCCGATGGGGGCACCCTGGGCGGTGAGGCCTTGGTGGACTTCGGTTTGGGCACGCTGTTGTCCGTACAGATCCGTCCGCGAGTCTGGGCAACGGCATCCCCCGGTGACGGGTCGAACCTCGGGATCACTCTCCTCGAAGGGTACGCGCGCGGTTTGCTGGGGAACCTGGCGGTGGAGGTGGGCCGTAATCACGTTTCACGAGGCTACGGGCGGGAGGCGGGCCCGACCCTGTCCCACAACGCTCGTGGTCTGGACCTGGTTCGTATCTCGCTCGATCGCCCTGCGCGGCTTCCATGGGTTCTGCGCGTACTCGGCCCCGTCGGAGCCAGCGCTCTCCTCGCCGACATGGGAGGGAATTCAGATACCCCTCATAGCAAGCTCGTGGTCTTTCAGGGGAGCCTCAAGCCACACCCCAACCTCGAGCTTGGGGCGACCCTGTTGAACCACCAAGGAGGAGGCAGCGGACCTTCCGCGACTTTCGTAGAACGCCTCCAAGATGTGTTCCTCATCTATCCGCAGGGTAAGGAAATCTCGGACAAGGTCATCGAGGCAGCCGCGCGCCTGACGTTTCCCGCCGCCGGGTTGCAGCTTTACATGGAGGTTTTGACGACTGACGACCACGATTTGTTATCGAGCCCAGACCAGGCATTAGTAACCGAGGCGGTATGGGTAGTGGGAGCCAGCGTCAGCGGTCTTGGCACGGAAGGGAGGACCCAGCTTTGGGTTGAGGCTCGTCGCGCTGGGGTCCGCCCGCACACCCATCATCAGTTTACCAGCGGGCTTACCCTGGACGGGCGCATCATAGGTGACGCGATGGGTCCCTTGGGAAAGGGGTTGGCGGCTGGCGTCGATTGGCGGGGGTCGCGGCACACTGTGGGCCTTCTGGGAGCCGTGGAGCGATACAATGGAGCAGACCGATACGAAGATATTTCGGGGGACGGCCGGTTCGCATGGGTTCGAACTCTTGACCGACCAGACGAGATCCGCATTCGGGTGATGGGTGATTGGGTGGTCGATGCTGAGCCGCGAGGCTTCGGTACCTCGGTTAGGGTAGGCTATGAGCACGTGACCCATAGCGCCTTTACGACCCGCGGGCGATCTAACTTTCTAGCTCAGGTAAAGCTCGGTTACCATTGGTGAAGACCCCCAGCGCCACGAGTGTCCTTGAGAACACCAGGCCACCTGCGGGCGTAGTTGCCCTTTGCCTCGTACGAGGTGGTCACCCACCACAGGCACCGCGCCTCGCGGATTTAAATCGCTCATGCCGCGGTGACGATCGTCCCGTTATTGGTCCGAGGCAGGACGGTTTTCGTTGGCGCCGTAGTAGATGCTGTTGAACAGGAAACCGAAAGTCCCGTGCGGTTGAGCTCGGAAGGTAATTTTCGGACCGAAGAGGAAGATTTTTCCCCGGCCGTAGTCGGCTTCGATCGCGCCGATACCGTTTTGGAGATAGTGCTCCCCCCAAGCCCATCCGCTCTTCAGCGGGGTCGCCATGTCGAACCAGCCGATTCTGCTCACACCCTGCGCCTCCGCATTGGCCTGGAGTGAAAACGTCGGACTGTGACTAAACAGCACATTGGCTCTATCGCCGAAGCCGTGCGTCAGCGGGCTCACGTGGTCGATTTTCATGTCCAGTATCGAGCCCGGTGTAAAGTAGTCCTCTCTGGCCAGCGGCTGACCGTTCAGTACCAGGTGGTCTTCGACAGGCAGCCCCGCATGGTATGCCAGGTTCACAGACGAACCGATCGTGATTGCTGCCCCACCCTCACGGACGAAATCTAGAATTATGGGGATGGTGATGTCGGCGGTGATCCGACCCATCCTCCGTCGGTACTCTCTGGGAATGGTCGAGGGATCGGGATCGCTGCCCTGGCTACCATCAAGGCTCCTGCCAACCGGTGGAATCGCACCATCCTCGAAGATGATGACGTCGTAGTCGTCGAGATCAGCCATGTCCAGGTCCGGTGGATAGAGTACATCGAAGTCGAACTCGAAGTCCTCGAGTATCATTCGGGTCCAACCCGACGGCATCGAACCACCGTACCGGTCCCACAACCCGATTTTGGCGGGTTCGAGTTCCATGACGTTACCCGAGGGTCGATCGGTTACACCGACGAAGTCGAGCCCTTTCTCCGTGGCGAGACTTTCGACCATGGCCCGATCCGTCTCAAGATAGAAAGCTCCCGCTTGGTAGCTCCGGCCATCAGCCGATATCTCATTCATGTGCCAGTACGCGCGATCGCCTGCTGCCAACACGCGATTGACCGCCGTGAAGGCGTCGTTGATGTGATCGACGACGTATCCCCGGGCGTTCGACACGCCCCCGATGGTTCCCTGCGGCGGTGTCGAGATGATTTCCTCTATTGGCTCGAACGGACCGTCGAAAGCGTCAATGATCCTGTCGAACTCGACGCCCATCTGCCACGCTAGCGTCCAACCCGTATTGTCGTACGGCGCGGTCGGGGGTGCACCCGGATACGCGAAGTCGTTAGGGTGCTGCTGCTTCTCGAACATGTCGAGCACCTGGGGCCGGAAGGCCTGAGCGGCCTTGACCACGTAGGATCCGGCAGGGTAGCGCGTTCCGGCGACCGCAAAGGCGGACGAAGCTCGGTGCACGTCGACACCGTTATAGAGGAGTGTGTTGACGAACTTCGTCGCGGTGAGGAAGTCCCGCTGATTAGCCGGTATCACGAAACCACGGGGATCGCGGTCGGACGGATCCCGTAGGATGCGCTCCCAGTCCTCTCGAGTGCCACGCCGCGACCCCCTCCAATCTACGCTGTCGATCTCGAAGGGCATCGTCGTCCACGAATCCGTGTTCCCACGTTCGATCGAGTTGGTCCCCATTTGCCAGATGTTGAAGAGCAGGTGGTCAGAGTTACGGGACGCGTAGTCGAGCACCGCCCAGTTCGCTGTTTGCGAATACTCGATCGACTGCCGGAATCGCCACTCGCCGGGCTCCACGGGCATTGGGTAGTCCGCGGATGGCATCTGTGTCCTTGGGACGAACGGAATCGTCACAGGCGTGGGATTCCCGATCGTCTCCGTGAGGATTCCGATCATGTTGTGGAAGTAGGGCGTTGTCCGCAGCCCACCGTTCCACCACGTCGAATACGACGTACTGGAACGCATGACGGTACCGCCCTTTCCCTCGCGCACGAAGCGCTGGTGCATGTTGGATCCGACGCGGTCGATTGAGGTGATGATTAGGGGGTCGAAATAATGATTAGGCGGGTCACGGAAGGGCGGTGCGAACATCACCGACCCCGCCGGACCGGTCTGGTGGTGGTTGTACACTATCTGGGGGTACCACTGACGGTACATCGACGAATTCATGTTCTGGCTTTCGGCAAGCGCCGACATGTAGAAGTCGCGGTTGTTGTCGTGTCCCGCGTACTTGTTGTACAGAACGGGCACGCCGCGCGTCGAACGCTGCATGGGGTCGTCGACGCGCATGTACCAGTCGGATACCAGTGCCATACCGTCCGGGTTAGCATGGGTCGCGAGGACGATGACGTCGTCCAGAATCCGGAGCGTTTCGGGATCGGTGAGGTCGTTCAACCGATAAACCATTTCGGTGAGTTGAGCGGCGCCGAGCACCTCGGTTGCATGGAGCCCGCCATCGATCCATACGACTGCCTTGCCCTCTTGAGCCAAGAGCTGCGCATCATCGCGGCTCACGCCCTCGGCCTTCGCGAGTCGACGTGATATCTCGCGGTAGCGATCGATATTCCGATGGTTATCGGGTGAAGTGATGATCGCCTGGATCTGGGGAAGTCCTTGCTCTGTATAGCCGATCGTATCCAACACCATGCGGTCCGACTCACTGGTCAGCTTGATGAAGTACTCATGGAGTTCCTCGTAGTTGAACAGCACATAGTCCGCACCGACCTCGTGTCCGAACTGTTCAATCGGTGTCGTAACTCGACCCTGGCCCCATGTGGGTGTCGCGATCGCGAAGCTTGCTGCGACCGTAAGGGCACCTCCAAAGAAACGATTCCGAATCATCTTGCCGTCTCCATTACGTGGGACCAGATCGGCCGGGGGCGTGCACACCTATTGTGACTTCTACACAGTCGGGAAGCTACTAGCGAGTGCCTCTTACGGTCTTCCGTCAGGGCGTCGAACGCGTCCTTTCCCACAGCCGCGCTGACTCCCAAAGCCAACCGGTTCCCGCAAGCGGGATCAGGTAGACGGCGTGCTGGATGACGGCCAGCGCGAGTGCGCTGTCGGTGTCCATACCAGCCGATCGGAAGACGAGAAACGCGCTTCCTTCGTAACCACCGATGTTTGCGGGAGTCACCGCGACCAATGTGGAAAAACTCACAGCCAAGACTACTGCCAACACCACCCAGGGAGGCAGTGTGATTCCCAATGCCAACGCTACCGCAGCGATAGCCAGGCCCTCGGCGATCTTCTGCGCCACCCCTATGAGCACTCCCACCGCGAAGTGCCCCGGCCGGCGCAGCAGACCCAAGTGGTGAGCGGTTGTGGCGAGGAAGCGCATGATGCTACCGGTGCGCCCAGTGTGCCGCGCTGCGATGTCCTCTAGACGGTCGCGGCGATGTGCGAGGAACGTGAACCCCGCGATAAGCGCCGGTACGAGGACGATGAACACGACGGTAAGCCCATATCGGAAGCCTGGGACGAACAGCGCCGCCGCTGCCACGACCACGAGCTTGGTCATGCCTTCCGCCAACTGGTCCAAGATGGTTACCGAGACACCTGCTGCGTTGCCTAGTTCCCCCCGCGTGGCGAGCAGGCGGGCGCCGGCAGCATGTCCTGCCAAGGGGGGGCCTCCGTTGGACACCGAGCTGGTGACGGCGACGATCCCAAACATCGTTTTGCCGGGGAGCCAAGCTCCTTCCGGCAAGAAGAGCATCCATTGGGCGGTAGCGAGGACCAAGATCGTTCCGTTGGCTGTCAGGGCTAAGATCAACCAGATGGGATCTGTCCCGTCCGTGGCCGCCACGGTCTCCTGCCAGTCGAAGTCCTTCGCCATCATAACGGCCAGGGCTGAGAGGACCACCCACCCGGCCCACGATCGCCAGCGGGAGCCTGGGTAGATGGAATCGGATTCGCTCGCCGTTCGCGAGGTTTTCCCGCTAACGTGTGGGCTAGGTAGCATGTTTTCGCTTTTCACCACGTCGTGGTGACAGTTCGTGAGTGCTTCCCTTCCGCTGCTGGATTACTACTAATGACGCCCCTGCGCTAGTGGAAGCACACGCTTGGGACGCTCGCTGGCCGCGTGGGCATCATAGGTGGGTGCTCTTCGGTTTGGTCCATGCGAACTCGAGGACCTGGAAGTGCTTATGCGGATACCACGGGTTGATGGCGAGAAGGATTATTGTGCCGTAGAGCTTGACGGCTCCGAAAAGTGTTGTGGTGACTGGGAGTCCGGTCGTGTGGACCTCCCCGGAGCAGGAAGCGTCGCACCCCACAAATCGTCACCACCGTGCCACCCACCGTCCCGTCGGTAACGATTCCACGACAGGGGCTAACCGGAACGCTGCCAACTCGCCCTTCGTCCAGCGCTGCGCATGGGCGCCCCCGACCTGGTTCCTAGGGTCGAAGGGCAGGACGACAACCGGGTATTCCCCGTCGCTGAGGGATCGCTCGAAGGGTGCCGGGTTCCAGAGCCCCTGGGCCGCGAGGGAGGTCGTGATGAACGGGTGAATCAGCGCGGGCTGCCCGCATGCTCGCGCTAACCCGGCCTCTTCGGCGACCATCCGGGGTTCCCCATTCAAAAGCGCACAGAGGGCAGGAAGCTCTGCCTCAGTGCGCGTGAGCCTCGTGATGTTGGTGGCGAGAGCGCCGGCTACCCCGAGGTCTGCGCTCACGATCTGAATGGCCAGCAACCATCCCCAGAGTCGGGAGCGGACGATCATACTCCCGAAGATCCGAGGTCCTACCCAGATCACCGTGGCGATGTGAACATCGAGGAAGTAGGGGTAGCCTGAGCCGATCCGCGCCGCTGAAAGGGACCAGATCAAAGCCCCGCCCCAGTACCAGAACGCAGGGTCGTGCCATACCCGCCGATCCTGCAACCACGCGGTGCGTGCGGTGAACGCGAGCAAGATTGACCAGGGCATGAGGTGGCTGAGGGCCTGCCATCCCAGGTTGGCCAATGAGTATACGCCGACCGTGTACGAGACCAGGTGACGCCAGGCCTCGACGCCCCACACGGCGGTGATTGCTGACGCTCCGATGGCTCCAGCGGAGGTGAATGCTGCTGTCGCTGCAGGAGCGAGGTGGCGACGATGAATCCATATCCATCCTAGCGCCAACAACGACGGCACTATCTGCGTGTGTTTTGCGAAGCACCCCAGCGCCAGCGCCAACCCGCCCAACGCAGCCCCCTTCCACGAGGCCGCGCGTTCGAGCAGTCCGAATCCCCAGACGGTCCCGGCCGCTGCCCAGAGCTCCACGTGAAATTGCCCCGCGCCGTAGAGAACGGGGAAGCTGGCACCCATGAGACCCACGGTGCCCACGAGCGCTGCCCCGCGAGCCCCTCGTGTTCGTGCCCACCATGTTACACCAGTGACGACAGCCAGAAGTCCGAGAGCGTTCACCAGGCGTCCGGCCAGGAGAGCGGGTGCTCCGAACTCCGTCAGGAATCGCGCCAGGAGGAACACCAAGGGAGGATAGTTGAGGACCCGAAGCGGCGGCTCGGAACCCAGCGGTGGATAGAGTATGCCGGACTCACGCCACGCCTGAAGATGATCCAGGAGCTCTCCGGCGGTGTAGTCGGGGTCAAGGGACCGCGATAGCAGCAGACCAGACCAGACCAGAACGAGCAGGGCGAACCAGCCAGCCTGCCCCCAGGCCGCTAGGGCCGGAAGATGTCCTCGGAGTGTGACGATGACGGGGAACCCTTCGTCTACAAGAGTGGGAAACCGAGATCCGGCAGCTCGGACTGGGTTATTATTGACCGATACTGTGCGGCCAACAACCCAATCCGGGTGCCGACCACTGGCCTGTTTATGCTCAGAAGCCTGAAATGATGCTTCGATCTGCCACCCGCAGGGTGTGGCTCGTGGTGGTTGTTGCTGTGGCGGCGACCGCCGGGCCAGCTCCCGCTGCCGGGCAGAGTGAAGTGTGCCAGGAAGGCAGACTCAGCCGAATCAAGATCCAGAACAACTCCTTGTTCGCGCCCGACGACATTGGGGCGCGTCGCTTCTCGTGGGCGCTGAGCGTCGTGAATGCGGTGCACATGCGTACACGTGTCGACTACCTCAGGGGCCAGATGCTGTTGGAAGAGGGGGGGTGTTACGAAGCGGAGGCGTTGGCCGCATCGGTTCGCAACATTAGGGAGCTCTCCTTCATAGCGCGGGCCGAAGCTGATTCGCATCAGGGGGCGGACTCCACCTGGGTGGTCCAACTGGAGACGTGGGACGAGTGGAGCACACAGGCCGGGGTGTATTTCGATGTGGAGAGCGAGTTCCAGTTCCAGGGCTTCTACGTTACCGAGACCAACGCCCTAGGCCGCGGTCTCAGGGTATCCTTTCGAAACCGGAAATTCCGCGAGAGGAATGATCGTAACGTTACCCTCGCGTCGACCCGTTTTCTGGGATCCCGAGCCCGATCCTCGATTGCCGCCGGCGCGACCCGCACGGGCAACTTCTTCAAACAAGAATACATATATCCGTTCATAAGCGAGACCGGACGCCTGCAGGTTCAGACTAATTTGCGGTACGAGGACCGAGAGAAATCTTATTTCACTGGGAACGATGAGGGCATCTCGAACGTGTTGTTCCCGTTCACCGATCGGAGCGTGAGCCTCCGGGCACAGCGCCGCTTTGGAGTGCCCGGTGACCTTACATTGGTCGGGGGTGAGGTGGAAGTGTTGAGGCGTACCGTGTCCGGCCCCGCCCAACAGGTGATGCGTGAGGACTTCGAGACGCCTACCACGGCGCCCGACTCCCTCGCCGCGCTCCTGCAACCGCAGGCCAGGCCTGATTCTTACGTTCGATTGGGTGCGACCATCGGTTTGCGGCGGATTAGGTTCACGGCTGCCCGGGGGTTGGATCTGTTGAGTGGTATGCAGGACGTCGCCCTAGGTACCGAGCTGACACTTACGGTGGGCCGAACCTTCGGGACCTGGGGCACGTCCGTGGCCGATACTTACGGTTGGCTCGATGGGTTCGCGAGCGGCCAATTGGGTCCTCTGTTGGCCAACGTGAACCTGCGCGCCGGAGGGCGTTACCTGGATTCTTCAGAGCCGGGAGTGTCCCGGTGGCGGGACATGGGGCTGAGTGGACGAGGGTTGTTATATGTGCGCCCTCCCGCGAGTACCGGGCAGGTATTCGTGACCGGTGTACGGTTCAACGCCCGTGGCAACATCGCTCAACCCTACCAAATGGTTCTGGGCGGGGAGGAAGGTGTCCGCGGATACCGAGACGATGAGCTTCCCACCGGTAGCACCATGGTCGGCTTCGTTGAGGAGCGGGTTGCTCTGCCGTGGTTCCGTCCCGCGGTCGACATTGGCCTGACTGTGTTTGCGGACTACGGGAGGGGTTGGGCTCACGACATTCCCTTCGGCCAAGACACCGGATGGCGTGCTGCCGTTGGCGGAGGGATACGGTTGGGCTTTCCTGCGGGCACCGGCTCCGTTACACGCATCGAGGTGGCGTGGCCGATCGGGGGGGCAGCCGGGGGCCGGGGACCGGTGCTCAGAACCTACTGGTCTCCGGTTGAGACGAAACGATAGGCCCGTCAGCGGTCATGGTTAGGGATTCGTTGTCGCGTCCGATCCTCGCAGTGTTCGACCTGGACGGTACGTTGACCACGCGTGACACTAGCCTTCCCTTCATCGCGTTCGCGAGGGGGCGCTCACGGCTCATTGGAGCCATGGCAGCAACGCTCCCTTTCCTGTTAGCGGACATGTCGGTTGCGTTCAAGCGTGAGGCTGGCGAGGCGGGTCGCTGCTTGGGGCGTGTGTGGGGCAGGTGGGAGGTAGAGTTTCACCAGCGTCTTTTGCGCACGATGTTTCAGGGCATGGAGCAGGAGGCTTTCTTGGAACTGGGGAGGCGGTTCGCCGCCGAAGTCATGGACGCGATGGTCTCACCCGTCGGGCTCGAGCAAGTGTCCTGGCATCGGGCCAGGGGCCACGAATGCATCCTGGTCACTGCGTCTATCGACTGCTACGTGGAACCGTGGGGTCGCCGGGTCGGCTTCGATAAGGTGTTGGGGTCACGGATGGCGATAGACATGTTAGCCAGGGTACGAGGTGGCTTAGAAGGCGAGCCGTGCTGGGGCGAGGCCAAAGTCCGCCGACTCCGTGATGAGGTCGGGCCGCTGGACGGATACACCGTTGTGGCCTACGGTAACGGGCCGGGCGACCTGGCGTTGCTGGCCCGAGCTGACCACGCGGTTCGGGTGAGCGCGAGGGGCTCCTGGCCACGCCTTGCAGCAGAGGTCAGGAGGGCATTGATGGTGACTGAATCGCGAGGTAGCGCCTAGGTAGCTGCGTCAGCCGACCTGTAGAGGCCTGTCGTCAGGTAGCGATCTCCCGAGTCGGGCGCGATGCATACCACGCGATGTCCGGGTCCGATTTCTCGCGCCACCTTGAGTGCAGCCTCGACGATGGCACCGCTGCTCATTCCGACGAATAATCCTTCCTCCTGTGTTAGGCGCTGAGCCAGCGGGAACGCTGTCTCCTCCCAGGCTAGCATCACTCGATCGATCACCGTGCGGTCAAGGTTGGACGGCACGAAACCAGGGCCCATCCCCTGGAACTGGTGGTCCCCACGCGGCTGCCCTGACAGCACGGCGCTGCGGCCGGGCTCGACGGTCACGATCGAGATATCGTCAAGCCGCTCCTTCAGATAACGGCCGACCCCGCTGATGGTCCCCCCCGTACCGGAACCGTACACGAATGCATCAATGCGGCCGTCCATCGCTTCCCAAAGCTCCGGTGCGGTGGTCTCATAGTGAGACCGCGGGTTGGCCGGGTTGTCGAACTGGTTGGGCAGGAATGCACCGGTCTCATCCCTTATCCGCTCTGCTTCCGCGATGGCGGCGATCATGCGGAGTTCCGGATCGGTCAGCACGAGTTGAGCACCGTATGCTTCGAGCGTACGCCTCCGCTCAAGGCTCATCTGCTCGGGCATGCAAAGGATCAGGTGATAGCCCCGTGCCGAAGCGACCTGGGCGAGCCCGACGCCGGTGTTGCCCGAGGTGGGTTCGACGATCGTGCTGCCAGCCTTGAGCAGATTCCTACCTTCAGCGTCCTGGATCATAGCCAGGGCTGGGCGATCCTTGATCGAGCCGCCGGGGTTCATCCCCTCGAGCTTGACCCAGACCTCTGCCATGTCGGGCTCAACGACGCGCTCGAGCCGAACTGTGGGTGTTCCTCCGATAAACTGGTCTATCATGAAAGGAAGATAGCCTAGTGGGGCGCTTGCGCGCCCTACCTGGCTCTTCGATCTTTCTCCTGAGGTGAACCTTCCTGCAATAGGAAACGCCCGGAGCCATGATCCGACACACCCTGAACGTCAACAATTCCAACCATCGGCTCACTAGGGGTCGCCGGCCGGGAATCGTTCCATAGGGTTTGCGGAATGGCTCCAGCGGCCACGAGGCGGCTCCCCCGTGGGAGCCGCCTCGTTCCTTATCTTGGCTCGGCTCGGCCTCCGAGCGAATTCTAAGAGCGAACTGTAACCGAAAGAGGAACCACCCATGTGTTCGATCCTCGCCATTCTAGACGTTCCAGGCGACCCAGAGGCATACCGTGCACGCGCGCTTCGCCTATCGCGGCTGCAGCGCCATCGTGGTCCCGACTGGTCTGGGGTTGACGTGTGCGCGGGTGGTGTGCTTGTGCACGAGCGCCTGGCCATCGTCGATCCTGCTAGTGGCGCGCAACCGTTGTACGGTCCGGATGAACGTTCCGTATTGGCCGTGAACGGTGAGATCTACAACCACCTTCAGTTGCGGGGACAGTTGAAGCAGCCCTATCCGTTTCGGACCGCGTCTGACTGCGAGATAATTCTCGCCCTCTACCAGGAGCACGGGGTGGAGCTGCTCGAGCACTTGAGCGGGATCTTTGCCTTCGTTCTTCAGGATCTGGACCAGGGACGCTACTTGGTGGCACGGGACCCGGTCGGCGTGGTGCCTTTATACATGGGATGGGACAGCGACGGTGTGCTCCACGTTGCGTCCGAGATGAAGGCACTGATTCCAGTGTGCACCACGGTGCGCGAGTTTCCCCCTGGCCAAGTGCTTGTGGGGCCAGGCGACCCCAAGCCCCGCCCTTACCGCACTCGCCAGTGGGGATCTTACGACGCTGTGATGGCAGCGCCGATGGATGTTGCGTCGCTACGCCCCGAACTTGAGGCCGCCGTGCACCGGCAACTCATGAGTGACGTACCGTACGGCGTGTTACTCTCGGGTGGACTGGACTCGTCGATCATCGCCGCGGTGGCGGCCCGCTTCGCGAGGCACCGTGTTGAGGAGCACGATCAGTCTGAGGCGTGGTGGCCACGTCTTCATTCGTTCAGCGTGGGGCTCGAAGGCTCGCCCGACATGGCTGTGGCAGCGCGCGTGGCCGAGCATATTGGCACGGTTCATCACGGGTTTGTGTTCACCGTACAGGAGGGACTCGACGCGCTCTCCGACGTGATCCATCACCTCGAGACGTACGACGTCACTACCGTCCGGGCCGCGACACCCATGTACTTGATGGCCCGGAGAATCCGCGCGATGGGGATCAAGATGGTCCTCTCGGGCGAGGGCGCTGATGAGATTTTCGGCGGTTACCTGTACTTTCATAAGGCTCCCGATCCGCAAGCTTTCCACGATGAGACTGTGCGCAAGCTGTCTCGGCTCCACCTGTTCGATTGCTTGCGGGCCAACAAGTCGATGGCAGCATGGGGCGTGGAGGCACGGGTGCCATTCCTCGACGTCGATTTCGTGGATGTTGCCATGGCAGTGGATCCGGCAACGAAGATGGTATCGAAGGGGGCGATGGAGAAACAGCTGCTGCGCGATGCGTTTGCCGACCTCCTTCCGGAGGAGGTCGTGAAGCGACAAAAGGAACAATTCGGCGACGGCGTAGGCTACAGCTGGATTGATTCGCTCAAGAGTCACGCGTCTGCCCGCGTGTCAGACGTCGAGATGAGGAACACGGCCGTCCGCTTCCCCTACAGCCCGCCCGCTACCAAAGAAGCCTACTATTACCGAGCCATTTTTGAGGGCTTCTTTCCACTCCCCTCGGCGGCGGCGTGCGTGCCCGGGGGTCCCTCGATCGCGTGCAGCACTCCGGAGGCAATGGCGTGGGACGCGGAGTTCAAGGTCACTGCGGATCCGTCCGGACGAGCCGTGCGAGGAGTACACAAGGAAGCGCTCTAACGACGTAGCCTACCGGTTCGTGAAGCGGATTCGTGCGAATCTACCCTCCGGCCCGGCGATCCGGGTAACGCCAGCACCTGTAGAACCGATTTCCCACCGAGCGCGGGTATCGGTAGTGCTCCACCTTTGGCCTCCATCCAGAGAGATGTCAGCGTCGCCGGGTCCGACGGTGGTATATGCCCGTCCTCCTGCGCCGGAAGCAACGGATCATATCTTACACGGCACTTAACCTTTGTCAGTAACGGCTACCCACACCGATCGGGATGTGTACATGGAAGGTTCTGGGGCTCATAGGAGCGGGCAGGATCTCGCTTTGCGTGATCGTATCCGTGCGCTCGAGCGAGCAGCTCGTCCGCTCGACCCTGGGAGCACCCGGCGCAAGCGACTGAGGAGTGCCGTGATCGCGTCCTCGGAGAGTTTCTTGCGCAGGATCGAAAGCACCAAGGCCTATCAGGATACCGACGACAAAGGTATCGGATTGCTCGACCATCCGATCCAGAAGCACGGCATCCCTATCGAGACCGCGATCGACCTCCTCGAGCACGACGTGGTCCGACCGGGTGGCGCTCCGGCTTCGGGTGGTTATCTCGCTTACATTCCCGGCGGCGGTCTCTATCACGCTGCCATGGGAGATTTCCTGGCCGCGGTCACCAACAAGTACGCGGGTCTCTTCTTCACTGGCCCCGGCCCGGTCCGAATGGAAAACCTGCTTGTCCGGTGGGTCGCGGACCTAGTGGGGTACCCGGCCTCCGCCAGTGGCCACATCGCTTCAGGTGGCAGCATCGCCAATTTGGTGGCGATCACCACGGCGCGGGATGCGCATGGGCTCAGGGGCGCCGATTTCCCGGCGGCCGTCGTATACCTCACGACTCAGGCCCACCACAGTATCGACAAGGCGCTCCATATCGCCGGGCTCGGAGAGGTGCAGGTGCGCCGCATCGCGGTCGATGCGCACTATCGGATGCGGCCAGACGCGTTGGCGCGGGCCATCGCTTCGGACCGGAGTCAGGGTCTCAGACCCTGGCTTATCATCGCATCAGCAGGTACCACGGACACTGGTGCCGTGGATCCGCTCGACGCCATCGCTACGATTGCGGAGCGCGAGCGCTGTTGGTTCCACGTGGACGCAGCGTACGGCGGTTTCTTCCTGCTAACCGATCACGGCCGGGAGGTGCTCGTGGGCATCGAGCGATCGGACTCGGCCGTGCTCGACCCCCACAAGAGCCTGTTCCTTCCCTATGGTGCCGGAGTCTTGGTCGTGCGCGAGGCCGCATCGCTGCTGGCTAGCCAATGCTATACGGGCAGCTACATGCAGGATGCTCTACGGGAGCCTGCCGAAATTTCTCCTGCGGATGTGTCGCCCGAATTGACTAAACATTTCCGGGCGCTCCGGATGTGGCTCCCGCTGATATTGGTGGGGACGGAGCCGTTCCGCGCAGCTCTCGATGAGAAACTGTTGCTGGCTCGCTATTTCTATCGTGAGGTCGAGCGACTGGGGTTTGAGGTTGGCCCATCGCCCGAACTATCCGTGGTCACCTACCGGTGGGTGCCCCCGGGTGCGGACTTGGAGCGGGCCAATCGCATCAACGAGGCGATCATCGAAGGTGTACGGCGCGATGGTCGTGTATTCCTGAGCTCGACCATGATCGATGGTCGCTTCACGTTGCGGCTGGTATCCCTGCACTTTCGCACCCACCTACGCGTTATCGATCTGGCACTGCGCGTGCTTCGTGAGCAAGCAAGTGCGGCGGGTGAATTGTAGGCAGGCGACGTTGTGTAGGGCTAGAAAACCACGGGGCCGGCAGGGAGAGCCCTACCGGCCCCACGTGTCGCTCGAATCTTGCTTGGCCCGCCGTAGGGCGAGACCACTGACGCACCTTACTGCTACTACTACTTCCTCTTCTTCTTTGCGGCCTTCCTAACTTTCTTTTTCGCGGCCTTTTTCACTTTCTTCTTTGCGGCCTTCCTAACTTTCTTCTTCGC
>DEAG01000017.1:0-3354 GCA_002346665.1 Gemmatimonadales bacterium UBA2988
CGGGTTGGACGAAATCCTAGAGCCCCCCGGCGGGTTTGCCGATTATAACGACATCTCTGGGCGAGAGCGGAGCGAGGAGGAGGAGTGATTACGCACTGCCACATATTTTTCCCGGACGGGGACGCGCGACGAATCAACGCGGGGGGGAACATCCGGCGCATCTACGTCGGCGCCCCCTCCTCGGTGGTTCCCCCCGACGTGGCACCCTCCGCGCTATGCGTAGAGGACAGCCTGGGGAACACGCAGGTCTACATCAACGTGGCCTATTCGGTCGTGACAGCGAAAGGAGAGGACGATGCCAGCGCTACTAACTGACAAGAAAAAAAAATTCGCGGCCCCTCAAGAGGGCGCCCCCCGAGAGAGGGGCGCCGATGCCCCAAGATGATGCGGGAACGCCACACCTACACCGTAGCGGTGGAGCCAAGTGACGCCGAGGCGGTGGAACGGTTGATGGAGCAAATCGCCGCTATCACGGGGGCGGGGTACCAAATAGAAGCTTCATACGTTTGCGACGATTGCGGATGCGAGTGGAGCGAGAATCGCTGCCGACCCTGTGAGACCCTGGGGCGAGCCGAGGGTCCCGAGTAATGGCGAAGCGGATCGAATTGCCGAAAACCCATGGCCGTGGCGCGGCCATGAGAAAAGGGCCAGGGGTCGGACACTCCCTTCCCCTGGCCCGTACACAGGCGTGCCCGACGGAAGTTAGGCGCGCACGTTGCGCGGAGGATATATAGATGGCGCAAACCAGACAAGGAATTGATCCGAAGATGGGCGCGCTCGAAGTTCCCGACGGCAGCTTGTTCAGCGCGCAGATGGTTGCCGATTTATTCGGGGTCAGCGCGCAGATGGTTCGGAAGTGGGCAAGGAAGTACCACTACGGCCAGCTGTGGGGCGATCGGTGGGCGTTCAGTGACGCCGACCTAATGCACTTCGCCCAGAGGCGCGGCCCCGGTCGGCCCAGCGCTGCAGAGATGGAGGCGGCAAAAAAGCGCCTAGCGGGAATGAGTAAACGCCAGCGCAGCCTTCTCCGGGGCAAGGGATGAGTGGCTGCGGCGCGGTTCCGCTTCTGGCCCTACTCGCGCCGACCCTCCTGATATTTATGGGTGTTCGAGCGAAGGGCAAACGAACTTTTCGTTGGAATGTCCGCGCTCGCGACCCAATTTGCTACGAGAAGGTGTTAGATGCCCTGGATCAATCAGGGGCCGAGTTCATGTTTCAAGGGAGGCTATGGTGGGCAACCATAGACAACGAGGGAGTGGTCCTGGCCACTCGGGAGTTTACGGCTACAAGCTACGAGGCCGCCGGCGGCCAGAAGTTCCGGTCAAGGGAGCGATCCTACAGGTTCGCCGTTATCCTCGCGAAAAAGATAGAGCTGCGAAGAAGAATGCGCTCATCGCGCTTGGCGTCGTTGCCGCGTTCACGCCAATAGTGGCGCCTGTCCACGAGTTCGGGCATCTGTGGGCGTCCCTCGACCAAGGATGTCCTGCTCGCATCGTCTCGTGGGCTCGAACGGAGGCGTGCGGAACGGGAGTGATCCGCCTGGCGGGTTACTGGTTCGAATTGCTGGTGTTCTCCGCCATCACCCTATGGAAGCGGTGGCCGGTGACCCTCGGCTACGTCACCGGGACCTTCTTGTTCGCGTTTTTTTCCAGCGACCTCAACACTGCGAGCCTGGAGGCCACATGGGCTATTATTGCCTCGCCCGTTTTGGCAATTGTGTGGTGGCGCTTTGGAAAAGCTAAAGGTTAGACCTCGCCGCGTGTATGTGCGTGGCCATAGCGTGTGGTCGGTAGCCGTAGAGGCTCCACACTCAAAAGAAACCGGATGGAGTTTCGGCGAATCAGTGGAGTCGGCATACAAATTGGCCCTCAGGGAGCTTTGTGAGCGCCTGGGCAGGTATGGGGACCCCGAGGACAAAAAGATCGCCGAGAGGGCCGCTGAGGGGTGCCTCGGGGGATTCCCGCCCTAAGGCCGGCGGCCGTATCTCAGTCTGCTGTCTGCGTTTTCGGCTTCGGGCCGGGCTTCTTTCGGGGCTCGGCCTTTTCTTCTGTTTTCTGAATTTTTTCTGGGATCTTCCCGAGGTGGGCGACACCGCTGCTGCCCGAATCGTGCTCGAACACCACCGCGTCCAGCCCGTTGGCCACCATGAATGACCTGAGCTTCATCATGTCTCGCGGAATGTTCGGATCCGGCTCCATCGCCGGCTCGAAAGTGCCGTTAGAGGTGAAGCGATACGGCCCGTCCGGTATGTCCCACTTCCTCGACGCCTTGTCCTGCTTGAACATCTGTCGGCCATCCGGTCCCCGAGAGTTCATCAGGTAGTAATGGTAAGCCGAGTACATCTCGGCCATTCCGTCATACAGGCCGCTCGTGTCGCCAGACATAGAGGCAGAGTTGTCTCCCACGACCAGCCACCCGTCATACAAGCCCGTCTCCGCGTTCGCTATTGGCGGCTCTGGAGTGAAGCCGGCAGGGAACCGCTCAGAGGGAGTTCCGGTCGGCTCTGAGAGGGGGGAAGTCTCGGTTGGCATCAACTTGCTGACCCCAGTCACCCGCTTCAAGAGAAAGGAGTTTCTCACCATGAGCTCCACTCCCTCCGCGAGGGGCTTCGCGGAGCCCTCGTCAGCCACCCAGGCAAAAGCCTTTTTCAATTCTCCGGTGTACTTGCCGCCCGACTCTTTGAAGACATCCGTCATGACGCGGACACTTTATCGGCAATCTCTCGCAACCGCAAAGCGACTTGTTCAGCCATGAGTGGAGATATCTGAACCATTTCGGGCTTATGTTTCGTTTTGAGCTTCACCCGATAGGCGGGGTCCCCAAGAATGTTCGCAAACTCCCGCAAGTAGGAGCTGTCATCCAGCCCTTTTTCTTTGCTGCTCAACTTCATCCTCGCTCGCCAACTCGTTTGCCCTGGCGTGGACCGCCATGGCCTGTCTGTAGCGAAGGTTGGCTCGAGCCAGAGCCTGATTGGTTTCTCCGAGCTCCCTGACCTGCGCTTTTAGAGAATCCCTCTCGGACTTTCCGTATCGTTTTGCCGCGACGGTGATCTGCACATGCTGGGCGCGCACTTGGTAGCCGCGCCCCACCCCGAACACCACCAGTGCCAGGAAGATGGGGGCGACATACTGTCGAGCATCCACAAGGACGAATCGGAAGTACGTGGGAAAGGCCCCCGCAAGATTGGACCACGCCACCGGATCTACTTTCTTTGTTATTATCGCCAACATCGCGACGGTTTGTGACAAGAGCAGGGCAACCAGCCCCCACACCAAGACTCGAGGCCATCGAACGCTAGATAATTTCTTCATAGCCCGCAATACCCCTCACACTCCTCTTCAAACATTTCCATCT
>DEAG01000017.1:3661-8088 GCA_002346665.1 Gemmatimonadales bacterium UBA2988
TCCATCTAAGCTCCTTCCATCACGCCGCTACGAATCTCGTGAAGGGAGGCTCAAACCTGAGGAAGACTGACCCGCAGTCTCCGTAGCGATTCTTCGCGATGGCGAGCCGAGCGTCAGTGTCCAGCTCGTCGCCGAGGCGCTTCCTGTGAAGCAGCAGGACGACGTCGGCATCCTGCTCGATCGCCCCGCTCTCCCGGAGGTCCGTGAGCGTCGGTATTTTCTTCTCATCGCTCTCGCGCTTGAGCTGGCTGAGGGCCAGAATGGTTACTCCAAGGCGCTTGGACAAGTCCCTCAGCCTCCCGCTGACCTCTGTCACCCGCTCGTAATCCGACTGTCGGCCGGGGCGGTCGCCGGGCACCAGTTGCAGATAATCCACCACGACTGTCTTGACCCCAGCCTGGTGCGCCTGCTCGATGTCGCTTATGAGCTTGCTGACGCTCGGGTGCCCCGCGTCGAACTTCAGCTTCAAGGACTTGATCGACTCTCTCGTGTCCACCAGCGTCTTTCGCTGCGCGTCAGTCAGGCTCCTCCTCCTGATGAGCTTTGAATCGATCTCGGCGAGCGATGCATACAACCGATACATCAACTGCTTGGCCGGCATCTCGAAGCTGAGGTAGAGCACCGGCTCTTTTGTCGAGATGACCGTTGCCAGATTCAAGGCCAGCGCGCTCTTGCCGACCGTGGTCCGGGCTCCGAGAACGATGTAGTCGCCAGGGTGAAACCCGTCGACCATGTGGTCCAACCTTGGGTAGCCAGTCTCCTTGCCGGTGAAATCTAACCCCTCGTTCTCCATCGACTCTTCGAGAACCTCGTCGGCGATGGACCCGGCGTCCTCTGCAAGGGAGTCCGGGAACATCTTCATGTCCTCTATCTCCTCTCGCACCTTGGCAAGGAGCTTCGGGTATGGCCGGTGCGTGCTGGCAATCACCGACTCGGCCCCCTTTGTAATGGCGGCAATCCTCTTGACGACCCGCTCTGACTGCATCGCCTGCAGGTAGAATCCGATGTTGGCCGAAGACACAAACCCGTCGGCCACCCCCAGCAACCTGTCGTGACCCTGCTCCAGGTCCATGGCAACCACGGCCACGTCAATGTCTTTGCCCTTGTCCTTGGCCTCGAGAACCGCCTCATAGACACTCCTCGCATCTGGCGTTTGAAAGTCTTCTGGCATCAGGTGGGCGCGCACCCGGCTGATGACGCTCGAGTCGCGGATGATGCAGGCAAGGACCGCAGCTTCGTTGTCAGTCATTACAGGATTGACACTCCTTCGCTCCAGCGAAGAGCCGATACTCGTGGCCGCCACACTTCCCGCAGGTGTACTCGGCCGCGACAAGGGCGCCGAACTTAATGGCAAACTGGCGAAACTCGTACCCGGTTTTCTGCGCCCAGTCCGCCTGGTCGGTGCTGTCGTCAAACCAAGCCTGGATCGCCCTCATTCCCCGGTCCCGCATCTCCTGGTGCGATCCTCCCAGCCAACGCTCAGTGAGGTCGGCCATGAGCGCGTTCTCGGCAGCCGCCCACCGGGGCGCACCCCCCAGCTTGTTCTCATAGGCAGCGGAAAAGAGTCGACGAAGAAGAGCGCGCGAGTCTCTCATGTCGACTCCAACCGACTTCTTCCGAGAAGTGTTCTCTTCCTCTTGTTCATTCATATTGTTCATGCCGTTCTCAGCGGTACCCCTCCCGCTGTGAGCGGTAGGTACCTCCCGCTGAGAGCGGTAGGTAGGGTATAGGTGGTAGTGGTTTGACCCCCCCGTTCTGCGTTCTATCTCCAGATAGCCACGCTCCCTTAACTCGGTGAGACCTTTCAAGAGCGTGTCAATCGAAAGGTTGACAAGCTCGCCCATTCTCTTCTGGCCGGGCCATGCACTGTCCTTGGTTTTGGCGTGATAACGGATCGCCACATACGCCAGAATGGCCCTCCAGCTCAGCCCGTCCTCAAGGATCTGGTCTGGTAGCTGCGTGAACGTGTACGTGCGGATTCTTCCTGCCATGACTCCCTCTCCCTTGATAAAAAAGCCGCCCCCACGCAGAAGGCGGCTCGCGCAAGTAAAACGGTTTAGCTAAAACGGAATATCGTCGTCGTCGTTTCCGGTCGCCTCCTCAGCCTCAACCGCGGGCCGAACGGAGTCGCGAGGAATCCCGTTCTCGTCGAGCACCTGAAAGCCGATATCCTTGAACTGCCCCCGCTTTCCTTCTCCTGTCCCGAAAAACTTACAGGCGACATCCATCCCCACCGACGGCCAGTTGTCCTCGACGCGTCGGCGCAAAACCGTCGGACAAAAGACCTTTCTGACCCCCTCGTCACTCTCGATGTTCATCGCCAGCTGCTCCCCGAACTGCCCCTTCTCATAGGCGATCCTTCGAAGCGTGCCGTAGATAGCGTCGCCAGGAGTCTCGAACTTATAGATCGAAATCCTGTCCTGCTCCTTCCAGTTGCTCATCGCATCGTCGTACTTTCCCATGCGGACGACACTAAACCCCCTTGACCCATGAGGTCAAGCGCGTTTAATGTGGTCCCATGAAGGTAAGTGTGACCGTGAGCATTCCCGACACCGTGCGGGATTCTCTGGATATGTGGCGCAGGGATCAGGGCGAGTCGGGAAACCCCGTGCCGTCGGTGAGCGCCGTAGTTGCCGTCGCCATACAAGAGTGGCTGAGGGGCCGCGAAGAATCGCCCAAGGGACGTAAAAAAGCCAAGAGCAATGGATGAGCTGCTCGACGAGCGGCTCGCCCTGTTTCCCCTCATAAAGAAAATTGAGGACCCCATTAGGCGGGACCGGGCATATGGGGCGGTGCGTGACGCGCAGACCACAGAGGATCTTGAGAGGTATGGCAAGTACTTGGCCGAGATCACTTCCGGCCAGCTCGACCTCCTCGGGGAGGGGCCCGAAGAGCCACTTAGCGAACAAGAGTCCTTCCGAAAAGAGGTCGACCGAGCCGCCTTGCAAATACTCAACAGCGACGTGCGGATGCGCGCCGTAAGAAAAATCGCGCAGGCGTCGACCACGGAAGATCTCAAGAAATTCCAGGCCCGGATCGAAGAGATTCTCGTTGAACAATCACGAGAGCGGTCTGGACAGGACCTCGTCGACCAAGTGGCGACAACCTTTGGCGACAAGGAGGTGTCTCGGGCGACCAAGGAGGCGCGATCATGAATGTCTGGAACATCGTCGACTCGTCTCTTGTGAACGAAGACCGAGAGTACCAAGAGAATCGCAAGGCCAAAGATAGCTGGTGGCCGTCGGAGGCCCTTGGGTGTCGCCGCCGCGCTTACTACGACCTCACCATCGGCCGCGATCAGGGCAAGGCGATGGACATCCTTGGCCTCTACCGCACCAAGGCTGGCAACGTCTTGCATAGCTGGTTCTTCGCTGCCGTCGCCAATAGCGGAGCGTTCGACTGGGTGGAAGAGGAGTGGGCGTTCCGCACTCCCGTTGACGGGCTCGAGATGCCCGTCTCTGGAAGGCAAGATGTTCGGGGCCAGCTGAAGGGAAGCTCCACCGTGACCGTGATCGACCTCAAGACTTCCTTCGGACAAAACATCCGCAACATCAGGCAAGCCGGGTGGCGGGCCATACATCCCCACTATCTGGGCCAGATGCTCTGCTATCTCGCCTTCGGCTCAGCGGACGAGGTTATCCTCGCCTTCCTGGGCAGAGACGATCAGTACAGATGCCAGTTCACTCTGACTCTGGACGACGACGGCAGGGTCGTGGTCGACGGCAACCGATCCCGAGTCTCCGTGGAGTCAGTCGTCGGGAGATGGCAGGACGCAGAGAAAGCGCTCCGGGAAAAAAATGCGCCAGAGAGAGATTTTCGTGCCGCGATTAGAGACGGCGAGATAGTTCGGTTCTTTCAAAGACAAGGAAAGAAGTTTGCTTCGGACTGGCAGTGCAGGTACTGCCCATACAACGAGCACTGCTGGGCCGATGACCTCGCCAAGTACCGGAGCGGCGTGAACCAAGAGGCGTTCAACGATGTATGAGCGCGAGGAGCGCGTCAGCGCTCTCACCACCCTGATATCGTTCGCCTTCCTTGTCACCTCCGAGGAGCAGCGGCACAGCTACCTGCAGGCGATAGAGATCATAGGCCGCCCCGACGAAGTCGCCGACGCCCAGAAATCATTTGAGGAGATTCTCAACAATGCCAAGCGAAAAGCAGAGGATAAGCGCGGCGATAGCGGAGATCTCGGAGGTGGGGACGATCCGTCTCCAGGTAACGGAGGGGGAGTGGATGGAGTTCCGGAGGACGTGGGAGCGAATGAAGAAGAAGGAGAACAGAGCCTTATTTAATCTCGACATCTGGCCCTGGTCTCCCCGCCGCACCTCTGGCCCGCTATCCCAAAACAACGCATTCCATGGCTTCCTTCGACAGATTGCCTATGCGACAGGACAAAGCATGAACCAAGTCAAGTACCACGTGATGGT
>DEAG01000017.1:8457-8938 GCA_002346665.1 Gemmatimonadales bacterium UBA2988
CCCCAAGACGACGCCGATGTCGACCAGGCAGACTTCTCCAAGCTAATCGAGATGACGCGCATCTTGGCCATGGAAGAGCAGGTGGCCCTCAAAGAGAATTAATGATCCCCAACTACGCGAAAAAGTTTCACACGCTGGTGAGCCGCCAGGGCGGATGCTGCGCCATCGCCGCCGCCCATGGCGAGTCCGCTGTTCCCACAGAGCTTCATCACGCCAGGTGCCACGACACCAAGTGGGCACGGATGAAGTGGCCGCTCTTCATCGACTCGGTCGTCAATTTGCTGGCCGTCTCACATGAGTGGCACATGAAGCGCGGCGGCTTCGGCCACTGGCCAGAAAGACAGATCGAATGGTTCGAGGCTCGGATGCGGAAGAACCCCGTGCTCGCTGCGAGATGGAACTGCCGGGATTTGCAGCGCCAACTGAGGACGGTTTCCAGTACCCGAGAGAAGGCAGAGCTTTCGTGAAGCGCCGCCTTGTC
>DEAG01000030.1:0-166 GCA_002346665.1 Gemmatimonadales bacterium UBA2988
GTGCACGTGAACCCGGCCTAGTCGGCAGTATGTCGTTCCTTGCCGAGCCGGTGCCCCGCCTGGGCCGATGACCTAGGCAGCAGCCCACCATCCGAGTGGGAGACCACTTTAAGCGTCGAACACCGTCCGGGAGTCTGAGCTCCGACCACAAAACGTTACTGGATAC
>DEAG01000030.1:484-1050 GCA_002346665.1 Gemmatimonadales bacterium UBA2988
GCGAGCGAGCTCCTGCTGATGGTGTGCGAATAGGGGGATCGCGTTCTAAGTTGGTGGGCGTCCTCGCCTCAGAGTCCATCCCACTCACAACGGTCTACGGGGGACGACCGAGTGTTCAGTCCTCCCTCCAGCATGCACGAGGTGGCCACCGCCATGCGCAACATCCTTCGCTTCCTCACCCTCGCGACGATTGTCGCGGCTTTCCCGGGTCACTCCTCCGCGCAAGGTTCGGATCCGCGTACCCTCGGGGAGCGAGTGACCTACCAGAATCCGGTCGATGGCACGACCCTCTCGGGCACGTTGTTGGTTCCGGTGGGTGAGGGGCCCTTCCCGGGGGTGGTCCTTCTCACCCTTGCTGGAGCGGACGAGTTGGTTGTTAGCCTGAAGCGTCTCGGGTGGGCGGTGCTCTACCCTGTGCGTCGCGGAATGGCGACTCCTGAGCACCTTCTCCAGGCCAGCTTTCAGAATCTGTCGAACGACGTCCGGGCCGCAGCGGAATTTCTCCGGTCGCGTCCCGAAGTGGATGGGGCGGTTGTTGGTATCATTGCGCAGGGGGGGGAGAGTAT
>DEAG01000030.1:1362-59325 GCA_002346665.1 Gemmatimonadales bacterium UBA2988
ATGGCGGGGGTCATCGCCGCGACCGCCCCGCCGTTTCCAGTTTTCCTCGTGCTGGTATCGACTACGGGCCTACCGGGCCACGAAAGCTTCGGTATTGAGCAAAGGTGGCTAGCCGAAAAGAGGAACTACGATCCGCAGGCACTCTTGGATTTGGACGAATACCTGGCTCGGCTCACAGAGATCGTTCTGAGCGAGCCGTCGCCGGCACTCCGCGCGGCCCGTTCCCGGGTGCTCATTAGTGAGTCGGACGTCGGGTTGCCCAGAAACGCGGCGTCCTTTCCCCTTAACCCCGAAGGCCAGATCCGCTTCTTCTCCAGCCGTTGGTGGCGCGACTATTTTTTGTTCCGGCCCGACAGCGTCCTAGCCCAGGTCCGCTCCCCGGTTCTGGTCCTTATGGGGGAGGGTGATCCTCTTACTCCCTACCAACAGCACATTCCTGTGATACAGCTCGCCTTGGAGGAAGCACCCACAGATGACGTGACCGTCTGCCTCGTTCCGGGCCTGACCCAGCACTCTTTCTCGCAGATCGTCCTGGGTGTGATCGAAGAGTGGCTCCTCCACCGTGTTTCGACCGTGCCCCGTCCTGTGATCATGGAACGAGCGGGTGCCGACCCGCCCGAGGCCTGTCTGGAAGACCTATGAATTCCTCAAGGGTTTGCGCTGATCCATCTCAGTCGGGGCTTGCCCTCTCGGTCGCATCTCCTACCCAGTTCACCCCGCCAGCGGTGGCCTAGGCAGTCCTGGTGTCGAGAACACCATCTCCGTGATGGATTTGATGCTCCGGTTACCGTACCGAAACGGTATGATCAGGCGGAGGGGAGCCCCGTTTTGGGGCGGGATCGGCTGATCGTTCATGAGCCACGCCAGCATCACTTGGGGGTGCCGGAGCGTGTCTAGATCTTCGTCGACGTAGAATCCGTCGGCCGCGACGAAGCGAGCGTAATGGGTTCCAGGTACCAGACCGAGCATGGCTGCGAAGTCGGCGAACCGCACGCCCGTCCATTTCACGATCCCCGTAGGAGCAGGTGCACCACACTGGAGCAGGAAGGTGTGGGAAACGCGAGGCAAAGGCTCGAGATCGGAGAAATGGAGTGTACCTCCAAGCTTCGCGAGGCCTCGTGTGTCGACCTTGATCGTCATCCTTCGGTAGTCGGACTCGACCGCCGGGGTCTGACGATCTGGCGTGCGCCACATCAGCCTGGGGCCTTCGGTGATCGGTCCCGCCTCGCTCTCAGGGTGCTCCGGAGCGGACCCGTCTGGGTTCAGCGGAAGGTCCACCGGGAAGCCAGCACGTCGTGGAAGCTCGACCAGTGTGGCCGGCCATTCCTGGGGTGCCAGAGCTGTCTGGGCACTCAATTTTTGGGCGGTCAGCGTCCCGATGGACAATCCTGCCAGGGTAGATCCGGAGCGGGCGATCGCGTCACGCCGTGTGATGTCCATCGGCATACCTCGTGCGAAAGGTGGAGCGAGCCTGAGCATAAAAACTACTCGGCGAAACTGGCTTCCGCGAGCCTATACCTTGTGCCGGGCGAGCAGAGCCCGCATGGTCTGCCACTGTCTGGACTCGGGCGTACCCATCTACTTCCGGAGACCTAGTCACCTGGACGCTCCTTCACCGATATCCTCCTATCGGGGCTGGGCCCCGATGATCCTGATTCTGCTAGGAGCTGGGATCATCGGACGGCTCGTGTGGCCCTTCTTCCCCGGGCTGGTGCTTGCCACCGTACTCGCTACGCTGGTCTTGCCGTTGCACAGGAAAATGGCTCCGCGGATCGGGCGTCCGGGACTGGCTGCCGTAGCGACGACGGTCGGGATCGTTCTGCTTATCCTGCTGCCTCTGGCGGGACTCGCGTTCCTGGTAGGTACGGAGGCGGTTTCTGCACTCCGGTGGCTCACCACGGGTTCGGGCCTTGGAGACACTACGATGGGCGTTCAGGGGAGACTCGGGGCAGTGGCGACCCGGTTTGGGGTGGAACCCGAGACCGCTGTCGCACTCGTGACCGACCAGTTGCGGCCTCTGGCGGAGGTGCTTATGGGACGCACGCTTTCGATCTTGGGCGGAATTCCGGGGATCCTGCTTCAGCTGGGTGTGGCTCTCTTCGCCCTATTCTACCTGCTCCGTGACTCGGACGCGTTTCTCATCGCGCTTCGTAGGATGATACCGCTGGACCCGTCGCGGACTGACGAGCTACTGGCACGTGCGAAGGATATCACGGAAGCGATCGTCTACGGCACCGTGGCCGTCGCGGTCGTACAGGGAGTGATGGGAGGAATCGCCTTCCGGTTGGTCGGTCTGCCGGCCGCTACGCTGTGGGGAGCGATCATGGGAGTGCTCGCGCTGATTCCTATGATCGGTCCGCCGCTCGTCTGGATTCCTGCGGCGGCGTACTTGGCCCTCACGGGGTCGGTTGCCCAAGCGCTCGTCCTGGCCGCTTTCGGCGCCCTCGTCATCGGTACCGTGGACAATCTGCTGCGTTCTGTCTTTGTGGGCAGTCGTGCTCGTGTCCACTCTTTGGTGGTTTTCTTGAGCGTGCTGGGTGGGGTGATCGTTTTCGGTACCGCGGGGGTCGTGATCGGGCCGGTATTGTTTGCGTTGGCGCTGATCGCGATCGAGACGGGAAGGATGTCGATGGAGGGGCCGCGCGCCGAGGCTCCCCCGTTCAGACTACCGGGTTGAGGATGGTGCCTTCGGTCACTTCATCGCCGTTATCTGTTCCTCGGTCTGCTCCCATGCGGCCGTCAATTCCTTGGTCTCTTTGGCCAGGTTAGTGCGTTCTATTTCAAGGCTCCGCCTGTCCTCCACCGAAGTTTTCGCGTAGTAGCTGGCATCGGCGAACAGCGCATCGATCTCTGTGATGCGTGACTCGGCTACTTCAATCGAGCGCATCAGTTCCTCGTGCCGGTCTTGCACGAGTTCTCTCTCTCTATCTCCGGCCGCGGATGGCGGAATGCTCGCGGTACTCTTCTTCCTCCTTTCGTTCTTTGCCTTGAGCACCACCTTCTCTACATCTAGGTGGTCATCACCCGTGAACGCTACATACTCCTCGTATGTGCCCTGGTAGTTAGTGACCCCCTGGGGCTCGATATCCACGATGCGAGTCGCGAGTTGGTTGATGAACCAGCGGTCGTGCGAGACCAGGATGAGGGTGCCTGTGTAGGCCCGGAGCCCTTCCACCAGTGCCTCGATCGACTCGAGGTCCAGATGATTCGTCGGTTCGTCCAGAACGAGTACGTTGGGACGAGCCAGGGCAATGCTAGCAAACACGAGTCGAGCAGCTTCGCCGCCCGACAGCGCGCTCAGACGTTTCTTCGGGTCGTCGCCCGTGAATAGCATCAATGCCAGCCGGCCTCGCACGAAGCCGATATCCTTGTCGGGGCAGAACTGTGCCATCCATTCGTGGGCGGATCTAGTAGGGTTAAGGAGTTGCTCACGGTGGTCTTGGGCGAAGTAGCCGGGATGCGTCTCGTAGCCCCAGGTGACCTCGCCTGCGTCGGGCTCCACCTCACCCATGATAATCTTGAGTAATGTTGACTTGCCGATTCCGTTCGGCCCCATGATCGCGAGTCGGTCGCCCCTGTGGACAAGCAGGTCTATGCCGTGCAGGACTTCATTGTCCCCATAAGCCTTTTCTATCCCCTTCACTTTGAGTACGTCGCGGCCGCTCGGTCGCCATTCCTCGAAGTTGAAGGTGGGATAACGGCGCGAGCTCTGCGCCAACGCCACCATCGAGTCCATCTTCTTTTCGATGATCTTAGCTTTACTCTGGGCCTGACGCGCCTTGGTCGCCTTTGCTTTGAAGCGGTTCACGAACTCCTGCTGATGCGCGATCTCCCGCTCCTGACCGGCTATGTCCTTCTCGCGCCGCTCCCGCTCGTGCCGCTTCTCCTCGAGAAACGCAGTGTAGTTCCCGTGATATAGGGTGACCGTCTCGTAGTCGATGTCTAGGATGTGAGTGGCGATCCCGTCGAGGAACTGGTGGTCGTGGGAAATCACTATCACGGGGCCTGAGAAGTCACGCATGAACGTCTCGAGCCAACGGATCGAGAGGATGTCCAGGTGGTTCGTAGGTTCGTCTAGGAGCAGGACGTCGGGTGCGCTCGCTAGCACTTGCGCGAGCAGCACGCGGAGCTTGAAGCCACCCGACAGCGTGCTGAGCGGATGATTGTGGACACTTGCGGGAAGCCCGAGACCATCGAGGATAGTGGCGGCACGGGATTCGGCCGTATAGCCGTCGTGATGTTGCACGAGTTCCTCAAGCTCACCAAAGCGGTCGGTATCAAAGTGTTCGTGCGCCGCCGCCAGCAGTGCTTCCTTGGCTACTATCGCTTCCCACAGCTCGGTGTTACCCATCATGGTGACGTTCAGGATCGGCTCGTCTCCGTAAAGGAACTGGTCCTGCTGGAGCACGCCTAGCCGGAGCTGTTTGGGCATCGAGACCGTGCCCATGCTGGCCTCAGCGTTGCCACTCAAGATCTGAAGGAAAGTGGTTTTGCCGGACCCATTGGCGCCAACCAGTCCGTAGCGGAATCCCGCATTCAACTGGAAGCTGGCGCCCTCAAACAGGGTCTGGTCTCCGAACGCCTTGCCAAGATTGTTGACAGAGATCATGGGGGACAATCTAACGCGAACTGGTGTGGAGCTCGAAAGCGTAGCTTCGGGTGGTCCTTAGAGCAGGTTGCCCACCCAGTCGCCTATTAAGTAACCCACCACTGCGACGCCTAAGCCTACGACGAACATGTCCATACCGGAACGGATCACGCCACGCCCGGTGAACATTGCGCGCGCGGCACCCACAGCGAAATGCGCGAACATGGAGACTGCCAAGGAGACCCATGCTGCGGTCGCAGTGTGGATGAGCAGGAATGGAGCTACCGGGATGATCGCGCCGACGCCGGTTGCGAAGCCAGTGATCCAGCCCTGATTCAGCGGCGACATTTCCGGCTCGCCAATCTTGAGTTCCTCCCGCACGTGCTCGTCGAGCATACGCGCGGGATGATCCATGATTTGTGTCGCGAACTCGTTGGCGTGGATCGGGTCGATGCCTTTCGCCTCGTACAGGAGCGCGAGTTCGTCGCGTTCGACCTCGGGCATGAGTGCGATCTCGTCCTTTTCCATCTCGATCTCGTGCGCGTAGACCTCTTGCTCGCTTTTGGCGGCCAGGTAGCCGCTCGCCCCCATCGACAGCGCGTCTGCGATCAGGCCGGCGACGCCCGCTACTATGACGGGCTGGAACGAGTCCGTAGCGGTTGCACCGATCACGCCCGCGACCAGGCCGAAATTGGCGGTGAGACCGTCGTTGAAGCCGTACACGATGTTCCGAATCAGCTCGCCCGCATTTTTTCGGTGCCAGGGTTCGTCGCTTCCACCGCTTATGTTGGAGAGCGCAGTGGCGTGATCTGCCGACTCGCGAGCCAGGAGGAACGCCGCGTCGTGGGCTTCGTTCTCCTTAGGGGTCGAGCGGTGAAGCGCCAGGTATCCCTTTACCTCGCGTGCCTCCTCCCGAAGTAGCATCGGCAGCAGGAAGTTCGGACCGAACACGCGTCCGGCCATTGCGCGTAGGCGCGTGGTGCCGCTGGGCGTGTGTTCACCCGGAGGCATACCGCCCTTGGTCAGTAGATCCTTCCAGATCATGACGTGCCGGTCCTCTACCTCGGCGAGACGCCGGTACACGTCGCGCTTCTTGGCATCCGGCTCCACCGCGGCGAGCACGCGGTAGAGGTAGGCGGCGTCAGCCTCATCCTGCCAGTGGTGGCGGAGAACATCGGGGGTCGGGATTTCGGTGGTGCTCACCAGCTCACCCAGTATCTATGGATGTGGGCCATTGGGGTTCCGGTATGGGATATTGAAAGTCGTTCTCCCATACCCCGCATTGACTGATACTATTCTCTTTCCTACTCATACTCCCCTATGGTTACGGTCCCCCGCGCCCGGAGGGGCCCTCCCCAGCGGGGAGGGCCCCTTATTCTTGCCCATTCGAAGAGGCGGCAAAGATGAGCACGAAGGACGAGCGGCCGATGCCTAACGTGGCGTTCCAGGGTGAGCTAGGGGCGTACAGCGATGAGGCAGCGCGCACATGGTTCGGCGACGGAGTCGATACCCTCCCGTGTAGGGAATTTCGTGACGTGGCCCGGGCCGTGACCACGGGCGCAGCTTCGTTCGGGATGCTTCCGGTGGAGAACACGCTGGCGGGCTCGGTGGGCCCGGCACTCGATGCGCTCCTAGAGACCGATCTCGAGATCGTGGGGGAAGTCATACGTCCGATCCGGCACTGCCTACTGGTTCTCCCGGGTGCGACCGTCGATGGGTTGAAGAAGGTGATGTCGCATCCAGTGGCTCTCGCCCAATGCCTGCAGTTTTTTGCCGAGCGACCCGACATGGAGGCCGTGGCTGTACACGACACGGCGGGTGCAGCCCGCCTGGTCGCCGAGGTCGGCGACGCGTCTGTCGGCGCGCTTGCCTCTGAAGTCGCGGCTGAGCGCTATGGCCTCACCGTGCTTGCTCGCGACCTCCAAGACCGGGCCGATAACAGCACTCGCTTCTACGTCGTGACCCCATCTGATCGGGTTGCCACGGCGCCCGCGCTTGCGTCGCCTAAGACCCTGGTGGTGTTTGAGACCGGGGATCGCCCCGGAGCTTTGGTCGAGGTCTTGTTGGCGTTCGCGCGTCGTGGGCTCAACCTATCCCGGCTGGAATCGCGGCCGGGGCGTCTCCCTTGGACTTATCGGTTCGTCGCCGAAGTGACAGCGGACCTGCGCGATGGTGCGGGGGCCGCCGGTCTCGAGGAGGTACGCACGTGCGCGATGACCGTACTGGTGCGAGGGCCCTTTGGTGCGTCTGCTGGGATCCTTCCTGAGGACAAGAGTGCCGCCGACGTACCGGTGCCGGAAATGGAGCCCTGGGATGACCGCCTCGAGCGCACCCGGAACGCGATCAACGACGTGGACGAGGCCCTGATCCTGTTGCTTTCTGAGCGTATGCGGCTCGCCCGACGGGCCCAGGCGCTCCGTAAGGAGGGAGGGACTGGGGGCGTGGATCCGGGACGGGAGGCCAGGGTCCTCCGGCATTCAGGAGAATTGGCCCGGAAGGAGGGGTTGCCGGAGGAGCAGGTGCGTGACGTTTTCTGGCGCATAGTGGCGCTGTGCACGCCGAAACAGGACACTTGACCTCGTCCCGGCTCACAGGTAAGCTCAGGCACTAGTTATTCCCCTACCATGGGCGAATCGAATTGTGATTAGGGACGCCGGCCTCCTTAGCAGCCTTACCCTGGTACTCCTCGCCCTTATCGGGCGGAGGGGAGAGGGCCGCTACGTGCCCGCGGTGATCCGGACGAACTGACCGGACCAGGACGCGACGAAGCGAGAGGCCCTTTCCGAAGCGGAGAGGGCCTCTTCGTTTGCAACCCCCTGACGGAGACAAGCGGCATGGACAAGATCCTCGTGTTCGACACC
Organism: Gemmatimonadales bacterium UBA2988; assembly: GCA_002346665.1. Lineage (GTDB taxonomy): Bacteria > Gemmatimonadota > Gemmatimonadetes > Longimicrobiales > Gaopeijiaceae > UBA2988. The sequence goes on from DEAG01000030.1 coordinate 8,812, forward strand.
ACCCTGCGGGACGGCGAGCAATCCCCGGGTGCCACGATGACGACCCAAGAGAAGGTACGGGTCGCCCAGGCGCTTGACGGGTTGGGGGTGGACGTCATCGAGGCGGGCTTCCCGGTGAGTTCTCCGCAGGAATTTGAATCGGTGGTGAAGGTCGCATCAGCGGTACAGCGTCCCATAATTGCGGGCCTGGCCCGTGCTACCAACACCGATGTCGATAAGGCTGCCGGAGCGCTCGCAGCTGCGGCACATCCGCGCGTCCATATCTTTTTGGCGACTTCGGACTTGCACCTCGAGCGCAAACTCAAGATCGACCGGGATGAGGCGCTGCGCCGGATTGAGCGTGCGGTCGCGCGCGGCCGCAAGCTGATCGATGACATCGAATTCAGCTGCGAGGACGCGACCCGTACCGACCTGGCTTTTCTATGTCGCGCTGTCCAGACCGCGATCGATGCAGGTGCTACGACGATCAATCTCCCCGACACGGTCGGGTATGCTCACCCGGCCGATATTGCACAGATGCTTCAGGCGGTCAAGGCCGGTTGCACTGGCATCGATGGGGTGGTGCTCTCAGTCCATTGTCACGACGACCTAGGCCTTGCGGTTGCCAACTCGCTCTCCGGCATAGAGAACGGTGCCCGGCAGGTAGAGTGCACTATCAACGGGATCGGCGAGCGGGCGGGGAACGCGTCGCTTGAGGAGATCGTCATGGCCCTCAAGGTGCTGCCCTGCTACTACGACAGTTTTGCCACTGGAATCGCGAGCGATCAACTCTGCCCGGCGAGCGAGATGCTTGCGCACGTGACCGGCATCCGGCCGCAACCCAACAAAGCCATCGTGGGGGCGAACGCGTTCGCGCACGAGGCCGGAATCCACCAGGACGGGGTGCTAAAGGACCGGCGCACGTACGAGATTATGACTCCGGAGATGGTCGGGGCCAGGGGCTCCCTGCTGGTGCTCGGAAAGCACTCGGGGCGCCACGCGCTGATGCGTCGCTATGCCGAACTGGGCTACGACCTGTCGACTGCGGAGTTGGACCGGGCCTATGAGCTGTTTATCCTGCTGGCGGATCGCAAGAAGGTGGTCCACGACGAGGACCTACTTGCGATATATTTTGAAGGTACGATGGAGGACGCGCCGCGCGCGTTCAAGCTCGAGCACCTGGATGTGCGCTGCGGACGGAGCCCTTCCGAGGCGGTTGTACAGCTCTCTCACAACGACGGCCCGGTCCAGGAAGCGCATGCTAACGGCGACGGTCCGATCGCTGCGGCGTTTACGGCGATCGAGGAGCTCTGCCCCTGGAGTGTCCACCTCGAAGAGCTCCAGATCGTGGCCGCAGGGAGTGGCAGAGACGCTGTGGGAGAGGTGCACCTTCAGCTTCGTGTGGACGGTAACCATTTTGCTGGACGGGCTGCGTCGCTGGACGTAGTGGACGCTGCGGCGCGCGCGTTTCTGAATGCTTTGGACAAGGCAGATCACGCGCGCTGTCTGGAAGAGCGAGCTTTTGAGAGGATGGACTCGTGGGCGGTATGACTGCGGCCGCGCAGCGCGAAGCCCCCCCCGGGGCGGAGCTCAAGGTGGCCGTGCTCGGGGGCGATGGGGTCGGGCCCGAGGTGACAGCGGCTGCGATGCAAGTGCTGGAAGCGGCTGTTAGGAATGAGTCTGTGACCCTCAGCCTTACCGCGCGACCCGTCGGTTGGAAGGCGGTTCTCGAGGGAGGCTCACCCCTTCCCGAAGCCACGTTGCAAGCGTGTCTCGCGGCTGACGCGGTGTTCTTGGGCGCTGTCGGTCACCCGGACGCAATCGGCCAACCGCGGGATCGACTGCCCGAAACAGGGCTCCTAGGGCTGCGCAAGGCGCTCGCCTGCTGGGCTAACCTGCGGCCCGTGCGCGTGCCCCCTTCTCTGGTGGGCGTGTCGGCGTCTACCCCTGAGAGGGTTCGGGGTACCGACGTGATGATCCTACGCGAACTGGGGGGTGGACTTTACTACGGAGAGCCGCGGGGAGAGAAGGATGGAAAAGCCTGGAACACGATGGTCTACAGTGAGGACGAGGTACAACGGATCGCGCGGCTGGGCTTGTCGCTGGCACGCGGACGACACGGTCGCCTTACCTCGGTGGACAAGGCGAATGTGCTCGAGGTCTCGCGCCTCTGGCGGCGAGTGGTGGACGAAACTGCCGCTGAAAAAGGACATGGGGTGGAGGTGGATCATATGCTGGTGGACCGGGCCGCCATGGAGTTGATGCTCAATCCCACACAGTTCGACGTCCTGCTGACCGAGAACCTTTTTGGGGACATCCTTTCCGACCAGGCGGGCGCTCTGGTGGGCTCGCTCGGTGCGCTCGGTTCGGCGAGCCTGGGTGACGGCACCGACCTGTACGAGCCCGTGCACGGGTCGGCTCCCGACATCGCGGGGAAAGGTGTAGCTAATCCCTTGGGGGCGATGGCTTCGGTTGCGCTCATGCTCCGGCATACCTTCCGGATGGAGGCCTCCGCGCAGCGGGTCGAGTCGGCCTATGAGGCTGTCCTGGCGGACGGTATCCGCACCGTCGACGTGAAGGAACCAGGCCAGGAGCCGGTGGGCACGACCGCCTTTACCGACGCGGTGCTGGAGCGAATCGAGAGCACGACCGAGAGCGCAGCGATCACCGAAGGTGTCCGATGAGCACCGGTCGTGCTTCCGGCGCGGATATCCTTCGCCGGGCGTTGTTGGACGCGGGCACCCGAGTGATGTTCGGTCATCCCGGTGGTGCGATCCTCCCCTTCTATGATGCCTTGCACGGGACCTCGGGTCCTCACCACGTGCTGATGCGTCACGAGCAAGGCGCCGCCCACGCGGCCGATGGATACGCCCGGGCTTCGGGCGAGGTCGGCGTGTGCGTTGCCACCAGTGGACCCGGTGCGACCAACTTGGTGACGGGGCTGGCCACCGCGCTCATGGACGGAGTGCCGATGGTGGCGATCACAGGCCAGGTGCCGAGCACCCTTATGGGCACCGATGCTTTCCAGGAATGCGATACGCTGGGCATAACCATGCCGGTCACTAAGCACGGTTTCCTCGTGCACCGCGCCGAGGACATCCCCGGCATAGTAACTGAGGCGTTCAAGCTTGCACGGTCAGGTCGTGCGGGGCCGGTGCTGATCGACATTCCTAAGGACGTGCAGTTCGCCGAAGCCGACGTTCCCGCCGAGCTTGGGTTGCAAAGCTGTGCGCACACACCCGAGTCCATCGGTGAGACGGAGGAATTCGCCTCCTCCTTTGTCGATGGCAAGCCGACGACGACCGGTGCGGCTGTTGCCGTCGCGCTGACTCGGCTGCGAGCAGCCGAGCGGCCTGTCCTGATCGTGGGGCGCGGAGTGATTACTTCGGAGACTACCGAGGAAGTGCACGCGCTCGTCGAGGCAGCGAAACTTCCGGTGGTAACCACCCTACTGGGGCTCGACGCATTCCCCACGATGCACCCGCAGTGCGTCGGAATGCCGGGGATGCACGGTACCGAACGTGCCAATCAGGCGCTCTCGGAGTCGGACCTGGTCATCGGGCTCGGGGTCCGCTTTGACGACCGGGTGATCGGCAAGGTGAGCAAATTTGCTCCGGGTGCTGACATCGTTCATTTCGATGTCGACGCACGGGCGCACGGTCGCACGATCCGCACCGACGTGGCCGTGCTCGGCGACCTGCGCCAAACGTTGCCTCCGTTCGCACGTGGTGCGAGCGAAGGCTACGAGGTGCCGGCGTCTTGGTGGCAGCGCATCCACGGCTGGCGCCGCGAGGCAGGCGAACTGGCAACTCCCATGGACGAGACGACTGCCGCCGGACCACTGTCTGGCCGGCAGGTGTCGCGGGCAATCGCCGGGGTTGTGAGGCGCGACCACGCGATTCTCGTGACCGACGTGGGCCAGCACCAGATGTGGATGGCCCAGGAGGTCGCCGACGCAGACCCCTGCACGCATTTGACGTCGGGCGGGCTCGGCGCGATGGGCTACGCGCTACCTGCGGCGCTCGGTGCGGCGATCGGTGCCCCGGACCGGCCGGTGTGGGCGGTGATCGGTGACGGGGGTTTCCAGATGACGCTGCAAGAACTGGCTACCGTGGTGCAGGAGGGTGTCCACCTGCGTGTGGTGATCGTGAACAACGGTGCCCTCGGTATGGTGCGGCAGTGGCAGATGCGTATCCATGGCGGGCGGCGTGTGGAGAGCGATTTGGGAGCGCCCGACTTCAGCGCTTTAGCCAACGCTTATCGAATCCAATCCGAGATGGTGGACCAGGCCGGTCAGCTTGACATGGCGCTCGACCGGGCTGCCACCTGGCCGGGGCCAGTCGTGCTCGACCTGCGCATACCGGCTGCGGATGAGGTGTATCCGATGGTCCCCTCCGGTGCGGGTTTGAGCGAGATGTGGATGGAGGCACCTGACGAGGAGGTGGCACCATGAGCCCAACCCAAAGCAACAACGGGGGGCCGCCGTCGGAGAATGATGCCACCTCCGAGGTCCTGATTGTCCTGAGCGACCGCCTGGACGCGCTCGAGCGCGCGATTGGCACGGTCCGGCGGCGGGGGATGTCCCTCAAGGTGTTCTCCCTGTCCCGTCGAGATGACGAGTTGGTGCTTACGCTCCGGGGGGACGTTGGTACGACGGTTCCTGACCGTTGGCTCGCCGAGCTGGACGCTTTGGTAGACGTACGACAAGTGAAGGTGGCCATGCGCGATTGAGCTGCGGCTCAAGCGAAATGACCCCTCCGTTCGAACCCGATATCCCAGGAGATCCGTTGTGAGCAAAGAACAGAGAAGCGAGCAGGTCCCGACCCAACCTTCCGAAGCGGCACACAAACGGCTCAGGGCCAAGCCCGTGGCGGTGATCGGGTACGGCAGCCAAGGGCACGCGCAGGCGCAGAACCTCAAGGATTCTGGAGCGGATGTTGTGGTGGGCCTGCGTGCGGGGAGTTCACAGCGTGCCAAGGCCGAAGCCGCCGGGCTACGCGTTGCGTTGCCGAGTGATGCCGCAAAGCAGGCTGGCCTGATCGCGATCCTGGTGCCGGACACAGCGCAGCCGAAGCTCTACCAGGAGGAGATTGCCCCCCACCTCGAGAAGGGTGACACGTTGTTTTTTTCGCACGGTTTCAACGTGCACTTCGGTCGGATCACGCCGCCCGAGGACGTGGACACGATCATGGTCGCTCCCAAGAGCCCGGGCCATATGCTGCGTCGCGAATACACGCTTGGCCGCGGCGTGCCGGCGTTGCTGGCGGTTCACCAGGACGCTTCCGGGGACGCCTGGGACACCGCGCTGGCGTACGCTGAGGGCATCGGCAGCACGAGAGCCGGGACCCTGCGCACCTCATTTGCCGAGGAGACAGAGACAGACCTCTTTGGGGAGCAGGCGGTACTGTGCGGGGGAGTGAGCGCGCTCATGCGGGCTGGTTTCGAGACTCTGGTAGCCGCCGGGTACCAGCCAGAGGTAGCCTACTTCGAGTGTGTGCACGAGGTGAAGTTGATCGTGGACCTTATCTACGAGGGAGGCCTCACGGGGATGCGGAATCGGGTTAGCGACACCGCCGAGTACGGCGACTACATCGCTGGGGACCGCGTCGTCGGCGAGCCCAGTCGCGTTGCCATGCAAGAATTGCTAGAGGACATCCGCTCGGGGACGTTCGCGCGCCGGTGGGTCGGTGAGGCAGAGAGCGGCGGCAAGAATTTCGAGGCCATGCGCTGTGATGCTCGGGAACATCCGGTGGAGGAGGTGGGTGCGCGTCTGCGCAGCCAAATGGCGTGGATGGAGCAGAAACCGTGAGCGATTTTCCTGCGACCGAATGGATCTGGGTGGACGGGGAGGTCGTGCCGTGGAAAGAAGCCACGCTGCACGTCATGAGTCACGTCGTCCACTATGGCAGTTCGGTGTTTGAGGGCATGCGATGCTACGGCACCGACCAGGGCCCGATGTTCTTCCGCTACGAAGACCACATGAAGCGGCTGAGAGAGTCAGCCGCGATCCACCGGATGACCTATCAGTGGACCGATGACCAGCTCGGCGATGCGACCTGTGACCTGATCGTGCGCAACGGTCTCGAGCAGGGGGCCTACGTCCGACCGATCGCGTTGCGCGGGTTCGGGGCGGCGGGGGTCGATCCTGAGGAGAGCCCGGTCCAGGTCTTCATCATGGTGTGGGAATGGGGGGCCTATCTGGGGGCTGAAGCGCTCGAGAAGGGAGTGACGGCCTGCGTGTCGAGTTGGTTCCGGCCTGCGCCCAATACGCACCCGACGATGGCCAAGGCGGGGGGCAACTACCTCAACAGCTCTCTCATGAAGGTAGAGGCCAAAAACAACGGATTCGACGAGGCCATTGCTTTATCCGTCGAAGGGCTGGTTAGCGAGGGCAGCGGCCAGAACATATTCCTCGTTAAGGACGGTGCGCTGTACACTCCCGAGGTCGATGGCACGTTCCTTCAGGGGATCACGCGGGACTCCGTCATCCGGCTCGCCGAGGACCTGGGCATTCCCGTCCACGAGACTCGGGTTCCCCGTGAGTTTCTCTACGGGGCCGATGAGGTATTCTTCGTTGGCACCGCGTCCGAAGTTACGCCGGTGCGTTCGGTGGACCATTGGCAAGTTGGAGATGGCTGCCGCGGACCCATTACCGCGCGTATTCAGGAGCGCTTCCTCGCAGTGGTGGGCGGCGAGCATCCGGATCGGCACGGCTGGCTCACGGCAGCCGTCCCGAGGGGGGCTGGGGTCGGCACGTGACTCCAGCGCAGGTTTCCAAGAAGCTGCGCCTCCCCAGCCGTACCGTCCTAGAGGGACCCGACCGCGCGCCGGCGCGGGCGATGCTGCGTGCCGTTGGGCTCACCGACGAAGATTTCGACCGGCCCCTTATCGGTGTCGCCAATACCTGGGCCGAGACTACCCCCTGCAACCTCCATCTTCGTGAAGTTGCGGCGTGGGTGAAGGAGGGCGTGCGCCAGGCCGGCGGTACGCCACTCGAGTTCAACTCTGTGGTAGTGTCGGATGGGATCACGATGGGAACGCCCGGGATGAAGGCCTCCCTGGTTTCGCGCGAGGTCGTCGCCGACTCGGTAGAGCTGATGGCGCTGGGCTACCAGTTCGACGGCGTGGTGGCGCTCTCTGGTTGCGACAAGACCATACCCGGCACGGTGATGGGTATCGTCCGACTCGACCTCCCCGGCGTGATGCTATATGGTGGCTCGATTGCGGCGGGGCATTATCAGGGCAAGGACATCACCATCCAGGATGTGTTCGAAGCGGTGGGCGCGCACTCTGCCGGCCGCATATCAGAAAAAGCTCTGGGAGACATCGAGCGAGCGGCTTGCCCCGGCGCGGGCGCCTGCGGCGGACAATTCACAGCCAACACCATGGCGACCGCGTTCGAGGCGTTGGGGATCAGTGTGATGGGCACCGCTGGTCCGTCCGCGCTCGGCACCCAGCGGCCTGAGGTAGCGCGCCAGGCTGGACGCGCCGTGGTTGAGGCGGTCAGGCAGGACTTGCGCCCGTCCAGGTGGTTAACCCGCAAGTCCTTCGAGAACGCGATCGCATGCGTGAACGCGACCGGGGGATCGACCAACGCGGTTCTCCATTTACTGGCAGTGGCGGCAGAGGCAGGTATCGAGCTATCGCTGGACGACTTCGATCGTATCGGCCGTAAGACGCCGCTCCTCGCCGATCTGAAGCCGGCGGGGCGCTTCGTTGCGCCTGACATGCACGCGGCGGGCGGTACGGCGCTGGTGCTCAAGCGGCTGATGGCCGCAGGGCGACTGCACGGCAACGTGCGTACGGTGACTGGGTTCACCATGGCTGAGGAGGTTGCGGACGCTACCGAGACGCCCGGCCAGCAGGTGATCAGCTCGGTGGACAAACCGCTCAAGCCCGAGGGTGGGCTGGTCGTTCTGCGTGGCAACCTGGCCCCCGAAGGTTCAGTTCTGAAGATTGCCGGCACCGGGAGGCTCAAGCACCGAGGTCCCGCACGCGTGTTCGAGCGTGAAGAGGATGCGTTCGCGGCAGTACAGGAGCGTAGGTTCAAGAAGGGCGACGTGGTCGTGGTTCGCTACGAGGGTCCCGTGGGTGGACCCGGTATGCGTGAGATGCTCGGCGTTACCGCGGCGCTGGCGGGATCCGGCCTCGGTGAGGAAGTCGCGCTCCTGACCGACGGCCGCTTCAGTGGGGCGACACGGGGCATGATGGTGGGCCACGTCGCACCTGAGGCGGCAGTGGGTGGGCCGATCGCCGTGCTACGGGACGGTGACGTGGTCGTGTTCGACGTGGAGAAGCGCAGGTTGGATGTGGAGTTGGATGAGGCGGAGATCGGGGAGCGACTCAAGGGATGGAAGGCGCCCCGGCCGCACTTCCGACGGGGGGTGATGGCCAAATACGCGTCTCGGGTGGTTTCGGCCTCCCTAGGCGCCACGACGACGTAGAGCCAGGAGACCGATGCCAAAGACGTTGTTCGAGAAACTGTGGGAATCGCACGTGGTCCGGCAGGAGACGAACGGCCCGTCTCTGATCTACATCGACCTACATCTCGTGCACGAAGTGACCTCGCCGCAGGCGTTCGAGGGGCTCCGCCTGGCGGGACGCCAACTGCGGTCGCCAGAGCGGACCGTGGCGACCGTCGACCACAACGTTCCCACGACGGACCGCTCGTTGCCGATCGTGGATCAGATTGCGCGCACCCAGATTGAGGCACTGCGCAGGAACGTCGAGGAGTTTGGCGTGCGGTTCTACGACATGGGGTCACTGGAGCAGGGCATCGTGCACGTGATCGGTCCGGAGATGGGCTACACGCAACCAGGCATGACCATCGTATGCGGGGACAGCCACACCTCTACACACGGAGCGTTCGGTGCACTCGCCTTTGGCATAGGTACGAGCCAGGTAGAGCATGTACTGGCGACTCAGACCATCCCGATGGAACTGCCGGACACGTTGGAGATTCAGGTGGACGGCCAGCTCCCGTTTGGCGTGACAGCGAAGGACCTGATACTCGGTGTGATCGGCAGGATAGGCATGGCCGGCGCGTCTGGTTCAGTGATCGAGTACTCGGGATCTGCGGTACGCTCCCTCTCTATGGAGGGGCGCATGACCGTTTGCAATATGTCTATCGAAGCGGGCGCCCGAGCGGGCATGATCGCTCCGGACGACGTGACGTTGGACTACCTCAATGGCCGCCCGATGGCACCCAAGGGAGCGGCTTGGAAGGAGGCTGAGCGGCGCTGGCGAGATCTACCGACTGATTCTGGTGCCCGCTTCGACCGCTCCGTGCGGATTGAGGCTGAACGACTCGAACCAATGGTGACCTGGGGAACCAACCCGGGCATGGTGGCACCCGTCACCGGTCGCATCCCCGACCTGCCAGATGCCGGACCTGCCCGTGCCGCCATAGAGCGCTCACTCACGTACATGGGTCTCGAGCCCGGTACACCGCTCCAAGAAATCGAAGTGGACCGGGTGTTCCTGGGGTCATGCACCAACGCGCGTATCGAAGACCTTCGGGCTGCCGCAGCCGTGCTCGAGGGGCGCCGCGTTCACCCCCGAGTTCGCGCGATGGTGGTGCCCGGGTCCACCAAAGTGAAGGCGATCGCCGAGTCCGAGGGGATCGACAGCGTGTTCCGCTCAGCCGGCTTCGAGTGGCGTGAGGCTGGATGTTCAATGTGCTTGGCGATGAACGACGACGTGCTCGAATCCGGGCAGCGCTGCGCATCCACGTCGAATCGGAACTTCGAGGGTCGGCAGGGCAGGGGAGGGCGCACCCACTTGGTGAGCCCCGCGATGGCAGCCGCTGCGGCGGTGGCCGGACGCTTCGTCGACGTGCGTCACCTGGGAGAGGACTGAACGTGAAGGCGGTGCGGAGTGTCGCAGGCGTCGTGGCCGTGCTGGACCGAGCCGACGTCGACACCGACCAGATCATCCCGAAGCAGTTCCTCAAGCGTATCGAACGGACGGGGTACGGCGCTTTCTTGTTCAACGACTGGCGCTTCCGTCCTGACGGTTCGCTCAATTCAGACTTCCCGCTCAACCGACCCGAGTTCGATGGTGCCCGTATCCTGGTGGCCGGCCGTAACTTTGGCTGCGGATCCTCACGTGAGCACGCCGCGTGGGCGCTTCACGACTACGGCTTCCGTGCGGTGATCGCGCCGAACTTTGCCGACATCTTCATCGGCAACTGCTATCAGACCGGAATCGTACCAGTGCAGCTTCCCGATGCGGACGTCGAGGCTCTGATGAGACGTGCGTCCGGGCGTCCCTACCGGGCTACGGTGGACCTGGAGACGTTGGAGATTCAGTTCGAGGACGGACTTCGTATTCCCTTCCAGATTGACCCCTTCCGCCGCCACTGTCTGATGAACGGTCTGGACGACATTAGCCTCACGCTCGAGCACGAGGGTGCCATCACGCGATACGAGGCCGAACAGGCGGTGGCGCCGTCTTGGGTAGAGAGCGCAACTTCATAGGTACCCGACCTCACGACGCGCGCCAGTACGATCAGAGGGTGCGGCATAGGGCCTCCTCTTAACAAGGCCAAGTACGCACGACGGTAGATGTATGTGTTCACCGGCGGAAAGGGGGATCGTGTGCCGAGCCTGAAGGGGAGCTCAGGTGCCCCAGGGGAACCCCTGTAGCACTAGGGCGCTAGGATAAGGGACCACAGACGCGACCTGGAGATCCTATGTTCATCCGTAAACGCCGCTTCGGCGAGGGCGACATCCCCTCCTCGGAGATCACGCCCTACGAGCTGTATCTGGACCGGCGCCGATTTCTAGCGCATGGTGCGACGCTGGCAGGTGTTGCAGTCCTGGCGCCGAGCGTGCTTGGCGCGACGGAGACAGAGGAGGACGAGCGCACGCCGTACGAAGACATTACGCACTACAACAACTACTACGAATTCGGCACCGGCAAAGAGGATCCTGCGAAGTATTCAGGCGACTTCGTGCCGCGGCCCTGGACTGTCACGGTCGAGGGAGAGTGCAGCAATCCGGGGACGTTCGCGCTCGATGATTTTCTGAAGGGGCACGAAATCGTGGAGCCGGTCTACCGGATGCGCTGCGTTGAGGCCTGGTCGATGGTGATCCCCTGGCGGGGCGTGCGGCTGCGCGACGTGATCATGCGCGCACAGCCCACCGGCAAGGCTGAGTTCGTCGAGATGACGACGGTCCTCCGTCCCGCGCAAATGCCCGGCCAAAGGCGTCGCATACTACCCTGGCCGTACGTGGAGGGCTTACGGCTGGACGAGGCGATGAACGAACTGACTATCCTCGCGACGGGGATCTACGGCAAAGATCTCCTCAATCAGAACGGCGCCCCCCTGCGTCTGGTTACGCCATGGAAGTACGGTTTTAAGGGCGTGAAGTCGATCGTAAAGATGCGGTTTACGTCGGACATGCCCGAGAACACTTGGCAGGTGATGGCGCCGAACGAGTACGGATTCTACGCCAACGTCAACCCCGAAGTGGACCACCCCCGCTGGAGCCAGGCACGGGAACGCAGGATTGGTGAATTCAGACGCCGCCCCACCCTGATGTTCAATGGGTACGGCGAGCAGGTGGCCCACATGTATCGGGGGATGGACCTGACAAAGTGGTACTGAAGCGGCGCATCCGCCTCTTCAAGACCGGACTTTGGATCCTCGGCTTCACTCCTCTGGCGTGGGTGTGCCACCGCTTCTTCCTAGGTGACGGCCTCGGAGTGAACCCGGTGGCCGAGGCGCAGCTCTGGGGCGGTCTCACGTCGCTCACCTTCCTTCTAGCCGCGCTGTCGATCACTCCCCTCCGCCGTCTTACGGGGTGGAACGATCTCCAGAAGGTGCGTCGCTTGGTGGGCTTGTTCGCGTTCTTCTACGTTACGCTGCATTTCTTGATCTGGATTGGCATCGACCAGTTCTTCGCCTGGAGCTACATCCTGGAGGACATCGCGGAGCGCCCGTACATCATGGTGGGATTCACCGCTTTTGCCCTGCTAATTCCGGTCGCCATGACCTCCACCAAAGGGTGGATCCGGCGCTTGGGAAAGCGATGGGTGACCCTTCACCGGCTGGTCTACGTTTCGTCACTACTCGGGATCATTCATTTCTTCTGGATCACGAAGGCTGACGATCGCTGGCCGATCTTAGCGCTGATGGTGTGGGTGGTCCTAATGTCGATACGCTCGGTCTGGTGGCTCAAGTCACGGTCCCATCCAGCGCGTGCCCGGGGGATGAAAAAAGGCCTGTCCGGAACTCCGGGACGGGCCTAATGGTTGCCGAAAAATGAAGCAAGCTTCCCTGGTGGTCTCCTCCGCTCTTGCCCTGTGCGCGTCCCGCGGTGCTACTGTCTTGAACGCTCCAGAATCACAGGATGTGAGCGAGCGTTGTTTTGTGCCGGCCAAACCATATGGCCAACGCCACCAAGGGATCAGGGACTAGTAGGCACCGCACTAACAGCATTCAGGGCCGGCCCAAGATCGGGTAGCTCATACCGAACATGAGGAACCTGGGCTTGCGCACGTCCACGCGGACCCAGCGGAATTCGAAGCGGCTGGCCAGGAATCCGAATCTTCCAGTCACACCCGCGACCAGGGTGTATCCGGTTCTGGTCGCACGCGCGATGGCTTCATTTCCGAAGAAGGTGTTGAGAACGGCTGGCCCACCACCCAGGTATATGCTCCCGAGCAAGTTCGTAGTGAGGTCGATAGTACCTTGACGGTCCACGAGCCCACCCCCCTGCAAAACCGCGTCACCTGCCACTATCAGCGTAGGTTTCAAAACCGGCAGCGGGATGGGCACGCGCAGGAACAGGCCGAGTGACGGAGACGCGTCCCTGACAGCCCAGCCCGCGCGTGCGCCCAACGTTGGGGTCCACCCCCGCGGGACACCGATCTGTGCTAGAGTGGTGCTCGGCATCACGGCCAAAGCGGCTCCGGCTACGGCGGCGATCAGGGCGCCTCTGCCGGCCCTCAAAACGCGACCCACAATCCCGTCGCGTACATGAGCACGAGGCCGGCCACGAGGCCGGCCACGTTCAGTGGCCCCGTAAGGCCGCCCCCCTCGCGCTGCGACAAGAGACGGCCCAGCACCCACACAACCTGGATGACGGCGCCCGCACCGATCGATAGAAAGAGCACTGTCGCGATTGGGGTGTAAGAAAGCCCGCCGATCAGGGCACCAGCGATAGTTGGGAGCCCCGCCAGCGCTCCTAGAGCCAGCAGCGTGCCGGGACGGACCGGCTCTCGGGCCAAAGGCGCCACGATCCCGACCCCCTCGGTCGTGTTGTGCAGGAGGAAGCCTATAACGAGCGTAGAGCCGAGTGTGATCTCGCCGATCGCGTAAGCGGATCCGATCGCGAGTCCTTCGCCTAGGTTGTGGAGGCCAATGCCGAGTGCGATCAGTACCGCCGCCCTTCTCGCCTCAGTGCCCGCACCGTGTTTGAGGAGGCGGCTGAGCCCTTGGATCACCAGGGGGGTGCCCACCACCCCCATGGTGACCAGACCCATTCCCTGAAATGCCGAGGCCACCTTGCCGCTCATTTCGACCGCTTCCGTCAGCGCGTCCACTCCTAGGAACACAAGTAGTCCCATGGTGAGGCTCAAGAAGAAATCCATCCAGTGCCGTGGAACCTCACGCAGGAAGGGTAGCCATAGGAGCCCGAGGAAGACCGGTACGACGCCGACGTAGAGTCCGAGCAACACAAATGTGGTTAGGTAGCGGCTATCGGCCCGTGGTGATTCGGTCGCGACTGCCACCTCCCGGGTGAAAGTGAGTCCGGTTGAGGTGATAAGGCCGATCTGTAGCGGCTCACCCAACACCCAGGGGTAGGGTACGTCGAGTACGGCGCTCCCGAGACGCTCGACGGTCGCGTCCCCATCCATGGTGAACGACCAGTACGCGTCATCCACAATCACCTGTGACACAGTGACGGGCTCAGGACCCCCGTTCACCAGGTGAACACGGATCTGGCCGGGAGCTGGAAAGTCGACGCGTTCGAGCGTGAGCTCCTCGATTGGCGGGAACGAAGCGCGGAAGACGCCCATGGGTCCGAATGTGACAAATAGCCCCAGAAGTCCACCGAGGAGGAGGAGCGGAAAGACACCCTTGAGCCATAGACTTGCCCTCCCGCTAGTCAGGTGGGCTGTATCGCGAGCAGCCGGGCTACCCAATGGTCTAACCGTGAACCTCGAAAAGGCCCATCCAGCCTAGCTCCGCGAATTCGCTCTGGTGAGCGTGGAACATGAAGCGACCTGGATGCTCGAACGTCATCTCGATCATCCCTCGCTCGCCCTGGCAGAGCATCACTGTGTCCGTGTAGTCGTAATGGTCGGGCCGAGTCCCCGTGCGCCAGTACTTGAAGAAGGTGCCGTGCACGTGGATCGAGTTCACCAAGTCGAACTCGGTCATGTTGACCAAGTAGATCCGGACGAGCTCGCCGACCCGTAGCTGGATCGGGTGGCGCTGGAAGTGGAAGGCGACCGAGTTGACCGCGTAGACCTCGTTCTCGCCGTCGTAGTTTGTGTCGAAGCCGTTCATCACCATCACTAGTTCGCGAGCAGGCTCGAGAATGCGGTCGCGGGGGTCGATGATGAAGCCGCCGTAGAGGCCCTTGTGGATGTGCCGCTTGAGGGGTGCCGCGTGGCAGTGGTAGAGCTGGACGCCGGCTGGCAGGGCGTCGAACTCGTATCTGAAAGTGTCGCCCGGATCCACAATCTCGAACACGCCGTCCATGTTGCCGGCATGGATACCGTGGAAGTGGATGGTGTGGGGATGGCTGCCGGCGTTGGTGAAGTTCACGCGCAGGCTATCCCCCTCTGTGCAGCGGAGTGTGGGTCCCGGTACAGTGCCGTTGTAGGTCCAGGCGTCGAAATTGACACCTGGTGCCACTTCGATCGTGCGGTCGACCGCCGTGATCTCGTATTCCCGTAGAGTCCTGCCGTCGGGAAGCGGTGAGGTGCGTCCCCGGTCGAAGCTCTCGAGATGAACCGCGGGATCGTAGAGCGAGGTGTCGATGTCGCCGCTCGTGCCCATCGCGTGGACGTGCTCTTGGCCCCCGCGGACGATCTGTTGCTCCTGTGTGTCAGCCTGGTTCGGACGCACCAACGCGACGGATCCACCTACCGTGGCAAGGCCCACTGCGCCTGCTGTACCCGCTCGCAGGAGCTCACGGCGGGATAGCTCTCCGCCCTCCGTTTTTTCTACCGTCGCCACCTGTGTTTCTCCCCCGGTCCGGGTGCTATCATCATAAATTAGGCTTACCTAAAATCAGCCCAGAAAGGTGTGTTGTCAAGAGAATAAACACCTTTCTTGCGAGGTTGTTTGTACGCATGGGACCCTGGCCGATGCACGCTCCACCACACGATCTCGAGCGGGCGCGCTAACGAGTTTCGGTGGAGACATTCCCCGGTCCGGAGGAGCGGGTTAGCGTTGTGCGATCATGCCGCACCCACTTGCCCTAGACCTAGGTATGCCCCCGTCTCCGGACCGTCTCGTCAAGGCGCTCCGGGACATATTCGGGTACGATGGCTTCCGCCCCGGCCAGCGTGAGGTGATCGAAGCCGTTATGGAGGGTAGGGACTGCATTGCGGTCATGCCCACAGGTGCCGGCAAATCCCTCACGTTCCAGTTGCCTGGTCGTCTCCTGGAAGGCACGGTACTTGTCCTGTCGCCGTTGATCAGCCTCATGAAGGACCAGGTGGACCAGCTCAAGGAGTTCGGCTTCAGGGCAGCGGAAATCAACTCCAGCCTGGACCATGAGGAGCGGCGGCGCCGACTGGCTGTCCTCCGGCGCGGCGAATACGAGATCGTGTACATCGCCCCGGAAGCGCTGGAAGGGCGGTTGCGCGACTTTCTTCAGGGCTGCCCGGTGTGCCTCATGGTGGTTGACGAAGCCCACTGCATTTCCCAGTGGGGACATGACTTCCGTCCCGCGTATCGGCGACTCCAGGGACTCCGTGACGAGCTCGACGTACCCGTGCTTGCGCTCACTGCGACCGCCACTCGGGCGGTTGCTGCGGACATTCTTCGCCAGTTGGGAATGCGGCGCCCCGCGGGCTTCAAGGGTTCCTTCTTCCGGAGCAACTTGCGAATTGGCTGTCGGAAGAAGGGCGAGGGGAACACACGCCGGGAGATCCTCGCGCTGGTACGGGAGTGGGAAACGGAAAGCGGCATCGTTTACTGCCTCTCCCGTCGCAGCGTGGAGAGTACGACTGCGTACTTGACGGCCAACGGTGTGAACGCGCTCCCCTATCACGCCGGGTTGTCGGACGATGCCAGGGTGAAGAACCAGGAGGCGTTCCGCCGGGACGAATGCGACGTCATGGTGGCGACCATCGCATTTGGCATGGGTATAGATAAATCCGACATTCGCTTCGTTATCCATCGAGACATGCCCAAAGACGTAGAGTCCTGGTACCAGGAGATCGGACGCGCCGGTCGCGACGGGCTTCCAAGTGACTGCCTCCTCTTCTATTCCTGGGCAGACGTGAAGCTGCACGAGCGTTTCCTAGACGAAATCGATGATCCCGAACTCTTTCATGCGAAGCGGCGGGCGACAGTGGACCTGTTCGAGTTGGTGGAACGGAGAGGTTGCCGGCACCGTGCGATCCTCCGCCACTTTGGTGAAGCCATGGGGTCATGCGGGAGTGCTTGCGACAACTGCACCGGGGTGAACGTGGGAGAGCGGGCGGCTGCCGCGATCGCGCGTCGCCCAGGGGAGCGGCGGCGCGGGAAGGCCCGGGCTGGCGATCGGGACGGTACGGGTTCGGATGATCCCGTGGTCGAGGAGCGTTTCCTGCGCCTGCGTGAGTTGCGCAAGCAGTTGGCTGATGCGCGCGACCTGCCGGCGTACGTGGTGTTTCACGATCGTACGCTGAGGGAGATGGCTGAACAGCGACCGCTCACCATGGAGGCGCTGCTCGCCGTGCAGGGTGTAGGTCCAGCCAAGCTCGAGCGGTACGGGAGAGCTTTCCTGGAAGAGCTGGGGCGGTAGATGGCCATGAGCGGATGGAGGGCGGTACTGGTGAAGCGAGGTCTCGCATGAGGCTCATCATCATAGGGGAAGGCGTCACCGAGGTACGGGGCAAACCGTGCGATGATTGCATCGAGGAAGGATGATCGGTCCCAAAACTTTTCTTTCGCTTATGGTCCTGATCACGGGTCCGTGGGCACCTGTCGTGACCGCTCAGGCCGCCGACACCCTGAATGGGCCACCGTCTGCGCCGTTCTTCAACCGTACCGACGCGTCTCTCGCCGCCGGATTTGTAGCGGGCACGTTCGGGCTGGCCTTCGCCGACCAGCACCTCGCCCACGCGTTCCAGGATCCATCCTTACAGGAGAGCGTGACGGCCCGAAGGACTGCGGATTTCTTCGAGTTCATGGGGCATCCTGCTCCCGGGATTATCGGACTCTCCCTCTACGGGGTGGGTCGCTTCATAATCCGGGACAGCCACGTTGCCGCTCTGGGCCTGCACGGTCTGGAGGCGCTACTCGTGAGTGCTGGAGCCACGGGGATCATAAAGGGGGTCATGGGTCGTGCCCGTCCTTACGTTCAAGCGGATACGGTTCCCTTCGATTTTGGCTTCGGGCGCGGCTTGAGGGGTCGCGAATATCGGTCGTTCCCGTCCAGTCATACCAGCGCCGCATTTGCGGTCGCTGCTTTCACCACCGTTGAAATGAGCCACCTAGTGGACGAGAAAGATTGGTGGCCAGGTTGGAAGTACGTGATCGGGGGGGCCATGTTCGGTGGTGCCGCTATGGTCGGCATGTCACGCATGTATCACGATCAACACTGGGCCAGCGACGTGGTCGCGGGAGCTGCCATCGGCACTTTCAGTGGGATCAAAACAGTGAGCTATGCCCACCGGAACCCTACCAACAGGATCGACGGCTGGTTGCTGTCGATGACGGTTCTGCCGGGACGGGGCCGTGGGGCGACCATCGCCTGGGCGGTACCGGAGCCGTTCGGGAGAACCACGCGGACAGCCCGTAGGTAGGTGACGCTCGGAGGTTCGTTGCTCCGTCGCTGCCGGCGGCAGATATTGAGTGCGTCCACTCAGTGGCCGATTTCCCACTGACTACCGCCCAACACGCTGATTGCTCTCACTTCCGACTATGGCCCATAACAGTTCATTCGACGTGACCACGGGTGTCGACCTGCAGGAAGCCGACAACGCCGTCAACCAGGCGATGAAGGAGGTTCTGCAGCGCTACGACTTCAAGGGCACCAAGTGCACGATTGAATTGGACCGTAAGGAGTCCGCGCTCAAGCTCGACGCGGATGACGACTACCGGCTGAAGGCCGTCCAGCAAGTGCTACAGGAGAAACTTTCCAGGCGAGGCGTGCCGCTCAAAAATCTGGACGAGGGAGAGATCGAGGTCGGAACGATGGGCCGGGCACGTCAGCGGATAGGGCTTAAGCAGGGGATTGACCAGGATACTGCCAAGAAGATTTCGAAAGAGGTTAAAGATCAGGGATTCAAGAAGGTCCAAGTGCAGATCCAGGGTGACGAACTCCGTGTCATTAGTCCCTCCAAGGACACCCTCCAAGACGTGATGGCATTCCTGCGCGCTCAGGACTTCGGGGTCGAGCTCAAGTTCGGGAACTACCGATAGGTCTGCCGTTAGCGACTCCATGGATGTCCAAATCTTCGGTACGCGTGGGTGCGCGGAGACTCGTAAAGCGCTCCGTTTTTTCAGCGAGCGGCGCGTAAAGGTGCACTTCGTGGATCTAAAGGAGCGTGCAGCCTCCAAACGAGAGCTCCGCCGATTCGCCCAGAAGTTCGGGGTGGCAGCGCTCATCGATCGTGCCTCTAAGCGTTTCAGGGGGCTCAGCCTTCACCGGGCTCACTACGGCGAAGCCCGCTGGCTCGAGTTGCTGGAGGAGGAGCCGCTCCTGCTTGAGACTCCCCTGGTACGCCTCGACAGCGACCTCACGGTGGGCGCCGCAGAGGAGATATGGCGCGGCTGGACCTCTGGCTGAAGGATTGGAAACAGCAGTCCATCGCGGTTCGTTAGGGACGTGAGTCCGTTGTTTGTCCCGACCTGACGGTGTCCCGGCGTAGACCAGCCGGCGGGTCCCCCTATATTCCCTTCCCGATCTCCCTTTGCTGGGTAAGGACCGAGCCATCACTGACGTTCGTACCACTCCGACGCCGTGGCACGAAGAGCCCTTCGCGCAGCGTGAACCCCTAACGGGTGCGGGCCTGCGCGTGGCCACGGTGTGTTTGGAGCTTCCGGGCGCTTCTCCCCTGGAGTTTCTGCGGGGTGCGCCCGGTGCGCGCGGCTTCTGGGCTCGGGGTGAGCGATGGATTGCTCATACCGGTGCTCTCGCCGTGGTCACGGCGGATCCCGGACCGGACCGGTTCCGCCAGGTACGGGACGCGGCTGCCGGAGTGGTTGGCGAGCCGGGTCCCACCTGGCCGGCGGACGCGGATCCCCGTCTGGCAGGTTCCCTGCGGTTCTATGGTGGTTTCTCATTCCAAGATGAGCCGGGATCGTCCCACCTATGGCTGGGTTTCCCCCTCGCGCTCTTCCACCTCCCTGCAGTAGAGCTCGAAGGCGACACGGAAGGGGTGCGGCTGCGGGTGCGAGCGATATGGAAAACGGGCGAGGGGGAGGATGCTCTGCGGCAGCGGTTGGAGACCCGGGCCAGTGAGCTAGCTGAGAGGTTGGGCCGGTCCCTCCTTGAGGCGCCTTCGGCTCCGTCCCTTTCACTGGACCAGGTACCCACGTCCGCAGAGTTGCCGGTGATAGTGAGTGACCGTTCGGTCTGGAAGGCGTCCGTGGAGCGGGTGCTTCAAGCGATCGCTGCTAGGCGTGTGGTCAAGGTCGTGCTGGCGCGTACGCTCGACGTCCGACCGCGCGTCGACATCGATCCTATCACGGTGCTGGGACACCTCTGGGAGGCGAACCGGGGAACCCATGTCTTCTTCTTCGAGCCTAGCCCGGGGCAAGCGGTTCTCGGCGCTGCCCCGGAGACCATCGCAACTCTTAGACGTGGCATGTTTCGCGCCACGGCCGTGGCGGGATCGATTCGCCCGGGGACCAGCGAAGAGGAGCAGGCGGTACTGGCGGACAGCTTACTTTTGAGTGACAAGGATCGTGCGGAGCATCGCGTCGCGGTGGAGGACATGTTGGAGCGGTTGGGCCGGGTGGCTGAGGGAGTGCGGGCTGAGCCGGAGCCCCATGTACTTACGTTGCCGGCGATCCAGCACCTCGAATCCGAGATCTGTGCCCGTGTCAGCGGTGGCACGACGGTTCTGGAAGTACTTGCTGCTCTCCATCCCACCCCAGCAGTGTGTGGGTTCCCCCGCGATCAGGCGCAGGGACTCCTTGCCAAGGAGGAGGGATTCGAACGCGGCTGGTACGCAGGCCCGGTGGGTTGGTTCGACCTCGAGGGCGATGGCGTGTTCGCCCCTGCGCTGCGGAACGCCGTGCTGTCCGAGGGGAGCTGGCGCCTGTTCGCGGGTGCGGGGATCGTGGCGGGATCGTGCCCGGACGCCGAGTGGACGGAGACGGCGATCAAGCTCGAGACGGTGCTACAGGCGCTTGGGGATGCGTCCCCGCGGTGAGCGGTCTCGATCGGAACACTCCCTGGGCGAGTGCGTTCGCCGACGAGCTCGCCCGTGCCGGGGTGCGCGAGATATGCGTTGCACCCGGATCCCGCTCCACTCCATTGGTTCTCGCCTTCGCCATGCACGGAAGTTTCCGTTTGCGCGTGCATCTGGACGAGCGCTCGCTAGGGTTTTTCGCACTGGGGATCGGCAAAGCTTCCGGCGTGCCGGCTGTAGGTATCACGACCTCTGGAACCGCGGCGGCCAACTTGTTTCCCGCCGTGATTGAGGCGTCTCATGGTGAAACACCTCTACTCGTGCTCACTGCCGACCGGCCGCACCGCATGCGTGACGGAGACGCGAATCAAGCGATCGACCAGCTCCGGCTCTTCGGACCATTCGTGCGCGAGTTTTTCGACGTCGCGCCCCCTGCTTTGGAGGGACCCGCACTCCGCCATCTTCGCTCTCTTGCTGGACGGGCCGTGGCGAGCGCGGTGGGGGCACCCGCCGGCCCCGTGCACCTGAACTTTCCCTTCGATCAGCCGCTCGAGCCTATAGGGTCCGTGGAACTACCCACGAGGTTCGAGCAGACCCATCCTCGTGCCGCGCTTGGGCGACCGGAAAGTGTGCCTTACGTGGATGTCACGCCGCGCCGGCCTCAGGTCGGCGCTGCGGAGCTGGATTTGCTGGAAGAGCGGCTACGGGCAGCCCGCCGCCCCTTGTTGGTGGCGGGCCCCGCCGCCGACCAGGCGCAGGGCGCTGCGGTCTTGCGGTTCGCCGCCGCTACTGGTGTGACCCTGCTGGCTGACCCGCTTTCCGGGGCCCGCTACCGAGCGGCGGCTGTCGGGAGAGCGCTCGGGACGTACGACCTGTTCCTACGGGATGGGCTGGTGCGCGCAGCGTTGGCGCCGGACCTGGTCATTCGCGTGGGGAGGAGCCCGACTTCGGCTGTGCTCCTAGACTATCTCGACGGCTGCGGTGCGGACATGCACGCCGTAATCGATCCGTCCCACCGCTGGAAGGACCACCTCGCGATGGCGACCCACGTCCTGCGCGGCGCCGCCGCGGAGGCCCTCGATCGCTTGGGGGAGCGGACCGGTTTCGTCCCGGGTGAGGCCGGTTGGTCTGATCTCTGGTCCGCAGTCGAAGACGCCACCACCCACGCCATTGTCGACGCTCTCACCGGCAAAGAGTTCGAGGGCCAGGTGGCACGGAACGTTGTCGAAGCGGTGCCTTCTGGCGGCACGTTGTTCGTTTCGAACAGTATGCCGGTACGTGACTTGGACGCCTTCGGAGGGGTGCGTGACCAGGATATACGGGTGCTGGGTAATCGCGGGGCGAGTGGCATCGACGGCATCGTGTCCACTGCGCTGGGGGTAGCCGCCGGCGCTCGCCAGCCGGTGGTTGCGTTCCTTGGGGACATCGCTCTCCTACACGACGGGAACGGCCTGCTTGCCACCCGCGAGGCGGACGTCAAGGTGGTGTTCGTGGTGGTGAACAACGATGGCGGGGGGATCTTCCACTTCCTACCCATACGTGAGCACGAGCTGCATTTCACCGGCTTGTTCGCCACCCCTCATGGGATCGATCCCGCGCGCTTGGCCGCGCTATACGAAGTTCCGTACCAGCTGGTAGAACCGGGTGGGGTGGGAGAGGCGGTGCGCGTGGCGCTGGCCGGCAGCGGGTCCCGGCTGCTTGAGATACGGAGTGACCGGGAAGATAACCAGCGACGCCGAGAGGCGGTGGTGGATGCGGTGCGCGCCGCGGTTGCGGTGCGCCTTGACCGGAGCTGATTGCAGCGGGGGAAGAGGCATGAGTGAGCAGCCCGAGTGGCAGACCGTGAAGGAGTACGAGGACATTACCTATCGCAAGGCGAACGGGGTTGCTCGCATCGCCTTCAACCGGCCAGAGGTGCGCAACGCGTTTCGGCCGGAGACCCTGATCGAACTCCAAGAAGCGTTCCGCGATGCGGGCGAAGATCCCGCGGTCGGCGTGGTGCTCTTCACCGGTGAGGGACCGGCGGGGGACGGCAAGTACGCATTCTGCTCGGGTGGTGACCAGCGTGTACGTGGGGATGCGGGCTACGTAGCCGTCGACGGAGTGCCTCGCCTTAACGTCCTCGAGCTACAGCGCTACATGCGGAGCATGCCCAAACCGGTGATTGCCCTGGTGGCTGGGTACGCGATCGGTGGTGGACATGTGCTCCACGTGATTTGTGACCTGACGATCGCAGCTGAGAACGCGGTCTTCGGGCAGACAGGTCCGAAGGTCGGCAGCTTTGATGGCGGCTTCGGGGCATCCTATTTGGCATCCATCGTCGGGCAGAAGAAAGCCCGGGAGATCTGGTACCTGTGCCGCCAATATTCAGCGCATGAGGCGCTAGATATGGGGCTCGTGAACAAGGTGGTGTCCGTTGCGGAACTGGAGTCGGAGGGCTGGCGGTGGGCTCAAGATATCCTAGACAAGAGCCCGCTTGCTATCCGGATTCTCAAGAGTTCTTTCAACGCCGCGGTCGACGGACAGGCGGGGCTGCAAGAGCTTTCCGGCAACGCAACCCTGCTGTTCTACATGACCGAGCAGGCACAGGAAGCCCGCGACGCGTTCCTAGAAAAGCGTGCACCGGATTTTCGTAAGTATCCCTGGCTACCGTGGTGACGATTTGACCCGTCTGCGACTTGGGGTGTGGGTCATGGCGGCGCGACCCAAGACCCTGGTTGCTGCCGCATCCCCCGTCCTGATCGGCACCGGGCTGGCGTCGTTTCAGGGTTTCTTCCAACCACTACCGGCGCTGATGGCTCTCGTCGGGGCACTCCTCATCCAGATCGCGACCAACCTTGCCAACGATTACTACGACTTCGTGCGCGGCGCGGACACGGCTGAACGAGTGGGCCCTGTACGCGTCACTCAGGCGGGACTGCTAACCCCGGAGGCGGTTAGGCGGGCCATAGTGGTCGTGATGGTGTCGGCAGTACTGGTCGGGAGTTACCTCGTGTGGGTCGGGGGCTGGCCCATCCTGTGGGTGGGCGTGCTCTCACTCGTATGCGCGGTAGCGTACACGGGAGGGCCCTTCCCGCTGGCTTACCATGGGTTGGGCGACCTGTTCGTGTTCGTGTTTTTCGGGCTGGTCGCGGTAGCCGGCACGTATTGGGTACAAGCGCGCGCACTTCCTCCAGACGTGCTGCTTGCGGGAGTCGGTGTCGGTGCGCTCTCGACCGCGATCCTGGTAGTCAACAATCTGCGCGACATCGCCACCGATACGCGGGCGGGGAAGCGCACGCTGGCCGTGCGTATAGGACGCCTTGCCACAGCGGTCCAGTACACGCTTCTGTTGGTGGTGGGTGTGGCGGCCCCCGTGTTGGGGGTCCTCGTGTACGATTGGCCTACGGTCACGGCCGCTGCGGGGCTCGTGACCGCTGTGGTATGGGTGGCACCTCTTCGCACCGTGTGGGGACACCGTGATCCGCACGAGCTTGTCCCTGCGCTGGGGCAAACAGCTCGAGGTGTGGCGTTGTACGGGATCCTGTTAGCAGTCGCGCTGGCCTGGGGCCTGCCGCGCCTTCACTGAGATCGGATGGCTGCCGATTTCCTCGCCCGTACCGCGCAGGCTCAGCCCGATGCTCCTGCCCTAGATGATGGCGTGCGGGATTGGTCATACCGCGAGCTAGAGCAGCGGGTCAGTGCGGCGGCGTATCGGTTGCAGGGTGTCGTGGCGACCGGCAGCACTGTGGCTTTGATATCGGAGACTACCGGAAGTGCGGTGGTGGCGGCTCACGCTGCGCTCGCCGCGGGCGTGGTGCTGGCTCCCTTGAATCCCCGATCGACCAGGGATGAGCTACGTCGCACGCTCGAGGTGCTCAAGCCAGGTCTCGTGCTGGCAGCACCCGAGACGTGGGAGCTTGCCAGCAGCGCCGGGGCGCTACCCGTGTCCCTGACGGCCCTAGACGGCGATGGTGAGGAAGCCCTCACCAGGCGTGCGCGGGTGCAGGCCGGAGGTCCCGATCTGCCCGCACAGACGCAGGTCCTTATGTGGACATCTGGCACAGGCGGCAGCTCCCGCGGCATCGCGCTCACCGGTACTAATCTGCAGGCCGGCATCAGTGCCTCAGCCGCGCGCCTCGCGCTCGGGCCCACCGACCGGTGGCTCGCGACTCTCGGACTGGCCCACGTCGGTGGGCTGATGTTGATGCTCCGCGCTGCCGCCACGGGGGCACTGCTGGTGACGCGCGGCCGCTTCCGGCCAGACGAGGCTACCGCGTTGGTGGACGCAGGGGCGCTCACCCATGCGTCTCTCGTGCCCACTATGCTTCGGCAGCTCCTCAGTCTGCGCGCGGACCGTCCCGCCCCATCGCTCCGCTGTCTGCTGGTGGGGGGAGCCCACTGCCCCCCCACGTTGGTGGAGCGAGCCGTGAGTGCGAGCATTCCGCTGGCGCTGACTTACGGCATGACGGAGGCGACCTCTCAGGTGGCCACCGCCCCCCCCGCGTTGGTGCGCCGCAAGGCGGGCACCGTCGGGTTACCCCTAGAGGGGGTCGAGGTCCGACTGGACGAGGGTGGTGAGGTGATGCTCCGCGGGCCCACGGTAGCGGCTGGCTATGTGGGAACGGAGTTCCCCCTGCAGGGGCCTGGCGGTTGGCTTAGAACCGGTGACCTCGCCGAAACCGACGAAGAAGGGCATCTGTGGATTACGGGTCGGTGCTCGGACCGCATCGTGACGGGCGGCGTAAACGTCGATCCGGTGGAGGTCGAGGACGTCCTCCGCTGCCACGCCCGGGTGTCGGATGCAGTGGTGGTGGGATTGCCGGACGATTGCTGGGGAGAGGTGGTGGCCGCCGCTGTCGTATGCGTAGGCGGTGCCTCCCCCAGTTCCGGTGAGTTGGAGGGGCTGACTGAGGCGCACCTCACCAAGGCGAAGGTGCCCCGCCGCTGGCTCTTTCTCCGGGAGCTGCCACGCAACGCCAACGGCAAGGTGGACCGCGACGCGGTGTGCCATGGTTTCGGGGCAGCCTGAACGCTGAACCCGACCCCGGCTTGGCGTGTCGTCCGCCTCAGGAGGTGAGCAGGAGGACGAGGGTCATGAACCCGCCTGCGACCAAGAACTTCTTCCAGAAGGATCCGCCGTCCCGGACGGGCTCCGGCACTCGTGTCCAGATCACTACCGCGCCACATGGGTTGTTGCCGAATCGGATGGGGGTCTCGATGCCGTGGTAGACCTCGATCGCCTCGATCTCGTTCGGTGTAATGTAGTTGTCGATGGCCATACCTTCGACATGCCCGATCGGCATCCCGTCGAGCACCAGGTCTGGCTGGCAGCCACCCCGCATGCCTAGACGCCCTCCTCCCGTTGGCCCTGTGCCGGGGGTCACCTGAACGCCCGGGATTGTGCGGAGAAGGGACGAAACGTGACTCGGGTTGGTTTCTAGGTCTGCCTTCGTGATGAAGTAGCCGAAGCCGAGGCGCCGCCGTTCCTCGAAGCCGCCCCTGTCCGCTCCGCGCCGTGTTGTAGTCACGATGATCGGTTCGAGCTCGAGGACCTCGGGCACCAGCTCGGCGGTCACTGTCGTCAGGGAGCTGGCCGGTAGGGTTAGGGAGGCACGGGCTTCCCCGTAGCCCAGCCGCTCGATCACGATGATGTAGCGTCCGGGCACGAGCTCTGTGAACGAAGCGTGGCCCCTGTCGTCGGTCAGGCGCGCGACTTCCGAGAGGTCCTGTGCGATCAGGCGGATCGCCGTGCCGGCCAGTGGGACCTCCGTTCTCATCTCCACGACGACGGCCCGCAGCCGACCTGACGTCTCGCGCTGTGATGAGCGGTCCTGCTCTTGTGCCCCGGTGGACATCGGGGCGAGTAGCAGAGCGGCTACCACGGCACAGACCGGGATCGGCACGGCTCGCCTGGATAGAAGGCGGAGGGCCCATAACCGGGACGTCGTGAGGGTTTGTTTCAAAGCGACCCCCTTAAGGGTTCAGCCAGTAGTTTTAGTTTGACCAGGAAGATATTGTCCGGCCGAGCATTGTTGCGGTCAGGAGAGTGGAGGCCATGACAGATGATACCACCGATACGGGTCACGCTTGGGTCATCGGGAACAACCGGATACGTGGCAAGACAGGCTACTAAAGGGCTTGATTTTGCTTGACATGTGTTGGCGTATACTCCTACTATACCCACCTGCTTCTTACCATGGGGTACCCTGTCCTAGAAGGGGTGGTGCAGCCTGTCCCGAGAGGGCTTAGGGGCCCATGTTTTGGTAGGCAGACAAACGATGGTCGAGTTTGTAGAGGCACAACCTCAGAGGAGGTAGTATGCGACCGGAATTTCGTTTTATGGGATTGGTTGCGGTGGCATTCGCGCTGCTGGTTTCGAGTGCGGATGCCCAACAGCTGACGGGACGCGTCACTGACGAGCAAACTGGCCAACCCGTGGGGGCAGTCCAGGTGTTCATCGCCGGATCCGGCATCGGGGCCCTGACTGCTCAGAACGGACGCTACCTCCTGCTAAACGTGCCAGTTGGCACCCACCAGCTCTCGGCCCAGCGCATTGGATTTGTCACCGTGGTGCAGGAAGTCACGGTCGCCGCTGGCGAGACAGTGGTGCAGGATTTCCAACTCCGAGAGCAGGCCCTGGCTTTGGACGAATTCGTGATCACGGGTGTGCCGGGCGGCAACCGCCGAAGGGCAGTCGGAAATGTCGTCTCGACGTTGGATGCGGCGGAGCTCCAGGAGTTGGTTCCGATCGCCCAGACAGGGAATATTCTGGCCGGGCGCACGGCAGGCGTGAACATGACGGCCGTGGATGGACAGGTAGGAAGCGGGTCGATGATCCGCGTGCGGGGAGAATCTACGCTCAGTCTTCCTCCGAACCCGCTCATCTACATCGACGGCGTCAGGGTCGAGAACGCCGAAACCACCGGACCTAACGAATCCAGAATCTCTAGGTTGAACGACATCGCTCCCGAGGAGATCGCGAGCATCGAAGTGCTGCGCGGACCTTCGGCCGCGACTCTCTACGGGACCGAAGCCTCGCAGGGCGTGGTCAACATCGTCACGAAGCGAGGGGCTGCCGGCGCGCCGCAAGTGAACGTGAGCGTGCGCCAGGGAATTGCTACTTATATATCGCCGGAGAAGATATTTCCCACGAACTATTGGACCCATCCGAACGGAACGGTTTTTCCATACAACCTGCTCACGGATAGCCCGGAAGGTCCGGATGCCTTCCGTGACGGTCACCTCTCTACGTACACCGCGTCCGTGTCCGGTGGCAGCGAAGATCTGACCTATTACTTCATGACTTCGTACACCGACGATAATGGTCAGCTCAAGAACAACTGGAACAAGAGGTTCAATACTCGCCTGAATCTCGACATGCGGCCGATGGAGAATCTTTCGCTCGCAGCCGGCCTCAGCTTCGTCAAAAATGACATAGCACAGGCAACGCGGTACGGCATAGTTCGGGGCTTGGTTCACGCTCACGCGGGGAACCTGCCGGAGAACCGGTGCCTCTCGCAGGCCATGCCTCAGTGCGAATACTATCGAGGATGGTCGAGTTGGGGGGGGGTCCCGGAAGCGACGGAATCCACACAATACACGCAGCACGTGATGCGCTCCATCGGGACCTTTACGCTCGCCCATACGCCGTACAGCTGGCTCAACAACCGGGTCAACGTCGGCTACGATGTCACGGATGAGCAGAACCTACAACTTCGGCCGTATCAGACGGCCGACTCGGTCAAGTTCTTCCTCGGTCGCCATTTTGATGGGTTTAGGGATAACACACGTTATCAGCGCTACAATACCACGCTCGATGCTGCGTCCACGGTCGACTTTGCGTTGAGCGATGGAATCGCCTCGACCACCTCGATCGGCATGCAGTACTACTCGAAGAAAATTGAGACCATCCGTGCCCGCGGCGAAGATTTTCCAGGACCGGGACTGCTCACGATCGAGGCGACCGGTGCTCAGACGGTCTCGTTCGACACGTTCGAAGAGAACGCCACCCTGGGGTTCTACGCGCAGCAAGTGTTTGGCCTTGGCGATCGCCTTTTCCTCACCGGTGCGGTTCGCGTAGACAACAACAGCGCATTCGGGGACGAGATCATGTGGGTGACATACCCGAAGGCGAGTCTGTCCTATGTGTTACATGAGGAGCCGTGGTTCGCTGAGGGCAAGCCAGACTTCCTAGATGCCTTCCGGTTGCGGGCCGCTTGGGGCCAGTCTGGAGTGCAGCCTCCGTCCTTCGTCGCCCTCAAGACCTTTGGATTTGTCCCGGGTCCGGTCGGCAAGTCGGGCGTGAGTCCTGGGACCTTGGGCAATCCGGACCTTCGCCCGGAGATCGGCGACGAGGTCGAGTTCGGCTTTGATTCGGACCTGTTTGACCAGCGAATTGGATTGAATTTCACGTGGTATCGCAAGAACACGAAGGACGCGATTCTGCTCCGTCCGAATGCTCCGTCGTCGGGCTTCCCCGGATCGCGTTACGTAAACGCCGGGTTGATCGCCAACAAAGGGATCGAGGCCGAACTGGACGCTTCCTTAGTCAATAGCTCTTCGTTCGGTTTGAACTTAGGTGTCAGGTATTCGTGGAACACCTCGGAGATCAAGCAGCTCTCCGGTGAGGCGGGGGATACGGCGATCGTGTGGAATTTCCAGAATTCCATGGAGCATCGGGTGGGCTACCCGCCCCATTCGTACTTCGGCCCAGTCGTGGTCAGTGCTACTTGGGACGCGTCGGCGAAGAAGGGGATCAACCCCCAGTGTGACGATGGCAAAGGTGGGACGATGGCGTGCTTCGTTGGCACCACGCGGACCGTCCAGGCTCCACGCCTCTATAACGGACGGGCGGTCGCGCCCCACAATATCGGCATCAGCGGGGTGGTGAGGCTCGGCAGCTCCATTCGGGTGAGTGCTCTGATGGATGGCCAGCAGGGACACACACGCTACGACAACACCACGCGGATACGTTGCTACCTCTTCACCATGTGTAAGGAAACCCACGATCCCGTGGAAGCCGATGCCGTCTTGAACAGTCAGGTCACCATGGGCGACCGACTCCAGTACTACACGAGAGCGGACGCTAGCTTCTGGAGGCTGCGGGAGCTGAGCCTCAACTATACCCTTCCGGAGGACCTGCTAGAGGGTTGGGGGTTGAGCTCGGGTTCGATCACGGTTGCAGCTAGGAACCTCCTGACGATCACCGACTGGACCGGCCTGGATCCAGAGTCGGGTGGGAATCAGAACGTAAGCCGGCAGTGGCAGGAGCAGCACCACGTTCCGTCAGCCTCGACTTTCGAGACGACCTTCCGGGTGGGGCTCTGAAAATGGCTATCATACGAACGGACTTGACCATGCAATCATATAAGAGCAGTAAAAGAGGTTTCCGTGTGCGCCGTCGGTTCGGACCTATGGCAGCACTCGGTGCCCTAGTGTTTGCGGCTTGTGATCCGTCATCGTTTCTGGAAGTGAGTGACCCCGGGGCGATGTCGGCTACGGATGCCCAGTCTGCGGCTAACGCACCGACCCTCATGAACGGAGTGATCGGAGATTTCGAGTGTGCACTCGGTGCGTTCATCGTGTCGATGGGGGCGTTGAGTGAAGAGTTGGGGGATCGGGGATTCAGTGGCGATACCTGGTTCATCGATCGTCGTGACATCCTGTCTAGTGATGTTTACGGTGAAGTGGATTGCACGAGCAGGCCTTCTCTTTACACGCCGATTTCACGAGCTCGGTGGGGTGCCGACAACATCACCTCGCTGCTGAATTCGGAGGAATGGACCGATGTTGCAGGAAAGCCGTTAATGGCCGCGCAGGCTGCTGTCTACAGCGGTTTCAGCTACATGATGTTGGGCATGTCGATGTGTTCAGCCGCGATCGACGGTGGGGCAGAAATAAGCAATAGCGGTCTCCTCACCGCTGCGGAGGCAAAATTCACGGAAGCCATCGCGCTTGCTAGTACCGCTGGGTCGTCGGATCTCGGCAATGCTGCGAGAGTGGGACGTGCCCGGGCTCGGTTGGGGCTGGGTAATGGCAGTGGTGCCGTGGCGGATGCGAGTGAGGTACCTGAAGGATTCGCATTCAACACCGTAAGCACTTCATCTGGGAATGCCCGAGCGTATAACCGGGTGTACGAGATGGTCAACCAAGGCCAACAATACGGTATCCAAGAAGAGTCCTGGACTCTCTTGACCGGAGGAGTCGAGGATCCGCGTACGAAATCGCATGACTCCGGAAACATTGCGACGGGTGGCCTGGCGATCTGGTGGCAAAATAAGTATGCGGGGAGGGGTTCCACGTTGCCGATAGCGCACTGGAAAGAAGCCCAGCTGATCATTGCTGAGGTTGAAGGTGGCCAGACGGCTGTCGACATTATCAACAAACTCCGTTCCGCTCATCCTACTCTGCCTCAGTTCGCTAGCACCGACGCAGCCGCTATTACAGCTGAGGTTCTCACGGAGCGGCGTCGGGAGTTATGGCTGGAAGGGTTTGCCGCTTGGGACGACTACCGTCTGAACCTGCCGCTGAATCCGGCAGTCGGGACGCCGTACCAGATCACCGTAAAAGGTGGTATCTACTCGGATTCGAGGTGTTTCCCACTGCCTGATATCGAGCGATTTAATAACCCCAACATTAGTTGACCGTTTGATAGGGAAGGAACTTCCCCTGGCTTAGGACAGGGTTAGTTAGCGGGAAGAGCACACAGGTTGTGTTACAACAGAATCACTGAAGGCTTGACCGGCGTGGCCCTCGAGGGGGTCACGCCGGTCAGGCTTTCATGGGTGGCTGAAACCTTGTTGCTCAAATGAGTGTAGCTGATTTCAGGCTCCCCTCCGAGTCTGGACAACGTGCCCGTTGGAAGATCGGGGTGATCCTGTGTCGAACATAGGAAAGCTCTCCACATCCTGCCGAGTAGGCCCGGCAGGTCTCTTAACCCTAGCTCTTTTTGGACTTTCCCCTTTCGTCCCTGCGGTTGCTGCTCAGGGGCACGCCCGTCTCCTTGGCGTAGTCTCCGACGATCAGACCGGCGCGGTCATCGGATCGGCACAGGTGACAGTCAAGGGAACGGGCATCGATGCGGTGATCGATACCTGGACCACTGCCGACGGGACCTTCGAGTTTTCGTCCGTGACCCCGGGTCTGATCTCCGTGCGTGTGCAGGCACCGGGGTACCCGGTAATTGTCGAGGATGTCGAATTGGAGCCGGATGCGGTGCACATCGTGCGCGTAGTTCTTCCTACAGTGCAAGCGGTCCTCGAGGATATCTTGGTCCTCGGAAGAGCTCGTAGTCAGGGCAGCGCCGAGACCGCTGCGGACCTCCTAGAGCGGCAGATCCCCGGTTTCAACGCAAACCAGGGTGAGCGGGGAGTGGGTGCCAGTCCGATTTTCTTGCGCGGGCCCGCCTCGTTTAACTTGAACGAGGAACCCACGATCTTCGTGGATGGCGTCCGCGTGAGCGGCGGAGCCCTCGAAGTGCTGACGTTGATTCCTGCGGTTTCCGTGAAGAGCATCCGGATTGACCGCGGTCCTACTGCCACGTCAGTTCCCTTGTCGGCAACCGGAGTCATCCACATATTGACGAGGTAGATGCTGGGCTCAGCTCGGACCTGCTGCTCGGGCACAGCCTTCGGGTGCATGCCACTGAGGTGTTAGATACACGATGGGATTGGAGTACACGGGCGCGGCGCGGCCCAACCCCATACCGTTTAGTGGCTGCCGGCACCTCGGGGTCCTTCCGGACGGGTGTGCCATCCGGGAAGAGGACCAGCTTCTGATCCGGACGGGAGCATCGACGGACGTGTGGCCCAGCATAGAGGCGAACGCAGTTGTGGACCCCCGGGTGATATCCCAGGTGTGATACTGGGTAGTTCGGAGGCGACCTTCTTCCACGCGAGGTACCTGTCGAAGGGTGACGACCTACCTTGGATCAACTGGAAGGAAATGGTGTGGATTGCCGCCGAGGCTGCGGGTGGCCAGGGCGCCATCGACGAGGTCAACGCGCTTCGCCTGGCTCTTACAGCCTCGCAATCACGGAACCGCTGCGGGTACCCCCCAGCGGGATGAAGCCCTGCTGGAGGGGATCGAGGTGGCCTTCGACCTCTATCTGAGGGGTGCTCTAGGGGTCCCCTGTATGGATCATGATAAACTGCTCTGGTATGTTAAAGGCCGTCCAGGATCTCTCCATTGTTGCTCTGGAACGGGCGATGAGAAATCCTCTGGTGTTCATCTTAGGGCTGTGTGAAACCGGTCAGGAATAAGGTGCTGGGATGCCCCTAGTAGATCCCCATGGAAAAGAAAAGCGACTGCGCCCACTGTTACTGACAGGGCGTGAGCTCAGGGAAGCTATGCAGGAGGCAGCTGGCCTGCCGCAGATCCACATGAACTCGCGCGAAACCTCCGATCTTATCATGCTCGGCATCGGAGCCTTCACGCCACTTACCGGATTCACAGGAAGGGATGATTGGCGGAGCGTCTGCGATGCCTGTGTGACCAGCGATGGTGTGTTTTGGCCGATTCCGGTCACGCTTTCCATCACGCAAGATCAAGCGGACGGCTTGAAGGAAGGTCAAGCGGCGGCGTTGAAGGATGCCGATAGTGGTGAGATCATGGGTATCATCACCGTCGCGGAGAAGTACACGGTCGACAAGGCATATGAGTGCCAACAGGTCTTCAGAACCGTCGATACTGCACATCCCGGCGTGGCCAAGGTCATGGCTCAGGGCGCGGTCAACCTGGCTGGCCCCGTGCGGGTGTTCAGTGAAAGCTACTACCCGGAACAGTACGGTCAGGTCTATCTACGCCCTGCACAGACGCGCCAAATTTTCGAGGAAAAGGGTTGGAATACGGTTGCGGCGTTACAGCTCCGCAATCCCATGCACCGGTCCCATGAGCATCTGGCCAAGATTGCGATCGAGGTGTGCGACGGTGTTCTCATCCACCAGTTATTGGGAAAGCTCAAGGCCGGAGACATTCCTGCCGAGGTCAGGGTGCAGGCGGTGAACACCTTGGTGGAGCACTATTTCGTGAATGGCACCTGCGTCCAGGCCGGCTATCCTATGGAAATGCGCTACGCCGGCCCGCGCGAGGCGTTGCTGCACGCGGTATTCAGGCAAAACTATGGGTGTAGCCATCTCATCGTCGGGCGGGACCACGCCGGGGTGGGGGAGTACTACGGACCCTTCGATTCGCAGCGCATTTTCGACGAGATCCCGTGCGGCGCACTCGAGATCAAGCCGTTGAAAGGGGACTGGACATTCTACTGCCATCGGTGCGACGGGATGGCGTCCGGGAGGACGTGTCCGCACGGTACAGAGGATCGCTTGGTAGTCAGCGGGACAATGTTGCGCAAGACGCTATCAGAGGGCGGTGAGGTGCCTGCCCACTTTAGCAGGCCCGAGGTGCTGGCAATCCTGCGCAATCATTACGCGACGCTCGATGAGAAAGTTGAAGTCAAGCTCCATAAGTACGCAGAAGGGAAACACTAGAAATGACCATGGCCTGAGGAGGGTAGATGCCGAGCTATGTGAATCCGGACAAATGCGATGGCTGCAAGGCGTTGGATAGGCCTGCATGTCACTACATTTGTCCTAACGACCTTATGCATTTGGACAAAGAGCAAGGAAAATCAATCAACATAGAGCCTGACCTTTGCTGGGAATGTTACGCTTGCGTGAAAACGTGCCCCCAGTCGGCGATTGATATCCGCGCGTATGCTGATATTGCACCTATGGGCGCTAGCATCACTTCATTGCGTGGGACAGACACGATCATGTGGACTGTGAAGTTCCGTGATGGTCAGATCAAGCGATTCAAGTTGCCAATACGCTCGACGCCATGGGGGTCCATCGTGCCCTTCGAGGGCATGCCAGATCCTACTCTTGACGATCTTAAAGGACAGGGACTCTGTCAGGAGGCACAATTCCTTGGTGTGCCGGATTTGCCGAAGCCAGCCCTAGCCTAAGGTCTTCGTAATAGACCAAATAGTCGGGCGTCGAAGCGCATGAGCCCTTATTCTTGCTTCCACTACCAGCAGTCTTAAGACGGGAGAAATGTGTGATGGTCGAGCCGACTATTGAGGTAGTTGAGTGTGATGTTCTAATCGTTGGCGGAGGTATGGCGGGGTGTGGAGCAGCTTACGAAGCGGCCTATTGGGCTCGTCAGAAGGGGCTCCGGGTCGTGTTGACGGAGAAGGGCGCCATCGAGCGAAGTGGGGCGGTGGCGATGGGCCTTTCCGCTATCAACTGCTACATGGGCATGAAGCACGGGGAAAACCAGCCCGAGGACTTTGTGCGGTATGTGCGCCAGGACCTTATGGGGCTGAGTAGAGAGGACTTGGTGTATGACATCGCGCGGCACGTGGACTCAACTGTGCACATGTTCGAAGACTGGGGACTTCCGTTCTTCAAAAATGAGGATGGACGCTACGTCCGCGAAGGGAAATGGCAGGTCATGATCCATGGCGAGTCGTACAAACCGATCGTGGCGGAGGCCGCTAAGAAGGCCGTTGGCGAAGAGAATCTGTACGAACGTGTCTTTACGTCACACTTGCTCAAAGACGCCAAGGACCCGAATCGCATTGCGGGAGCCGTTGGGTTCAGCGTTCGGGAACCTAAGATCTACGTCTTCAAGGCCAAGGCGGTAATTTGCGCCGCTGGAGGCGCGGCGGGGGTCTTCCGTCCGCATTCTGTAGGGGAGGGGCTCGGGCGCATCTGGTACGCGCCGTGGAATACGGGGTCTGTGTACAAGCTGATGGGCGAGGCTGGTGCACAAATGAGCCAGTTTGAGCATCGCCTAGTCGTGGCGAGGATGAAGGATGGTTACGGCCCGGTGGGGATGTGGTTCTTGCTGTTCAAGGCGGTTCTCAAGAATGCCTTAGGCGAAAAGGTGGAAGACAAGTGGGCCCACCTCTTGAAGGATTGGGAACCGTATGGTGGGCAGAAACCCATTCCGACACCGCTCAGAAACCACCAGCTATTGCAGGACTTCATGGCTGGGGGGGGACCTCACTACCTAAGGACCGACGAAGCCCTCCAGAAGATGTTCGCTGACGTAGGGCATGACAAAAAGAAAGTTCGGGAGATCGAGTCCGACGCCTGGGAAGATTTTCTTGACATGACCATGTCGCAGGCCCTGTTGTGGGCGTCGGAAAACATCGATCCTGCCAAGACCCCTTCCGAGATCGTATTGACCGAACCCTATCTGATGGGATCGCATGCGTCGGCAACCGGAGCCTGGGTGAGTGGCCCGGAGGACATTGCGCCCCCGGAGTATTTCTGGGGCTACAATCGGATGACAACCGTCAACGGGCTCTTTGCAGCCGGCGACGGCGTCAGCGGTTCAGCACATAAATTTTCATCAGGGTCCTATACCGAAGGGCGTTTTGCTGGAAAGGCTGCCGTCTCGTACGTCACCGACAATCCCGATGATTGCAACGTAGATCAGGATCGTATCGAAGAGATCAAAAAAGCGCTGTGGGAGCCTTTCGAGGTGTACGATAAAGGTAGAAGTGGATCGACCAAGGCCGAGGTAAACCCGAACTACATCGTGCCAAAGCAAGCTCTCCACCGGCTCCAAAAGATCGCCGATGAATACGCTGCCGGGGTCAGCTCACAGTACCTTACAAATGGAAAAATGCTGGAGCGTGGTATCGAGATGCTTGATCTCCTCAAGGTGGACCTGCATAACCAGGGCGCCGCAGATTTGCACGACAACCTGCGTTGTTGGGAAGTGTGGGACCGCGTTTGGTGTCTTGAAGCGCATATGCGACACCTGATGTTTCGGGAAGAGACGCGCTGGCCAGGCTACTACTACCGTGCCGATTTCCCCAAGCTGGATGAGGAGAACTGGAAATGTTTCGGCAACTCGACCTACGATGTTGACACCGGAAAGTTTACCATGGAGAAGAAGCCTTATATCCAGGTGGTTCCATAGGGTTAATTACGAATGTCACTAGACCAGACATCGACAACGCTGGCGTCATTGTCTCCGGCACTATCGGGCTCGCGCACGATCCTCGTCGTAGGCGCGGGGATAGCCGGCATGAGCGCCGCTTTAGAGGCGGCAGAGGCTGGCTATGACATCGTAGTCATAGAAAAAGAGCCTTACCTGGGTGGGCGAGTGGCTCAACTCCATAAGTATTTCCCTAAGCTGTGTCCGCCCTATTGTGGCCTTGAGATCAATTTCCAGCGTCTGAAAAACAATCGCTTAATACGCTTCTATACTCTGTCGGAGGTCGAGAACATATCCGGAGATCCCGGCAATCTCGACGTGACGATTACTCAGCGCCCCCGCTACGTAAACGACCGCTGCACTGCTTGCAATGACTGTGTGGCGGTATGTCCAACGGATCGCCCCGACGCTTTCAATTTCGGAATGGGAACAACCAAGGCGATCTACCTTCCGCATCCGTTGGCGTTTCCGATGAAGTATGCGATCGATGATGCTGTATGTGATCTCGATGGTTGTGCACGTTGTGTCGACGCCTGCACATACGACGCGATTGACCTGAATATGAAATCGCAGACGTTCACGCTAAATGTCGGCGCTGTTGTACTGGCTACAGGGTGGAAACCCTATGAAGCAGAGCGGATCGACAATCTAGGGTTCGGCAGTTATGCCGATGTGATCACCAACGTCATGATGGAACGCCTAGCGTCCCCTAACGGACCGACGGCCGGGAAGATCGTCCGATTGTCGAACGGCAACCCAGTAAGGAATATCGCATTCGTTCAGTGTGCGGGGCAGCGAGACGAAACCCATCTTGGTTATTGCTCAGGGATTTGCTGTCTAGCTTCCTTGAAGCAAGCTACTTACGTGCGTGACCAAAACCCGGACGCGAAAGTTTTCATCTTCTACATAGACTTGAGAACGCCGGGAACGTACGAATTCTTCGCCCAAAAGATTCAAGCTGATGATGGCGTGGAGGTGATCAAGGGAAAGGTAGGGCGGATTGTCGATGATCCCGTAACTGGGGAGTTGCTCGTGGAGGCGGAAGAGATTATGTCGCCTAAGAAACGCCAGGTTGCTGTTGATCTGGTGGTACTGGCCACGGGGATGGTGGCGAGCGTCGAATCCGGCTTGCCCACCGCGGAACTGGAGTGCGACAAAGACCACTTCCTACTTCCTGATCAACCATCACCTGGTCTTTTCGCCGCGGGATGCGCTCGGGGACCGGTGGACGTGGCTACAGCGGTGAAAGACGCGACGGCTGCTGCCATGAAGGCGGTAGGGGCTATCAATAGCGCCACGCAGAGGCCGAGCGGATGAGCAAGAAGCTCGGAGTGTACGTATGTGAGGGATGCGGTATCGGCACCTGTATGGACACCCAAAAACTGGTCGAGATAGCATCGTCTGAGAACGAAGTATCGGTCGTGCGGACCTCTCCTGCCTTCTGCCTAGAGGATTCGAAGGTCATTCAGGAGGACATCGAGCGAGACGGTGTGGACGGGGTAGTCATCGCCGCTTGCTCACCTCGTGTCAATACAGATGTATTCCGATCAGATTCTGCCTCTGTGGAGAGAGTGAACATCCGCGAACAAGTGGCCTGGTGCCAGCCTCCTAACCACGAGGAGACGCAGAGCCTGGCCGATGACTACCTTCGCGTTGGCATCGTACGGGCACAGAAGACAAGCCCACCGAGTCCATACACCGACTCCCACGAACGCAGAATCCTGGTCATCGGCGGTGGTTCTGCCGGTCTTGCCGCCGCCGCCAGTGCCGGAAGGGCAGGTTTCGAGGTTCTCCTTGTGGAAGAACGCGAACAGCTGGGCGGCTATGCCGCTCGTCTCCACCTCTGCTATCCCCAACGCCCGCCGTACCACGAGCTGGCGTCTATCGACATCGAGACCAGCATTCAAGAAGCGGCCTCTCTACCGAATGTACGCATGCTGGTCGGGGCAGAGATTGTAGAGTTGTCGGGCCAGCCCGGGCACTATGACGTGACGATCCGAACCGGTGCGGGTGATGAGCAGGCCACAGTGGGGGCCATTGTCGTCGCGACCGGCTGGGTTCCTGGTGATCCTGCCAGGCATGAGGTCTACGGACTAGGCGTGTATCCCGATGTTGTGACTACGATGGAAGTTGAGGAGATGGCACAACAACGGGCCATCAGGCGTCCGTCAGATGGGGGTCCTGTGAAACGTGTGGCCTTCGTGGTCTGTGACACGGGAGCGGACGATACTCACCTTCCGTATGGGGGGAGCGTCTGGAGCCTCGTGGCCTTAAAGCAGGCACTGTATGTCCGGGATCTTTGTCCGGATTCGATTGTGTACCTCTTCTACGGCGACATGCAGACGCCAGGACAGCACGAGTACTTCTATAAGCGTGTCCAGGATGACCCACAAATTTTGTTCACTTGTGGTGAAATCCGGAATGTGCGTAAGGACGACGAAGGTTTGATCGTGTTCGAAGCCGACCAGACCGTGGTGGGGGGGCAGATGGAAATTGCGGTCGACTTACTAGTGCTGTCTGCCGACATGATCCCCACCACCTTCGATTTCCCGTCGCCCCAGTTGTTGAACCTACAGTACCAGAAGGGCAAAGAACTCCCGACCAACAAATTTGGGTTCGCCGATTCAAACTTCATCTGCTTCCCGTACGAAACAGAGCGCACTGGAATCTACGCGGCGGGTGCGGTACGCCAGTCGATGGATCTGGCTGCCAGTGCTCAGGATGGTACTGGTGCAGCCCTCAAGGCCATACAGTGCATCGAACGGTCCTCGGAAGGAGAGGCTGTGCACCCGCGTGTGCACGACCTCTCGTATCCTGAGTTCTTCATGCAGAAGTGCACGTCATGCGGACGGTGTTCGCAAGAATGTCCGTTCAGTGCTCTGGAAGTGGATGATAATAATCATCCGGTGCTTGAGCCTAACAGGTGTCGTCGCTGCGGCATCTGCATGGGCGCTTGCCCAGTTCAGATCATCTCCTTCAACGACTACTCCGTCGACATGCTCTCCAGCATGATCAACGCAGTTGAGATCCCAGAGGATGACGAGGATAAACCCCGGATCCTCATCTTTGCCTGTGAGAATGACGCTTATCCAGCCCTGGACATGGCAGGTATCGCGCGCAGCCAGTATCCGGCTTGCGTAAGGGTGATCCCAGTTCGATGCTTGGGATCTGTCAACTCCGTCTTGGTAGCTGATGCCGTCTCGCGCGGGTTCGACGGTGTAGCGTTACTTGGGTGCAAGGCAGGTGAGGACTACCAATGTCATTTCATTCATGGCAGTGAGCTTTTAGATGCCCGAATGGATAATGTACGCGAAACGCTGGGTAGATTGGCTTTGGAGTCCGAGCGAGTGAAGTTCATGGAAATAGAAATTACGGATTCGCATCGGATCCCAGGGTTATTGGAAGAGTTCGTCGATACCATCAAGCAGGTGGGACCGAACCCGTTCAAGGGCTTTTGATTCCAGGGAGTCGAGTGTGCCAGAAACGTCTGTGATCAAGCCAGATTTTGAGTTCAAATCCCAGATTCTCGGTCGGGGTGCGCACGACCTAACCTCCTGCTACCAATGCGGGACCTGCTCGATCGTCTGTCCCATTTCTAACCCAGAGAATCCGTTCCCACGCAAGGAGATGGTTTGGGTCCAGTGGGGGCTAACGGATCTAGCGATGTCGAATTCTTCGATCTGGGCGTGCCACGATTGTGCGATTTGTACCGCTTACTGTCCGAGGGAGGCGCAGCCCGCTCTGGTGATGGCTGCCCTCAGGGAATACAGCATTGAACACTACGCAGTGCCGCGCGTTATGGGTCGTATGCTGGGTGAGGCCAAATTCCTACCGATCTTGTTTGCCATTCCAGCTTTAATTTTCGGTGCCGTTCTTGCAGGAATCGGCAACCTTACCGCGTTGCCAGATGGTCCCGTCGTATTCTCCAAGTTCATGCCCATCGTCTTCGTCGAAGTGATCTTCATGGCGGCGATTGGGCTATCCATGACCGGGGCGGTAGCAGGTGGCATGAGATATTGGAGGGCGATGAACCTTAGGATGGTCGGTAACCGAGGACCAGTTCGGCTACTTCCCACGCTCTGGACGATCCTCCGACACCGCAAGTTTAGGCGGTGTGCTGACGATTTACCGGGAACCCGCGAATCGCCCCGTACTCCCTTTGCACGCACCCACCTACTGGCGTTCTATGGCTTCCTCGGTCTCGTG
Source organism: Gemmatimonadales bacterium UBA2988 (assembly GCA_002346665.1). Lineage (GTDB taxonomy): Bacteria > Gemmatimonadota > Gemmatimonadetes > Longimicrobiales > Gaopeijiaceae > UBA2988. The sequence continues at coordinate 49,465 of DEAG01000030.1, forward strand.
GTGACGACTACGTCTGTAGGGATTGGCATCTACGCATTCGGGTATCTTACGCCATGGCCGATCTGGCATCCCGTGAAGATTCTCGGCAACCTCAGTGGAGTTGCTGTCATCATCGCGCTCCTGATTTTTGGCTATCGCAGGATTACCGCCAAGACTAAGGCTGGCGAGAGTACCTATTCGGATTGGCTTTTCCTTGACATTCTGCTGTTGACCACGCTCACCGGGTTTCTCGCACAGGGTCTGAGGCTGGTTGGAGTCGGGGGGGCAATTGCTTACCCGACCTACTTCGTGCACCTCATGTTTGTGTTTTTCTTGCTCGTGTACATCCCGTATTCCAAATTTGCTCACATCGTCTATCGGACGGTGGCCATGCTGTACGATGCTGCTACAGAAAACAGGGAAAGTGTCCCACCTCCCGCCCAAGCTGCTTGATGATAGTGTGACTAAAGCTCAACGGTTAAGCCTATAGACGCTTTCTCCCGGCGCACAGGGACATGGTGTGAATTTGCCGGTGCATAGCCCTTTGATTACGACTCCCCCCTAGAAGGCCGTAAGCCTCGAAACGCGAAGTGGACCCGGGGTGCTCTATTAGGTGTTGCGATTGTCCCCAAACGAGTTCCTTCTTCGTTGTTTCCACCCCAGATGGCCGGAGTCCTACGTGGTCGTGGAAGAGATGCTCCTGGGTTCCGCTCTAGGTCTCATCGTAGGGCTCACCGGCGCGGCGCGCTCGCCCTGCCTGGGATGATCTTCCTCCTCGGCATACCCACAGTAATCGCCACAGCCAAGGCGCTCCCCTCCACCGCCGTCATCAAAGTGTTCTGGTCATCTCGGCATGTGCGGCAGGCATCGGGTCTGACATTCCTACAGGGGTGTTTGCAATAGACCCAGTGCCGCAGCGGCTATTAGCCCTGCAGTCAAAAGGCCGCTCCAGGCGAACAGGCGGTCATGGTTATGCCACAGGGTCAGGGCTGCCCGCAGAAGGCCGGGAATAGTAGACAAAATACCCACCACCATACCCAGCATGATCAGGGTGTCACCCCTCCAGCTCGGTGGCAGGTACCAATGGCGATGGCTACTGTCCATACCCCCTGCCTGTTTTATTGCGGCAAGGGTCTGACCCTGCCAGAGAGCATTAAGCTGTGCTTCTACATTCACCAGGTTATGGCCCATTCCCATGCTGACAAGGCTGCCCAGGATCACCAGCAAAGCACCGGCCAGAGTGCCCCAGTAGATCACGGTACCACATTGGTGGCCCGCCAGATGGCGGTAGCTCAGGGTTGGTTCGTCAGATTCCATGATATGGTCCGTTCAGGCTGGGGCTACAGGCCCTGCAGGCCCCGCATAACAAGTTTCAGGGCTGTCAGTACAAGCATGGTGACCAGTGCGTTACGCACCAGGCTGGCCTTAACCCGGGTCAGCAGGTGGGCGCCCATAATACCACCGATGACCTGGCCCAGCAGCCAGGGGGCGGTCAGGGCTGGAATCAGGGCCCCGTAGAAGATATAGGGCCATATGGCTGCACCATTGCCCAGGGCCAGCAGGGCCCCGCTGGAGGCGGCTGCGGCCTTCAGGGGTACGGCCATGACCAGATTCAGCACGGGCACCACGGCCCAGCCGCCACCGAGGCCGAAAAAGCCACCCAGAAACCCAACCCCCAGCAGTAACAGGCCGCCGGGCAAGGTCCTGCCGGCCCGGTAGTGTATGGTTTTTGCCAGGCTTGGTTCCTCATAGGCCCCATGGAGGTCCAGTCTGCGGGACAGGGGGTCTAGGGTAAGGGGTCGAGGGTATTCACTGTCGGACCCCTTGTGCACCAGCATCAGGGCAACCAGCAACAGTATGAGGCCCAGCAGAAGCCGCACCCAGGCATCACTGCGGGCACCCATGGACTGATCCAGGGCTAGGGCGCTGTAGGCGCCGGCAACGGCCCCGCTGGTTATGGGGATGGCTCCAAACAGGATCAGGCGTATATCGGCCAGGCCATGGCGCAGCAACGGGCCGGTGGAAATCAGGCCACTGAACATGGCGACTATCAGTCCCGTTGCCCTGACCACCAGGGTATCTATGGCAGTGAAGGCAAGTAACAGGGGGGTAAAAATAACGCCGCCACCAATACCGGCTACCACGGCAATAATGGCGACAACCAGGGACAGGAGAAAGGAGGTTAACATCAAGCCGGCTAACTGGTTGCTGCTCAGTGTTCCTGCATGTCCCATGGGGGTCGCCATAAGGATAAACGAGTAAACGCCAAGGCTCAGCAGGCTCAGCAGGCTCAATTCGGGAATTTTAGCGAATAATTTCATGGCTTTTGTGGCCGGGAATATATGGTTCGGGTTCTTGTACTACAGCGCATATCTGCCCCGACACAGTACCCGTATACCCCTCAACGGCAGATGGTGACCAGCCCTCCGGCTTGGTCAGTAGGTGGCATGGGATCTAGGATCTGAATCAGAAAGGATGAAGTGCCGTTGCTCGATTAGTCTTTGCGCTGGGAGCGACAAAAGGCAGAGAGGCTTTCCGGTTCTTCTGGCCGTGCGGAGTCTCATTAGGTGGAGGTTAACATTCGTCAGACGGCACCGGAGATGGCTGAAAGAGATCCCCGTATCCACGAACCAGTCGGGGCTATCCGTTCCGAAGGGTAGTCGAAGAACGTTTTCGGAGTCTGGCGGTGGGGAGGAAATCAGGAAGACGCCCGGCGGAATGGCGACTCAAGACTGTTTGCAGCCAGGGATTTTGTTCACCTGCTTAGCGAGACGGATCTAAGGAGTTTTCATGCCGTAGCGTTGCTCCGATTTACTTGGCCTAATAGCATTCCCTAGACCGCTCTCTGGAGGAATGTTCCGCCTGGCGGCAGTGCTCCCCCCCCCCCGCACTATGGCTAACCAGACCCAGGTCATGTACGCGATCTCCCGCATTCTACGGGAGCCGACTTTGCATTTCATGCTCCTCGCGGCGCTGCTGTTTGCGATCAACTCTATGTTCGGGTTAGGAAATCGCAACCTCGTTGAGGTCAGCCGGGCTGAGATAGCGACCAGGGTTGCTGAGCTTGAGGCAGCGCGTGGAGTTCCGCTGACGGATGAGGAAAGACAGCAAGTCGACGAGAGCTACATCAGGGAGGCGGTCCTGGTGAAAGAGGCTCTAGCTCTCGGGCTCGAGGAGGACGCTGTAATCAATGATATCCTCGCGCAGAAGATGTTACATGTACTGAGCGGCGATGTGATCCAGCCCACAGACGCAGAAGTAGAAGAGTACTACGAGACAAACCAGACGCGCTACACGTCGAAGCCGGCGGTAACAGTGAATGAGATCGTGGTGGCAACGGCGGGCCCGCTACCCGCCGCGTTCAGCGCGCTACTCCGTGACGGCACCCCACCGGAACAGCTCACGAGTGACCTACGAATAAGTGAAAGCGTCATGTCCGAGGTGACGCTCCAGGGACTCACCCGCATCTTCGGTGTAGAGACCGCGGCCCTGGTGTTCAGCGCGGAGACCGGGGTTTGGGTTGGGCCCCACCATACTGCGCGTGGTCAACATTGGTTCCAAATAAGAGAGCGTAGCGATTCATCGCTTTCTCCTCTTGAGGTGATCCGAGATCGAGTTCGGCTCGACTGGATCCGCGAATATGAGAGCACCAGGCTAGAACAGCGGTTCAGAGACATTCGTAAGCGCTATAAGGTCGTGTTCACCGACGGAAACGAGGGGCTGTGAAGCCGCGACGGCGCCCGATGTGGCTGCCGCTATTATTAGGCCTCGTTTCGCCTTACTTCGTGTGCTCGGCGCCTATCGCGGCTCACGACATGGACGTGACATCGATCGCGCGGATGTTCCTGGACCAAATCGGTGAGCGCAGATACCTGCTTTCCGTTATCGATGTGCAGATGTCACCGATGCGCAACACTGCGGAGATGCTCCCTGAGGGGTGTTCACCTGTACCAGAAAAAATTGCCAGTACCCAGGTCGTTCCCGGTTTAGTCTTTGAGTGCGAGGAAAAGATCACCTTCGACGACGCCATCACTATTCGATCGTCTCTCGCAGGTGTTGTTGTGCTCGCCCGATGGAGTGATGGCAGCGAAGCCTCCGGCTTCTTCCGTGGTAATGGACAGAAGGTGCCCATCCGATTGGCAGATCTCAGTGCCGGGGCTGGTTCCATCAGCCACCTGGCCACCACGTATTTCATGCTTGGAACCGAGCACATCCTTTTCGGTGTCGATCACCTCCTCTTCGTCTTGGCGCTTCTTCTCCTGGTGGGTGGACTATGGCCGTTGGTCAAGACCATCACCGCTTTCACGGTGGCCCATAGCATCACTCTGGGTGCCGCGGTCCTCGGATACGTGCCCGTGCAATCCGGCCCGGTCGAGGCGGCAATAGCTCTCTCTATCGTGCTTCTGGCCCGTGAGATCGTGATGGGCTTCCGTGGCCAAGAGCACCTAGTGCACCGGAGCCCGTGGCTGGTGGCCTTCGCATTCGGGCTGCTACACGGCCTCGGCTTTGCCGGGGCCCTTGGCAATATCGGGCTGAGAACAAGCGATGTTCCGTCAGCACTCCTCTTCTTCAACATCGGGGTGGAAGCCGGACAACTTGCGTTCGTTGCTGCTATCCTGGTTGTTCATCAGGCTACACGGGTAACCGTCCGAGCCCGCCTCCCAAAGCTCCAGCCGGTGCTGGGCTATGCCCTCGGGGCATTTGCAATGCTTTGGTTCTTCGAGCGTTTGCCTCCGGTATGGGGCTCATGATGGGTGGCGTACCGCATGGTCGGGGTCGTCTCTATGACGCTACGGATCGAGGCTGCTGCGGCCCACCATACCGACAAGGAATTGGTCCTGCGGCGACCCGTCCGGGGGGAGCGGAGCCCTACTCTTTCTTGACTTACCTACCACCCCCACCTTAGCCTGGCGATCGTCCCTAACACAGTTCGTTGCTGCCCCGCGTCGTGGGTGCCGCGGCAACGGCCTTCCCCAACTTCCCACGAAACGGTTTGACTAAATGTCACGCCTCCAGAATTGCCAACCTCCACCAGATGTTGCCCGGCCTGATCACAAGGTCGTGACTCATGTGGTATGAGCCAGTTCCGGACCGGCGCCGCTTCCTGGAATCGGTTTCCACGCTCAGCTGTGCCGTCGCTTTGAGTGGCGTGGCGCCTGGGGACGTCAGCGCCCAAGCGACGGCTCCGCGAACAGCCCCGGGTCAAGGTTTGCGCGGACGACCGTCTGCACAGAAAATGGTGATTGCCACGGAATACACCGTCGAGCAAGAGGTGAGCGTACCGGTTGTCCAGACTGCCTACAAAGGCTACATAGAAGAAATCAGCCAGGGCGAGATTGAAGTAGAGTTGCATCCGGGCGGGGAGCTCGGCGTCGGTGGAGTTCTTGTTGAGAAACTCCTCTCTGGAGATGTGCACGCGATCCAGGTATCACTCGCGAACATGGCCGCATTTGTGCCAGCGATAGACCTCGTCAACATTCCTTATTGGTGTGGTGACAATCAGCGTTTTGCAAACCTAATAACGTCGCAGGCATGGGCGGATGAAATCGCACCCCAACTAGCTGCGCGCGACCTCAAAGTACTTTTTTACTATACCGAGGATCCCCGCACTATAGCTACCCGCCGCGGTGTGGGTGGCCCAGTGCGTACGCCAGAAGACGCGCGTGGACTCAAGATACGGGTTCCAGGATCTCGTGTGTTGGCAGAGTTCTGTAGCTTGGTCGGTGCTGAGCCCGTGCCTATACCCTGGGGTCGGACCCTAGAGGCGCTGAAGGGAGGAGAGGCCGATGCGCTTGACCCAGCTGGCACCACCCTCTACACGGCGGGTTTCATAGACGTACTTGGCTCTATCTCTCTTATTTCATCGGTGCCCGACGCTAATGTTTATGTATGCAACTTGCGTTGGTTCGAGAGCCTCACACCTGAGGCACGCGCAGCCCTAGAGGAAGCGAGTGATAAAGCAATGGTGGAAAGCTTCGATGTTCTCCCCGGCTGCCGCGCATACTCGGATGATCAACTGCAGGCACAAGGAGTTGATATTTATCAACCGACCGAAGACGAGATGGCTGCCTGGGCAGAAGCTGCCGGCGAGCACCGCCCCGAGTGGGATAGCTTCAAGATCGAACTAGCGGGATCGCTCGACGCGTTTGCTCGGCTTAAGTCGGCTGCTGAGACTAAGGGGAAGTACACGTTTGGCTAATTCTGAGATTGGCGTAATCGCTTTGGTGGGCGATGTGTTCGACTCCCATCCAACTGACTCCATTCCATAGGAGGAGCACAGTGGCTTACTTGGACCAGGCGGGCGTGAGTCCAACATCCCTGGGCGTTGGGGAGCGACTCGAACGGCTTCCGCGTACGTGGTGGATGTACAAGATGCTTATTTTGTGCAGCCTGGCCTGGCTCATCGAGGCGGTCGACATCGGGCTGGTGGGTGTCATATTGCCCACGTTATCAGGGCTTTGGGAGCTCAGCCCTGGACAAATTAGCCAGCTCGCGGTGGCTTCAACCATCGGCATCATCGTTGGCGTGATCCCGTCCGGCATTATGGCGGACCGGGTAGGTCGCAAACGTGTTCTGATTGCGGGCATGTCAGTATCAACGTTGTTGACGCTTGCGTGCGCCTTGGCGCCAAGCATTGGTTGGTTAGTCACATTACGCTTCCTAGCGGGCCTAGGAATGGGCGCGATGTTCCCGCTGCCTTATTCGATGATGAGCGAATTGGTTGGGTCCGGGTGGAGGGGCCGGGCAACTGGGATTATGGATTCGCTACTGTCTGTGGGCTACTTCATCTCGCCGTTGCTCGGGGCACTTGTCATACCAAACATGGCTCCAGATGTGGGCTGGCGTGCGCTGTTCATACTGGGAGGACTACCCGTAGTCTACGTGTTCGTCCTTGCCCGCTATCTGCCGGAATCGCCCCGGTGGCTCGAGATCAAGGGGCGCAGAGAGGAAGCAGAACGTACCCTGCGTGACATCGAACAAGAGGTGGAACGCCAGTACGGCCAGCCACTGCCACCTGTAGGCGCGATCATGCCTGTTACGACCAGCAAGGAGCGCGTCCCTGTCAGCACGCTTTGGCAGCCCGAGTACCGCAAGCGCACCATCATGACTTGGCTCGTGCTTGGCACAACGTTCTTTATGTTTTACGCGATACAGGTTTTCATGCCTACAGTGGTGGTTCAGATGGGATTCTCGCTGACCTCGGCGTTCCTTATAACGGCGATCATCGTCGGAGCATCCATACCCGGAAAGTTTCTGGAATCGTGGCTCGTTGAGGTGTGGGGACGTAAGCCGGTGATTATCAGTTTCACCGCGATTGCAGTCGTATGTGCGTTCATCTTTGGGTTCTTGGAGTCCCTGGTGCCCGTCATTGTAGTGGGCGTGATCATGTCGTTTTTTGGCATCGGCGCAAACCCCGCGGTCAAGGTCTACGTTGCGGAGAATTATCCTACGCGCGTGCGCGCTACCGGTGTTGCCACCACAGAAGCGGCGGGACGCCTTATCGCAGGAGTGATCGCACCTGCGTACTTCCCATTCCTTCTCATGGATGGTGGTGTGGTAGCCGCTTACAGCTTCGTTGGTGCTATGGGACTAGTGGGGGTCCTAGCAGTTGCGATCTTGGGGACTGAAACGAAAGGCAAGTTGCTGGAGGAGATTTCGCAGTAAGAAGGGATGCCTGTCGCTCTCCCAGGCCCTACCCGTGGTCCTTGCCACCGCGGAGTATCATGGGCGGAGGTCCGGCGGTAGTCTGAGTACGCCATCTGCTCAACGATCTGAGCGGGGTTAGCCCTGGTTCATGATGACCAGTTGGAGGTGATCCCCTTCATAGACGTTGATGCTACCGAAGGTGAATCTTCGACCCGCCATGAAATCAGCCTCGAACTGAACGATATCGGATCTCCATTCGAGGTTGAAAGTCTGGGAGCTCTTTCCAACTGACAATCCCACCCGCTGGCGCATGCCTCCCGACCAGGTGGCGTAGATGGTGGCGTCCTTGAAGTCGTTGTTCTGGATGGTAACCATGACGGATCCCGAGCCCAGCGGCATCGCTGCCCCGAACATAGGAGCCGGACGGGAACTGCGGGAACATCCAATAAGGAGCGAGGCGGAGAGGAGGGCGACGCAGAAGACAACTCTGTTGGACGAGACGAGAAAGCGCTTCATGCCTGACCTCACCCGTACGGATCACTCAGTAAGAGGTGCGCAAAGTAGGTAACACACCTGAGGTCGAAAAGGTCCTCTCGCAGTGACCGTTGGTTTTGGGGTTCCGGGGCACTGGGGACTACTGCGCCGACACCAAAAACGGAACCGTGGATCAACGCGGAGCAGACGGTCGTAATGCCAGCCCGCTAAGGGCCAGGTGCCGCTGCGCTCGTGAGGACCGGCAACAGAATATGCCCCCCCTTGGGCATCAATGGTCCGAGGGGGGGGCATATCGTTGCCACGCCGGATGGTTCAGCTCAGCGTGTTACGGTGCTTCTATCTCCCTGATGAGCTTCTCGAAGGCCTCCCGCTGTGCTGTGTCCGAGCTGATTACGAACAGCTCTTGGAGGTAAGCCTCCTGGGTCGTCCCGTGCTCGGCCAGGATCTGCTCGATGTGTAGGTCGAACGCGTGCATGGCCTCTGTTTTGGCCGCCACTTCATGGAGCGCGGCGATCTCCACGTTATAATCGTCACGTGCCACGTTCAGTGCCGCCTGTAGAGCCGCGAACTCCCGGAGCTTCGGATCCACGGTCTGGGGCGTTTCTGCGGGTGCTGTCGAGGGTGTCGTCGCCTGAGCTTTTAGTACCTGGGGGGACCAGAGGCTCGCGAGAGCCAGAGCCGATACGAACAAGCTGCGGCCAACCATCATCTCCTCCCGTGTTCTGTCGGGTTACGGACCCTGACTCCGATAGCGCAAATAATGCGGGGCCTGATCAATTTCGTCTAACAGTAGTCGTTTCGCAACGCTCCGCCTGTTCGGTCATTCCCTCATCCGAGGGTAGGCATTGTCCCTGGATTTAGGGGGACGGTGACGGTTGCGGAAGGCCCGGAACCGCACCCGTTATCCCAACGGCTGCCTGAGCGGCTATCTTAAAAGGACTACCCTGGCCTCAGGAGAAGGCACGATGACAAGACCCATCATGGTGCGCATTTCTTGGGCTTTCCTCCTCCCGCTGACGGCCTCGCTCGGCTGTGCCGCTCCTGGGACGGAGGCCGGACCCCAGCAGGTGCAGCGGTGTGAACCGGTCCAGCGGTTCCTGACCGAGGAGTTCGGGATGGTCGCGGAGACCGAGCGGGACACGGTGGACGAATGGCGCACCCAGAAGATGTTGGCAGGCTGCCGGGTAACGGCGGCGGGTGGTACCCAGCTCGGGATGGCCGACACGGCAGGGCTACTCTATGACCGATTGTTCGCAGCTGGGTGGACTCGGACCCCAGACCCACGGGATGCGCCGAACGAGTCCGCGCTCCGACTTCGCCTGGACGATACGGACTGCTTCTTCAGTGTCTACTCCAGGATCGTGATAGGCACGGCTGCGGAGATGAGGGTGAATCGGGCCTTGATGCCCGGCTCCGGGGAGGCTCGCTATAATGTGTTGGTGCAGTGTGTTCCGGCCATGGCGGCGGCGCCCTGAGGAGTTGCTCTTGAAGGTTATTCGCTGCGGATCCGGCACTTGCAGGGGGTCCCCTGGGGCTCCACATTCGGTCGGCGAACCCGCTGAACACCGAACTTGGCAATCCTGACGAAGCACCGGTTAGCCCGGGATGTCAGGGTCTTTCCTAGGCACAGTGGACAAGAGACATCATGAGACTCGAGCGAGTCGGCCTAGTAGCCTAGATCTGGGTTAGCGGAGCGTCTGGGAGACTTTGGGAGGTGGGGGTGGGGGGGAGAAGGCCTCA
>DEAG01000030.1:59612-104256 GCA_002346665.1 Gemmatimonadales bacterium UBA2988
GGTGGGGGGGGGGGGGAGAAGGCCTCCGTACGGTCCGCGCGAGCCAGGGCCCCTAATCCGGCCTTCCAAGAGGCACTCTCGAGCCAGGGTCGGGGATAGGAGAGCGGGGTCACGAGGCAGCGGGCGGATCCAGGAGAGCCATGAGCGATGTGATCGCCGAATTCCGTTGGCGTGGGCTACTACAGGACCTATCTGAGGGTGTTGAGGCACACCTCGCTTCCGGCTCTCGCGTCTGCTACGTGGGGTTCGATCCCACCGCGTCCAGCCTGCACGTGGGCACGCTTTTGCCGATCATGGGACTCATCCACTTACAGCGGCACGGGCACCACCCGGTTGCGCTGGTAGGTGGCGGCACCGGTCTTATTGGGGACCCGTCGGGCAAGGCACAAGAGCGCCCGCTCGTCTCCACGGAGACTGTGTCCGCAAATACGGAGGCGATCCGTGCCCAGCTCGATCATTTTCTCGATTTCCGGTCCGGGCAAAATCCGGCCCGCATGCACAACAACTGCGAGTGGTTGGACGAGATTCGCATGGTGGACTTCCTGCGCGACACGGGGAAGCACTTCCGGGTGAACGACATGATGCGTAAAGAGTCGGTGCGGCGGCGATTGGATGCCGAAGACTCGGGTGTCAGCTATACAGAGTTCAGCTATTTGCTTCTCCAGTCCTACGACTTCCTCGAGCTCCAGCGGCGCGAGGGATGCACGGTGCAGCTGGGTGGGAGCGACCAGTGGGGCAACATCACCGCGGGGATCGACCTGATCCGGAGGGTAACGGGGCAGCAGGCGTACGGGGTAGTATTCCCTCTACTCACGAACGTTAGCGGCACCAAGTTCGGTAAGACTGAGGCGGGCACCGTCTGGCTCGATCCGAACCGCACGTCCCCCTATCGCTTCTACCAGTTCTGGATCAACACTGCAGACGAGGACGCGCTCCGCTTTCTCCGGCTCTTCACCCTGCTTGAGAGGGATGAAGTGGAGCGGATCGCCGAGAACGCCGGGGCCGAGCCCGCGGCTCGTCACGCTCAGAGGGCGCTAGCCGAGGACGTCACTCGCCGAGTGCACGGCGAGAGTGGCCTCGCGCACGCACGCCGGGCGACCGCTGCGCTTTTCGGAGGAGAGCTAGAGGGCCTCTCCGCGGACGAAATCGGCGACATCTTCGCAGACGTTCCGTCCGGTGAGGTGGAGAGAGACCGGCTGGGCGGGGAGGGGATCGCGGTGGTGGAGCTACTTGCTGAGTCCGGCCTCGCGCCCTCCAAAGGCGATGCCCGCCGAGCGATCGAGGGCGGAGGTATCTACGTGAACGGAAAGCGGGTCGATGGCATGGACACCCGGGTTACCCTCGACGACCCTTTCGAAGGCCGTTTCCTGGTTCTGCGCAAGGGCAAGAAGAACTACCAACTTATGCGGGTAGTGAGATGAACTAGCGGCACCCGTTCGGTTAGCGACCGGAACGCCGCCCGGCGGTTCCCTGACGGGACTTGACCCTAACACGGACCCGCAGCACCATCCGGGCTCCCGAGCTACGGACCCCGGTTCCCCCAACGAGGACACGTTTTCCCATGGCCATACCCCTGGTCAGCGTGATCATGGGCTCCCGATCGGACTGGGGGACGATGAGTCACGCCATCGATATGCTGGAGACGCTCGAGGTGCCCCACGAAGCAAAAGTGGTTTCGGCCCATCGCACCCCCGACCTGCTCTTCGAGTACGCGTCTGGGGCTGAGGATAGGGGGATCCAGGTTATTGTGGCGGGGGCGGGGGGTGCGGCTCACCTTCCCGGGATGGTGGCTTCCAAGACGGTCCTCCCGGTGCTCGGCGTCCCGATCGAGTCGAAAGCACTCAAGGGGATGGACTCCCTCCTGTCGATCGTGCAGATGCCGGGCGGCGTCCCCGTGGGGACGCTCGCGATCGGACCGGCGGGAGCAGTGAACGCCGCACTCCTGGCCGCGGCGATCGTTGGTGCGACCCACCCTGAAGTGCGTGAATCAATGCGTCAGTGGCGTAAGGAGCACACCCGCGCGGTGCTGGACGATCTCGATCCCCGAGTGGAGCAGAAGTGATTTGAACGTCGGTGTGCTGGGCGGCGGCCAGCTCGGTCGCATGCTTGCTTTGGCCGGCGTTCCACTGGGTCTGAGTTTCCGTTTTCTCGAGCCAGAGCGCCCGACACCGGTGGACGGTGTTGGCAAGGTCGTGCACGCCCGCTACGACGACGTGGACGCGGTCCAGCGCTTCGCCAGCGGGCTCGACGTCGTCACCTGCGAGTTCGAGAACGTCCCCGACTCGACCGCCCAGCTACTCGAAGGCCTCCTTCCCGTTCACCCCTCAGCGGCTGCGCTGAGCATGGCGCAGGACCGGCTGGTGGAGAAGCAGGTATTCGAAAGCTTGGCCATCCCGACTCCGGTGTACCACTCGGTCGAATCCCGGGAGGGGCTAGAGGACGCCATAGGGCGAGTGGGCGTGCCCGCGGTGCTCAAGACCCGTCGCCTTGGCTACGACGGTAGGGGCCAGGTTGTGATCGACAGCCCCACTGGGGTGGACGCAGCGTGGGGAGCCCTCTACGGCAGCCCGCTGCTGCTCGAGCGGTTCATAGACTTTTCCCGTGAGCTATCTATCATCGGTGCGCGCGGCCAAGACGGGGAGATCACGTTTTATCCGCTCGTCGAAAACGAGCACCGGGGGGGTATCCTCTATCGTACTCACGCCCCGGCGCTGGTCAGTGCGGAGCTGCAGGCCCTTGCCGAACGGTACCTGGGCGGGCTGCTCGAGAAGATGGAGTACGTGGGTGTGCTCGCCTTGGAGCTATTCCAGCGAGGCGACGAGCTGCTGGCCAACGAGATGGCTCCGCGCGTCCACAACTCCGGCCACTGGACCCAGGATGGCGCGCGCACCAGCCAGTTCGAGAACCACCTGCGGGCTGTGTGTGGCTTCTCGCTAGGATCGTGTGATCCCTATGGATACGCGGGGATGCTCAACTTGATCGGACAGGTGCCACCCACAGAGCGTGTTCTGGGGATTCCGGGTGCCCGGCTCCACCTGTACGGCAAGAGGCCCCGTCCCGGGCGAAAGCTCGGCCACGTAAACGCGGTAGGGAAGGACCCGGACGACGTGGTGGCGACGCTAGAACGGGTGGAAAGATTGCTCACAGCCGGGTAGGAGAGGGCTTGCCCGAGCAACCCTTTCCACGGGGTGTTGCCTTCTCTATCATTACCCGACGAACTCGCCGCTCCGGACGAACCCCGGGGCGGCGCTCTTTTCTCCCGATCGGTCTCTTCCCCATGCTGGACGAAATCCGCAGTCGTATCGAGGCGGAGATCGCGCACCTCACGAACGAACTCACCGTGGTGCTGCCCAAGGCGATCAAGACCGCCGTGGAGCACGGCGACCTGCGCGAGAACGCCGACTACAAATCAGCCTTGGAGAGGCAGCAGTTCGTCCAGGCGCGGCTCGGGCAGTTGACCCAGCGCATGGGAGAGCTGTCTAAGATTGATCCTGATTCGATGCCTCACGACCGGGTCGGCTTCGGCTCACGAGTGAAGCTCTACGACATTGGGATGGCCGAAGAAGTCAGCTTTACCGTCGTGGCGGGTGACTTCATGGACCTCGATGCTGGCCAGGTTTCGCTCGCTTCTCCCATCGGTCGGGGTCTGCTCGGTGCCCGTGAGGGACAGGAGGTGGTGGTTATGCTTCCCGTGGGCGAGCGCCGCTTCAAGGTGCTTGAGCTGCTCACTCTCCCTCAACAGCTGGGCGTCTCAGGAGAAGAGTGATGGGCCATATCCTCATCAGTGCGCGAGAAAGGCCATCGCATCCGCGATCTCTTCGACCGCACCCCCTGATGACGGAGCAATAGCGATGGTCCGTACTCCCTCGAACATGGCGCCCCTCGGCATGAAGGCTCCTCCCTTCTTGCTCGCCGACGTTCGCACCGGGCGCTCGGTTTCACGCGACGACTTCCGGGACGGCACGGGTCTGCTGGTGATGTTCATCTGCAACCACTGCCCCTTCGTGACGCACCTGAGCCGCGCCCTCGCCGACTTCGGTCGGGAGTACGAGGAACGGGGGCTCGGAATCGTCGCGATCTCGAGCAACGATCCGGTCACCCACCCCGATGACGGGCCCGAGGAAATGAAGGGCGAGGCAGAGACGATCGGCTACACGTTTCCCTATTGTTTCGACGCGACGCAGGGCGTGGCGAAAGCGTACCAAGCTGCGTGCACCCCTGACTTCTTTCTCTTCGACGGGACGTTGCGATTGGCCTACCGGGGTCAGTTCGATGGAAGCCGGCCGAGCAACGGGATCGATCCTACCGGGAAGGATCTGCGCGCGGCCGCAGACGCGGTGCTCGAGGGACGAGAGCCGGCGCCTGACCAGACGCCCAGCGTCGGCTGCAACATCAAGTGGAAACCGGGGAACCAGCCTGCTTGGCTTAGCCAGGTATAGCCCAAAAGGACGAACGCCACCGGGGTTTGAAACCCCGGTGGCGTCCGAGTTCGCTCGACTGTCCGGGACCCGGCGCGATGGCCGCATCCGGCGAGGACAGCGCCGATCATTCGATCGGCTACCAGCTCACTCCAACTGCGAGTGGCTAGTGGCCGAAGCGGAGATCGCTTGCCCGTGCCGGGTTGGACAGCCTACTACTTGGACTAGACAAGGGATCACCTCCTTTTTGTGGGTTTGACATAGGGCAGAACACCGTCGGGATAAGCTCCCGCGGGCTCCCTAGGGAGCCCGGCTCCAAGATAACGATTCGAAGGGTCTCCTCAAGGTTTTTTACCCCTGCGGCCACAGCTCCTTCCGTGCCACGACCGACGCGACGTAGACCGGAAGCCCGGGCCCACCGGACTCCTCGACCTGAGGAGGCAAGACGAGCTCCTGGCTCGGTGCCAGGAGGGAGAGGGCCAGCAGGGGGGCACCTACTTTGCCAGGTCGCGGATCGGGAAGACGGACCCGCCTCAGCTACCAAATTTTCCTTAGGGGGGTCGCGATGTCTCGGACGCCTTGGTAGCTTCGCGTCATGACAGAGACGGATCCACAGACCCGTTCCATACGTATCCAGGCCGACCGCTCCCCCCACAAGGAGCACGCGGTGCCTGTTTACCTAACGAGCAGCTTCGTCTTCGACGACGCTGAGGAGATGCGTGCGGCTTTTGCCGACGAGCTCGAGCGGCCCATCTACAGTCGGTTCACGAACCCGAACGTCAGTGAATTAGTGGACCGGATGTGCGTGATGGAGGGGGCAGAGGCTGGGCACGCCACGGCGTCGGGGATGGCGGCGGTGTTCGCGACATTCGCTGCACTCTGTGGTGCAGGGGACCACATCCTCTCTGGCCGGGACGTGTTCGGCGCGACCCACACTCTGCTGACCAAAGTCCTGCCGCGCTTCCACATCAGCCATTCGTTCGTGGACCTGGAGGACCTGGACTCGTGGGCCGGTCATGTGACCAGCAAGACCAAGCTCATCTACGTCGAAACCCCGACTAACCCGGGGGTCGACGTCATCGATCTCGCCTGGCTGGGAGCGTTCGCCCGAGAGCACGGACTGATCTTGGTTGTGGACAACTGCTTTGCCACCCCCGTGATCCAGCGTCCGATCGAGTTCGGAGCACATCTGAGCCTTCACTCGGCCACTAAATACATAGACGGACAGGGGCGAGTGCTCGGGGGGATCGTGGTCGGCGAGCAGAAGCTTATCGACGAGATCTACACCTTCTGCCGGAGCACGGGGCCGGCGCTGTCCTCGTTCAACGCCTGGCTCTTGTCCCGGAGCCTGGAGACACTCGAGGTTCGCATGCAACGGCATTCCGAGAGCGCACTTGAGGTCGCTCGATTCCTGGAAACGCGGGGCGACGTTTCGGGTGTGCGCTTTCCCCTTCTTCCCTCCCACCCTCGCTATGAGGTGGCGCGCAAGCAGATGCGCTGGGGTGGTGGCATCGTCGCGTTCACAGTAACGGGTGGTACCCGGCGTGGTCAGGCCTTCCTTGACGCGCTCCGTATGTGCACACTCACGGCCAATCTAGGAGATACCAGGTCGATCGTGACGCATCCGGACTCCACGACCCACGCCAAGATGACGGAAGAGGAGCGTCTGGCTATCGGCATCACGCCTGGTCTCGTGCGGGTGTCCGCTGGGCTCGAGGCTGCGGCGGACATCATCGCGGATCTCGAGCAGGCGCTCGATCGGTCACGCTGACGGGCTCATAAGAGCCGCCTAGATGGGCCTCTCATCTTCGGCGGCTGCAGGCTCCGCAGTCCAAGACCGGGTGGCCTCTGACTGACCTTTCGTACCGATGGTGAGTACAGCAAGTTGCTCAACCGCATAGGCGCCCGCCTGGACACCAACCCGCTCCTAGGACGGCCACACATTGATCCGGATTCTAGTGATTGGTGCGCTGCTCGGACTCCTCCCGGCTTCTATAGCTAGGAGGAAGGGATATGGATTCGGCATTTGGTGGCTCTACGGGACGGCATGTTTTCTTGTCGCCCTCCCCCACTCCCTCATCATGAAGGTGAACCAGGCGGGAATCGAAGCGCGGCAGTTGGATGAGGGTATGAAGAAATGTCCGAGCTGTGCAGAAATAGTGCAGGGTGAGGCCACGAAGTGTCGCTTCTGCGGCTACGAATGGGTTCCGATCACCTCCTCTTGGACAATCGTCCAAGAATCATCGAACAGAAGCCCTGAATCCCCACCGACACCTGTACTGGCCAAGGAACCCTTAGCTCTTGAGCCGAGGCCCGAAGACCCTTCCGAGCCTCGATCCTAGTTGCGCCGGTTCTGATACAACGCGCCATCCACCTGTGGAACCTCCAGAAGAGTGCCCTGGTTCTCGGGTTCAATTCATGCCGGTCCGGTATCGACACTCGTCACACACCGAGGATGTTCGTTTTTGTTGACACCCAGAAATACCCTTGCTAACCTGCCGCCCACCCCCCGGGGCATACCGAACGGTCCCGAGGGAAGAGGATACTTGGCCGGCTCACCGCCAGGCGAGACCGAATCGCACTGACTTTGTGGGTCGTCCACGGAGGTCCGCTGGGTACGGAAAAGGAGGCATTATGAGAATGGAGACTGGTGTCATCTCCCTGTTTACAGCTGTAGGTGTGGTCGCGTTGTCGGGTTGCGGAGGGGAGAACGAGGGTGATGCGGCGCTGGTCCAGAAGGGTGGGGACGAAAGGACGGGGGAGTACAACGCTGTGCCGGGCTGGTGGAAGCCGGCGCCTGATCATGATGAGGAATGGACTTGGGGACAGGGGGGGGCTATTGCGGCTGACACCCCTGACCGGATCATCGTCGGATTGTGGGGAGACAGGTCACATCCGAGTGTTTTCGGTGCGAGCGTGCAGACCGAGGAAAGGCCTGGCGGCTCGAATTACGTCGTAGTTGTCGATGGGGACGGTAACATCACCGAGCGGTGGTCGCAGTGGGATTCGATCTTCAACCGGGTGCATGCGATCTACATCAGTCCCTACGATCCTGAGCGTCACGTCTGGATCGTCGAACGTGGTGGCAACGGAGTCCACGAGCAGGTCCTCAAGTTCACCAACGACGGAAGCGAGTTGGTGATGCAACTCAGGGATCCGAATCCTGTGCAGACCCGGGAAGAGCAGCGGGCTAATCCAAACCCGGGCCCGCTCGATTTCGGCCAGAACGCGTCGCTGGCTTTTCTGCCGGACGGCAGCTTTCTCCTTGCCGATGGATACACGAACTCCCGTATCATCAAGTTCAGCGCAGACGGCGAATACATAATGGAGTGGGGTGAGCTTGGGAGCGGCCCTGGGCAGTTCGACCTCGTCCATGGCGTCGACGTTGATCGTGAAGGCCGCGTCTACGTTGCTGATCGCGGTAACAGCCGTGTCCAGGTTTTCACGGGCAACGGTGAGTTCATCGATGAATGGCCCAACATATTCTTTCCTGTTGACGTCAGCGTCGACGTGAACGATGGGGTCTGGGTAACCTCCGCGGTGCTGAATCGGATCATGAAGTACAGTACGAACGGCGAATACCAGTACGGCTGGGGTACGTACGGATTCACGGGGGGCGGGTTCGGAGCAGAGGGAGACCCGGAGCGGTGGCAAACGGCCGAATTGACACGAGCTCCTGGCGCCATGTCGAGACCACACCAGATAGATGTGGACCAGGATGGCAACGTGTACGTGGTCAACTTCGACACTGGGCACGTGGACAAGTTCGTGCCGAAACCCAACGCAGATCCGAGCAAGCTGGTAGGTCCGAGCCTGGGCTACTCCATTAACGATTGAGTTGCGGCTCAAGAGGTTGAGGTCTATAAGGCCTTAAGGACCACTCTTAAGAGGAGGTCCCGGAACTCGATTTGTTAGAAGCATGGGTCCTGGATGGGCCCTAAAGAAGAAACGTCCGAAGCAGTGAGATAGCGTAAGTAGTTGCAGCCCTAGGGGGCCCGGTAGCGGCCCTCTAGGGCTGTGTTCAGGAGGGTGACGGGATCGGGAGTGTGCACGCGATTCAGATACGCTGCGGTCCAGCATATCGTGAGCAGATCTCTTCTGCTGAGGACCCGTCCCAGGCCTCCTCCTGCTCGATCGTAGTTAGTTCACTTAGGGGCCATAGCTCAGATGGGAGAGCGCCTGGTTTGCAACCAGGAGGTCACCGGTTCGATCCCGGTTGGCTCCACTGAAGTAACTGTAAGCTCTGCAAGCACTGACAAACTTGTGGGGTTTTGCATTCATTGCCACCCAAGGTGACCAAGTCTCCGTATAGTCTCCAAGAGGGGGAATTTCGAGGGTAGATCGAAGGCTGGGGAAGCCTCCCCCCCCTTTTGCTTCTCAAGCCGGTAGCAACGGAAAAAGTTCTAGAGATCGGAACTGGCAGCGGTTATCTGACAGTCCTCCTGGCATTAATGGTTGAGCGTGTTTACTCCGTGGAGCGGGTGCGCGAGTTATCAAAGCGGGCGCGTAAAGCCCTCGATTTACTGGGTGTTCAAACTGTCGCACTCCTTGTAGGGGACGGGACAATAGGATGGAGGAAGTACGAGCCGTTCGACGTGATTGTGGTGTCAGCTGCATCCCCGTCTATTCCCCCGGCACTCGTAGATCAGTTGGGTGACGGCGGGCGCATGCTGATCCCTGTTGGGTCACTTACTTCACAGGACCTAGTGCTCGTTCAAGAGACTGGGTTTTCTGTGACTGAAGAGATTGTGAAGGGAGAGTGCACATTCGTGCCGCTTCTTGGACGATTTGCTTGGGACAATGGGGCAGCGGAATGACAGATCAACCGGGTGGGGGAGAGCACAGGAGTGATGCTACTAGGCCCAATGTGATCCGGAGGCTTTACGACTGGATACTTCATTGGGCGGAAACACCATACGGTGTTCCTGCTTTATTCGTTCTTGCACTTGCAGAGGCATCGTTTTTCCCGATTCCTCCGGATCCCCTTCTGATCACACTTTGCTTGGGTATCCCTGCGCGTTCCTTGCGTTTCGCTGCAACCGCGACGTTGGCGTCGGTCATTGGTGGGGTCGTTGGTTATTCGATTGGGGCAGGGGCCTGGACGCTGTTGCAAGACTGGTTCTTCCTCTATGTGCCAGGAGTTAGCCCAGAATCGTTCGCGAGCGTGCAGGGCCTTTACGATCGTTATGATTTTTGGGCGATCTTTCTCGCCGGGCTGACCCCTATCCCATACAAGGTCTTCACAATCTCAGCTGGTGTATTCTCGATCAATATCGGGGTTTTCATTCTGGCTTCGTTCCTGAGTCGGGGTCTGCGTTTCTTCATCCTTGCAGGGCTCATCTATCTATACGGTGACCCAATAACCCGATTCATAGATCGATACTTCAACGTGTTAGCCCTAGCTTTCGGGGCCTTAGTTATAGGTGGCTTTTTTATACTCGAAGTCTTTCTCTAGGCTACGATAACCTCGGTCGACTGGGTAACAGTCCAGGTCTATATTCCGCGCCGGTAGCTCAATGTTTCCTGGATCTCCTAGTTTCTCGGTCGAGTTCGTCCGCATGAGCGAAGAAAACAAGCGCAAGGACCTGCCACCTCCTGCATTTCCACGGGTGGTCAGGGAGCATGTCCGCTATGCTACCCAGTTCAATCAGGATTTGAGCGGCTGGTGTGTATCTAACATTACTAGCGCGCCCATTGCTTTCGATACTTCGACGACCTCTCGGGTTCTGCCTCGCCCGGTATGGGGGACGTGTCCCTCGTAGCTCTTCCCCGTGGCATCCAGCCACACCTAGCTATCCAGCCCCCCAGTACCCCGCCCCCCCGTTTTTCACCACGCCCACCGCCTGATCTATAAACAGAGTTTTGCGCAGGGGGTTTTCTGATTTCAAATTGAATAGGAGTCACAGACCCCGAAAATATTCTGCAAAAATGGAGGAGGAAGGATAATGAGCGTTGTAGGTTGGCATATCAGGTATGTCGAGTGGTGGAAGAAGAAACTAGGGATCTCATATCATGCAATGATTTGGATAGCGTGTTTAGAAGGGTTGGTCATCGGATACGCGCTGTGCTTTTTTATATGAAAGGGAAGCGTTAGGACAGGAGATCCGAACGAAAGGAGAAACACGATGGACATCTTATTGTGGGGCTTTTTTGGCGGGGTGACATTCGTTGTGCTACACATCCTTGTGACCTCCTTAGTCAAAGCCCAATGCAAAGAGCTTAGGTACGACCTTGAAAGCCAGATACGGGGCCTTGAGTCCAAAGTGAGAGAGATAGAGTACGAAGTTAATTTGGGTAAAGGATACAGAGGTCACGAGGCCAGCTACTGACCCGCTCTAGAACAGTGTTTTGCTCGTCCGATCAGGCTAGTACGTTGCAAGAGCACTTCTCGTGGAGGATGACCCGATGAAGAAAGCCCTGCTATTCGCGTTGGCACTATGCGGCCTGTTCGTATCTGGATGCGGAGACGGACTAGGCGGCGGGGGTGGCTCGCCTGATACGCAAGCGATCGTCACGTTGGCGATCGTCGGCCAAGCACTCATTGAGCATGACCCCCGGGAGTACCTCGAGGACCCCCTGAACTCGGTCAGGCCCATTCTCAGTGCGGCAGACGCCGTGTTCACAAACTTGGAGGTGGCAGTATCTGGTCCGGGGTGCTCCTGCTCCCCCACCCGGGATGACGTTTTCTTCCATGGAGCGGAACCTGATGTTCTCGATTTCCTCCGAGAGATCGGGGTCTCGCTTCTGGCACTGTCGAACAACCACTCGTGGGACTACGGGACCGAAGGCATCTTGTCCACGATCTCGGAAACTGAGATTAGGGGCCTGATTCACGCGGGGACAGGCGCCAACGTCACCGACGCTACGGCATCGGCCTATCTAGAGTTGAGTGGTCTCCGCTTGGGATTGGTCTCCATGGCGTCGGTCAACTTGTCGGAGGAAGCTCGGGCCACCGACGGTCGTGCTGGAATCAACATGCTGGACCCTGGTGATTCCGCTGACTGGGACAGGAACATTGCGAGCGTCAGGACGGCAGATTCGGAGTCCGACGCCGTGATTGTGTATCACCATTTCCAGACTGATGCCGAGATTGGATGGCAAGAGAGTTGGGCGCGGAGCACAATCGACGCAGGCGCTGAAATCTATGTAAGTCATGGCGAGCCCACGCTTAAGGGTGTCGAAGTCTACAATGGCGGGTTGATCCTCTACGGCCTCGGCAACTTCATCTTCCACACAAAGACGGAGCTTGGTCGGTATCCGCCGGATGTGTGGGAAAGTGTCATCGTGCAGGTGTCGTTCGCCGCGGAAGGCTGGGACGAAGTGACTTTCACTCCGGTGGTGCTCAACAGCGAGGGAGTGGAACGTACCATGTTTTTTGAGACTCGTGGGTACCCTGAAGTCGCTTTAGGCGAACGGGGTAAAGGCATCCTTCGGCGCCTGATCGACCTGTCCAGTATCTATGGCACGATTATCGAGCTAGGTGATGGCAGGGCCACACTCAGGATTGGCGACCAGGAGTAACGGGTTACCAACGACTGCTCCAGTCGCTACTAAACGTCAGGCTCGTGGCCATTGGGCGGAAGACGTTGGCGGTCCCCCGGGCGTACCCGCCCGGTCTTCCCGGCCTAGAAGACGGCAACTAGCCCCTCCGTGGCATCCAGCCATACAACAGTGTTTTGCGCGAATGGCTTTCTGATTTCAGATTGCCTTGGGATTCCTATGCCCAGAACATGTTTCGGCTCATTAGAGAGGAGGCAAAGGTGCGTAATCTGCGAAATGTCATCTTCGGACTTGGCTGTCTTATTGGTGGTGGGTTTCTAGCGAACTACTTCGGTGCCGAAGTAGGTGCCCAACAACATACAGTTGAACGCATTTGGAAAGCAGAAGACTGCAAGAAAATAAGTGATGGAAGTGGTGCTTTTCTGTATATTTCTGGCCTTCTTTTTGAAGAAGGAGATAAGCTCAAAAAAGAAGGCAAAGATAAAGATTCAGATGAATCTTTTGAGGGTGCATTATTTGTATCACAGTTGTCTGCAAACTACGCAAAAAATTATGAAGTTTATTGCAAATAGATAAGTGGATAGCTGGGCGGGGTTCGGGCACAGGGTGGGACCCTAACCCACCAGGGTGTTCAGGAAGGAACTCCACTTCAGCGCGGAGGAGTCACTCGGCAAACTGTTGGGTGAAGTTTATCTGTCTACGCCCAGGGTTGTTATAAGACAGACCCTTTTTTTGCTATCTAGGTACTTAGCTGTTTGCCTGGGTTTTTCCCGGGCCTTCTCATCCAGAAAAACATTTATCTCGTTCAGTACCTTGGCAGTCTTGTCACTCATGGCACCAACACAGGTGAGAGGAGGCGGGAGGGGATCCTCACGCGCACGCGCGCGGCACCCTATATCTTGTTCCAATGCCTCACGACCCCACACTCGTCCTCCCCCACCCCATCACGGACGCGCCTCCGCTCAAGGGTCCCACCGACACCCTCGTGTATGCCGGAGTCGCGCGGCCGCAGCCCTTTCTGCTGGCCGTGCTCAGTTGCAGTGCGGGGGGAACCGAGACGCACGGAGTCAAGACAGTAGAGCTGGGGGAGCGACTCTTACTCGGAACCCTGGGCGTAGTTGGCACCACCTGCGGGAACGTTCTCTTGGCGCCGGCGCAAGCACGTCGCGAGCTGCTCGCACACACAGGATCGCTCCTAGAAACGCTCCTCGTCAGTCCCGACGGACTCCTCGCCCAGTGGGCCCGGCCCGCCGCCACCCCTTTGGGGTCGATCCAGCTCGCGCTCCGGTTGCCCGGGGCGACTTGGAACGTAGACGGTCCGCTACTTCGGGCCGACGCCGCGGACGGTGTGCGACTCTTACAGCTCCTCCCCACCCCCTCATGGTCGGTGGAGGAAGAACACGGGCAACTGATTGTCACGGCGCTCGTCACGGGAAAGGAAGGAGAAGGTGTCCGGCTGCTGGCGACTGCCGACGCTGATGTGTCGGGAGCTGGGACGCGTCTCCGCCGCCTCACGAATGCGTGCGCAGTCCAGACCGAGGCAGGCCTCGTCGCCCTGCGGACACGCCGCCTCGCGATCCACACGGGTGTCCTGGAGATCGATGACAGCCTCGCGTGGGCGCAGGCGCGGCTGGACGCAGTCGCAGGAGCAGCAGGAAGCCTTGTGCACGAGAGCGCACACGGGGAGCCGTTTCCATGCGACCCGGAATCACGTCGTGGCTGGACCGCGCTTGGGTCGCTCGCGTCGGGGAGCCGAGTGCTTCCAGGCCTCACTACAGCTGCACCGCTGGGCATCCTCGCGTTGGCACGCGCGGCCGCGTGGCACGGCGAGCGCTTGGATGGAGACGTGCGTGCCGCGCTCACTTCCGGCAAAGGGTGGACCCAGATGAGCCCGGCCCTCGCAACAGTGTATCGAGCGGCCCTCCTCGCGTCAGCAGACGCTGGGGAGCCTTGGGAGGGTAAGCCCTACGCGAAAGATTTGCGTGAGCGAGCGGAAGCGGTCGCGCAGGTGTCGGGAGGTCGCTACCTCCCGATGCTCGGACATCCCCGTTCCCCAGTGTCCGACCCCATCGCTTTGCTTCTGGCGGCGGCCCTCCAGTTACCCGGGCGGGCTGCTTGGAATCCCCCAGCAGAGGATCCGCCGCCGGGGATTTTGCGCGCACTGACGGCCTGGGCATGTCTGAACGACGGACCCTTCGAGCGCGGATTCAGTCTCTTTAGGCAGCATCTCGGGGACGGTTTCGCCCACGGGGTAGGACTCTGGCCCGAGCGAGCGCGCATCCACGAGCCGGCTGCCGCCGCCCTCGTCCCACTGGTTCTCGTCCAGGGACTTCTGGGTACCCGCATCGACGCGTATTTCGGCCGCCTCTGCCTTGCGCCCCGGCTTCCCCCGCACTGGAGTAGATTTACCGTAGAGGGACTTACCATAGGGGATGCCACCGTGCGGATGTCCTACGAGATGACCGGTGGGCATCACCGTTTCCACTTTGTTCAGGGACGTGGAAGCGTACCGGTCATGCTGATCTTCGAGCCTATCCTCGCTGTCCCACCCGGTGCCCAGGTTTGGGTGGACGGCACACCCACTAATATTGCTCTGCGCCGCGTAAGAGACAGAATGCAAGCAAGCGTGCAGCTGCCGCTCGAGCGCGAGCGCGAAGTCTCTGTCGGCGTAAGGTAAAGCGAACAAGGTAGCTACCCTCCACGAGCAGCTACCTCTTGCGGGCACCCTACCTCCGTGGCATCCAGCTACCCCTGTTTTGAAGCTGCTGAGGTGCCCGAATGAGTTGCGGACCTGCGGGGTGCCCAAGCAGAATGAGGGCATGAAGATAACCCTGCTATTCCAGCAGCTTTATAAGTAGAGCTCATATGGCTTCGATGGTAGGACTAACAACGGGGCAACTTAGCAAGTGATTGCTACAGTTACAGAAAGACGTATAAGGACACGCCGTCAACGTCTATTTTTCGGGCCTTGCAGCGGATCTCACTAGCCTGTATGTAGCGGGCTAAGAACGTCAAAACTCTACCGAGATAAAACCCATGACGAGACTCACGTTTCATGGACATTCAACCTGCTCATTAGAGACTGATGATGGCCTACATATCGTCATCGACCCCTTCTTCGGGGACAATCCGGTGTGTGAGCTGTCTGTCGACGACGTCGAGGCCGATTTCATTCTTCTCACCCACGGACACTTCGATCACATTGCCGACGCGATTCCGCTCGCTGAAAGGACCGGTGCTACCATAGTTGCCACCTTTGAGATCGCCACCTACATGGAGGGGAAGGGGCTCACGGTCAGTCCTCACCACATAGGCGGCGGAGTCACATATCCATTTGGCTACGTTAAGCTCACACCCGCTCTCCACGGCGGCATCGTCGAGCTTCCCGATGGGGAAGGTTTCACGACACTGCCTGCCGGCTTCCTCATCAACTTGAACAACGGCAAGCGCTTTCATCATGCAGGCGATACGGGATTGCTTAACGACATGCGGCTGCTCAAGGGGATGGTCGACGTCGCAATGGTGCCGATCGGAGACCGCTTCACAATGGGGCCTGATGACGCGGTCAAGGCCGTAGAATTCATCGCGCCGAATGTTGTCATTCCGATCCACTATAATACTTGGCCTCCCATTGAGCAGGATGCGGAGGCGTTCAAGGCTGCTGTTGGCAGCTTGGCCCAGGTCGAAATCATGACGCCCGGTGATACCTACGATTTCTGATTTCTGCCCCTCCCTTTTCCACAGCTACTGACACTGAACCTATGGCCAGTTTTTTGCTCGTCCGATCAGGCTAGTACTTTGCGAGAGCTCTTCTGGTGGAGGGTGGTACGGTGAAGAACTCCCCCCAAACCCCTTAGATTGGCGTCCTGCTTGTAGAGAGGCGAATTTCATGTTTCCAGCATGTGGCACATCCGACTAACAGCAGTGCTGCTACTTGCGGCGTGTGTGGGAGACAGCACGACCGTACCAGCAACTCCTGTAACGACGCCACCACCATTTGGAGGCACGATATTCATCGACTCGGACATTATCACGTCCTCAGACCCAACCACGTTCCAGAACCTGTCGTTAACTGGGCAGGGTTATCGAACGATGTTCGACCGACGGGTTAACGGATGGATCACGGTAGACGCCTACCTGTTCAACGCCAGCTTCGACGATGGTATGGCTGCCGAGATTCAGGTGAATCCGGAGTTCGGTGGGCCCAACGCGGCATTGGCGGAGGCGGAGAAGTATGCCGAGGTGATCGGTCGATTGCCGACCGTGCTTCGCAAGGATGTGGAGACCGTTTGGATTCACAGGGGCACTCAACTGTTCGGGGGCGGGAACAACAACCTACTCATCCACATAGGCCAAGCTGACCTCTACACGGCGGATGGCATACTGGAGGAGACATTTGTGCACGAGGCCGCCCATACGTCGCTGGACATGGCCCATGCCTCGGCACCTGCTTGGCTTGCCGCCCAGTCCGCCGATCTCACGTTCATCTCTACCTACGCACGGGATTTCCCGAGCCGTGAGGATATTGCGGAGAGCTTTCTGCCTTATCTGGCCATCCGATACCGATCAGATAGGATCTCTCAGTCGCTTGCAAACACGATAATGCAGACGATGCCAAACCGGATTGCCTATTTTGACAATCAATCGTTCGACATGTATCCGATCGAGTAACCCCTGACTTTGCGTATTCCTGGAAGGCGTGGTGATCGGCGGCCATCCATTGCATCCAGCCATACCTAGCTGTCCAGCAGTGTTCTGTTAGTCCGATCAGGCTAGTACGTTGCAAGAACACTTCTGGTGGAGG
Organism: Gemmatimonadales bacterium UBA2988; assembly: GCA_002346665.1. Taxonomy (GTDB): domain Bacteria; phylum Gemmatimonadota; class Gemmatimonadetes; order Longimicrobiales; family Gaopeijiaceae; genus UBA2988. The sequence goes on from DEAG01000030.1 coordinate 76,335, forward strand.
ATGGACCGATGAAGAAAACTCTGCTTCGTGCACTTGCTCTGATAGCGGCTGCCCCGCGCTTGCTACCGGTTCTCCTGTGATCTCCCCAGACACTTTCGTATTCGACAATAGCTATGCTGCAGAGCTTGAGGGCTTCTACGTCCCTTGGCAGGGAGAGAGGGCTCCCGCGCCCAGGATTGTACACCTCAATCGTGACCTTGCGGTAGAATTATTATTGGATCCGGACGTACTAGCGAGTGAGGGCGGTGCTGCGATCTTTGCGGGCAGCAAAGCCCCTGAAGGGGCCTCTCCATTGGTACAGGCTTATGCTGGCCATCAATTTGGCAGCTTTTCAGCCCAACTCGGAGACGGCCGTGCCCTGTTGATCGGCGAGTTGATCGACTGTCATGGCGTTCGCCGAGATCTGCAACTCAAGGGATCTGGACGCACTCCCTTTTCTAGGAGTGGAGACGGAAAGGCGGTGCTGGGGGCGGTGTTACGTGAGTATCTGATCGGGGAGGCGATGCACGCCCTGGGCGTGCCGACGACAAGGGCTCTCGCCGTGGTTACCACGGGTGACCAGATCATGCGGCAAGGTCTAGAACCGGGGGCGGTCCTCACGCGTGTGGCGGCTAGTCACCTCCGCGTGGGAACCTTCCAGTTCTTCGCAGCTCGCGAGGAGCCGGCGAAGGTACGCCAACTCGCAGACTATGCGATACGACGTCACTTTCCGGAATTGGCCGACAAAGAGGACCGCTATCTCACGATGTTTCGGATGGTTCGCGACCGCCAGGCCGAAACAGTGGCTCAGTGGATGTCTGTGGGATTCGTCCATGGGGTGATGAACACCGACAACATGACGATTTCTGGTGAAACGCTGGACTATGGTCCGTGCGCGTTTATCGATAGCTATGACCCAGAGGCCACTTTCAGCTCTATTGATCACCAGGGCCGCTACAGGTACGAAAACCAGCCAGCCATCGCACAATGGAATCTAGCTCGGTTCGTCGAAACGTTGTTGCCGCTGATAGACCCTGCCGATAGTGCACGCGCCATTGAGGTGGCGACCGATGAGGTTAAGGAGTTTCAGACGATCTATCAGAAGTTATGGCTCGAAAGGATGAGGGCGAAGCTAGGCTTTGATCATAGGGAAGGGGAGGACCTTGATCTGGTGAATGATCTACTCCGAGTCATGGATAGACAGGACATCGATTTCACCGTGTTCTTCCGCCGATTGGCAGATGGCGCGCGGGGCGACCTGGGGGCAGTCCGCGCGCTATTCAATGATCCTACCGCCTTCAACGTTTGGCTCAAATCTTGGCTCGCTAGACTTGATCATGAAGACGGAAGCGCTCTCTCACGGGCCGATGCAATGGACCGGGTAAACCCCGTTTACATCCCGCGCAATCATAAGGTGCAGGAGGCGCTAGATGCCGCTACAAACTCGGACCTCGAACCGTTCAGGCGTCTTATGACCGTGCTTGCACAGCCCTTCGATCGACTTAAGGGCTCGGATGAGTATGAGGATCGGGCACCCGACGGCTTCGGCCCTTATCGCACGTTCTGCGGTACGTGATCCCGGGATCTTCTTTGTGCACCTGCCGGGACGGCTGTCGTGCGAGTGGCTAGAGGCGCATCCCTGCGGCAACTAGCCCTCCCCAGTACCCCCGACCCCCTACAGATGACGCCTTACACAGAACAATAAACAGTGTTGTGCTCAGACCCAGACGCTGTGTGGTCGGGCCTGAAGGCCTAGTTGCCTGACCCTCCGACCACGCTGGCGCGGTAGTCGAGCGGCGGATCACGATCACCCAGCAACGGCTCGTAGATGTAGTTGGGGCCACGACGTTTCAGGAACTCCTCCTGCGCGGCCTCGATGAGCGCCGGCTGAGTAAAGAGGTCATGCATCGTGAACGCGAGCGTCTTCACCGCGTTGATCATGCCCTTGTTGCCGATGTCCATACCACCGGCAGCTACCGCCTGCCAAGAGTGGGCGGACGTTCCGGGGACCCAGGCGGCCGTCCTGAGCCCAGCAGTCGGAACCGTCCAGCTGACGTCACCGACGTCGGTCGATCCCCCTTGCCCAATTTCGATAACCTCGAAGGGCTCGATCTCATTCGCGCGTTCGATCGGAGGCACGCCCTCGGGGAACGTGTTCTGGATCATTTCGGCGAAGCGACGCTCCTCTGCGGTGTACTCTACACCACCGACCACGGTGAGGTTGGCGTGCATCGCTCGACCCAGCGCCTCGTTGGGAAGCACATTGTAGATGCCGTGAATGACCTCGGGTTCCATGTGAGTCTCGGTACCCATAGCGGCACCCTCGGCGATTCTCGTCACCCAGTCGAACATGCGTCGGACCTCGTTCGGGTCCGGGTGACGCACATAGATATATGACTCGGCGAAGTCAGGGATGACGTTGGGTGCAGAACCGCCAGACGTGATCACGTAGTGGATGCGGCTCGCGGGGGTCACGTGCTCACGCATCATGTTGACCATGTCGTGCATCGCCTCGACGCCGTCAAGCGCCGAACGTCCACGCCATGGCGCACCAGCCGCATGGGCCGACTGACCGTAGAAGCGGAACTTGCCCGACTTGTTGGCGAGCGAGGCCTCTGCCCAGGCACTGTTCTGCGACCCCGGGTGCCAATGCAGCATGACGTCCACGTCGTCCATGAGACCGGCGCGGACCATATAGACCTTCCCCGCGCCCCCTTCCTCTGCTGGGGTCCCATAGACGCGGATCGTTCCTGGCGCCCCCGTCTCGTCCAGCCACTCCTTCACCGCGAGCGCGGCCGCAACCGAGCCGGTCCCGAACAGATGATGGCCACACGCGTGACCCGCGATCTTGCCTGGGATCGGATCGCGCTCTGCGGAACGACTCTGGTTGAGGCCCGGCAGGGCGTCGTACTCACCCATGATCCCGATGACCGGACCACCACCACCGTATGAGGCGACGAACGCTGTTGGTATGCCCGCTACGCCCGAGGCGATCTCGAAGCCTGCGCTGCGCAGCATGCCCTGGAGCTTCTCGGATGACTCCGTTTCCATGTAACCGACCTCGGCGAGTTCCCAGATCTCCTGGGCGACCGCTGCATAAGAGGTAGCGTTAGCGTCGATGAAGGTTGCCATCGCTTCTTTCGCATCCTGCGCGGAGGCGGGGGAGGTCAGTGTCACGGCGCTAACAGCAACCGCGACTCCGACGCGGGAAAGGAGACGGATGTTCGGGACTCGGAATAACTTCATAACAGAAACTCCAGACTCGTTGTTTCACTGGCATGCAGGAAGAGACAAGCAGGTTAGGACGAGGCTCCACTTCTAACAAGAATGACTCCATGACCTTCGCCCACCCCAAGTGTGGTACCACTCCCTGGCTTAGAAGACGGTAACTAGCCCCTAGTACCTCCCTCCGTGGTACCCAGCCACGCCCAGCTATACAGTAGTATTTTGTGCGGCCGGAGTTGCGGGTCTGAGTCGGACGGGGCAAAATGCAGGCATCATGAGAACCCTGCTACTCGCACTCGCTTTAGTAGTCATCCCCGTAGCGGCTGATGCACAAAATCCGTCTGCAGATTATTGGCGTGATCGCGCCGAGGAAGGGGAGGCGATTGCCCAATACAACCTCGGGGTTATGTATGCCGATGGCCGAGGCGTACCGCAGGACGATGCGGAGGCGGTACGCTGGTGGCGACTAGCCGCTGAGCAAGGGTTTGCGGTTGCCCAGTACAACCTCGGTAATATGTATGCCGATGGCCGAGGTGTACCGCAGGGCGATGCGGAGGCGGTACGCTGGTGGCGGTTAGCAGCCGAGCGAGGGTTAGCGGTTGCCCAGTACTTCCTCGGTGCTATGTACGCCAATGGTGACGTTGTCCCAGAGGACGATGCGGAGGCGGTACGCTGGTTTCGGTTAGCTGCCGAGCAAGGTCATGCGGGTGCCCAGACCAACCTCGGGATTATGTACTCCAATGGGCGAGGCGTACCGGAGGACGCTGTCGAGGCGGTGCGCTGGTATCGGTTAGCCGCCGCGCAAGGTGGTGCGTACGCCCAGACCAACCTCGGGTTTATGTACCGGGATGGTCGAGGGGTCCCGCAGGACTATGCGGAGGCGGTGCGGTGGTATCGGTTAGCCGCTGAGCAGGGGGATCCAGAGGCTCAGTTCGGCCTCGGATTGATGTACGTTCGAGGCGACGGCGTCCCAGAGGATGATGTGGAGGCGGTTCGCTGGTATCGACTGGCAGCTGAGCAAGGGTATGCGTATGCCCAGCACAACCTCGGGAATATGTATGCCACTGGCCGAGGCGTACCGCAGGACGATGTGGAGGCGGTACGCTGGTGGCGGTTAGCCGCCGAGCAAGGTTATGCGAATTCCCAGTTCAACCTCGGGCGTATGTACTTCCTGGGTACCGGTGTGCCGGAGGACTATGTGCTCGCCTATATGTGGGCGAATCTCGCTGCAGCCCAAGGAGATGAGGTCGCGCAGGAGAACAAAGACATTATCGAAAAGCAGATGACTCGCGAACAAATAGCCGAAGCTCAACGGCTGTCCCGCGAGTGGGTCGTGGCGCATCCTCCCGGCAACTAGCCCCCAGCCTTTCCGTGGCATCCAGCCAGAACTACACCGACCTGTGGATGCAGGTTTAGTGTGGAGAGTCCACCATAGTCGAGGAGTCAACGTGAGAGACATCGAAAGGATCCAACTGGCGGGCGGCATTGAGATGCCCACTGTGGGGTTCGGGACCTACCTCATCCCAGATGAGGTTGCCGACCACGCGGTGACCCAAGCCCTCTGCGCCGGATATCGCCACATAGATACGGCCGAGTCCTACCGCAATGAGCGCGGAGTGGGATCTGCCATTCGGAAGGCTGAGGACGAACTCGGGCTGTCGCGGAGCGAGGTATTCGTGACCACCAAGCTCTGGCCTGGCAACCCTGCCTGGGGTGACCCGACCAAGACACCTGCCGAGACGGTCGCGGCATTTGTCGCCAGTCTGGAGCGCCTGGATACCGAGTACATCGACCTCTATCTGACTCATGCCCCCTTTGCCGGACCGCAGAGACTAGATCAGTGGCGTGCCCTGCTCGAACTCAAGGACGGGGGACGGGCGAGGGCGGTCGGTGTCAGCAACTTCGGCGTCGGACACCTCGAGGAAATCGATGCCGCGGGGCTACCTCTTCCGACGGTCAATCAGATCGAGCTCCATCCGTGGTCTCAGAAGCTGGAACTGATCGACTACATGGAGGGAAAGGGAATCAGAGCCGTCGCATACAGCAGCCTTGTGCCCCTCGCTAGCTGGCGTAGCAAAGAGGGTCAGAAGAGCGCCAAGACGGCTGAGATGAGAGCTGCCGGTGAGCGAATGGACTCGCCGTTCAGGGCGATGGCCGAAAAGTATGGCAAGTCAGAAGCTCAGGTGCTCCTCCGCTGGGCCGTCCAGAAGGGATTCGTTGCCATCCCGAAGAGCATCAGCCAAGAACGGATGAGGGAGAACCTGGATCTCTTCTCGTTCGAGATCGACACCACAGACATGGCAGCCATCGAGCGGATGGACCGTGGCGGGGGCGTTGCGTGGGCTGCAGGGGATCCCATGTTGACCGGCTAAACTCTCTTTACGTTCGTGACAGAATGCGGAGGTTGACGAAGGCTCGCCATCTTATCCCCTAGCCCTCCAGAATCCGCACCTCGATCGCAGGTGACTCCACCCTGATTCACGGTAGTCATACGGTAGTCAAATATGAGGGTTCTTTAGGTATCACTAAGGGTAGCTAATAACCCCACATTCCCCTGGCCCAGCAGACGGCCACTAGCCTCTCCGTGGCACCCAGCCACACCTAGATATCCAGCACTGTTTTGCTTGTCTGGTCTTGGGAATATGTTGCGATAACACTTCTGGTGGAGGATGGTCCGATGAAAAAAGCACTGTTACTGGTGTTGGTCTTCGCCGGAGTACTGGTCGGGGGAGTTTTTGCTTTTAGATCGTGGAAAACCAGCCCAGAGTACAGTCTGTTGAGAATAAAAGAGGCCTCGGAAACAAACGACCCGTACCTCTTCAAAAAATATGTGGACATCGAGATGGTCGCTGAACATATGGTAGGTGTGATTTTGGAAGAACTTCAGGACTCGATAACTGAAACGCAGGATGAGGATGCGGTGTTTGACGTGACGGCCTTATTTTTCGGGATACTAGAGATGGCCAAGCCTATGATGGTTTCGGCTGTCCTAGATCAGGTGGAAAGATATTTCGAAGACGGTGTTACACCTATCGAAATAGGACCAATTGGTTCTGACGAAAGCTTTCTCAAAACCCTCCCTATTGATACAGGATATTTCCTCGGAATTGGAGGGGCGTTCTTGGGAAGTACGACAAAATTCCTTGAGAAAGAAGATAGGGTTGCCACTCTTGGCTTAGAGTTTGTTGATGACGAAGGCAACCTGCGATTGATTGAGATTCTAATGCGGAAATACGAGGATTATTGGAGAGTTAAAGAGATCTCAAACTTTAAAGAAATTTGGGCGTGGGTCGAGGGGCAGGAGTAGATAATACACTAACGGGCTTAGCGGAGGATTATCCGATGAAAAACTCCTTGCTACTCGCGCTAGCCACTGATAGTGGTGTCCCCAGTTTCCGCGGAGACTCAAGAGTGGGATGGAGTATCTGCTTGGGCTCGTACAGGCCAGGCTGAGGCATGGTATATTTCGTTTTTTGGCTCTTGAATTTCCGTATTATTGCTGTAATCAAAAGCAGCCCTGTGTATGGCATGTTTCAGTCAACTGTACATATGGGTGCACTACTACTGCACCGAACTTCCAGATCTCAGGGCGAGTAATGGGGAAGCATGATCAGTTCCGTTAAACCCGATCTCGTGACCATTCCTGCCGGAGAGTTTCTCATGGGAAGCGAAACCGGCGCTGATAATGAAAAGCCAGTGCACTGCGTATGGGTGGATGCCTTTGCGATCGCCAGATATCCTGTGACCCGTCGGGACTATGCGGTCTTTCTCGAAGACACTGGGCATCCGCCAACAAAGTTCTGGGATGACCCCAGATTTCAGCTCCCGAATCAGCCTGTTGTGGGCCCGAGTTGGTTCGACGCTGTTGCCTACTGCGAATGGTTGTCAGGACAGACCGGCGAACACTACCGTTTGCCCACAGAAGCCGAGAGGGAAAAAGCAGCTCGCGGTGGGCTGGAAGGGTGCGACTATCCCTGGGGCAACGAACCACCGGCAGACTTGAGGGGAGTGAACCCGCCTCTAGAGGAAGTGGGGACAGAGGGTCCCAACGGCTACGGACTTTTCAATATGTCCGTAGGCGTGCACGAGTGGTGCTCGGATCGCTATAGCCCGAACTACTATGAGGCGTCTCCAAATCGCAACCCCGGAGGACCTTCCGGCGGTGACCGTCGTTCAGCACGCGGGGGGGCATGGCGGCATGCCGTCCGGTACTCCCGCTGTTCGGCGCGGAGCAGCATAGGCCCAGAGAAGACGTTCAACGATTTCGGTTTTCGTTGTGTCCTGCTGCTTTGACTGAGGACGATACGGGTACTCGATTAGGCGCGGTCTCATCACCCATCTATCCAGCACTGTTTTGCTTGTTATGAGTTGCGTGTCTAAGTGGGGCGGGGCAGATTCTAAAAACAAGCTCTTACAGCGGAAAAGCCCAACAGGTACAACAACAAATGAGAAAACCAAGGAGATTCACGATGCGCGATCGTCTGGCTGTGTTTGTCCAGGTTACCTCGGTGGCAGCTGCACTTTTCCTGTCAGGATCCGTTTCCGCTTCGGCGCAAGCTCCCGACAAGATCTTCTTCGGAAATATCCTGACGATGGTTGAGGACAACCTCTTTGCCGAGGCGGTGGCGGTCACAGGCGATCGAATCATTGGGGTCGGTTCTATCGAGGAGATGCGGCAGCTCGCCGATGACGCGACCGAAATGATCGATCTGGAAGGCGGGACTATGCTTCCGGGTTTCATCGACACCCACGGCCATATGTTGGGTGCAGGAACGAGAGAGGTCCTTTCGGTCAACCTCAGGCCCCCTCCTATGGGCACGATGACCAAGATGGACGAGCTCGTCGCGGCGCTGAAAGAAAGAGCCGACGCTAATCCGGACGCGAGTCTCATCCAGGGTTCGGGATACGACGACACTCTCCTAGAGGAGATGCGGCACCCGAACAAGAACGACCTTGATCGGGTCAGTACCACACGTCCCGTGGTGATCACGCATATCTCCGGTCACCTCGCGGCCGGAAACTCCAAGGCTCTCGAGGTGGCGGGGGTCACCGCAGACACCCCCAATCCCGACGGGGGACGCATTGTGAAGGACCCCGATACGGGTGAACCTACTGGCCTCATGGAGGGCAACGCGCGAGCCATCATGAATGGACTCATCCCCCAACCATCGTTGGAGGAATCCCTTGCCGGTCTGCGCAAGGGCTCAGAAATGTGGGCCGCCTCCGGTTTCACGACCGCTACCGACCAGTTGAGAGAAGCGAGTCTGATGGATGACGTGTACAAGGTTGGGCTCGAGAGTGGCGACCTATTCGTGCGACTGGAGATCTGGTCGAGAACCACCACAATGGAGAAGGCCAAGGAGTTTCCAACGGTCATATCCGGTACCGACCTGAGCGATGGCCGGCACATGATCACCCAAGGACCGCTCAAGCTCCAGATCGACGGGTCGCCACAAGGCTATACCGCCCACTTCAGTCAACCCTACATGACCCAGCGTCCGCAGGACGACGGGAGCTACAAGGGATTCCCGTACTGGGACGATCTCGAGGCGTTCAGGTCTTTCGTCAAGTCACTGCATCGAGATGGATGGCAGTTGACGATTCATGCGAACGGGGACCAGGGCATCCAGGATGCTCTCGATGCCATCGGGGCAGCTCAGGAGGCCTATCCGCGCGAGGACGCCCGGCACACGATCCAACACGCACAGTTTACGCGGTCGGATCAGCTTGACCAGATGGCGGCACTGGACGTCACAGCGTGCTTCTTCATCGGGCACACGTTCTACTGGGGGGATCGACATAAGAACGTCTTCTTCGGTAAGCATCGTGCCGAGCACATGAGCCCAATCAGGGGCGCCATAGATCGCGGGGTTAGGTCGACCACGCACACCGATACACCCGTTACGCGCATCGACGGCATCCAGATGATATGGTCTGCAGTGAACCGGGTATCGACCGGTGGCGATGTGATTGGGGCGGATCAACGGGTCACCCCGTTGGAAGCGGTGAAAGCGATCACAAGCGAAGCTGCTTGGCAGTACCATCACGAAGATCTCAAAGGCACCATCGAACCCGGGAAATTGGCGGACTTCGTGATCCTGTCGGACGATCCGCTTTCCGTCGGGCATCTCGATCCGATGAAGATCAAGGACATCAAGGTTCTTCAGACCATAATCGGCGGAGAGACGGTCTTCTCGGGAGTCACGGAGTCGATCGTCGCCCGGCACTTCCGAGACAATCCGATTCCATGAGCTACGGGCGGCAAGATAATTAGTTACAGGCCTGAGTGGGGCAGGGCATAATGAGGGCATGGCACGCTACCGGACCCGCCCCGTTCTACTGTCATTTCCGCTGCTACACCTGACTGCCGGTCAGACGTGGCAATCGGTTTAGACGTAGGGGGGATAAGCATCTGGCGCAGTATTGAATTCGGTTACCTCGCCATCGTTGCGGGGGGGATGGCTATACTGAGCATAGCATGCTTAGACTCGCTTGAAGATTGCTAATAACGTAGAGGAGTTCTCAATGAACATTTCCCCTCAAACGGTGCGGGCCATCGAGAAAGAGATCGCAAGTGACATCAGTCCGGTCGGCATCGACGCCAAGAAGACGCACGTCATCATTATCCATAGACTGAACAAAATTGAGGAACGCCTCGCTAGAATTGAGGAGAGCCTGGGAGAATAGGGAGACACCGTACCCATAAGAGGAACCTATGGCCAAGACACTCGCATGGCGGTACCACCGACCTGGTTGAAAGAGTTGCAACCGCACGCAAGAGTTTCTTGCGCAGAACGAAATCAAGGATGGGGTCGTGCAGAACGCCTCTAGGGACCCACTCGTTGGCGAAGCAGCGTTGGAAGCTTTGGAGGGCATCACACGACTGAGAATCGCTCAGGGGAAGAAGATTGTCGATGTTCAACTGGCAGTGGACCAACCGACTGACGAAGAGTTGTTGTCTCTGTTGCTGGGTCGTTCGGGTAAACTGCGGGCTCCCGCGATCAAGGTCGGGACGGAGATGTTCGTGGGCTATAACTATGAGTTGCTCTCGTTGGCCCTGCTCTAGACGGACCGTCCCTGGGTACTAAACGGGTGAGATGGATGGGCCGGTTGGGTTCTACCACGAGAACGGTCAGTTGCAGGGAAAGGACATCGGCAACATGGGCGAGAAGTGTAGTGAATGAATTGAAGACGGCGATACCGTGACCTACGACCCCTGTCCTCCCGGTCTCGAAGACGGTAACTAGTCCCTAGTACCCCCTCCGTGGTATCCAGCCACCCCAGCTATCCAGTACTGTTTTGTTCGTTCCGAGTTGCGGGTCTGAGTGGGGCTGGGCAAGATTGAGGTATGACACGCTACCGGCTCCGCGCCGTTCTACTGCTGTTCCTGCTGCTAAACCTGACCGCCTGTAGTACTTGGCAATCCGTAGGTCATGTAAGCCCGAGTCAGTTCATTGAAGCAGAGCAACCTGAGCGTGTCCGTGTGTACATGCGGGGCGGGGATCAGGCGGAACTAGAGAGCCCATCGGTAGAGGGCGATGCACTGGTGGCCCCTAATGTCTCAATGCCCTTGGCAGACATTATCGGCTTGGAGGTTCGGGAATTCAGCTTGGACCGCACTATGCTATTGTTGGGTGGTGTTGCGGTTGGGGTGTTGGTGGTAGCTGTGGCTGTCGTTTTATCCACAATAGAAATTTGCGATGGTTCCATATGCTGAATCATCTACGGAATTCGGCACACCACCGACGGAGTTGCTCCCTCGTTCGTACCCGTCAGCGCGTATGTACAATGATGGCCCCACCCGAGTAGCCGGTCCCGAATCGTGTCGTGGCGTCGGAAGCGCTCATGTACTCGATACTCTCGACCGAGACGGTATTGAGACTCCGCAGGGCGTTGAGGTCTCCATACGGTGCTCCGTCAAGCACGACTCGGGCGAAGTCGGAGGCCGATGCGCCGCCCGCCACATTACCGAACGAAGTGTCACCCCGGCCGGCCCTCAACCACCGAGGGCGATTGCGCTGGATGATCTGGTAGACGCTTAAGCCCTCAGCTTCCGCGTCACGAAGTAACTCGTTGGTGATCAGATTGGAGTTCCCGCCCCCGCCCCCGCTGGCGCTCGCCGCCGCACCGCAGCCGGTCAGGACTATAACAAGGACAAGAGACCAGAGTTGGAAACGCATCGGTCCTCCATCGGTTGAAGGGCTGCCAATCCTCTCATAATTACTCAAGAAAGGAAACGGTACTCCCAGCGGGGGGCGTCGGGGAGGTGCACAGTCACCATGCCACCCTTACCGATCCCCCGCTCGATTCGGTAATGGTAGCGTTCGGGCGAGGAACGGTGTCCGGGCTGTTCATGCGTCCAAGATGCGGGTCAGGGCATCAAATCGCGAGCGACCGTGGTGAACGGGAAACGCGATCCTAGCCCACGCGTCTTGTCCCGGCCCCAGCTTCTCCCAAACAATATGCTAGCAGTGCATAATTATCTTATTGTGATGAGACACACGGATCCCTGCCAACGAATCGGGTCGGCCCGGTGTCGCGATGCTGTAATCAGGGCACCCTGCACCCATTCGTCATCTCCTTTAGAGAGCTCCCTGATGGCACGGACTCGAATTGGATCCGCGGTGGTTCTCGCGTTCTGGGTATCATCTGCCATGCTCCTGTTGGCGACCGAGGCGAAGGCCCAGGGCAAGGGTCCAAAGGCCGGTAACCAGGGGTCCGCGCAAGTTGTTCCCACGACCTCCCAGCCCAGGGCCCCGTTCCATGCCAATCACGAGGATAAACCCACGGCCCGGGCTGTGCGTACTGGGGCCACCATCAGCGTGGACGGGCGGCTGGACGAGCCCGTGTGGATGACCGCCCCTCCGGTCACCGACTTCTGGCAGGTTGACCCAGACGAGGGGGCTCCAGTCTCGGAGCCTACCGAGGTTCGTTTCCTGTACGACGACGACGCCATCTACGTCGGCGCGTGGCTCTACGACAACGACGAGCAGATCGTCACCCGTCTGTCTCGACGGGACACCGCGATCCCGGACGTCGATCTCTTCGCGGTGCACTTCGACAGCTATCATAGCCACCGCTCGTCGAATCGCTTCACCGTTTCCGCCTCGGGAGCGATCCGCGATCTGGCGATGGGCGCGAACGCCAACCTCACCCGGGGCGATCGATCCTGGGATCCGGTCTGGGACGTGCGGACTACCGTCACGGGAAAGGGATGGTTCGCCGAGATGCGGATCCCCTTCAGCCAGCTCCGGTTTAGCCAGGAGGAGGAGCAGGTCTGGGGGCTGCAGATCGAACGCAAGCTCCGGCCGCAACAGGAGAATACCGTTTGGGTCTTCAAACCCAAGGACGAGCCCGACGGACAGACTAACTTCGGGCACTTGATCGGGCTCAGCGGGATCAGGCCGGGGCATAAGCTCGAGTTCCTTCCATACGTGGGTGGCAGCGCGGAGTACGTTGCGGTACCGAAGAACGAAGACGTCAGCTTCGGCAACCCCTTCCGGAGCGGTTCGGACTATTTCGGAAACGCCGGGATGGACCTCAAGTACGGTCTTACCTCGAATCTCACCCTCGACGCCACCGTCAATCCCGACTTCGGTCAGGTCGAAGTGGATCCTGCCGTGATCAATCTGACCGCGTTCGAGACGCGCTTTGAAGAGCGCCGCCCGTTCTTCGTCGAAGGCGCTGAGATATTCGACTTCGGCGAGAATGCGGCTCAGATCCTCTACTCCCGTCGGATCGGCCGGTCCCCTCACGGCTCGGCGCCTAGCGCGGCGGCCTACGACCTGACACCCCAGGCCACCACTATCCTTGGCGCGGCGAAGCTTACCGGGAAAACGGCAAGCGGCTGGTCGCTGGCTGTTCTCGACGCCGTCACTAGCCAGGAGATGGCGTCGTGGCGGGATGATGAGAACAATGAAAACGAGGTCGAGGTGGAGCCCCTGACCAACTACTTCGCTGGTCGCGTGCGTCGTGAGATCCGCGGTGGCAAGACCACATTGGGAGCGCTGTTCACGGCGGTACACCGTAAGCTTTCCGGGTCTCCGCTCGAGGGAGGCATCCACGCCACCGCATATAGTGGAGGCCTGGACTTCAGCCACGATTTCGACAACCGGGCGTGGCACGTGAGCGCCTCGCTGTCGCCCAGCTACGTTACCGGGATCAACGGAGCACTGATCGCCACCCAGCGCAGCTCGAGACGCTATTTTCAGCGTCCGGACGCTGACCACCTCAGCGTCGACTCCGCCGCTACGTCGTTATTCGGCTACTCCGCCCAGGCGTCCCTCTCGAAGCAGTCCGGTCTGTGGCGCTTCGGTGCCGTAGCCTCGGCCATCAGTCCCGGCTACGAGGTGAACGACCTCGGTTTTTCGAGGAACGCTGATCGGATCAATACGTGGATGAACCTTGGGTATGAGCAGAACCAGCCGGGCCCCTACTTCCGCAGTTGGAATGTACGAGCCTCACAGGATCTGGCGTGGAACTATGGGGGGGACCTGATCGACACGTCGGCGCAGATATCGGGCCGGGTCCAGCTGCCCAATTTCTCCTCGTTCAGTGCACGTCTGAGCTACAACCCCGCGAAACTGAACGCGCGGCTCACCCGGGGTGGCCCGCTTGCCCGCGAACCCGCTGGCTATTCAGCGTCCCTCAACTTCAACACCGTCAGTCAGGCCAGGGTCTCCTTTCGGACGGGGATGAGGTACGGGGAAGACCAATCGGGGGCCTGGCAGAGGAGCTTCAACGTCAGCCTGAACTTCAGAGGCGGCGAGAAATTCGAAGCGCGGGTAGGCCCGTCCTTCGAACAGAGTCACGCGACGGCCCAGTACGTCACCAGTAGGACGGATCAGACCGCGACCCGGACTTTCGGCCGCCGCTACCTGTTTGCGGATCTGGACCAGAGTACACTATCGATGGACGCCCGGTTCAACGTCACTCTCACGCCACGGGTCACGATCGAGATCTTTGCCCAGCCGTTGTTGTCGAGCGGCAACTATGAGAACCTAAAAGAGTTCCGCGCACCCAGGGCTTTCGACTTCAACCGCTACGGCACAGACGCGGGGACCATCACGGCGCTGGATGGAGGGCGGCGGTTTGAAATCGATCCGGACGGGGCCGGCCCCGCGAGCAAGTTCCCGGTGGACAACCGCGACTTCAACGTGCGCTCCCTGCGCTCAAACGCGGTGTTCCGCTGGGAATGGCGGCCCGGATCAGCCCTCTTCTTGGTATGGCAGCAGACGCGTTCGGGCAGGCTCGCCGCGTCCGACCCGGACTACCCGTACGCCCGTGTCGGCAACTTCCGGCTTGGTCGGGATGCCGGGGATCTCTTCGGGCTGCGTCCCGACAACATCTTCTTGGTCAAGATGAGCTACTGGCTGAACCCTTGATGGCCTGATCTCGAAGGCGCGCCGCCCCACCATCTGCAGGACCGCGTGCAGATAACGTGTGGTCCCCCTATTATGGCGTGGTACAGATCGTCTACAAGTCGCTGACTGTGGGGTAGGGTCATAATTGATCCCGTCCCCTGCCGTCTGAATCTGAGAGGTGCCGAGCATGACTGCCAAGCTGCGTTCGTTCCCCAGTTCGCTGCCGATCCTAGGAACTCTCGTCGCCCTAGCTGTGGCGTCGGTCCCCTCTTCTCCCTTGTATGCTCAAAGCAGCGAAGCGCTGACAGTCCAGGGTCTTGAGGAACCCGTCGAGATCCTCAAGGATCGGTGGGGAATCTCGCACATCTACGCCCTCACCGAGCACGACCTCTTCTTCGCTCAGGGCTATGCCGCAGCTCGGGACCGCCTCTTCCAGTTCGAAATCTGGCGTGCCCAGGCTACGGGGACGACCGCCGATATCCTGGGACCACGCGCTTTGGAGCGCGACCGAGGGACTCGCCTCTTCAAGTTCCGGGGCGACATGACCCAAGAGATGCGGCACTACCACCCGAGGGGAGACGAGATCATCCCCGCTTACGTGGATGGTGTTAACGCCTATATCGCGGAGGCACTAAAACATCCTGATGATCTGCCCCTTCCGTTCCGCCTTCTTGACCTACGCCCAAAGCCGTGGACACCGGAGGTCGTGATCTCCCGCCATCAAGGTCTGTTATCAAACATCAGCCAGGAGCTGAGCACGGGCCGGGCAGTGTGTGAGATCGGGGGTAAAGCGCTCGAGGAATTGGTGTACTATCACCCCCACGATCCCGACCTCGAGTTGGACGACGCCATCGACTGTCAGTCACTAATCGATAATGACATCCTAGGCGTCTACAATGCCTTCCGGAGGAGGGTCAATTTTCAACCCCGCGACATCGTGGCAGCGGAGTTCCGGAGTGACCAGGAGAGCTACACCCGTCTGGCCGCAGCCCTATACGCCGAGGAGGATCAGCTCCTGCGTAACGACCGGGACGACATCGGGAGCAACAACTGGGTCGTGAGCGGGGAGCGAACCCAGGATGGCTATCCGTTCATGGTCAACGATCCCCACCGGGCCCAGGGTGTGCCATCGCTCCGGTACTGGGTGCACCTAGTGGGTCCAGGTTGGAACGTCATCGGCGCTGGGGAACCTGAGATTCCGGGCGTTTCCATCGGCCACAACGGATACGGCGCCTGGGGGCTCACCGTGTTCAGAACGGACAGCGAGGACCTCTATGTATATCGGACCAACCCTAACGACCCGGACCAGTACTGGTACAAGGGGCGCTGGGAGGACATGGAGGTCATCGAGGAAACGATCCAGGTTAAAGACTCGAGCCCGGTGACGGTGGAACTCAAATATCCCCGCCACGGTCCCGTCGTCTTTGAGGACGACGAGAAGGATCTGGCCTATGCGGTGCGCGCCGGCTGGATGGAAATCGGTGGCGCTCCTTACCTGGCGTCGCTTCGAATGAACCAGGCCCGTAGTTGGGAGGAATTCCGTGATGCGTGTGCTTACAGCAACATCCCAGGCGAAAACATGGTGTGGGCAGATCGGGATGGTAACATCGGCTGGCAGAGCGTAGGCATCGCCCCCATCCGCAGAAACTTCAGCGGCATGGTGCCGGTGCCCGGAGACGGGCGTTTCGAGTGGGACGGATACCTGCCCATCAAAGCCAAGCCCCATGAATTCAATCCCACTCGGGGATTCATCGAAACTTCGAACAGCAACCACACGCCTCCAGACTTCCCTTACCTGGAGGCCATTGGGTACACCTGGTCGGACCCGTACCGGTGGGCCCGTGCAAGTGAGGTGCTGGGTTCAGGCCGGAGATTCAGCCTTATGGACATGGTCCAGCTTCAGCACGACTACCTTTCTATACCGGCAAGAACCCTCGTTCCCCTTCTCGCCGACCTGGAGGCGGACGAAGGGCGGGTGGAGGAAGCGCGCCGCCGGCTCCTCGAGTGGGATTATGTACTGGATAAGAACTCGGTGGAGGCGGGTATATACGTCGCCTTCGAGCGCCGGCTCTTAGATAATATCGCGGCCATCAAGGTCCCGCCCGAGGTCCGTGATTACCTGGGTATCGGAATGAAGACCATGATCGACGTACTCTTGTCTCCCGACGGCGACTTCGGACAGGACCCGATCCGAGGGCGGGACATGCTGCTTCTTCGCACGCTGGAGCAGGCCGTGAATGACCTCCGGCAGAAATTGGGTCGGGACATGGACGACTGGGTCTACGGGCAGGCGGACTACCACCACGCTACCATCCGCCACCCCCTATCGCCCGCAGTAGATGCTGCGACGCGGGCCCGTCTCGACGTGGGACCTGTGCCCAGGGGCGGATACGGCTACACAGTTGGAAACACAGGAAATAGGGACAATCAGACAAGCGGCGCTTCGTTCCGGATTTTCGTGGACACAAGGGACTGGGACCAGACGTTAGGTATGAACTCCCCCGGGCAGGTGGGCGACCCCGACAGCCCGTTCTACGACAACCTCTTCGATCTCTGGGCCGACGACAAAGTCTTCCCAGCCTTCTATTCCCGTGAAAAAATCGAAAGCGTAACAGCTGAACACCTGGAGCTCAGGCCAGGAAAGTGATTCGGCCATCTCGTGTAGAGCGAAGGGTGCTGAGTGCCCGTTTTTCAGTCGGTGACGTGGTGCAACACAAATTGTTCGACTATCGAGGTGTAATCGTCGATGTCGATACGCACTTTCAAGGAACCGAGGAATGGTACGAAACCGTGGCCCGTTCGAGACCACCCAAGCACCGTCCTTGGTATCAGGTATTGCCACACGGATCCCGACATCACACGTATGTAGCTGAACAAAACCTAGAACCAGATCACAGTGGCCTCCCCATCCAACATCCCTTAGTGGAGCGCTATTTCACTGATTTTAGAAACGGTCGGTACGTTAAGGATGTTCAGATCCACTAGTGGCCACGCCGTATTATTTAAATCTTGATCGCGTAGCAGAATCGCAGCGAACGGTGATTCTTTCCACGGAGCTTGTTAAGCTCGTATTTTCGGCACGTAGCGTGTGTGCTTCGACCTGGAATTCATCGCGCCAGGCGAAATGACTTCAAAGTCACTCACGCAAACACGTAACATGGGTTCTGTGTGTTCCTGCCCACTTCAGGGCAACCGTAAGGTGATCGTGCCAAGTTGGAACCATCACCGTGCTGAGCGGCGCCTCCATTGCCTAGCCACGATCGCGTAGATGGCGACGTTCAGGACTAGGACGATCCCGCCGAGCCCTATTTGGATGTCGCGTGTCAGATCGCCGGGGTAAAGGATCGGAACTAAGTAATGCTCGAGGAAGCCACCAGCGTAACCGACCTCGCCAGCCTGTTGCCGCAAAGCGACCTCGAGAGGAGTCAGCGGGCAGATCCAGCCCGCCAACTCAACCCACGCTCCCCACAGGGCGCACGGTATGTGAACTAATGCCACGCGATGCCAGCGCAGTGCCAGCAGCCCTCCGAGGACGATGAATACTACGAGGAGCGAGTGCAGCGCGAGTACGAGATCGGCAAGCAGTCGGTAGATCATGCTGGGCAACGTACACTCGTTGGAGAAAACTTGCGCGGCAGTGATTTAGCCACGGACCTCCTGGCTGCACGACAGCAGCCCGGTGTTGGTCCGTCACTACAATAGTTACGATGATCGCCTTTGGAGCCTACATTTCCTCGCCATCTAGCTCAATCGTTGAACAGGCCCACAGCTTTCTGTTGAGGGTGGCGTTCTCCGCTGAGGGGTCCGAAGGCGGACGGTCGAGCGAATTACAGTAACTGCTGGGGGAGAGCCCCAGCGTACGGCACATAGCCGCTAGGGTATCAACGTGGAACGTGTACTCAACATCGACCGTGACGAGGCGGACCGCATCGAGTCTCCCGCAGCACGCTGGGCGATCGGTGTCCTGTCGGTCGTCGTGGTAGGCGCTGTGGCCATTGTACTCTACGGCATGCCGGACCGCGGCGTGGCACCAGGGGCGCCCGGAGCGCTGGCAACGATTAACGCCGTCCTCAACGGAAGCGCAGCGTGTTTCCTGCTAGCCGGCTACGCATTCATTCGCAAGAGGAACATCAAAGCCCACCGTACCTGTATGGTGACTGCTTTCGCTCTGTCGTCACTCTTCCTCGTCACCTACCTGCTTCATCACGCCCAGGTCGGCTCCGTTTCCTTCCAGCATGGGGGGTGGATTCGCGGCATCTACTTCGCCGTGCTCGTTCCGCACATCGCGCTCGCGGTGGTGATCGTGCCGCTTGCGCTGCTCACGATCTATAGAGGCTGGACCGGGCGCATCGCGAAGCATCGCAAGATCGCGCGTTGGACGTTGCCGCTTTGGCTTTACGTTTCCGTGAGCGGCGTTGTTGTCTACCTCATGCTGTATCATCTGTAATAAGCTCGCTGTGCGCTCGGCAGCTCCACTGCACGACAGCATACCGGTGTTCTCTCGACTGTCGGAGCGTTTTTCGTTCGGCCTGGTGCCCGTGCACCTGCGTTCGGGTGCAGTCAGCGGGTCCCGTATCTAACATAATAATCGCCATGGCATACATTTGCTGCTGTAAGTTGTTGTCGTATATAACCGATAAGCGTAAGGAGACCGGGTAGAGGATGGTCTGGGCCCTGGCTCAGGGGCCTGCGAACGGGCGACAGTATGCCCTTGGAACCCCGGGTTTCCACGATAGGAGTCAGGTCGTCGCCTGCATTTGTTGTTGACGTAAAATGGTCTCCGCATCCAATATGTGCATAGGACTGGTGAGGGGAGACCTCTACATTTGAGGGATCGTCCATGAGATCACTGGCTTTTCTAGCCACTTCGGGAGCCTTGCTGGTACTCGGGACACAAGGGAGCCCGGCCTACCGCGTCGAGCCCCTGCCGAGTGCCAACGCACCTACGGTCGTGGCCGGAATTGGAGCGACCGATGTACGTGACGAAGTCGCAGTTCCTTCAGAGGAGCTGACCTCGGTGGTCCAGCGCTACTGCGTTGTGTGCCACAACGACCAGTTGTTGACCGGCAACCTGTCGCTCCAGGATTTCGACGTCGCGGATCCGGTAGCCCGTGCCGAGACCGCGGAGAAGATGATCGGCAAGCTCCGGCTGGGCATGATGCCTCCGCCGGGCATGCCCCGGCCGAGCCCGGATACGCTGCAGCTCCTGATCTCCACATTGGAGAACGAAATGGATAGGGCGGCGGCCGCTCAGCCGTATCCGGGCGTTCGTAGATTCCAAAGGATGGCAGTTGCTGAGTATGAGCGGGTGGTCAGCGACCTTTTGGGGCTCGAGGTGGATGCTACGCAATGGCTTCCTTCGGAAAGCTACCTCGGGCAGTTCGACACCTGGTCCGACCGCCAGGGACTTTCAGGCGTGGTCATAGAGGCCTACCTGACCGCGGCCGGCGAAGTCAGTCGCATGGTCGTCGGCAACCCGAGTGCGCCCAGCACCAGCACTGAATACCAAGTTCCGATCGAGGTATCGCAGCACGCGTGGAACCATGTCGACGGGGCGCCCTATGGCACCCGAGGCGGAACAGTTGTGACGCACAACTTCCCGGCCGACGGCAAGTACGTGTTTTCAGTTCAGGCGAGCCTCGGAGCAGGACACACATCCGAGGACTTGGATATCTCTGTCGATGGCGAACGAGTCGGTCTCCTTGCTCTTCGGCATGGACGTTCTCTCGGAAGACGACAAGCCGGGCGTGGCGGTGACGCGATCCCGTTCGAGACCGAACCGGTCTTTGTTCAAGCCGGTCAGAGTCAGGTTGCGGCCGCCTTCATCCGCCGAAACGACGGCTCTTATCAGGACCTACTCCAGTCGCATGACTGGTCGTTCGCTGGAGGGGAGAGGACCACGTCCTGGGCCGATTATGGAGTCACCAATCTGCCCCATCTCTCGATGCTTACCATAACTGGCCCCTTCGAAGCCAGCGGCGTGACGGACACGCCGAGCCGTCAGAAGGTCTTCAGCTGTTATCCGAGCTCCTCCGGTGAAGAGCGGCCTTGCGCAGAGTCGATCATAGAGAGGATCGCCACAGAGGCCTACCGACGTCCCGTAACTGCGGAAGACATGGGCGGCCTGATGACGTTATATGAGGACGCCCGTGCCGAGAGAGGTTTCGACATCGGAATCCGAACGGCGCTACAGGCCATCCTTTCCAGTCCCGCGTTCATCTTCCGGCTCGAGGAGCAGCCGTCCGGACTCCGAGAGCGCGACACCTATGCACTGAGCGACATGGACCTCGCTTCGCGCTTATCCTTTTTCCTATGGGGAACGGTGCCCGATCAAGAGCTCCTCACGCTCGCTCGGGAGGGGGAGCTCTCGCGACCGGACGTCCTCGAAGCCCAGATCCATCGCATGTTGGCGGATGCCCGATCAGAGGCACTTGCAACCCGATTTGCGGCACAGTGGCTCCGGCTCGATGCCCTCGATGGGAAGCAGCCAGTGCCTGCTTATTACCCGAACTTTAGCCTTGATCTAGCAAGGTCGATGCGTCGTGAGACGGAGCTCTTCTTCGACCACCTGGTGCGCAAGGACCGGAGCTTCCTGGAGCTGTTCACGGCCGACTACACGTTCGTGAACGAGCGCTTGGCCCGTTTCTACGAGATCCCATATACGGGCGGTAGCGAGTTCCAGATGGTACAGCACACTAACCCGTACCGAGTCGGGGTATTGGGCCACGGAAGCGTCCTGGCACTGACGTCCCTCCCGGATCGGACGTCTCCAGTCATGCGTGGGGTATGGTTTATGGAGGTTCTGCTCGGGAGCCCGCCGCCGCCCCCACCGCCTAACGTCCCTGCTCTCGAGGCCACGAGTGGGGAGACCTCTGGCCGATTGCTCACGACCCGGGAGCGGATGGAAATACACCGTGCGAGTCCGACGTGTAACTCCTGCCATCAGTTCATCGACCCGATCGGGCTGGCGCTGGACCACTTCGACCCGACCGGAAGGATGCGGATGCGTGAGAACCGGACTCTGCTGGACACCCGCGGAAAATTCTACGACGGTACGCCGATTTCCAACTCCCCTGAGCTCGTGAACGTGCTCCTGAAGCGTCCAGTTCCGCTGGTGCAGAATTTTTCGGAGAGCCTGCTGTCGTACGCGATCGGACGCCCGGCCGATTACCGCGATCAGCCAACGATCCGAACCATTTCCCGGAAGGCGGCGGAAAACGACTACCGTATGTCGTCGTTCATCCTGGGTGTCGTACAAAGCGATCCGTTCCGGATGAGACAGGTGGCCCAATTAGCTAATACCGAGCAGGAATAGCCGGCACGAGAATCCAGGCTTACTATACGAAGTAGCATTCCAACCCTCGAGATGAGGCAAAAATGCACTACATATCCGGAAAACACCTGCACCGTCGTACGTTCCTTAAAGGCGTGAGTGCGAGCGTCGCGCTGCCGCTCCTCGATGGAATGATTCCAGCAGGCCGCACGTGGCGGGACCCGGCAGCTGATCCGCGTCAGACCCGCTTGATATGCGTTGAGGAGTCGATGGGCACTGCCGGCTCCAGCGTATATGGGCTGCAGGAAAACCTTTACACTCCCCTAACGGCGGGCCGTGACTTCAAGCTTCCCGAATATAATCTTCTCGATCCCCTGATTGATGGTTTCCGGGATTACATCACGGTTGTGAGTAACACTGACTGTCGAATGGCCGATCCGTACACCGCGACAGAGATCGGTGGAGACCATGACCGGTCGAGTGCCTGTTTCTTGACCCAGGCGCACCCGAAGCAGACGCAGGGTTCAGACATTTTCCTGGGTGTATCACTCGACCAGCTGCATGCACAACGGTACGGTCAAGACACGCCCCTCCCATCGCTCGAACTCTGTCTGGAGGGAGCGGCCAGAGGAGGAGCGTGCAACTACGACTATCACTGCGCCTACCGCCATAACATCAGTTGGGCTCAACCCAACAGACCGCTACCGGCGCTCCGTGACCCTCGTGCTGTGTTTGAGCGGATGTTCGGTGCGGGTGACTCTACGGCAGACCGGATCGAGCGGAGACAAACTCGCGGGAGCCTCCTCGACTGGATTGCTGTGGAAACCGCGCGTTTCAAGAGATCCCTGTCCGCAGTGGATCGTGTTGCCCTGGACTCATACTTGGATGGGGTTCGCGAGATTGAGCGTCGCATCCAGCTTGTCGAGTCACGCAATTCGAGCGGTGAGGGGCGTGCACTCCCGGATGCCCCGGCCGGTGTCCCGGATTCCTGGGACGATCACATGGAGCTCATGCTTGATCTCCAAGTTCTAGCTTTGCGAAGCGAGATCACTCGGGTCATCTCGTTCAAGACGGGGAGCGATCAGTCTAACACCTCCCATCCTGCGAGCGGCGTTGACGCTGGTTGGCATGCCGTTTCCCACCACGGAAACAATCCAATCACCGTCATGCAGTACCTGGCGATCAACAGTTACCGCCTGGGTGCGTTTGGGCGTCTGCTCGAGAAACTTGAGGGAACTGTTGAGGGTGATGCGACACTCTTGGATAAAACGGCGATCGTTTGGGGGTCGGCAATGGGAGATCCAAACCTCCACAACCATCGGCGAGTCCCGCTGCTCTTGATGGGCAAGGCGAATGGTGCCCTGGAAGGGAACATGCATGTGAATGCTCCCGAGGGGACGCCCACGGCGAACGCTTTCCTCGCTCTCCTCCAGGGCATCGGACACCATGACCTGGAGCATTTCGGTGACAGCACGTTCAAGCTCCCGTTGGGTGTTCCCGCGAGGGACACATCAGCGTCTTTGGAGTAGTCTGCTCGAACGTTACCCGGCTCGGCGGCTTGCCGCGCGGACGGGTGAGATGGATATCAGGTCGGAGGTACTACTAGAAATGCAAAGGGCATTCGACATGGTGGTGGTATTCCAGCGTGTGCTAGGTGTGGTATGTCTGGTCCCTTTCCTTGTGGGTGCGGGGACGTTTCCTCCCACCGATCCCATCATCGAGGCGGCAAGACGGGGTGACGTGGTGGAGCTTGAGCGATTGCTCGAACAGGGTGCGGACGTAAACTCGTCCAGGGGCGATGGCATGACCGCCTTGCATTTTGCGGCAGAACAGGGGGACGAAGAAGTAGTCCGGATTCTTGTCCAGGCTGAGGCCGATGTGGGAGCGGGGACCCGTATCGGTCACTACACCCCACTGCATCTGGCGAGTCGGGGGGGGCACGTGGTGGTAGCCAAGTCGCTGTTGGAAGCCGGAGCAGACGCTCGTGCCCCGACGACCAATAGCGGTGCCACCCCTCTACACTTGGCGGCATCCTCAGCGGCGGGCGGTGCGGAGATGATCGCTCTCCTGGCCGATCACGGAGCTGATGTGAATGCTCGAGAGCTGTCGCTTGGGCAGACGCCGCTGATGTTTGCTGCCGAGGCGGGAGAGGCCGAAGCAGTCGCGGAGCTCCTTGCGCGCGGTGCGGATCCCTCCGTGACCACGAAGGTGGTGGATGCGCTATCCGGATACGTCCGAGACCGCGCAGCTGACGTAGCTCTACGGGAAGCGATCACGGAGTTCCGGAGAAGTGCTGGGCCTGTCGAGGAGCCCGCCAACGGGGCACCGGATATTTATTCCAACCAGGGATTTTTGGTGCCGGAGACCGCGCGCTTGCCCTCGTTCTCTGGGGAAAATTGGAGGCCGACCCCGGCTCAGGTCCAAGAGGCCATCCAGAAGCAAAGAGAGGTAGCTGCGCGGGAGTACGTGGTGACGGATACGATGAGCTTAGTGGGCCCGGAAATCTACAGTTTGAACGCGCAGGGGCTTAAGGCAGTGCACTACAAGCTCCCTGAACGGATCATCCGAGTCGGAAGGTCGGGAGGGATGACGGCGCTCCTGCTCGCCGCCCGCGAGGGGCAGGTCGAGGCTGCTGAAGCCCTTCTGGACGGTGGTGCTGATATCAACCAGGTAAGCGCGGGGAATGGTGTTAGTCCCCTGCTTATCGCGTCTTTGAACGGTGAGTATGACGTTGCGCTCCGTCTCGTGGAGCGGGGTGCCGACCCCGAACTGGCGTCATCGCCGGAAAACGCGACACCGCTTTTTGCAGTGCTGCAGTCCTACTGGTCGGGCATGCCTAATTATCCGCAGCCCCAGTCGCATCATGCCCAGGCCACAACCCACCTAGAGCTTCTTGAAGCAATTCTGGGAGCGGGGGCTGATCCCAATGTACGGCTGAGTAAACACATCTGGTATTGGGAGTACAGCCAACGCCGCACGGGTATCACAATTCGCGGTGCCACTCCTTTCTTCCGGGCAGCCTTCGCCCGGGATATGGAAGCCATGAAGTTGCTTGTTGCGCACGGTGCGGATCCCCATATCCCCACTATCATGACGGACGAACTCATGCGGGGGAGAAGGCCTCCTGACGGGCGTCAGGAGGAATCCTCAGGACTACCTCAGGTTCCGGGGGGAGCCCCACACATGTACCCGATCCACGCTGTTGCTGGAGGTGGATTTCAGGGAATCGGGAACTACATGATGGAAGGTAGGCCGGGCCTCTTCCTTGCGTCTGTGAAGTACCTGGTCGAGGAGTTCGGTGCCGACGTGAATACACCGGACTCTTGGGGCTACACTCCTCTCCACTACGCGGCCATCAGAGGTGACCTCGAGATGATCCACTATCTCGTGGATAGGGGCGCAAATGTAGAGACGCTTACGCGCTTAGGCATGAGCCCAGTTGACATGACCCGCGGGGGCCAGAGGGCCTTCTTCAAGGCCGAGGGCCATCCAGAGGCGCAGGCGCTGCTAGAAGAGCTCGGATCTCCGTTGGTCTGCAAGGACCTACACTACGACGGTACCGGGAACCTCTGTGAGGCCGCGGGGACCTCTACCTTCGAGGATCTGTACGGATTCCCGCGGACACCGCTGCATCTGCGTTCGCCCTCGGAAAAATTCGGGTGGGAGGTGGACGAGACGATTGACCAGCCACGGTAGTATGCCACTAGGGGATTCCCCCCAGCGATAGAAGAAGCGCGCCGGCCGCGTCAACGGCAGCGCGCTTCTTATTTATGTTCCCTGTTTTGCGTTCCCGATGTCACGCTCCCGGCGACATTATCGAAACGGCAACCGTGAGAATGAGGATCTGAAACACCCAACCGATCACGCAAACACCGATTGCACGCCCCGTGCTTGTGTAGTCTAGGGCCTGTCGGACGGCGATCACCATCGCTACGAGCATCCATATGCCTGCGATAAGAAAGAGCAGGTCGCGGAGGCCTGGGATGATCCCGAAGACCCGAATTAATCCCGGCGCGCTGGAGAAGCCGATCGTGCGCATTAATTCCCTATGGTCTGCCCTGGTCTGTGGCTCTGCCAGGAATCTTGTTCCTATGAAATAGGTGAGAAAAGCCCAGACGTACCATCCCATCAGAGCCCCGATCATACCGATGGCCATTCCGCCTAGGCCCACATTTGCGCTTCCTATACCAGCGGCTAATGCGGACAGCATGACCACGGTCATGGCTTGAGGCATCGCACCTTGATCGGCTTCCACCTCCTCATACAACTGAGCGTCCAGTTTAGCGGCGCGAATCATACGGTCCTGGAAACTGGCCATGGTTTTCTCCGATATAAGTCTGTAGGCGTGGGACAGTGTAGTTGCGCGGCCTGTCGCGTGCGAGTATACACACCCTACCCGGTAGGGGTTTAGGTCGTTGATCTGATTAGTGTCCGTCATTCCTTCAGTTGAAGGCTAGCCAAAGGATGAGCGCCACGGATGGTCAGAAAAGCGCTACTAAAACCAACCCATCAAGGTATTCTCCGAAGATAATGTGAGGCGGCCAGATGTCCTCGACAAACCGCCCTACCGTTCACCCACTATACGTGCGTCCACCAACCTAGCCACTGCCCCAAGCGTGGTTTGGGCAGCGTTGAAGCCGAGGCGGAAGTCCGCGTCCGAGAAGGTCACGAAAAGGTCGGTGGGTTGGTGCCAGTGTGGGTTGGCCCGGTTGCCCGTCTCGTAGAGACGCCGGTTCTCACGGAGGCTGACGGAGGCCACCAAGTCCTGGAAGGAACCCGAATCCGTGTTGCTCATGGCGTTACTCATGGCGGCCGGGTAGTCCGTTGCGAACATCCGGTTGGCGTTCAGAAGCTTCAGTGCGAGAACTGCGGACTCGTCAGCCTTCTCGGAGGCGAGCTGGAATTCGATGTCCACGTCGGCGTCTAGTGCCTGGTTGAACGTCACGGGATTGCCGTGGTCCCATAGCATCATGTCGTGCTGGATCATGCCGAGCCACGTCGGTTCGGGGTATCTGCCGGACCCGGCGGGTTCCTCGATCCCCTGGAGCGGGCTTCGCTGCTCGACGTAGGCCCTGGATCCATTGAGCCCCGTCTCCTCGTTGTTCCAGAGGGCAAAGCGTACAGAGCGCGCGGTCCGAACATCTGATGAAGCCAGGACCCGGGCGATCTCCATTACGAGAGCCGTTCCCGAGCCGTTGTCGTTCGCGGCCTCCCCGCCTCCCCGTCCATCCATGTGGCCACCGATGATGTACATTTCGCCGGGTACTTCACTCCCCACCTTGGTGGCGTAGACCTCCTCGCGGGGATAGGCCTCTGTAGCCCCTCGGGGCGTGTACTCGTAGTAGATTCGCGCCGTTTCGTATCCCCAACTGCGGAGTTGGGCTTCGATCCAGTCGATCGCCTGCCGGTTCCGCTCCGTCCCCTGCTCCCGGTCCCCAAACTCGGTGAGGCCGCGGATGATCTCCTTGTAGCTGTCAAAGTCTAAGCGATCCACGACTGTCTTGACTGCACTGTCCGCGGCGGTCATTTCGAGTCCGCCGAGGACTCTTGTCACCCTCCGATCATCGGGGCGGGCCTGCTGCCCGCTACCCCTATTCTGTGCCGACAGCAAAGTCGGCACAACCAATACGACGACCGATAATACGATCACGAAGAACCGGCCAAGAAAGGCCAGCGAAAAACTTAAGCAGTGCAGCATGGTGGATCCCCCCGCATGTGAGGTTAAGAGGCCACGAAACAGTCCTCTTCCCATTTCTTACTCCCACCTCTCGTGGTATGGACACTAGATGTGGTGCCCCAGCCCCACACACCAGTGCATATTTAGTTTGCGCGGACCCTACGAGGGACACGTCCCCCATACCGGGCGAGGCAGAACCCAAGAGTCCGCTGAAGCATGGAAACCACCGGGCTCGCTAGTGATGGTAGAGACACACCAGCCGCTCAGATTCTGATTGAACGACGTGGTGCCGTAGAACATGTAGTTCATGTTCGTGACGTTGCTGACGTCCCACGAACTGATGCCTTGATTGAACGACGTCGCACCTCTGAACATGCCGTACATGTCCGTGACGCTGCTGACGTC
>DEAG01000030.1:104605-105247 GCA_002346665.1 Gemmatimonadales bacterium UBA2988
CGGTGGCGAACATGTAGTGCATGTTCGTGACGTTGCTGACGTCCCACGAACTGATGTCCTGATTGAACAACCTGGCGGTGTCGAACATGTCCATCATGGTCGTGACGCTGCTAACGTCCCACGAACTGATGTCCCCGTTGAACGCCGTGGCGTCGGCGAACATGCGGCTCATGGTCGTGACGTTGCTGACGTCCCACGAACTGATATCCTGATTGAACGCCCTGGTGGTGGCGAACATGAAGTTCATGGTCGTGACGCTGCTAACGTCCCACGAACTGATGTCCTGATTGAACGACGTGGCGCCCTGGAACATGTACTCCATGTTCCCGACGCTGCTGACGTCCCACGAACCGATGTCTTGATTGAACGCGTCGGCGTGGTAGAACATGCCGTCCATGTCCGTGACGCTACTGAGGTCCCATGAACCGATGTCCTGATTGAACGACGTGGCGTCTTGGAACACGCGCCCCATGTTCGTGACGCTGCTGACGTCCCACGAACCTATGTCTTGATTGAACGACGTGGTGCCGTAGAACATGTAGTTCATGTTCGTGACGTTGCTGACGTCCCACGAACTGATGCCTTGATTAAACGACGTCGCACCTCTGAACATGCCGTACATGTTCGTGACGCTGCTGACGT
>DEAG01000030.1:105600-116557 GCA_002346665.1 Gemmatimonadales bacterium UBA2988
CGGTGGCGAACATGTAGTGCATGTCCATGACGCTGCTGGTGCATGTGGTCGTCAGAGACGCGTGATCTCCCTCAGTAACAAGCGCGCGGATTTGAGCTTTCGATCGCTTGGTGTATGTGACGCCGCCCACCTCGCCTGTGTCGCCCACATCGGCAGGGGAGCATACGAGCGTCACACCGTTTGCTGCGAGGTAGAATGTCCCTTGAACCGTTACGCTCGCGGTCGCAGTCGCTGATCCACTTTTCGCTGTGATCGTAGCCGTACCGTTTGCTACGGAAGTCACCAGTCCTGCATCCGATACCGTAGCAACTGCAGTGGACGATGAACTCCACGTCACCGTGGCACTCGCCATCGTCGCGCCCTTCTGGTCTTTGATCGTCGCGGTCAGTGGCTGTGTCTCACCCAAAGAGGAGAGGTCCAGGCTTGTTGCCGAGAGCGTGATCGAGGCCGCGACGCTCGGCGAGTAAGTGTCATGGAAGGGGACACGCCCTGTATTGGTTGGGCTCTCCCTACAACTCGCCAAAAACAGTGAAAACAAACTGCACACAATGATTTTATTCACGCTTTCATTCTGTCCCATTCCACTCAAGCCCGCAACTCAGGACGAGCAAAACACTGCTGTATAGCTAGCTGTGGCTGGGTGCCACGGAGGGGGGGGTGGGGTACTGGGGGTCTCGACCGACAGGAAACGGCACGGGGCTGAAGCCCCGCCGGTTTTTCGGACCGGGACCCGCCTCGCTTTCGGGGCTGATGTGTGCGACCCTGTACGAGCACCGCCCCCCCCTTGGTCGAAAGGGGGGGCGGTTCGGGAGCACTGAATCCCAGTATTTCCTAGCCCAAGCTGGGTAGTCTTCTGGGTAATACTACCTTAAACATACCACACACTATTACCCCAAGCTATTGTTACGTAAGGACCTACAAAAGGCCAGCTAACTTATGAAAGACAATGTGGTGTCGGCGCTGATAATTGGTGGGATTATTGGAGGTTCAATAATCCTGAATGGACAACTCACCAAACCTGATCATTATGATGGTATTAGTGATTCTAATAAGGAATTGGATTTTCAATTCGAGGGTTCACTTAGTGAGTTAGAGGATCTGGATTTAAGCTCTCTAGGCGAATTTGGTATTGATATTGAAAAAACCATTGAAGATGTAATGTCTAGGGATAGTTCGGTGGAAGGAGACCCTAGAATCAAAATTCAATTAAGAAGGTAAGGAGATATTGTGAGCACCTACTGGGGCGTGAATATGGAATGCCGATTATCGTACTCATTCCCTGAACTAGGCTGTTGGTCGCTGCGGTGATCCAGCACATGAGAAGTATGCTGATCGTCATCGGGACTCTTGTCGCCCTGACCGGCGTTGTCTGGATTCTGCAGGGGATCAACATCCTCCCTGGCTCGTTTATGACTGGCCAGATCAGATGGGCCTATGCTGGGATAGTAGCGACTATGATCGGGGGTGGAGTGCTGTGGATCGCGACGCGTCCCCCCGGAGGCGACTAGCCTCCCCCCTCTACCGGGGCGGCACTCATAACACACCCAACAACAGGGTTTGGCCCATCTCATGCCCCTGTCTGACGAAGCTCTCCGGTGGCGTTTCCACAGGCGTGATGGGTCCTCATTCTGTTGGCTGAAAGAGTACCCATCGAACTCACGCACCTCACCTGGCGATGAACTCAATCCTCACCGAAATCGAGAAGTGCCTGTGGAACGACGCACCTGACTAGTTCCGTAGCCTCGGCGGCGAGGATTCTGGTGCGGCTGCTTCACTGTTCGACTGGTGGTACGGCCTCCAGTAGCAACTCGAATGCTCGGTTCAATGCCTGGCCAGCGGCTTGTGCGCCCGTGTACTTACCCAGCCTCACCACAACGAGTTGATGCGTTGGGATCATGGTGGCACTCTGCCCTCCCGCTCCTCTCATCCCGTATGCGTTCTCCGGCACCGGCCAGCCACTGTCGCCGTTCACCCACATAAACCCCCCTCCGTATTGGGGGCGACCATCCGCTACCCATGCCGGCGCGAGCGTTGTCACGTATTCTACGTAACCCTCTGGCAGGATCCTCTCGCCGTTCCACACGCCGTCTTGGAGATAGAGATTTGCTAGCCTCGCCCAGTCTCGGGCCGGAAGGAACTCGTACCCTTGGGCCAGAAAATTTCCGTATGGGTCGGTCTCGATAATCGCGTCGCGGATCCCGATCTTGTCGAACAGGTTCCTCTGCGGGAACGAATGATAGTCCTCGTCCCTCCCTTCCACCGCTAATCTGATAAGATAGTTAGCAAGCACCGGATCGCTGTTCCGGTACCTGCCAACGGTGTTCGGCTCCCACTCCTGGGGGCGAGTCGCCGCCCACTCGAATGAGTCCACGCTGCCCGTGTAGAGATAGAGATGGTCTGGGTACCCGATTGACGGATCGAAATCGGGGTCCTGAGGAGCACGGATTCGGATCCCACTCGACATCCTCATGATGTCGCCGATGCGGATAGCCTGCCGGGGGTCTCCAGGCGACTGCCACTCGGGAATGGGCGCCGGTTGCCAGAGCTCGTATGCACCCTGCTCAATGAGCACTCCGATGAGCGTGCCCGTCAGGCTTTTTGCCATGGACCAACCCTCGAGCGGCGAATGGATGTCGACTTCGGGCCCATAACGTTCGCCAAGGATCCTTCCCTTGTACGTCACGACCAGGGCGAGCGTACGAGCTTCTGGCGGACCGAATCCCGCGTCGAGCGCCTCCTCGACCTTTGTCATATCCACCTCTTCGGGCCATGGGTCACCGGTGAGGATGTCTCCCATGGGCCAGGGTGAAGACGCTGGAGGTGGAAGTTTTCGTGCTACGTCCGTCGGCGTGAAGTGTACGGAATCCTCACCGATGGCGTGCGTCACGCACCCCTGGTTCTTGTACTTCTTTGCGGTGCGAGTGACCCCGTCCGGCAAGGTCAGACTCACTTGTTGATGCTGGAAATCGACCACCGTGTCCACCACGTGGTGCCGTTCCTCAAAGGGACTCGTGAAGCCGCCCACGTTTGCTGCGGCATCCTTTGGGTCGAGACCCGTGATAAACACGGCCGAGCACAGGGTCTTCGCGAAGCCTGATGTATAGTGGTGGAGAGCCTGGCCGGGGGGTGGAACGTAGTCAGTGTCCAGTTCGAGCGACGCAGCCCGTGCGATAAGGGATGCACGGACCTCGTCCGAACCGTAAAATACGGAACCGTCCTTAGCCTGATCTTCAGGGCCGGTGCATGCGAGCAAGACAAGAAGGGCGATTGAGATGAGGGACTGTCGGTGCGGGGCCGGGTGCATGACTATGCTCCTGTTCGGGTTAAGCGATAGCGTACGGTCATCGGTCGCCGGTAGCAATCTACTACTGCAACGAAGGGTCCGATCGGCCTCACCCGTCGAACGGTCGGGTGATTGATACGGCCACCTTCAAGTACAGCAAGTTCCACGGGTTGATGGAGCTCTACAAAGTGGGGTACACCCTCCCTATTTTACCAATCCCCCCGCTGAACCCATAAACTTAGGTATCACCGCTTCGTTGGCGGGACACGAGAACCCACATCAGAAGGTCTCGAAGTGGAGGTTTCCGATGACAGATCCGTGCCCTCCGATCCGCCGCCGCGCCTATGCCTGACGAGGCGATGCGGACTATAGTCACCCGGGTATTGCGCAGGACGGTGGACGTGCGTGAGGGGGAAACGGGAGCGCTCGCCTGGTCATTCGCGTACTTCTTTTTGATCCTTACCTCCTACTACATCCTGCGTCCTATCCGTGACGAAATGGGGGTGATGGGTGGGGTGGAAAACCTGGCCTGGCTCTTCACCGGTACGCTGGTGGGGATGCTGATCCTACACCCCCTGTACAGCTCGTTGGTGGCGCGTATGCCGCGGCGGCGGTTTGTCCCACTCACCTACCGCTTCTTCATCCTCAACTTGGTCTTGTTCTATCTCGTATTCCGCGTCGTCGAACCGGAGCGGGCGGTGTGGGTCGGTCGCCTCTTCTTCATCTGGGTCAGCGTCTTCAACCTCTTTGTGGTGTCGGTTTTCTGGTCGTTTATGACCGATGTCTACTGCCCCAGCCAGAGTAAGAGGCTGTTCGGTGTGCTTGCGGTGGGAGGGACGCTCGGGGCCATCTTGGGGTCCTTGATTACCTCGCTGCTGGCTGTCTCGTTCGGAACGATGAACCTGCTGCTGTTATCTGGACTCTTCCTAGAACTCGCTTCGCGTGCTTCCGGGGCACTCGGCCGGCGTGAAGGAGTGCTCGCGCAGGCAGCGGGGGTAGACCATGTGCAGGGCGAGCCGGATGGGAAGGGGGGGGAGGTTATAGGGGGTGGTGTGCTCGAGGGGGTCGGTAACGTGGCCCGCTCCCCCTACCTGCTCGGTATCGCAGGCATCATGCTCTTATTCACGGTCTCCACGACCTTCCTGTACTTCCAGCAGGCCGACTTGACCGCACGAATCTTCGGTGACGACTCGCCGGAGCGCACCCGTTTCTTCGCAAACATCGACGTGGCCGTCAACACGCTTACCCTGGTGACCCAGCTCTTCGTCACGGGGCGCGTGCTCAAGTGGGCGGGGGTGGGGTTCGGGCTCGCATTCCTGCCGCTGGTGAGTGTCGTCGGGTTCGGCGTGCTGGCGGTCTCCCCCGTGCTCGCTGTGCTGGTCGCGCTCCAGGTGATCCGGCGCGCGGGCAACTACGCCATCCAGCGGCCGGCTCGCGAAGTGCTCTATACCGTTTTGCCTCGAGCCGACAAGTACAAGTCGAAAAACTTCAACGACACCTTCGTTTATCGTGTAGGGGATCAGATTGGAGCATGGTCGTACACCTTAGTTGGAGCTCTCGGTCTAGGCTTCGCGGGCTTGTCAACGACGATGGTGCCGTTCTCGGTATTCTGGTTTGGGCTGGCGGTTTGGCTTGGCGTGAGGTACGGTCAGATTCAGGACCGCAAGGCGGTCACCGTACCTACAGCGGACCACTTGCGCTCTCTCTCTGGGAGACCTGAAGATGCTATTCGGTGACATGCTCTTTGAGCACCTAAAGGAGGGTTAAGGCGGATGATATCTCGACGTGATTGGCTTCGAATCAACGCCAGTGCCGGCGCGGCACTTAGCCTGAATTCGCGGACGCTGCAGGTGCTCCAGACAGAAGCGGTTCGGACCCGTGTCATCCCATCTACGGGCGAGCAAATTCCTGTGATCGGTCTAGGCGGCCGATGGATATCGATGAATTCGAGTGCTGAGGAGCTCGCCGACCATCGGGCTGTGCTTCATGCACTCACGGAAGGTGCCGAGGGTTCGGGGCGTGTCTTCGATAGTGCCGCGGGCTACGGCAGGGGTGGTTCCGAAACATACGCGGGTCAGTGGGCCCAAGAAGACGGATTCGCCGACGACATCTTCTGGGCCACAAAGGTGAATGTGGCTGGTCGAGGGGGTGACTTGGCTGACCCAGAAAGCGTCAGGGCGCAGATCGAGCGGTCGTTTGAACGTCTCGGTGTTCCGGTGATCGATCTGAACCAGGTTCACAACATGGGTGATCCGCCTACCCAACTCGGCATTCTACAGGAGTACAAGGAATCCGGTCGGATCCGACACATCGGAATCACGACCACCAACGAGACACAATATGGAGAGCTTGCCAAGGTCATGCGCGAGTACCCCATAGACTTCATCGGCATTGACTACGCCATTGATAACCGCTTGGCGGAGGAGCGGATCTTTCCTTTGGCGCAGGACGAGGGAATCGCCGTCATGGTGTATCTGCCGTTCGGACGCAGTCGTATGTGGAGGCGGATCGGTGACCGGCCGCTACCTGAGTGGGCGACGGAATTCGACGCCCACAGTTGGGCGCAGTTTATGTTGAAGTTTGTGGTCGCACACCCAGCGGTAATCGTTGCAGTGCCCGGTACTGGCGACCCTCAACACATGGTGGACAATCTTGGCGGAGGGCGGGGACGTCTACCCACGCAGGACCATCTTCGGCGGATGTTCGAACTCGTGGATAGTCTTCCGGGTGGCTAGGCTATGTGAAGTGGTCAGGTGCCTAACCCTGTATCCTAGAATTCCCCTTCCCTCGTATACGGCCATGCCTGTCACCGGGATGAATTCCCTCGCGCTCAAACTGGAGTTTGAGCGTGCACTATTTATGCAGTAGCATCGCTACGTCGTCGGTGTTCCTTCGTTTGTTCCGGCGAACGTGTTGTACAACCACGCGAACACTGCGCCTGCCACTGCTCCGTCCAGCACGGCGTAGATTGTCACGATGATCACCGATCCGAAACCAGCGGGCCCGTTGTAGCCAGGGTACATAGACTTCCACAACTGCAGCCATGACTCACCGTACGGAGGCCAAACGATGTTGGCCACTGCGACGAGGAAGAAGCAACCGCCCCATACTATTGCCGCCGTCATGGTGAGTGCCTTGAGGTTGAGCTTCATGAGATCCTCCAGCAAAGGTCTATAACACCCGATTAGGAAGTCACATGCCTCAGATAAATAAGTGTGTTTTGGCCTCAGAGTAAGTGGTGTCCCCAAAGACGGGGTTCGGGCACAGGGCGCTACACATCGACCACGGGAACGCATTTCTGGGTACAAACGGTACATCGGCTGGCCATCCCCCTAAATACCACACAGAATACTACACACTCAGGGGGCAAGTGAAGAGGCACCAGGGGGTTACAATGCGGGATTACCTGCTACTGGCTGTATAACGGTTCCAGCCGTGGCGGTCAGATGTGGATCATGTGGACACTTACAGTCGATTCCGAGTCCTTATCCAGGTGGAGCGTGGTACACTTTATGGTGACCAAGCCTTTGATGATGGCTGTATGCTGCCGAGTAATATGTACAGGTGTGATAAGGGGAGTGTCAGGCAACAGCAAACCAGCGATCATCAGCAGTGTATAATCGTGCAGTTACAGGTGGCTAAGAGTGGCAGGCCGCTAAGGCAAACTCAATGACTCCGGCAACCCATTACACACAACTGCGTTGTAAGAACTTCCTGCTGTTCATCACTCTAGCTGCAGCTCTTACCTGTCCCTTGTCTGCTCAGGTAAACGTGGAGGCTCTTCGGCGCGACGATCCTCCGCTAGGGCACTCGGGTGCGCTCGGCGGTGACGTGACGCTGAGGACCGGAAACGTGGATTTGGTCCAGCTCGGCCTGAATGGACGTCTCTACCGAGTCACGGAATCTGCAACCAGCCTCATCGTAGGAAACGGAGGGCTGGGCTTGCTCAGTGGGAGCCGCTTCCAATCGTCGAGTCTCCTCCATTATCGCCAGACCTACCGCTACAAGGATACCATCTCACCAGAGTGGTACGGGCAGTTAAACTACGACTTGCCTCAATTACTGAATTTCAGAGTAATCACGGGTGTAGGGGCACGAACTTCATTCGCTAGTGGCGAGTGGGGGCAGTTCGGTATGGGCGCTACTCTCATGTTGGAACACGAGCGACTGAACCTTTCCGATACTGCAGTTCACGACGATCAGACCACCGTAATTCGGGAGAGTTTTTTTCTCACCCTACGTGTGGTGCCCAATGAAAATCTAGTGATCACGTCTACGACTTATTTGCAACCCGTGCTTGGTGACTTCGATGACGTTCGGACGCTCGCTAACCTGCGAATCGCCACATCCGTAACGGATGCGATGGACCTCACGGTATCGTTTGATCTCCGCTACGACAGCAGGCCTCCCGACGGAATCAGCGCTCTGGATACAAGCTTACGGACAGGGGTCAGGTACACCTACTGACCGACGCCACTAGTCCGGAGCCTACGAAGGCCCCCGTCGCCACCCATCAGGCCCTTGCTTCGGGCAGCAGCACGTTCCTCTGTCGGTACATTATCTCTAAAAAGTAGTGTGGTATCATAAAGGTAAATGATTGTATACAAGTCATTTACATAGCTGTTGTCGGATTGTCATCATTAATAATACCCATAATATTACCCATACGGTCTAGCTTTTAGGGGCATCCATCCGCCGCTTACCCCCTGCGCGACTCGGGCGATCTGGTAGTGTGAACTTAAGAGTATGTCTGGAAAGCGGCGAAAGTCGGCGGGAACGGGGCTCGGCGTAGGCGGAGCGCGGTCAACTCCGACGGATCGCCACCGTGACGCCGCCAAAGGCCTCGTCCTCAGGCCCGAACGGCTCGTAGTCGGCGAGCTCCAGTCCGTGCGCGGCAGCGATCCGTTCGACGTGCTCGCGGACGGGTGGTTCCGTAGAGATTCCGTAGAGCAATGGTTCGTTGGAGTATAACTTCATGCCCCTCTTGAGGAGCTTGCCTAGCTTTTCGAAGGGGGGTTTCGCATGGAGGAGCTCGTGGCTCAAGAAGTCGAACGCGATCCTGCTCCCCGGCGCGAGCCGTCCGACCTCATCCAACACGGCGTCGACGGCTTCGGAAGGGAGATACATCGTTACACCCTCCCAGAGGAAAAACGTCGGGAGGGCCTGATCAAAGCCCCGCTCCACGATCGCCTGGATCCAAGTCTTGGTCGCGAAGTCGGTCTCGACGAAGGTGATCCGGTCCGTCGGCAGGCCGGCGCCTTCAAGGGCGGCCCGCTTCGCAGACTGAGTGGGGGGCATATCCACTTCGAAGATGCGGGCATCGGTGTCCGCGAGTAGTCCCCATGCGCGCGTGTCCCAGCCGGCCCCGAGGATCACGATCTGCTTGACCGGGTGTCGCCCCTTCGGATCGATCGCCTCCGCGAGTACTCGGTCGAAGAACCCAGTGCGATGACCGATCATGGAGTTAAACACGGAGGGTAGCGTCACGGGAAACTCCGTCCACGAGAAATGCCACCCGCTCCAGCGGGATGCCAGCCCGAAGCTCCCGAGGAGCCAGGCGATCACCGTACCGTGTGCGGGAAGGTGTGGGCTGAGGCGCGCGGTGGGCTGGTCCGGTCGTGTTCCGGCAGTGTGCAGGATGAGGCGGATGTTGGAGATTTCGCTCGCCGTGCCCGAGATCTTAGCCGGATTGGTCTTCCACCAGACCTTGGCTGTATACGCGATGGCCGCCAACACCTGCCACGGGAAAAGCCAGAACTCGATGAAGATGAATATCAAGAGACGCATGAGACGATTGCTTACTGTGGGCCAGGTCGTGTGCGGAGCGCTCATCTTGGGTCCGAGACTGGAGTCAACGGTGCAATCTCCTCCCTACAACCTGCATCGTTGCACGGGTACCCGATAACCAGCTTGGATCAAGGTCGTGGGTCTCTCCAGCGTCGCCGAGCCCAGGCTACCCCACAGCACCTCTTAAAGGAGGGTACCACAGACACAATTATCTTGCGACCTTCAGTCAAAATCTTTATTAGTGACGGTTACCCGCCACTTTTCTTTCCGGTTCGAAAGCGTTAGGGGTCGTGCGGGGAAGCGCTACAAGTGGGAAGTTGCTGGCGGGCAGCACAAAAACAAACAAAACCGAGTCACCGTTACCGATCCACACTTCAAATCGGTCATGCCGGTACTCACCCCGACTCCAGGAAGCGGCCAGATGGTCATTGGTGTACCCAAAGAGATCAGGGTCGACGAGTACCGAGTTGCCGTTACCCCTGCTGGTGCGGAGACGCTCGTTGCTGCGGGTCATCAATTGGTCTTCGAGGAGGGGGCAGGCATCGGGAGCGGCTTCACGGACGATTTATACAAGGCCAGCGGAGCGCGAGTCGCTGCTACGGCTGAGGAGGTCTGGGCTGCTGCCGACATGATCATGAAGGTCAAGGATCCGATCGAACCGGAGTGGCCGAGGATGCGGAGTGGGCAGGTGATCTTCACCTACTTCCACTTCGCGGCTTCCGAGGCACTGACTACGGCTGTCCGTGAATCCGGAGCCGTGGCGATCGCCTACGAGACCGTGGAGTTGCCCACCGGCGAGCTCCCGCTCCTCACACCCATGAGTGAGATCGCTGGACGGATGGCCGTGCAGGCGGGTGCCAAGCACCTCGAGAAGCCAGGCGGCCCAGGTGTGCTACTGAGTGGGGTGCCGGGCGTTCTGCCTGGCAAGGTGCTGATTCTGGGTGGGGGTGTCGTCGGTACGAACGCTGCGAAGATAGCTGCTGGGCTCGGCGCACGCGTCGCCATCATGGACATCGATCTCGAGCGGCTCCGATACCTCGACGATGTGATGCCCGCAAACGTGCACACGCTATTCAGCACCCGCCCCGCGATCCGGAAGCAGATCGAAGATACGGATTTGATCATCGGAGCCGTGCTGATTCCCGGAGCCAAGGCCCCAAGCCTTATTACTGTCGGTGACCTCGCGCATATGCGCGAGGGCACGGTCGTCGTTGACGTCGCGGTTGACCAAGGTGGCTGCGTCGAGACGATTCGTCCGACCACGCACCGAGACCCGGTCTACAGCATGGACGGGGTCATTCATTACGGCGTCGCCAACATGCCAAGCGGCGCATCTCAAAGTAGCACGTTGGCGCTTACGAACGTGACGCTTCCATACGCTCTCAAGTTGGCTGGGCATGGGTGGCGAAAGGCGTGCTCGGATGACCCTGCGCTCAAGCGGGGTCTGAATGTCGTGGACGGTCGCGTTACGCACCCCGGGGTGGCAAGCGCGTTCGAGTGCGACATCGAGCTTGACGACGTCGACGCCCTGATCGAGAGAAGCGTGAGTGGGGCTCATACAACGGCAGCGAGTAGATTCTGATGCGTTACTTAGTCGGGCCGTCCACAACCATTTGAGGGTGGATTCATGAGAACATCAAAACAGGTCATAGTCGCACTAGCGTGCATGTTGGGCATCGGTCTCAGTGGCTGTGCAGATTCCTCAGCCGACACGATTTTCTTCGGTGACAACATTGTCACTATGGACCCGGATCAGCCGACCGTCGAGGCTGTGGCAGTTCGGGGCGAGACGATTGTAGCTGCCGGGTCTATAGATGAAGTGATGGCCCTCGAGGGGGGGTCGACGCGCGTCGTAGATCTCGGAGACCAGGCACTGGTGCCCGGCTT
>DEAG01000028.1 GCA_002346665.1 Gemmatimonadales bacterium UBA2988
GGCAGGACGAGGGCCAGAGCGAAGACCAGGGAGTGCTGGGTGGCGCTGAGAAACTCTTCTCGGATCCGCTCCACGAGGAGGTGCGCAGCAGCCGGGTGCGTAGCGTGAGCTAGCGTAGTGATGAAACGACTCCGAGCGACGACATACTCGGCTCGATGGAGGCGGACCGGGACCAATTAGCTGGCATCGCGCACGGGCCTTCCAGTTAGTGTTGGGTCAACATCCGGTCGAGAAACGCGCGCTCGGCCTGACTGAGCCCGCGCACACCTTCCGCACGCACCCTTCTCAGCAGTGCCTCCACTTCCTGACGGTTGAGCTCATGGAGCAATGCGGTATCGATCGCCTCCCACCGGTTCAGGGCGGTGCGATCGGACAGCGAGGCCGGGGGGGTAGCAGCGATCCGGCTCTGGAAGTTTCGCTTGGGCTCCCCACGGCGCCATTCGCGCTTCTTCAGATAGCTGAAACCGAACGCGAGCCCGCCCAGGTGGGCGAAGTGGGCAACGCCCGTGCCAACGCTGGTCACGCCGGACCAGAGGCTCCCTACCACGAGTAGAATCGCGAGCACCCACGCCTCCAGCGGGAAGATTCCCCAGATGTAGACACGCTCCCGAGGCCAGAACATCGCGAAACCCAGCAGGACTCCGTACACCGCGGCAGACGCGCCAACCACCGGATATTGGGGCGAGAAAGTGAACGAGAATACTGCCCCACCGACGCCACCCCACAGGTAGAGCTTCAGGAAGTCGGGCCCGCCGAGTCGCTCCTCAAGGCGGGGCCCGAAGAAGAACAATCCAATCATGTTGAAGAAGATATGAGACAAACCCGGCGCGTGGAGGAACATGTAGGTGAGGAGAGTCCACGGACGACTCACGATCGCGGAAGGCACCAAAGCGCCGTATCCGTAGATAAGCGGTATCGACGTCGCTACGACGTGGACCGCCACGTTAGCGATGAGCAACCGTTTCACCCACAGTGTGAGCGGATACATCAGGCCCTACGCATCCGCAGCAAGTGCAGGTCCACCCAATCGACTCCTCACTGGCCAGCCCCTCGTGTCTCAGAGCACTTCTAACTGTTAAGTCATGGCTGCCAGTAGCCTCCCGAGTCAAGTCCTAGTGCGCAGCCGCTCGGGGCCGACCCCAGTGTTCGTCATCAACGAACGCTGTTCGGCTGGAAACAGAAAGCCGCCCGGCCACCGCGGCGGGAGCGGCTTGTAATCACAGGATCGTGCGGACAGGCCTCACCCTTACCCGGGTCGCGAAGGTAGCCGATCACTAACATCATCGTCACCGTCTTCCCACTCCTCCCACTCTTCGTCCTCAAGATCCTCGTCTTCTAACTCTTCATCGTCGTCTTCGTCGTCCCAGTCGTCGTCGTCCTCCCACTCCTCGCCTTCTTTTCCGTCGAAGACCTGCATGTTGATGGGGACAGAGCCGACCGGCTCTCCCTCGACCGAATACGAGCTGTTCGCCATCCGGGATCCTCCTAAGTAAACGACCTGGCGTCCTAGGTGCTTCTGCAAGGCCAGGGCCGCCAAAATATATGGGGGGTTTCCGGTGTCAAGAAACGTTATCCCTGGTCGTACCGGGGGTCCCGCGCGGCCGTGGGGACCGTGCCCAGGCGCCATCCCACCCGCCATTTTAGTAGTGCTCCGCGTAGAGTTCTGGATCGGGAACCATCAGGAGCCTCCGCAGGACAGCCCACAGCGCAGGCTGGGGAAGGGCCTGGCGTGGGAATTGAGATGAATGGGTGGCGCAACCCTCATGCGCAACCCAACGGTACCCACTGACACCGGACCCCCCGATCACTTTCGGGTACACTCTGTCCGATGAACGCCCCAGAGAACGTTCCGGACCGGCCCCCACTAGGGTGGCGAGTCGCTCTGGCCCTGCTGCAGCGGCTGCCGCAGGCTGGGCTGTCGCGGTCCCTTGGCAGACTCGCGGACATCCCCGTACCCCGAGCCCTACGTCGTCCTCTGTTCCGCACCTTCGCTCGGACTGTAGGAGCGGACCTCTCCGAGGTGGAGAACCCCCTCGAAGAGTACCACACGATGAACGCCTTTTTCGTCCGCCGGCTCAAAGCGGGACTGCGCACGTGGCCGGCGGGGCGGGCCACCGTGGGTTCTCCAGTGGACGGCATCGTCGGCTCCGTAGGTGAGATCAATCGCGGGACAGCGGTGCAGGCCAAGGGGCGAACCTATCGGGTGGCGGAGCTCCTGGACGACGAAGAGGAAGCCCGCGCCCTCGAGGGAGGCCGCTACGTAACCCTCTACCTTTCCCCCCGCCATTACCACAGGGTACACGCACCTGTGGACGCTTCGATTCCCCTGGCACGACATGTGCCCGGCACGCTCCTCCCAGTAAACCTGCCTGCCGTGACGCACCTCCCCGCGCTATTCGTGACGAACGAGCGGCTCCTCTGTTTCCTCGACTCTACGTTAGGGCGGCTCGCGATTGTCGCGGTGGGCGCATACAACGTGGGGCGCATCTCGTCCGCTTTTGACGTCTCTTGGGCCAGAGAACGCCCGTGGGTTACCAACCACTCGGAACCACTGCCCCGCGAACGGCACTATGACCCTCCTCTCCAGGTCGCGTGTGGCAGCGAGCTAATGGCTTTCCACCTTGGGTCCACGGTCATCCTCTTGCTCCCACCCGGCAGCACCGAACCAACCCCCGCCTGCCGTCCTGGCCGGGAGGTGCGGCTGGGAGAGGCGCTGGTCCAACCTACACGACGGAGCGATCTTTCGGCCCCTTAAAACGACAGTACCTGAGAACACAGACTGTGACCGACCCAAATCTACTCCTCTCCGAAAACTTTCGGATACCATTCGATCGCATCCGGCACGAACACGTAGAGCCAGGAGTGCGAGAGGTACTGAGGCTCGGGCAGTTGCGCGTTGAGGCCCTGGCGAACGACGAAGCAAGCGAGCCCACATGGGCAAATACGATGGATGAGCTGGACGCAATCACTCGCTGGGTAAACGAACGCATCGGGTCGGTCGCACACCTCCTCGGGGTGAACGAAACCCCCGCGATGCGCGATGCGTACAACGCAGTCCTCCCCGAAATTTCGAGGTTCTGGACGCGGCTACCCCTCAACCGTGCACTATGGGAGAGGATCAATAGCTACGCGACTACCGAGGAGGCCCGACAACTCGACGGAATCCGCCGCCGACACCTCGACAAGACACTACTCGAGTTCCGGCGCGCGGGTGCCAATCTGCCCGCGGACGGGAAGGCCAGGCTCGAGGAAATCAAGCTCGAGCTGGCCCAGGTCGAGCGGAAATTCAGTGAAAACGTATTGGACGCGACCGCAGCGTGGGAATTCCACGTGACGGAAGCTGCCCGGCTCACCGGAGTACCCGAGTCGCACGTCGACCGCTTCAGGGCAGCCGCCGCCGAACGAGGACTCGACGGCTGGCTATTGACCCTGGACCACCCTTCGGTCGAACCCATCCTCAAGTACGCGAACGACCGGGAGCTGCGCCGGACGGTCCATCGCGCCTACGTGACCCGATGCCGAGACGGGGAATTCGACAACCGGGATCTGGTTGTCAGCATCCTCCAACTAAGGCACGAGATCGCGAAGCTGCTGGGCTATGCAAATTTCGCGGACTACCGGCTAGAAGACCATATGGTGAAGGCGGGACAGAATGCTCTTTCCTTCCAGCAGGACATGGCCAACCTCACCCGATCCTACTGGGATCGGGATGTGCGCGCGCTGCAAGCCAACGCCCGTGAGCTAGGGCTGGACGACCTTAAGCCTTGGGACACGGCGTTCGTGCAGGAGTCGCTCCGCCGAAAGAACTACGATATCGATGACGAAGCGCTACGCCCCTACTTCGCCCTCGATCAGGTCATGGAAGGGCTGTTCGGCATCGCCCAGCGTGTACTGGGGCTGACTGTGGAGCCGAAATCTATCGCCGAGGTCTGGCACCCAGACGTCCGCTACTACGAGATCAGCGACGGCGACGGCACCTTCCTGGGCGGCTTCTACACGGACTGGTTTCCGCGTAAGGAGAAGCGCCAGGGTGCCTGGATGAACGACTTGCGCACGGGCGGCCCCCTGCTGGACGAGGGCTTCGACCCGCATCTGGGAGTGATCTGCGGAAACTTTGCGCCCCCTCAGGACAACACACCTGCGCTTCTCACGCACCGGGAAGTCGAAACCATCTTTCATGAATTTGGTCATCTCCTCCACCACTGCACTTCTCGGGTGGCGGTGCGGGCACGCAGCGGCATCAATGTGCCATGGGACTGGGTGGAACTACCCAGCCAGTTGATGGAAAACTGGACGTGGGAACGAGAGGCGCTCGACCTATTCGCCCACCACTACAGAACCGGTTCGCCGCTTCCAGAGGATCTGTTCCAACGGTTGATCGCGGCGCGGCGCTTCATGGGGGGATGGCAACAGATGAGGCAGCTAAGCTTCGGCACGGTGGACTTGGCCCTTCACCTGGAGTACGCATTGCGCGACGACGCAACCCCCGATGGAGTGATGGATTTTGCGCGTCAACGGTTTCTCGAGTTCAGCCCTGACCCACTGTTCGCCGACCTCCATATACTCACGTCGTTCACACATCTTTTCAGCGGAGGCTACGCCGCTGGTTATTACAGTTACCTTTGGTCTGAAGTGCTCGATGCAGACGTGTTCACCCGGTTCCGAAACGAAGGAATCTTCAATCCGCACACAGGCCAAGCATACATCGACACTATTCTCTCCCGCGGG
The DNA here is from genome assembly GCA_002346665.1 of Gemmatimonadales bacterium UBA2988. Classification (GTDB taxonomy): domain Bacteria; phylum Gemmatimonadota; class Gemmatimonadetes; order Longimicrobiales; family Gaopeijiaceae; genus UBA2988. Next base: position 4,729 of record DEAG01000028.1, read on the forward strand.
GACAGCGACGACCCGGAGCAGTTGTTCCGGGAGTTCATGGGGCGCGATCCCGAGCCGGACGCGTTGCTCGAACGCAATCTCGGGCCGGCCCCCGAACCTGCGGCGGCCTGAGCGTTGATCACGTCCCTATCGAGTTCGGTTAGACGGAGCCGCGTAGCCAGTCTTGGTCCGCTCCTCCCCTTGACCCTGATCATGGTCGCGTGCGGCCCACGGCGAGGGGTGACCGTCGGGGATAGGGACGATATCGTAGTGGCAGCGGAACCATCGCTATGGAAGCAGGTCCAGGACCGAGTCAACGCGTCACTCCAACCCAGGCTATTCGGCATACCAAATTCCCGCGCCTTCCAGGTGACCTATCAGGATCCCTTGGGGGAAGAATGGTCGGGCCCGCGCCACAACCTACAGGTGCTGCTCATCGGTGAACCCCAAGATGCTTGGGTCGTGGATGCGCTCGCCCGAGCCAGAGGCGCGCCCTCCGTCATTCCACCGGCCCCCGCGCTGTTCGAGCTCGAAGACGTCTGGGCTCGGGAGCAGCAAGTGATGGTGCTGCTGCTCCCTCCCACCGACCCAGGGCATTATGTCATCGACAGGCTGGGCGAGCTGAGCGCCCACTACGAGCGCCGCTACCGAGAGGGAGTGGTCGGGCGGATGTTTGCCGAGGGAACCGGCCAGGCGCCCTGGGACACCATCATGGGCGAATCAGGATTCAACGTCCTGGTGCCGAGGTACTACGAGCGGAGCAAGCACGGGGACGTCTACTTATTCCGCAAGACTGGAACTGATTCCCTCGAGACGATTCGTCATGTCACCGTGACCTGGCGCACCCCGATCCCGCAGGATCTGCAAGGCGGTGGAATGCTGAGGTTGAGGCGGCAGCTGGCCGCCGCGCACTTCGGATCACGCCAGACCGTGAGCCGCCGCAATATCCTGGCGTCACAAACCACCCACCAGGGAAACATCACGTATCAACTGCTAGGGATGTGGGACAACCCACGATCGTCGCGCGGAGGACCCACCCGTGGACCTTTCATCCTCCGCGCGGAGATTTGCCAGAGCCAAGACCGTATGTACCTGCTAGACGGATGGCTCTACGCCCCCGAACAAAACCAGCACGAGTACATGGTGGAACTCGAGTCTATTATGAATTCGTTCCGGTGCGGTTCGGCCCGCCCATACACAGCGAATCGATAACATCGCGCACCGCTAACTCAACCACCCACTGCTGAAGAAGAGCCCGGGCTGTTAGCCCGGGCTCTTCGCGTTCAGAACGACCTCCGGCCTCCCAGATCAATCGTGGGAGATTGACCAGACGTACGCTGCAATCGCAGCGATCTGCTCGTCGTTGATCGGGGCTCCTCCCTTGGGGAGCATGGGGATCATGCTTTCCTTGGGTTGCGGGACCCCTTCCGCGATCTGCTTGACGAGCGCCGTATAGGACCCATCGCTGTGCAGCCAGACCGCGTCCGCGAGGCTCGGCGCAAGCCCCGTCCCTGCCCCGTCCGGCCCGTGGCAGGTATAGCACACACCAACACCGTCGAAGAGCTCCTTGCCGGTGGTAACCATCGCTGCAGTCACGCCCTCGGGAAGGGTCTGCAGGGTCGGCTCCCTGTCATGGGCAAGTGGTCCGGCGGCACCCAGCAGGGGTGCTCCGCCGAGGAGGATCACAGCCGGGAGAGTCCAGTTAGAGTTCCGCTTCATTTGCACTCCTGGGGTTGGTCGCTGACGCTGGGGTCGAGAGCCGTGGAAGCCAGGCCCGACAGGCGTCGACGATGGTACTCTGAGAGAATGTCTGCAACGATTCCGTCGCTAATCATGAGATGCCTCATATTCCCTCTGTTTCCTTATGTTCTCATCAGCCTGCCTCTTGTCCCTCTTCTTGGCCGCCGCCATCGCCAGCGCGTGAGTCGAGTCGGATTTTACCGTGGGGAGGGAAAGGAGCCGCTCGAGATCCTGGCTCGCGCAGCTGGAGCACGCGACCGTTTCCTTGCCGCGCACCAGCAAATCGAACCGGTTGCCGCATGCTCGGCACGCGTATTCATAGATCGGCATTGCTGGGCTCCAGGGAGTGTTCTCGTCGCGTGACTACTACCGCGTACAGCCAGAGGGAGTTCCGATTCGAGTGGGAAGCGAGCCCCGCACCGCCCCTCCTCAATCGATCGGCTTGAGGCCCGCCAGGATCCGCTTGCGATAGGGTTCGAGGTCGGGCGGGAGCACAACAACCTCTCCCAAGGTCTCGGCTCGCTCGTCCACGGTAAACCCGGGTCCATCGGTCGCGATCTCGAAAAGGATCCCGTTGGGCTCCCTGAAATAGAGGCTTCGGAACCAATGGCGATCGATTTCGCCGCTGTTGGGCACATGGAAGCGGTTCAGCCGCTCGCCCCAGGTGTGGTATTCGTCCTCCGTGCGGGTCCGGAACGCCACGTGATGCACGCCTCCGGCACCCTGACACGTGACCGGCAAATCCGGCTGCACCGCCACGTGAATCTCGGCGGAAGGCCCTCCGTGCCCCATCTCATAGACATGGACGTCGGTGGTGCCGCCGACCGGATCGGAGTATTCCCGCACCGGCCGGAACGCCATCACTCTGGTCAGCACTGCATCGGTCTCGGTGAGGTTGGGCACGCTGATCACGATTGGTCCGAGGCCACGCACCTGATGCGCGGTCGGTACTGGACTGCGCTCCCAGGGCACCGACGGTTCACCACGCCCTCCGTCATCAAAAAGAGCAAGCCGCAGCCCCTCGGGGTCCTCAAAGTCGAGCGTCACCCGTCCATCTCGCTCCCGCAGGCCTTCGTGTGCCAGCCCGTGCTCGCTCAGGTGATCCGCCCACCAGTCCAGGACTTCCGGACCGTTCACCCGCAGGTGCGTCCGGACGATACTGTTTGTACCCCGGCTTTCCAGGGGAACGTCCCAGTCAAAGAAGGTGAGATCAGTGCCCGGCGTACCCACGGCATCCGCGTAGAACAAGTGGTAGGCGCGAACGTCGTCCTGATTAACGCTCCGCTTCACCAGTCGCATCCCGAGCACGCCCGTGTAGAAGCGGTGGTTGTCACGGATGCGCGCAGTGATCGCGGTGACGTGGTGGATACCCCCGAGCTCCAAGCCTACTCTTGTCCGGCTGAAGCGATCCGCTGCTCCCCCGCCGGGTCACCACTTACCAATCCGTCATCTCCCCACTGGACGGCCCGCACACCGAATGGAACCGCTCCCAGCGGGAAGGCCACGACCCCGTCCGTACCATGGCGCTGGGCAAGCACCGCGGCCATCGCCTCCGAGACATGAACGGCGTCTGCAGGACTGCAAACAGCAAGCAATCCCGACCCGGCACCGGAGACCGTCCCGGCCCAGGCACCTGCATGTATCGCCGCCGCGAGGGCGTCCTCCCCGCCGGCAATCAAGGGAAGCCGATAGGGTACGTGTAGCGCGTCCTCAAAACCTCTGCAGAGCAGGTCCCGATCACCCCTGGCGAGACCGAGCAGAAGCGCGGCCATCCGTGCCAGCGCTCCTACCGCGACCCCGTGCGAGACGGACGCGGGTAGCGCCGCGCGCGCGGCACGCGTAGGGATGCGCATGGGCGGCGCTGCGAACGCGAATCCGATGGCCGGAGACAGTTCGAGCTGTACGACCTGCGGCGCGTCGAGCCCCTCCACCGCCGCCACCAGGCCACCGTAGGCGGACGCTCCCGCGTTGTCCCCGTGACCCTCTTCGCCCGCCGCGGAAACGAACACGGCTCTCGGGTCGAGGGCAGCGCCGGCCGCCAGCTCGGCCAGCGCGGTACCTGCCACCAGAGCAGCCGCCGAGGAGCCCAGCCCGCAGCCGATCGGAATGCCTGAACGAACGCGCAGCGTTCCCTCCGGGGTCAGACCCCGCGCTGCCAGCGTACGCTCGAAGGAAATGGCCACCAGATCCTCACCCAGGGAAGCGCCATCCGAGCGGATGACGGCAAGGGGGCCCGTGCCCGGTTCGAAGGCGACATCCAGGAACCGATCGATGGCAAGGGCGACACAGTCGAAGCCCCCGCCCAGGTTCGAGGTCGACCCGGGCACACGCACAGCGGCGGCGCGAGTCCGTTGTCCGGCAGGTATGTTCATCACACCATCACTCGGCCATTCGCCACCTCTTCCAACAGCTCGATAAACTCCGCCTCGGAGGGCTCGAGCGGGACGATCTTCTCTTCCCCGGTGAGCGCGGCGGCGATCTCCGGGGGTGGAGCCGGCCGTTCGCCAACTGCCGTCTCGACAACCTGGGGAAGCTTGGCGGGATGCGCCGTCGCGAGTACAACCATTGGCCCCGTGTCACCCTCCTCCCGCCGGTACGCCTCGGCGCCCAGCATGCCGACCGCTCCATGCGGGTCCAACAGATAGCCGCGCTCGGTGCGAATCCGGGCCATGCAATCCAAAGTAGCGGCATCGCCGAACGAGGCACTCCACACCCACCGCCGGAGGCGCTGGCGATCACCCCCGGTGAGCGAGACCAGACGCTCGAGGTTGTTGGGAAGGCTCACGTCCATCGCGCTCGAAAGCGTCCGCCGTACCGGCTTGGTCTCGGGGGCACCGGTCGCCAAATGGCGCAGGAACGTGTCGTTCACGTTGAGCGCCGACACGAACCGACGGACCCGCAGCCCCGCCAGTGCAGCCAACAGTCCGGCGGTTAGGTTGCCCAAGTTTCCGGACGGTACTGTGAACACACAGTTGTTCCACCCTCCATGTCGGACCGCTTCCAGATAGTAGAAGGTCTGGGGAACCAAGCGGCCCACGTTGATCGAGTTGGCGGCCGTGAGACCGAGTCTCGCCGCAGAGGATGATCGGAACGCCGCCTTGACCAAATCCTGGCAATCGTCGAATGAACCCGGAACAGAGACAGCGGTGACGTTGCCACCCAGGGTCGTGAAGAGACGGCGCTGCTCGTCGCTCACGCCCTCTCCGGGAAACAGCACTACGACCCGAAAGCGCGGCCGTCCCGCAAACGCATGAGCCACAGCCCCACCAGTGTCACCCGAAGTCGCCACCACAACTAGCCTGCTGCGCTCAGGCTCAGGGTCGAGGCGGTCCATGAGCGCGGCCATGAAGCGCGCGCCTACATCCTTGAACGCGGCCGTGGGGCCATGGAAGAGCTCGAGCACATAGATCTCGTCCCCGAGGGAGACCAACGGGACTGGAAAGTCGAGCGCCTCCGCCACGACCTGCTCGAGAACTGGGGCCGGAACCTGGTCACCGAACAGAGCAATCGCGGTCCCGAGTGCGGTGTCCGCAAAAGATCGGCTCTGGCGCACCACCGCCATCGCGTCGAAGTGAGGAATCATCGACGGCACGTAGAGACCTCCGTCGGGGGCCGGTCCCTGGAACAGCGCGTCGACGAGAGTGGCGGTCTGTCCCGTCCGCGTGCTCTTCCAGTTACTCACGAGGCAACCTCCCCTGACGTCGGTGGGAACGTGTCCTCGGGGTGCCTTGGTGGCATGGATTCTACCAACCTTCTCCCGTGCAGACCGACGGGCGCCTCCTGCGCCTCGGCCCGAGCTCTGAGGACGTCGGCGAACACCCCCGCGGCGGTCACCGCAGGCCCGGCTCCCGGGCCCCGCACCACAAGTGGAACGGTGTGGTAGCGCTCCGACACCACCAGGGTCAGGTTCTCGCTTCCGTGTAAGGTCCAGCAGGGATGGTCGCTGGGCACTATCTCAAGACCGACGCTGGCCTTGCCAGTCTCCACGGTACCTAGATAGACAAGTCGCCCTCCGGAGGCCGCGGCTTCGGCGCGCCGCTTTTCCATGGGATCGTCGAGCGACGCCAGAAGCTCCCAGAAAACCTCCAACGGACCTTCGGCCGCCTCGCGCGGGAGGAGAGGCTCCACGGAAACCGCTTCAGGCTCCAGATCGAGGCCCGCTGAGCGGGCCAAGATCACGAGCTTCCTGGCCACGTCCAAACCGGAAAGGTCATCTCTGGGATCTGGTTCGGTGTATCCGAGTTCGTGCGCTCTACGGACAGCCTCGCTGAAGCGCTGTCCTTTCATTACTTCATCGCACAGGTATCCCAACGTTCCCGAAAGAACACCCTGGATCCGGACGATCTGGTCTCCGGTCGCCGCCAGGTCAGCCACGGTGCGCAACACCGGTAGGCCCGCCCCGACGGTGGTCTCGTAGTAGATCGCTCCGCCCTCCCTGGCCACTTCGTGCAGCCTCTCCCAGCTTTCTCCCGAGCCCGCGAAACCAACCTTGTTGGCGGCTACCACCGAAACACCCGCGGTAAGCAATCGCTCGTAGGACTCCGGCAAGAGCGAGCTGGCCGTGCAATCCACAAAGATGCGGGGATGGTGTGGGCTGTTGATGGCCGCATCTACCAGCGCTGCAGCAGGCACGTCACCGGCAGTCAGCGTGTCCTGCCAGCAACTCAGATCGACGCCCGCGCGATTCACCACCGCCACTCGGCTCGACGCAATCCCGATCAATCGCAGCCGATGATGATCGCCACGGGCTGCCAGCTGATCTAAGAACACGGTGCCCACTCGCCCCACTCCGGCGACGTACAGTTCGGCCGCGCGTGGTCGAGGCGCGAAGAACGCGTCGTGCACGGCCCGTACAGCTCCGGGACCATCGGTAGCGGACACGACCACCGAGACGTTTCGCTCCGACGCGCCCTGCGCAATAGCGCGCACGTTGATCCCGTGGTTGCCCAGCACACCAAAAATACGGCCGCACACACCCGGCTGGTGGCGCATCCCGTCGCCGACGGCGGCGATGATGGCACCATCAGGCTCAACGCGCAGGTCCTCGACCAGTCCGGTCTCGCGCTCAAGGTGGAACTCTTCCGCTAACACCGCTCGAGCTGTGTCAGCGTACACGCTCGGCACCACCAGGCAAACCGCTGCCTCGCTCCCCCCCTGAGTCACCAAGATCACCCGCACCCGACGGCTGTGGAGTGCCGCGAGAGCGCGCGCTGTCATCGTGGCCGCATCGTCGCCAGCTCGCGCGCTCAGCTGGAGCACAGCGGCGTCGGTGCGGGACGCCAGCGCCCGGATCGGAACCTCACCACCCGATCCCGCATCGGCCGCTACGCGTGTGCCCGGATGATCGGGCCGAAGAGTATTCCTGATAACCAGCGGCACGCCGCGCTCGCGCAGGAGTCGAGCTGCGCCCGAGTGGACCACTTTTGCGCCCCAATGACTAAGCTCCAGAAGTTCCTGGAAACTCATCTCTTCAAGGCTCGTGGCCTCGGGCACGACCTGCGGATCGGCACTCATGACCCCATCCACGTCGGTCCAGATCTCCACCAGGTCCGCGGACAGACAAACCCCTAGCACAGCACCCGAGTAATCGGATCCTCCCCTACCAAGCGTGGTCACGTCCCCGACTTGGGAGGCCCCGATGAAGCCAGGCACGATCGGAATGCCCTCGGTTGCCGTAGCCTCCCTGCGAACTGCTTCGAGGGTCGCGACCATGTCGACGGCTGCTTCTCCGAAGTGGTCGTCGGTGATGATCCATCGCCCAGGGTCGACCGCCTTCGCGGGCAAACCGCGCGCTCGCAGAGCCGCAGCGATCACCGCGCACGAAAGCTCCTCCCCCACGGCCAACACCGAATCCAGCGTACGGGGGCTGCATTCACCCAGGAGTGCGGCTCCGCGGAGGAGGCGACCCAATTGATCCAAGCGCTGCACCACTCCAGCCTCGGTCGCAGCGTCCGGACCCAGGAGCGCGCGTGCCGCGCTGAGATGTTGCGCGGAGATGCCATCTTCTATTTCCTCGTAGCTAAGCCCGCTGGCCGCCGCGCGTGCCGCCGCGGTGAGCGCGTCGGTCACACCAGCGAGTGCTGACACGACCACCACAGGGTTATAATCGGCCACCCGTTCCTGCACCTGCGCAGCGATCACCTCCACCCGCTCGAGGCCGGTGACCGAGGTGCCGCCAAACTTTAGCACTCTGAAGGGTGGTGAAGTGGAACTCATGATCTCGCACTTCTCCGGGGCACGGGTTCTCCCCGGAGCCCATTCGAAGAAAAAAAGAAGCCGGCCCTAGACGGGGCCGGCTGTCTGAGCGTTCGCGTGCGCGACCGCGTCAGGGTCCACGACGTGGACCGCCGCCCCACCCCCGAAATCGGGGGCCGGTAATGGTAGTGGTCATCGCGGTGATTCTCATCATCGTCTTCGCCAGTCACCAGTGAACGCACGGCGTGGGGGAAATCTCTCCTGTGGTCGGGGGGACGCGCAAGGCTTTCCAGGTCGCTGCCAGACCGGAACCCTGAAGATCACGGTTCGTCCGAATCCCCCGGTGAATGAGTTACCCGTATACGTGTTCAGCCCTGACACCGGGGATAGCAGGCCACCAGGAACGCGGATCGTGCACCGCCTAGCTAGTGGGGCTCGGGCCGCATAATCACGTTGGTCGGGATCGAGAGATCTGCTATCCGCCCTGCCGCAGGCCCATCGCTTCTCTCAGCGTCTCCTTCCACTGGTCATCGGCGATGAACAGCGCCCCAGGAAACTTCCGGTGCTGGATGATCTCCTGAAAGATGCTCGCCGCGCTGTTGCTGTTGAGTCCCATGCCAGCGAGGTATTGCAGGCGCAGGTTACGATCGGTGTTGATCTCTGCCCCCCGAAGCCATTCCGCTAGATCGCGGCCACTCCCAAGATACGTCGAAAAAAGTGCAATCTGCGATTCGAACCTCGATTCCGTCAGTGATTCCACAACTTTCTCGTAACCCGATTCCTGGAATCGCCGATCCAACGCGCCGATATCGATTCGTGTAGGTCCAGGACCGAGTAGCACTACATCGTAACCGCGGCCATCGATCGTATTCGCCCATATCGTACCCTCAGGAAAGACTTCGAAGAACGTCGCCAGCTCGCTGCGCACCGCCTCAATCGTGCTTTCGTAGAGCGGTACCCACTGTGTCACAACACCTCCAGGCTTGAGGTGACGCTTCACCGATTCGAAGTACTCGCGGGTGTAAAGCGACGCCGCACCCTTAACCCAAGGATTGATCGGATCGGACGTGATGACATCGAATTTCTCATCGGTCGTCAGAACGAAACTGCGCGCATCATCGTAGAAAATCTGCGTGCGTGGATCGGTGACCACGTTGTTGTTCTCCACGGCAAACCAATTTGACACCACACGCGGGATCAACGCCTCTATTTCACAGATCACGAGCCGAGTGACCGAAGGATACGGCAGGAAGGACCCGGCAGTCACTCCGGCACCGAAACCCACCACGAGCACCGATCGGGGGTTCGGATGGACTATGGCTGGCAGGTGCGCGAGCATCTTCTGCAGTCGCATGTCCTGCGGAAGGTTCGAGGCCTCTACTTTGCCACTTACATGGAAATGCGTAGAACCGCTGCTTTCGACTCGCGTCACGGCGACCGAACTGTTCATCCCTTCACCGACGTACAAGAATTCCGATCTGCCGATCCAAGAAACCCCATGACGGCCGTATGCCACGAGGGTGCCAGGCAGTTCAGGAACAGTGATGACCAGAAGTGCTGCCATGATCGGTGTCAGTATCAAGGTCACGTGACTCCGGACGCCTGAGGTGGCGTCCTTTGTTTTAGTCGGACCTGCAACACTCCTGCCGGCAATGTTGTGCGGCGCAAGCAGTGCCAGCATAGAGGCACCAGCGGCCGCGGCGATCAACACACGCTGTGCGTTGTGCGTACCAAGGGAAGGGATCAAGATCAGACTGCAGGCAACCGCACCAACAATCGCCCCTACGGTGTTAGCCGCATAGACACGTCCGACAAGACCCGCGGTATCGTCACCCGGACTTGCGATCGCAGCAAGTGCGAAGGGAAAGCTCGCTCCCCACAAGATCGATGCGGGCAACACGACGAGCACGCAACGAACAAGGTCGAGTTGCATGGCAAACCACGGGCTGGGCGCGAGAGAGGGGTCGATCGGCCAGTTAGGAAGCGCCACATAAATGACCGCGGCCGCCCAGGCGATCGCGGCAGTAAGCAACAATTGGCACCAAGCCAGTGCACGGCGCGGACTGGCAAAGATGGGCACGAGCGCTGCCCCAGTGGCGCTCCCGATGCCGAGCCCACTGAGGAACACGGCAAGAATCATCGAGAACGTGTAGACCGAAGCACCAAAGGTGAGCGACAGCAGTCGCGTCCACAGTACCTGTGCGCCAAGTGCACAGGCACCGGACAACCCAATAACGAGGTAGATGGCACCGTGATCCGCACGGCTTGCACTCGTTGCAAGCACGGACCTGGACACAACAGGTTGGACGCCTACCAAAGGTGGTTGCGTCCGCATGGAAATCATCCAGGCGACAACTGCCACAACGACATTCATGAGCACCGCTACATAGGTCGCAATCGACTGATCGTGTACGCGCAACAGGTAGAAACCCGCCAGCACACTCCCAATCACTCCTCCCGCGATGTTGCCGCCGTATAAGAAACCTAGCCACGATATCCCGCGTGGTGACGATTCCACCCAACGCGCAATCGCCGGAAGGGTCGCACCCATGAGGATCGCAGGCGGCAACAAACTCAGTCCGGCTACTACAGCGCGCAGCGTCAGCGCTGCAGTACCATGGCCCACTGCCGGCGAGTACAATCGCCCTACGAGTGGAATAGCAAACAGCTCCAGCATACCGATCATACCGATACTCAGCTCCAGAATCGCGTAAACCTGCAGCGGATGCCGGCCGTGCGGAACGTACTTCGGGAATGCAAGACTACCGATGCACATGCCGCCCATGAATGTGGCCAACAGCACGGCAAGCGAGATCGCCGAGGAACCGATCACCAACTCGAGCAACTGGAACCAGACTACCTCGTAGATTAACGCGCAGGCGCCGCTCCCAATAAAGAGCAGAAGGAGGAACCGCAGGATCGCAGGCGATACACGGTCGGTCGCCAGGCTGCCCTCGTATGGGAGGGTCCGGAAGAATCCGGTGATCAGGGGCACGTCGTGCCATACCCTCGTCGAACCGACTAAACCGTAACGGTCTTACGGTCGACACTGAGATTGGTCGCTATGGCCTCCTGACATAGGTGGCCTCACTTGTTGGCCAACCTATGGGAGTTCTACACGGCTGCGCCACTCGTTTCCGTAACCGGTGGTTTACGCAACCATAGGTCTTGACGACACTCGGGAACTCGTGCTAGCGTGTTTTCCACAATCGAAGGCTCCGTGGTGATTTGACGCATATTGCCGCCACGTAAAACAAGCGCTAAAAAGCGACTGGCCCGGCCGCCACTCGCGACCCGGGCCTTATCGTTTTCCAGCCCTGGACATACGCCGCGCGGAGCCCGAAGGATCGTCTTCAGGAGAAGGGGCACGCATGAAGAGCACACGGGCAGCGGTTGGCACACAGGAAGAGGCTCAACCCGAGCCTCTCGTTCAGGGGCCGAGTGCAGGGAAAACTGAGCGCACCGCGGCAAGCCCAGGCCGTGAACGGCTGGCATTCGAGGACGACGCCACCACCTTGGAAGAAGGGATAGCCCTCCGGCTGGGAGGGCGCATAGGCCCGTGCCGCATCGCCTATCGCCTCGTGGGTGCGCGAGCCGCCCCGGTGGTAGCCGTGATGGGCGGGATCTCCGCGGACCGTAGGGTATGCGCGGTGCCAAGCAGGGATGAGACCCCCGGCTGGTGGGAGGGAGTCGTCGGCCCCAACCGGGGGCTGGACCTGCACCGCTGGCGGGTGTTGACGATCGACTTCTTGGCGGGTCCGGGTGAATCGAGCGCTCCTCTGCCTGATGGTACCGGGATCGTTCCGTCACTCACCCCAGCCGATCAGGCCAGCGCCCTCCTTGCCGTAGCCGACCACCTCGAGTTACCCACACTCCACGCGGTAATGGGCGCCTCCTACGGTGGCGCGGTAGCAATGACCTTAGCGGCCGACCACGCCGACCGAATTCGGTCCGCATTGGTGATCGGCTCCGCGCACAAGAGCCACCCCCTCGCTACGGCGGTGCGGGTCATTCAGCGCCGGATCGTGACCGATGCCATCGCGCACGGAAAGGAGCGTGAGGGGCTCGCGCTCGCGCGTGCACTCGCTATGACAACGTACCGGTCACAGGAGGAATTCCAGCTTCGCTTCGACGGTGAGCCCTCAAGAGGGTTGACCGGACTCCGATTTCCGGTCGAGGACTACCTGGACTACAACGGCCAGGCCTTTGCCGAGCACTTCGACGCGCGGTCCTTTGTTAGTCTGAGCCTGTCTATGGACCTGCACCGGGTCGACCCCAGCCAGGTGGGCGTGCCCGTGACACTGGTCTCGATGGAACCCGACTCGATCTCCCCCGCCTACCTGATGCGGGAGCTCCACGAGCAACTGGGCCCGGGACACGAACTGATCCACGTGCCATCAACCTGTGGCCACGACGGATTCCTGACCGACACAGAGGTCTTCGAGAGGATCGTCCAACAGTTCCTGGACCAGCCCTGCGGCGCTCCCTGATGCAGTGGATCCTAGGGATGCGCAAGCTACATCGTTCAATGATGGAGGTTACCGTCTCTACATCGACGTCACGGACGAGAACATCCTGCCGAGTGAGAAGACGAATCCGGTGGTCACGCTTCGAACGAGGTATGACGCGATGAAGGAACGATAGTCCCTAGGGCTCCAACCGGACCGTGTCTCCCTCTCCAATCCCGTGCTCCGCAAACCATCCCCGGTTCACCTCCAGCGCCGACCAATATTCCACACCCGGCGCATGTGTGGGGCAAGCCGCCGCGTAAAGGTCGCTCTGACACGGCTCCATGGACAGGACCTTCTCGATCTCCCCCGCGCTGTCCATGAACGCGATATCCAGAGGCATCTTGGTGCGGAACATCCAGTATCCAGAGCTGCCAGCCTGAATTGAATCATAGAGGAAGAGCATCCCGGATTCGGGGTCCAAGAGGGGACGCGACATCAGGCCAAACGATCGCTGGGCGGCGGTCCGCGACACCTCGACTAGCAGACCGGCAGAATCGTCAGCTGCGCGGATCCATACTCTGGCAGTATCGAAAGCCACCGGCGGGGCCCAGGAAGCCTCTTGCTCAGCGCACGCGCCGCAGAAGACGGACGCCAGTACAGTCAACAACATCCGACGGATATACATCATCTCGTAGTAGTAACCCCCGTCCGCACCTTGAGCCCCGGCTTCCTATCCGGAGATATGCCAGCCAATTATACTGACTAGAATCTAGGTTGGCCCACTCGGGCCACACACGTTACCCGTATCAAAAGATGGACAACAATGAAGAAGACGACGCTCCCTGCTCTCGTGGCCACCGTGCTGATAGCCGCTTTCCCGGCAGTGTTGAACGCTCAGCAACAGGCCCAGCCGATGAGTTTCTTCATCACCAGCATCGGTGTGGGCGACGGTGCCAATCTTGGCGGCCTGAAGGGCGCAGACGAACATTGCGACGCTCTGGCCCGCACAGCCGGTGTGACCGACGGCATCTGGCGTGCCTACCTGAGCACGACGGCTGGTCGCGGCCAGGTCGCTGTCAACGCGCGCGACCGGATCGGCGACGGCCCCTGGTATAACGCTAGTGGTCAGATGGTCGCCGGGAGTGTCGCCGACTTACACGGTGACGTCCACCGGGACCGCAATCAGATCAACAAGAGATACGCTCTGAACGAGAAAGGAGAGCAAGTGAACGGACAGGGGGATTCCCCCAACCAGCACGATATCCTGACAGGGTCAGATTCTCACGGTCGGGCATTGTTGGGCAGGGCTGCGACGACTACATGCGACAACTGGACAAGCAACGACGCGGGAGCTGCCATGATCGGCCACAGCGACCGTTCCGGGGGCGGCAATTCCTCCTGGAACGCGGCTCACCCGAGCCGCTCTTGCAGCCAGGAGGACCTCGTGGGCACGGGAGGCGCGGGTCTGTTCTACTGCTTCGCGATCTAGTCCGGTCCACACGAACGGGGGTGCCGCGGCACGTGAACGGTGCGGCACCCCTTCCGTTTCTCACGGGGACCGCCCTGTCCTGGCTCTAACTACCCGCCTTTACGAGCCGCACGCGGTTCCTCCCGAACACGGTTTGAAGTTCCTCCAGCGTGCCGTTGGCCACATCCGTCTTGAGGGTCCGTGACCGGAAACGAGCACCCCCACCGTTTCCCACCTTGAGCTCAACGGGCGCCACGCCGGGATGCCGTGCGAGCACCCTGCGCGCCTTTGCGAAGGACTCCTCGGGCACGATCGAGCCGCATTCTACCTCGATCTGTACCGCAAGCCGTTCCGAGGTTGTCAGCGCCTCGAGCAGCTCTACGCCGTCCAAGAACAGGGGCGGATCACCCTCATCCCGCTCCCGATTGGAGACCAGGCCACGAACTAGCACCACTGCGTCCTGCTGCAGTATTTCGCGAGCGGACTGCCACGCTTCCTTGAACGCGAGCACGGTGGCGGTGCCCAGGAAGTCTTCCACGATGACCTTGCCCCACTCGGAGCTGTCCCGGCGGGAAATCTGGCGGGCCACGGATGTCACGACACACGCCAACTCGATCTTCTGGCCGGCGTGCTCGCTCAGGTTGGCGGTTGTAACACGGTCGAAGGCACGCACGACCTCTCGGAAGCGATCGAGAGGATGACCTGAAATGAAAAACCCCAACGCCTCCTTCTCGCGCGCCAGGCGCTCGGACTCCTCCCATTCGGGAACGTCAGGTAGGGCTGGGTCCTTACGCTGTACGACCGAGGCGGCACCGAACAAAGATTCCTGACCACTAAGCCTCTCAGACTGGCGGGCCTGCACCTCCTGGTAGGCCACGTCCAGCGCACCCAGGAGCTGGCCGCGCCTGCCGAAGGCGTCGAGCGCGCCCGCAGCGATCAGCGCTTCGCAGGCCCGCTTGTTGAGCGCACGAATATCGATCCGCTCCAGGAATTGGAACAGGCTTCGAAAGCGGCCGCCCTCCCTCCGCGCCCCGAGAATCGAGTTCACCGCACTACCACCCACACCACGCACGGCGCCCAGGCCGAAACGGATCTGGTGATCTCCCACAGCAGTGAATTTCCAGCCCGACTCGTTGAGGTCAGGGGGAAGAACCTCTATGCCCTGCTCGAGATCGGGCAGGTGGCGAGCGAGGTCCTTGCACTCGCCAATATACTTGACGACGTCATCGGTCTTATCGAGCACCGCCGAGAGCATCGCCGCCATGAACTCCGCGGGGTAGTGCGTCTTGAGCCATGCGGTGTGGTACGAAATGAGTGAGTACGCCGCCGAATGGCTGCGGTTGAACCCATAACGCCCAAACGTTTCAATCTGGTCGGCCAGGTCCTCGGCCAACCGACGATCCACACCCCGATCCAACGCCCGGGTGATAAACCTTCCCAGCTCCTTCTTGATGAGCGCTGCGTCCTTCTTTCCGACTGCCTTACGGAGCACGTCCGCCTCGCCCAGACTGTAGCCACCCAGAATATTCGCGATTCGCATCACCTGCTCTTGGTAGACGATGATACCGTAGGTCGGCTCCAGCGTCTTCCGCAGGTCGGGATGGGGATACCGAACTGACTCCTGGCCAACCTTCCGGCGGATGTAAACCTCGGTCATGCCCGAATCGAGCGGACCCGGCCGGATCAGCGCGTTGGTCGCGACCAAGTCCTCGAAGCGGTCGCATTTCATGGCACGGAGCTTGTCTTGAGCCAGGTTCGACTCGAACTGGAACACGCCGCTGGTGCCACCCCGGGCGAGCATATGGTAGACCGCGAGATCGTCCAGCGGCACGTCGTCAATGGCATCGTAGACCACCCCGGTCTGGGGGTGCCGGAGTGACCCGAGTCGGGCTCGCACCATCTCCACCGCGTCGTGGATCACGGTCAAAGTCTTGAGGCCCAGAAAGTCCATCTTCAACATGCCCGCCTCTTCGAGGCAGTTCATGTCGTACTGGGTGACGACCATGGCTTCCTCGCCGTCTCCACCTGACCCGTTCTTTCCGGTCTGGACACAGACTGGCACATATTCGTCGAGCGGCCCGGGTGCGATCACCACCCCGGCCGCGTGGACGGAGGCATGCCGTGAGAGTCCCTCAAGCGTCATCGAGTAGTCGAACAGATTGCGGTGGCGCTCGTCCTGTTTGTAGAGGTCGCGGACCTCCTTGATATGCTTAATGGCCTCTTCCACTGAGAAGTTCTGCTGTGGAAGGTTTGGGATAAGTTTGGCGATCCTGTCCGTTTCGCTCGGCTCAAATCCCAGGGTACGACCGACATCACGTATCACAGCCCGAGACTTCATGGTCCCGAACGTGATGATCTGACCCACCGCGGTTGCGCCGTATTTATTGCGTACGTACTCGATCACCTCTCCGCGGCGCTCGAAGCAGAAATCGATGTCGATGTCGGGCATCGAAATCCGCTCCGGATTCAGGAAGCGCTCGAACAGCAGGTCGTGCTCGAGGGGACAGAGGTTTGTGATCCAAAGGGAGTATGCCACTAGCGAGCCAGCTGCCGAGCCTCGCCCAGGCCCCACCGGGATCCCGTTTCGGCGCGCCCAATCGATGAAATCCCATGTAATCAGGAAGTAGCCGGCGTATCCCGTTCCCTTGATAACCCCGAGTTCATAATCGAGTCGCTCCTGTACATGATCCGGAAGCGGCTCGCCATACCGGGCCTGGGCGCCCTCAACTGCCAGGTAGACTAGGTACTCGTTTTCGTCCCGATGGCTAGCGGGCAGGGGAAACGCGGGCAGGTGATATTTCTTGTCGAACTCGAGGTCTACCTGATCGGCGATCGCCAGGGTATTAGCGATCACGTCCGGCCGGTCCGGAAACCGCTCCGATATCTCCGAGGCGCTCTTGAAATAGAGCCCCTCGTCGTAGCGCATCCGGTTCGGGTCCTCGCGATCCTTCCCCAGCCCGATGCAGAGCAGGACGTCATGCGCGTCGTGATCGGCAGCGGTTAGGAAATGGGCGTCATTGGTTGCCACCACCGGGATGCCCAGTTCGTGGGCGAGACTGAACACGTCGCTGTTCAGCTTCGCTTGACCCTCAGAATCATGGGCCTGCACTTCGAGGTAGTAACGCCCGTCGAACACGTTTGCGTACCACTGGGCAGCCTCGCGGGCAGCCTCGCGATCTTCCGCAAGTAGGTGGCGAGCCACCTCTCCCGCCATGCACGCGGAGCTGACGATGAGTCCCTTCGAGTACCGTGCCAGCACTTCGCGGTCAACCCGGGGCCGGTGGTAGAAGCCCTCCGTGTAACCGATCGAGGAGAGCTTTACGAGGTTGCGGTAACCCTCCCTGTCTCGAGCCAACAACACCAGGTGGTAGTAGGCCCTTTTCCCTTGGCCACTCCTACTCCGGTCCCGCCGATCCCCCGGGGCCACGTACGCCTCCATCCCGATAATCGGCTTAATCCCGGCCTTCTTGGCAGCTTTGTGGAAGCTCCACGCCCCGAACAGGCACCCGTGGTCGGTGAGAGCCAGCGCCGGCATTTCAAGCTCTGTGGCCTTGCGGACAAGGTCCGAAATGCGGTTGGCACCGTCGAGTAGAGAGTACTCCGAGTGGGTGTGGAGATGGACAAAGCTCACAGTCTCATACGGTTCGCCTGAAGGGTCTGCAGGAACCTATTGAATTTAGCCCGCCCGAGAGATCGGGACCATCGTCGCCGACGCGAACAAAAGTGGGGCTCCCCGTCACCGAGGAGCCCCACACCGTCGCCGCGACCGCTGCTGCTAGAGCGAGCGCATCATCAGGTCCATATGGGTCTGGCAGGTATCGAGGCCGCCCTCGCCCTCCTGCCAGCCAACGCGTCCGTCATTGTTGGCATCGAGCCCTTTGCGAAGTTGTTGCGCTTTCGCGTTAAGTTGCTCGAACAAGGGCTTCGCCTCCTCAGCAGTGGTCGCGGCCTGGATCTGCTGCGCCAGCACCGCGATTTCTTCGGCCCGCTGGGCTGTGTTCCTCGCCGACGAGGAAACGTGGACCGAGTGGGTCTTCACGGCCGCGGGCTGATCCGCAGCGGCACCAGCCATCTCGATATGGCTAGCAATGTTATCTGCTGCCTTCTTGAGCCCGTAGCCCTTGCCCGGTCCTGCCGCTATTAGGGTGGGATCGACAGCATGGAGCACGTGGCCACCGTGTCGCTTCATATTGTCGAGGCTGGCCAGGTCACGCATCCCGAAGCCCGCGTGCTGGATCGCGACGTCCGCCTCGGCAAGCGCGGTCTCGAGGAAACCCTTCTGCTCTGGGGTGTTCCGGAACGAAGTCAGTACGTGCCCGACATGTGGGCTGATTCCCGGGGCATCGGGAGCTTGCGCGGACGTGCTGCCGGCGGATAACAGAGCGGCCAGCGCAAGCGCCGCTGTCGTCGTGCGCTTCAGGAACACCGAAGACCTCCTTGGTATGTGGGACATGCGGAGACGCTCAAAGCCAGGCCTTGAAACGAGTTGTAAAAGCGAAGGTTGGAAGCAAAGGTGCGGAAGACGCGGGCCTGGATCGTGCCCGGCCAGTCCGGAATGCACGGTATTGGCCCCTCTGCCACCCGTCAAGCAAGGGCTACCCGTTTGAGCTTGCACCGGCGCTCCCTAGGGGGGCATATTGGCGCGTGGTCTTTCTACACCCTTTCGAGGAGCCGAGAATGAAGCATGTCGTCGTGCTCGCACTCCTCGCGGTAGCGCTCTCGGCGGTTCCGGCCGCCGCCCAGCGTGCACCCATAGAGCAGAATTTTCTGCCGGTGGGCACGATGGCTCCCGACATAAGCGTGACCGGCGCCACGCGTTACGGCGTGATCCAGACCCCGGTCAAGCTGAGCGACTTCCGCGGTGAGACAGTGGTGTTAGCGTTCTTCTTCCGTGCAAGGACACGTGGCTGAACAATTCAATTTACGGCGTACCGTGACGAGTACGCGAGCCTCTTCCACGATGGACAGAAGGTAGTTCTAATTGGCATTTCGGACGATTCGCCCAACGAGCTTCATTCCTGGGCAAAGGATCTTAGCTACCAGGGCCTGTTCGGTAGCGATGCAGGAAACAAGGGGTTCATCGCGTTCGGCGGAACCCCGCGCGACAGCGGGGCGGTGGGCAGTCGTGCGGTGATCGTGATCGACCCGGAGGGCAGAATCTCGTCGGTGGTAACAAGGTTCAATCAGAACGATCCCATGGCCTATGAGCAGCTCGCCATGGAGATCGACAAGGTGACGCCCGAACCTCAATAGGTAGGGGTACAACCATAAGGGCAAGAAGGAGGGCCCGGTGCGTAGCAGCGCACTGGGCCCTTCCTCTTTCAGTCTGCCAACACCTCACCTACAGCGCCAAGCAGATCCTGGTCAGGCCCTACACCCGCGTAAACGACCTTCCCCTGTGCGTCCAACATCAGCACAATCGAGGTGGTAGTCGCTTTGTAGGCCCGGACAGCGTTACCCCGCGAGTCATACACGTAGGGATAGCCGGGATCGTGGTCTTCGACGTGGCGCTTGACACGACGAGGAGACTGGGCCACACCCACCGCCACCGCCACGACATTGATCTGGTCGCCGGATTCCGCCTGGATACGATCGAGCTGGGGCTGGAGGGCCTCGCACTGCTCGCACCAGGTGGCCCAGAACTCGATCAGGGCTGGCTTACCCTTCGGCATCAGGTCCAAGATCTGCAGGGGCTCGCCCTCGAGGTCATCCACAGCTGCCGGGGGAGCCTGCGAACCCAGAGAGAGCCCGAGCGCGTCCTGCGCCTGTATGGCGGTAGGAGCTAGGAGCACCAACCCCAGCAGCCCCACCGCGATCTTTCTAAGGGATCGGTTCACGTGCCTTCCTCAGAAATTGTAGCCAGCTTGCACAAAATAATACTCCGCCATCGCAAACATGATCACAGCCGCAGCCCGCTGCACCCAAACCATCCAGCGTCCGGAGCGAGGAAGCACAGCCAGGGTCCCCGAAAAGACACCTACCAACACCAAGAGTGCGGTCATACCGAGAGAGAAGACGAAAAGATAGACGAAACCCATCAATCCGGCCTGGGTGGCCGCAACCCAAGTCAGCACAACCGCAAAGGCAGGGGCACCGCACGGCGCCGCTACGATCCCGGAGGTCGCCCCGAGCAGGAACACTGCCCCGTAAGATCCTCCCCCTTGCCTTCCCGCCAGCTCCACCATCCGCCGGGGCACGGGAACCGGCAGAACGCCCAACATGAATAGGGCAAACAGGAGCAGAAGGTTACCGATCGCCAAACGAGCCCAGGGGCTCGCGCTCACCGTACCGAAGAGGGTGCCGCTCAACCCGGCGAGCAGACCGAGCAACGCGTACAACATGGCCAGTCCCACCACGTACGTAAGGGTAAGACGAACCGTCCGCCCTCGGGTCTGACCCTGCTGTGACGTTCCCGTGATGACCGCCATGGTGATCGGGATCATCGGGTAGACGCAGGGCGTGAGACTGGTTAGGACCCCAGCGCCGAACAGCGTGGCTATAGCTAGGAACGGACTGCCGGACAGGGCGCTGGCCAGTCCCTCGTTAGTCGAGAGCTGCATGAGTGGGTAGACGGTCATAGCGTGAACAATCTATCGTCAGCGGCGAAAGGCAGAGTAGTGAAAGCTCTCCCGACGGTATCCGTGCAAAGCGCCCTACTTCTCGGTGAGCACCACGAAGGATCCCTTGAAGGAGCCGACCAAGGCGCCTTCCGTCCGGAGTGTGACCTCGAGCTCGATTCTTCCCCTCCCCCGTCGCTGAACGGTGCGCAGCATCCGATCCCACTGCTCCGGGACGGGGGCCATACACCTCGCTTCTACCTCGCCAGCAGCCGGCTCAAGATACTCCATCCGGCTCCGTTGGATGACCAGGTGGACATCCAGCTCTTCTTCTTCCAGGAGCTTCTGATGGGCGAGAGCCCAGGCTGCCAAAGTGGCTAGGGCGGCGGCGCTACCACCGAAGAAGGTCTGACGGTGGTTGAGGTTGGTCGTAAGCGGTGCCGCCAGGAGGACACCCCCGCAATCTGCCCGGAGCACCTTCACACCCAGAGCCCGAGAAATCGGAATCTGCGCGTATAGATAACGCTCGAGCACCGCGGCTGCCTGTGACCGGTGGCGCCCGTCGGTCAACGATGACGTGGGCATGGGGCCATACTCTAGTAGACCGCCCTAGGAGACGACAGGCTTCTGTGGAGACAATGCAGCGCAGCTACCGCCGGCGGGTGTCCGGCGGCGTGACCAACACCGTGAGGGCCAATATCCCTCCCGCGGCACAGCTCTTCGCCCGCAGCACGAACACCAGATATGTCCTCGAGATCAATACGATCAACGACCATCAGATGGGGGAGGGCACTCCCATTACGTTGGCAACGGTAAGGTCCCCGCCTTAGGCCGCGCTGAAGGACTCTCGTAGCTCGTATAGGAGGCTGGGTGCCGATGTCCCCGTATACGATACCGAGCGCCCCGATAGACCACCCAACCAGGTAGCGGCCGGACGGATCGGGGGCCGGCTCTGGACCCTGCTGGCCAGACACCCCCGACTCGCCGCTCACGACCCTAGCTGGGCCTGGATGTCCCCCACTAGATCCACGACCTCCACCCGAAGACCCTCCCGCTCGACGAACATCCGGGCCAGGGTGACGGGGAGATCGGACCGTCGGGGACCTGCGCTCCCGGGATTCACGTACAAAACAGCGTTCCGCCGCTCGATCCGAGGGGTATGAGTGTGTCCGTAGACCACAGCTCGGAACCCAGCCGCGTTCGGGTCCAGCTCAAGGTCGTCCAGGTCGTGGAGAAGGTAGATGTCCACGCCATCAGCAACTCTGACGACTTCGGTTTCGTTCAGCAGCCGCCGTAGCTCGCCGTGGTCGGTGTTGCCACAAACCGCTCGGACCGGAGCAATCTGCTCCAGGGCGGTGAGGATCGCGGGATCGCCAACGTCTCCTGCATGAAGAATGAGCGAACTCCCCGCCAGCGCCGCGAACACCTCGGGGCGCAATAGGTCGTGGGTATCTGAGATGAGACCGATAAAACCGCTTACCTGGGGGGCTTCCACCCCTATATGTACTCGTCCATGAGATCCTCCAACGCGGCGGCGCCCGGACAAAGGCTCTCGAAAGTAAGGTCTCGAAGAGGAGTGGCCACAGTCTTCTCACGTGCGTGCAAGTCCGCGCTGTCCTCCTGGATGTAGAGCAGCCCAGTGGCGATCTCACCTCGATCCTGGTGCTCTTTCAGATAGGCATAAGCCATGCTGCGGTCGGTGGGATCGTAGCTCGCGTCCACCTTACGGAGGTAGAGAGTCGTACCGTCGTGCACCGTAACGGGGCGTACCGATCCCGGCTCGTACTGGGTGGAAATTTGTTCCTGGATCGGCACAAAACCGGTACCCACCACTTCGCTATTTGACTTACGGATGAACGTATAGCTCTTAGTCGAACCCTCATGGTCGTTGAACGTCACGCACGGGGACAGTACATCTACGAATGCGAAACCACGGTGGCGGAGCCCCGCCATCATAATCGGCACCAATTGCTCCTTGTCACCCGAAAAACTGCGCGCCACGAAGGTGGCCCCAAGTGTCAGAGCCATCGCTACGGGGTCGATCGGACCATCCTGGTTGGGCTCTCCTTTCTTGGACTTAGAGCCGACGTCCGACGAAGCCGAGAACTGACCTTTAGTGAGGCCGTACACGCCGTTGTTTTCGAGTACGTATAACATGTTCACGTTTCGTCTGATCGCGTGACAGAGCTGTCCGAGACCGATCGACAACGAGTCGCCGTCCCCCGAGATACCAATATAGGTAAGCTCCTGGTGTGCGGCGTTGGCACCGGAAGCCACGGCCGGCATGCGTCCATGTACACCGTTGAACCCGTGTGCCTGGGACAAGAAATAGGCAGTAGTTTTGGACGAACAGCCAATCCCAGAAAGCTTTACCGCGCGATGAGGCGGAAGGGCCAACTCGAAGAATGCATGCGTCAACGCCGCAGTGATAGAGTCGTGGCCACATCCAGCACACAAGGTGGACATGCTCCCCTCGTAGTCCATCCTAGTGAGCCCGAGTGCGTTTCGATCGAGCTTCGGAATACGGATCCTGGGCTTGGTGATCGATGTCACGGCTGCTCTCTCCTCACACCCGGGAACCGAGAAGATCCGCCGGGTGAGCGCTGAGGGACGCCTCCGCCGTATGATCCAGATGTGAATCGAGCACCGGCAGCACCTCCTTTATCACGTGAACCGCAGAGAGTGGCGTCCCGCTGTAGTGCCGCACCGAACGGAGCTTTGACTTTTCGATGCCGGTTTCGTTGACTAGAAGTGAGCGGAATTGACCGTCCCGGTTCTGATCAACGACGAAAATGATTTCGTGTTCTGCGAGGAGCTCCTCAACGTCCCTAGAAAACGGAAACGCCCGCACACGGAGTAGATCCAACACCAGGCCGCGGGAACCGAGCAGGTCGATCGCCTCGCGGCAAGCGCCATCGGAACTCCCCAAGCACACGAGTAGGGCGGAAGCACCCTCCCTGCGTTCGATCACGGGATCAGGGAGCGCTGACTTTGCAGTCTCCAATTTGCGCACCAGGCGGTCTACAACTTCTTGATAGCCGTCCTCACTCTCAGCGTATTCCCCGTGCTTGTCATGCCCTGAACCACGCAAGAAATAAGCTCCTTTGGCACTCACACCTGGCAGGGTACGCGCTGCGATCCCGTCGCCGTCGACATCTAGGTAGCGTGAGAAACTATCGAGCTCAGCCAACTCAGCCTCATCCAGCACCTTGCCCCGGTCCCAGAAGTAGTCGTCGTCCCAGGTCATGCGAGGAATGCGCCAGTCGTTCATTCCAATATCTAAGTCGCTGACAACGAAAACCGGCGTCTGGAAACGCTCCGCCAAGTCGAAAGCCTCGACCGTGAGGCGGAAACATTCCTCCGGGTCGGCCGGGAAGAGCGCGATGTGTTTGGTGTCTCCATGCGACGCATACGCAACAGAGAGCAAGTCAGCCTGTTGGGTGCGAGTGGGCATGCCGGTCGACGGTCCTGTGCGTTGGATGTCGAAAAAGACGCACGGTACCTCGGCATAGTAAGCCAGCCCGATGAACTCGCACATCAGATCAATCCCAGGGCCTGCTGTAGATGTGAACGCGCGCGCGCCCATCCAACCGGCCCCTACCACTATTCCAGCGGCAGCCAGCTCGTCCTCGGCCTGCAAAATGGCAAAACGCTTAGAACCGTCAGGATCGGTTCGGAAGCGCTTGCACAGCATAGTGAAGTTGTCCATGACTGACGTCGCAGGCGTTATCGGATACCACGCCCCTACAGTCGCACCAGCATAGATGCACCCTAGCGCAATGGATGTATTTCCGTCCATTAGGATATGCCGGCTATCTGGTTCCATCTTATCGAGTTGGATCGGTAGTGGGCAGTCTAAATGAGTACGCGCATAATCGTATCCCATCTTGACCGCGACATAATTCGACTCGAGTAGTGCTTTCTTGCGGGAGAAAGTCTCCTCCAGAAGACCCCGTACGATATCCATGTCCAGCCCAATCAACGCCCCGAGAGCTCCAGCATACGCGATGTTCTTCATCAGGACGCGTTCTCGCGATCCAGCAAATTTATCCACACATAGACGTGCAAACGGAACGCTGAGATACGTCACATCGGAACGGATGAGCGTTTTGCTGAGCGGCCACGAATCGTCATAGAGGATCCATCCGCCGGGCTGTACTTCGGCCACATCCACAGCGTACGTGGAGGGATTCATTGCTACTATAAGATCGAACTTCGGGGTGCGAGCCAGGTGACCCTTCCGGTTCACCCGTAACTCGTACCAGGTAGGAAGGCCCTGGATGTTGGACGGGAAAACGTTCTTGCCTGACACCGGAACTCCCATCCTGTGAATGGCTTTGAGGATGAGCCCATTGGCGCTCGCCGAGCCGGTCCCGTTGACCGTCGCCACCCTAAAGGCGAAGTCGTTCACCCGTGACTCTGTGGGGAGGTCACCCCCCTCATCTGTTCCGGTCATACCTGCGCCAACTCTCCGCTGACCGTCACCGGGCGCCCTGCGTACGGTTGCAGGAGATCAAACTTGCGCATGTCCCATGCCGCAGTCGGACAGCGCTCAGCGCACAAGCCGCAGTGGATACAGATGTCCTCGTCCTTGACCATGATCCTCTTGGTGTGAGGCAGATCACCCGATGCAAACAGTGGTTGATCGATGTTTGTAGCGGGCGCGGGCACACGCACACGCAGCTCGGCCTCTTCGGCATCCGGGCTGATAAGAAGGCACTGCACAGGACACACGTCGATGCACGCGTCGCACTCAATGCACAAATGGTCGGTAAAGTGGGTCTCCATGTCGCAGTTGAGACAGCGCTCCAATTCGCGCACGGTCTCCTCTGCGTTGAAGCCGAGTTCGACCTCGACGTCTAGCCCTTTGAAGCGGGTAGTTAGGTCAACGTGACGCATCTGGGTGCGCAGGGCCTGGTCATAGTCGTTCGAGTAACTCCACTGTGCAATCCCCATCTTTTGGCTCACCAGATTCATGCCGATAGCGGGTCGATCGGTGACAGGCAGGCCCCGACAGTACTGGTGGATCGAGATTGCAGCCTGGTGCCCGTGCTCAACAGCCCAGATGATGTTCTCGGGACCCCACGCTGCGTCGCCACCCGAGAAGACGCCCGGACGCGTGGTCATGTAGGTGGTCTTGTCCACAACCGGCATATCCCACTTATCGAACTCGATGCCGATATCGCGCTCGATCCAAGGAAAGGCCGCATCCTGGCCGATCGCCAGAATGACGCGTTCGGCGGGGAGGAAGACCTCGCCCGTCACCTTCTGCTTGAGGCTGCCATTGTCGTCGGGCACCCAATCGCTGATCTCGAACGTCATGCCCTTGAGCTTGCCGTCTTCGAGGACGAAGTCCTTGGGAGCATGGTTCTCGACAATTTCGATCAACTCTTCCTCGGCGTCCTCGAGTTCCCAGGGAGACGCCTTAAAATGCTTCCGGCCCTTACGACCCATCACCTGAACTCCTACGGCACCGAGCCTACGCGCGGTCCGGCAGCAGTCCATCGCGGTGTTGCCGACCCCGATGATCAGCACATTTTCCTCGATCTCGGTGACGTGTCCGAAAGCCACCGATTCCAGCCAGGTTATGCCTATCTCGATCCAGGGGGCGGCTTCCTGCCGGCCCGGAATATCCAGGTCCTTGCCCTTGGGGGCTCCGCTGCCGATGAAGACCGCGTCGAAGCCGTGTTCTTCGAGAAAGGCGTTCATCGACGTGACCTCGTGGTTGAGTCTGAGGTCCACCCCAATGTCGAGGATCGCGTCCACCTCTTCGTCGAGAACGTGGGGCGGGAGCCGAAACTTGGGAATATTCGTTCGCATGAGCCCACCGGTCTCCCCATGCTTCTCGAAGATCGTGCATTCATAGCCTAGCGGCAGAAGATCATTCGCGACGGTGAGCGAAGCCGGCCCGCACCCAATCAACCCGACTCGCTTTCCGTTCTTCTCTTCCGAAGCCGTGGGGAGGAGGCCTGTAATGTCACCTTTGTGGTCCGACGCTACACGCTTCAGGCGGCAGATTGCGACAGGCTTACCGTCTATCCTGGTACGCCTACACGCAGGCTCACAAGGACGGTCGCACGTGCGGCCCAGGATACCCGGGAAGACGTTGGACTCACGGTTGAGCATGTAGGACTCAGCGTATTTGCCCTGCGCAATCAGCCTTATGTACTCTGGAACATTGGTGTGGGCGGGACAGGCCCACTGACAGTCCACGACCCGGTGATAGTACTGGGGATCCGAAGTGTCGGTCGGCTTCATGCTGGGCCGGCTCCGGAGCGCTTTGATGCTGGGCGCATACGCAATGGCGGGGCAACCTTCCCTAACCCACTGGGGACAAGGCCACCTCGGGCTGAAACCACCCGAAATGAGGCCACGATCCGTAGCGGGCGGTACACGAGGATAAACACCATCCGGCACCTAGCAAGGGGGGGCTTGCGCGGCCGGTGGGCGACGAGATTTATCCGACCGGGCCAAAGAGGATCCACCCGTGGGGTCTCCATGGGAACCGAGCTGTATCTCACTGGGCTAGATGTAGCTCTCTAATCGAAGGGAGGCTAGCAACCAGGGTCAGCGCTGGAGTCTTCGAGCACCTCGATGCGATCAGGCCCGTTCGGCACCACGCAGAGAAACTCGAAGGGTGCCTCCCCGAGTACTTTGTACCAGTGCGGAGTACCTGCGGGAATAAAGACAACGTCATCCCTGGAAACCTCGACCACGTGGTCACCGACACCGATCCTGGCTCGACCGCGAAGTATGTACTGCTCGTGCTCGACGGTGTTGGTGTGGGGCGGCATGCCCCCGCCGGGCTCCATGATAAAGCGCCGCAAGGCAAAGTTCGGGCCCTCATCCGGCCCGATCAGCACCTGCCTCTTGGTGCTTTTGCCCGCCCCAACCACATCCGCCCTGACACTTGCCGCACTCTTCACCGACATGGGGGATCCCCTCCTCGCCAGGCAACAACCAGGGACCCGGAAGGCTTAGGCATGCGTCTGGAGCCGAAAGGTTTCAAGATCGTCTATTTCCGAATCCCCGATGATAGGCACAGCGCAGCGGAGTTCAACCCCCAACCCTCTAGATCCAGCGACGGACGGTCCCCCGGTATGGACCTCACTCATCACCGGAGCACGCCTTCCGACCGATCCGACCCAATACCCAGCTATCGTGCAGTAGGGAAAGAATCTGGAAAGCGACACGATCAACCCAACAGAAGAACAACTCGTACCAGCATGGGAACCTCTTCTAAATACATCGGATTGCGATCCCACCTATAGGGACCGACGCAGCGAGCACGGTGGGCCGATTTTCCAGATAGGTAGTCGTGCCCGCACGGCGGAACGCACTGGTTGCCCTGCTGTGAAACGCTACTCCCGCCCACACGAGTGCCCAAGACAATGTAAACCATCGCAGACCAAGCACACTCACGTGAAGGCCTCCATCGCCACCAACCCCCCCAAGAACCAGACCTGAGGAACCGGTAGCTTCATGCCCCGGTAAAGAGGCGGTCGCGGAACCGTTTACGTAATTTTTCCATCTTGGGATCTATCACAACCCGGCAATACGGCTGAGCACGGTTGTTCCGGTAGTAGTCGGCGTGATACGACTCCGCGGACCAGAACTCCGAGAAGGACTCGATCTCGGTGACCAGGGGGTCTGAATAGTGACCCTCCGCCACCACCTCTCGCATAACCGCCTCGGCAGCCACTCGCTGCGCCTCCGAATGGTGCAGGATGACCGAACGGTACTGGCTGCCGGAATCGGCTCCCTGACGATCCCTGGTGGTCGGATCGTGAATGGTGAAGAACACGCGGAGCAGGTCCTTGTAGTCCAAAACATCTGGGTCGAAGCACACCTGCACCACTTCGGCGTGACCGGTCCTTCCGCTGCACACCTGCTCGTACGTGGGATCGGATGTAGCCCCCCCCGCATAGCCGGAAACAACCGATGCCACCCCGATAAGTTCCTGGAAGACCGCCTCTAAGCACCAGAAGCAACCTCCACCCAGGGTCGCCTCTTCGCTCCTAAAAGTCATCGTTCACCTCCAGAAACGGCGTGGTAACTTCAGTCGATCAGAAACACCTGGGCCAGCCGGCGCTTTCCGCTCGACCCGACCGGGATTAACCTAATGTACACGACGAGTACCGCTCGCTCGTCGCATCCCTGAAGGAGATGATCCTTGGGTACCAAGCTTCCCGTGTTCTACAACTGCGCCAACTGCCCCGGCTATTGCTGCACATACCACCAGATCCCTGTATCGAGCGCGGACATCCGCAGGCTCGCTCGTCGCTTTGGGCTGGACGAGGATGTGGCCCGCACTCGTTTCACCAAGTCAGCAGAAGATGGCAAAGGCCGGGTGATGCGCCATCGTGAAGACGCAATCTTCCAGACCGCCTGCCGGTTCCTCCACCCAGAAACACGCCGGTGCACAGTATACCAGCACCGGCCCCACGCCTGCCGCTCCTACCCCGGCACCCCTCGGTGCGGATATTACGATTTCCTCATGGCAGAGCGCAGCCGACAAGAAGAAGATGACCTGGTCGTCGCGGCCTGGGTGACCGACGACTGAGGCAAGGTCGATCGCCAAGGGAGAAACACAGGGAGGCGGAACGCCGTGTCGACTCCCAGATCTTCAGCGATCAACAAGTTCTTCGATCCAACGGGCGATCACGCCCGTCAATTCCTCCATCACCATCGCGTCGGTGCGGCCGTATCGCTTGGGGACGTGGAAACCATGGTCAGCGTCTTGTACCACATGAAGCGCCGCCTGTGGTAGGTCTCTGCACACGCCACGCATGAGCTCAAGGTCAGCCAACGGGTCTCGCGTGCCCTGGAGGAATAGCATCGGCATCGTCACCTTCGTGAGGTGCGCCGCCCGCTCCCTTCCTGGAGGTCGACCCGCACCGTGCAGCGGGAAACCTACAAGCACGATCCCGAGTGCACTCAAGCCCGCGTCAGCCGCCGCTGCGCGCGACGTCATGCGGCCGCCCATAGACTTCCCACCTGCAAATAACGGGAGGTCGGGTGCGGCCACGGCCCCCGCAGCGACGGCGGATCGGACTGTAGCCTCGAGCACTGCAGGCGGGTCCGGCCAGCGGCTTCCCGCCCCAGCGTACGGGAATTGATATCGCAGCGTCGCCACCCCATGGGTCGCCAGTCCTTCCGCGGTCTGATCCATGAACGCGTGTTCCATCCCAGCCCCGGCCCCGTGCGCCATTACCAACAGAGCACAAGCACCGACAGGACGAATCAACAGCGCTCTCACTTCACCCTGCGCTGGAGTGGCGACGAAGCGGACTTCTTGGGCATCCATCAGGTCTCTTCTACCCGCTACGGTGCCGAATCAAAAACAACAGCGTGCAATCCAACTGCCACCCCAAGGTACCACACGAGATATGCCCCGAGCCTCATACCGAAAAAATTCAGCGGTCTGCTCATGCGTGCGACGGTAGATTAAGGGTCATTACCGACTCAACCCATCAGCGTACCCGCCAAGGCACGAGCCCGCGCCAGCCGCCCCGGGATGCCCGGGCGGCTCTCCCAGTTAGCCGTCACGTGCAGGCCCGGGGGCAGGCGTAGCCCGTCGAGTGCGGCCCAAGAGCGATCCCACGCCGGCATCTCCTCACGCGCTATCGCTAGGGGCCGGCTGTGGTAGCCCGTGCACACCCGGAACTCCTCGACTGCGAGGCGCGCAAGCACATCGTCGTCCTGTGCCACTACGTCAGGACGTACGCCCCCGCCGAGGTAGGCCGTATAAACGTGGGTGCGACCGAAGAGGCTATCGTTGAACGTGACGCCGCGAAGAGCTAGTGGCTCCGTAAGAGACACCTGAAAGCCCATACCTGACAGCTCCGTCTCCGCGTGCAGATGGACGACACCGAGAGGATTGTAGCGCAGGCGCGTGAGGCGCTGGAAGACATCTTGCGAAAGGGGCTTTAGAAGATGAGCGGCGGCGGGGGCGGGTACAGTGAGCACCACCGCGGACGCTTCGAGCGTCCCCGTGGCAGTCTCCACCGACCACCCCGGCCCTCGCCGTATCAGCGCACGCACTGCCGCCCCCGTCCTCACCCGCGTTCCTAGTGACGCCGCGATCGCGGCTGGCAGCGCCTCCATGCCATCCGCGAACGAACAAGCAGGTGGCGCCGTGATACGCCCGCCCGCCCGGAGAAGCTTCGTAACCAGGCTCCGTCCCACACCAAACTCTCGGAGCACGTGATGGAGTGAGCGACCCACCACCATGTCGGCAGGGTCCGAGCCATAGAGTCCGCCGTAAAGCGGACCCACCAGATTCTCGTACACTTCTCGTCCGGCCTTGCGGGTAAAATAGCGAGCGACACTCTCCTCCGGATCGGGACCCCCAGTGAATGGTTCTAACGCGAGCCGAACCTTGGCGGCCGCACTCACGATGTCCGAAGTCAGAAAGTCACCGATGGTGAAGGGGACCCGCCGCAGGCGACCCCCCCAGTACACGAAGAGGTCGCGGTCGGAAGGCGCGACCACGAGTTGGGCACTGAGCCCCAGTTGCTCGATCAACTCCGCCATCCCCCGCGTCAGCCTAGTCCGCTGGGGACCCCAGTCCAGCAAGTGACCATCGACCTGGTCACTCCGGATCACTCCTCCCACGCGCGCACGCGCCTCAAGAATGACGAAGTCAGCACCGCAGGCGGCTAGCTCACGACCGAGGGCTAACCCCGAGATCCCCCCCCCGACCACCACGATCACGGTGGGATCACCCGGCCCGGAGAGCAGGTACAAACAATGGTGAAGGGCCTCGCTGGGGAAACCGCCGCAGCAACGACGGACGCATTGCGTAGAATAACACACGGTCGTGGCGAGCCGCCGACCGACCGGGCGGGGTCCTCCATGGTGCCACGGGGAGCCGGGCGAGGCAAGGTCCGAGTTCCCACCTCAGAGAGGCTGGAAGCAGTGCATCGACACATCGATAACTCATGACCGAGGTACGCCCCGGAGGGCTTGGCTATTCCTCGCTTGATACCCTAAATGACGCAGTCGTAGCCTGCCGTAGGTGCCCTCGCCTGGTTGCTTGGCGTGAGGAGGTAGCAAGCACCCGCCGCGCCTCCTACGTGGACCAAGAGTACTGGGGACGACCCCTCCCTGCTTTCGGCGATCCCCAAGCCCGCATGCTGATCGTGGGCCTCGCTCCCGCCGCCCACGGAGCAAACCGCACAGGCCGGATGTTCACCGGAGACCGTTCTGGGAATTGGCTTTACCGCGCTCTCCACCGGGCTGGCTTCGCCAGCCAGCCTCACTCGGTTTCCAAGGGCGACGGGCTCGTGCTGAGCGATTGCTTGATCACCGCTGCGATCCGCTGCGCCCCTCCCGGCAATCAGCCACTCACGATGGAGCGGGCGAACTGCCAGCCTTATCTGGAAGCAGAGCTAGGCCTCACCCCACGCGTAAGCGTGATCGTCGCACTCGGTGGCTTCGCCTGGACCCACTTGCTCCGAGTGCTCGCAGGACTAGGCTGGACCCTGCCCAAGCCGCGCCCCCGATTCGTGCACGGCGCAACGGGAAAGGCCCATCGCCCGCTAGCCCTCGGAGGTACTCCGGTGACACTGCTCGCTTCCTACCACCCCAGCCAACAGAACACCTTCACTGGCAGACTGACCGAAGAGATGTTCGACGAGGTGTGGACGCGCGTACGGGAGTTGCTAGCGTAACCGCATCCTCACCTACGTTCCCCAACCGCCCCGCCCCCCGACCTCCGTCAGCCCGTCGTGACGAGCACAAATCCAGCAATCACCGTAAGGGCTACGGCGATGCTGTAGGTGAGGATCGCGATGAGCTGGCTCAGATGGTAGAGCTGCAGCCCGTCGTACACTGTGTAACGGAACCGGTGGGCCCAGTGGAAAAACGACAGGGTGGCCACAGCGAAGAGGGAAAGACGCCCGATGGGGTGCAGGAAGAGCAGCCTTAGCCCCTCGTACGACGGAGCCTCCACCCAACCGAGCGGCGCGGCAATCCAGAGCACGGCTACCGTAGCAGGCAGCAGGAGGGCGGCTATCATCCCTCCGCCGCTGAACATTGCCCACAGCACGGGCTCCCGAGACCGCCGGACCATCAAGCCACCCCCACAAAGAGACAGACGATGACCAGCGATAGCACGAGCCAGGCAGCATAGTGGCCCGCCCATACGACGGTCTTCGGCACCCGCCACCGGCCCAGCCGGAGCACCAGCGCCTGGGGTGTAAGGTTCAGCCAGGTCACGGTGTGGAAAAGCAAGGTCGCGAGCAGGATGACGTGCCAGGTCACCACCGCCGGGTGGGAAAGCCAGTTCAACAAGCGGGCGTGAGCCGCAGCTCCCTGCCCCAGCACCCAGGCCTGCACCAGAAGTAGACCCGCGGCGTAGGCCACGAACAGGCTAGTAAGTTCTCGAAACATAAACTTGACGTACGAGGCACTCCGCAGCCACCAGAAGATGGGCACCCGCTCCCGGTGCCACTTTGGGTAGTGGCGCTTGTAGCCGGCGTTCAGCGCTTTCGCCATGGCATCAGCACCGATTGGAACCAGTCCACTGTGGCATCGAGCTTATAGCGCTGAATAGCGCCGGCCGGATCCACCTTTTTAGGGCACACGACAGAACAATCCCCCACGAACGTGCACCCCCACATGCCGTCGTGCTGGGATAGGACGTCCATCCGTTCCTCCCGGCCCTGGTCCCGGGAGTCCAGGTTATAGCGCTGGGCCAGGGCAATGGCGGCAGGTCCGATGAATTCGGGGTCTAGCTCGTAGATCGGGCAGGCCGCGTAGCAGAGCATGCAATTGATGCACATACTGTACTGTTTGTAGTCCTCCAGCTCCTCAGGTGTCTGGAGGTACTCGCCCTCCGCCAGCGGCTTCTCTTCTTCGCGGATGATCCAGGGTTTCACGCGCTGGAGCTTCACCATGAAGTCCTGGATGTCCGTCACCAGGTCCCGTACGACAGGGAATCCCCGGAGAGGCTCCACCCGAACCGGTCCAGGAAGCACGTCCTCGACGTACGTCGCACACGTGAGCACGGGTTTCCCGTTCACCATCATCCCGCAACTCCCACACACCCCCATCCGGCACGCCCAGCGGTACGAGAGGGTCCCATCCACCTGGTCCTTGATGTGGTTGATGGCGTCCAGGATCATCCAGTTGTCCTCGTACGGGACATCGAACACATCGAAGGAGGGCTCCGCCTCCGTCTCCGGGCGATAGCGCAGGACCTCAACGGCAACTGATTTCACTCTTGGTTCCCTCCATCTTCCGGCGGTGCCGACCCGCCGACGGGATCGGAGGTAGGGGACAGTGGCTCGCCGTAAACCCGCTCGGCAGGCGGCCACCGGGTGATCGTCACCGGCAGGTAGTCGATCCGGGGCGCTCCTGTCGTTGCATAGGCCAGCGAGTGGGCGGGTTGCTCGCGGTCGTCCCGCTCCGGGAAGTCGGTGCGCTGGTGCGCCCCGCGCGACTCGCGGCGTGCGAGCGCCGAGTGGAGCACAGACTCAGCAACATCGAGTAGGTTCTCGAGTTCAAGCGCAGTTTGAAGTTCAGTGTTGAACGTGAGACTCGGATCCTCCAGAGCCACATCGTGGAATCGCTCTTTGAGTTCCTGCACCTTTTCTGTGCCAGCCTTAAGGGTGGGCTCATCCCGGTAGAGACCGGCACTAGTTTCCATCGTATCCTGCAACTCCTTCCGCAGGTTGGCCATCCGCTCCCGACCACCCCTATTATCCAGGAACCGCTCCTGGAGCCGGGCCTCCTCTTCCAGCCCCTGGGCCAGCACCGATTGGGACGGCGCCGGTGCGTCGGCAGCGTGACGTGCGGCCGCCGCACCGGCCCGGGCGCCGAACACCAGCAGCTCGGTGAGCGAGTTCGAGCCCAGACGGTTGGCTCCGTTGATGCTCACGCAGGCAACCTCGCCGGCGGCGAAGAGCCCAGCGATTGGGGTGGCGCCGTCGAGGTCCGTGTGGATCCCTCCCATCATGTAGTGCACGACGGGCCGCACCGGAATCATTTCTTTTACCGGGTCGATCTTCTCGTATTTCATACAGAGTTCTCGCACAAACGGAATCTTCTCGTCGATGGTGCGCTGGCCCAAGTGCCGAACATCAAGATGGACCACATGACCGTGGCGGGTCTCTGCGGTGCGCCCCTTCTTCAACTCCCCGACGAAGGCTTGTGAGAGTCGGTCGCGCGGTCCCAGCTCCATAGAGCGCAACACAGGACGGGGTTCGGGCGTGCCTAAATTGTAATCCTGTAGGTAACGGTACCCTTCCTTGTTGACCAACCACCCTCCCTCCGCGCGTGCCGCCTCGGTGATCAAAATACCCGTGAAGGGGAGACCGGTGGGGTGGTACTGGACGAACTCCATGTCCTTTAGGGGTGCCCCAGCCCGGTAGGCAAGCGCCATACCGTCGCCGGTCTTGATGTTGGCGTTGGTGGTGAATGGATAGATCTTGCCGCCGCCGCCAGCGCACATGATCACGGACCGGGCGAGAATCGCGTGGACTTCGCCGGTCGCCAGCTCCACGGCTACGGCCCCCTCGCAACGCCCATCCTCGACGAGCAGCTTGGTCACGAACCACTCGTCGTAGCGCGAGATAGGTGGATACTTGAGGGTCGTTTGGAAGAGCGCGTGCAACATGTGGAAGCCGGTCTTGTCTGCGGCGAACCACGTGCGCTCGGTCTTCATCCCCCCGAAAGGCCGGGTGGCGACGGTCCCGTCGGGTTTCCGGCTCCACGGGCAACCCCAGTGCTCCAAGCGAAGCATCTCCTCGGTGGCCTCCCTTACGAACAACTCGACGGCGTCCTGGTCGCACAGCCAGTCTCCACCACTGATGGTGTCGTACGCGTGCGCGTCGAGGCTGTCCTCGGGGCGGATCACAGCCGCCGCCCCACCTTCCGCCGACACCGTGTGACTCCGCATCGGATAGACCTTGGAGGCCACCGCCACGCTAAGCTCGGGATTGGCCTCGGCCACCGCTATGGCCGCCCGGAGCCCCGCCCCACCACCCCCGATCAGGAGGACGTCGTGGTTTACGGTGCGCATTGTCCCGCCGCATAGTCGGCGCTTCTCGGAGAGGACTTCGGGGCGCAGGCCGTGCGCAGACCTTCCTCTATTGGTCGAGTTACAGTCATGAGTCTCTAGGCGTCCTGGGGAAGCGACTCCCGGCCATTAGCCATGTCGCCTGATTCTAGTAGTTGGAACCGCTCTTTGGGGGGAAGCCGGCGGCAACCTACCGGCGGCGGTAGGGCATGTCAACGCGACCAGATGAGCCTCGCACAGAGGCCTTCTGGAGAGAATCAGCTAGTCAGTCGAAAGTCTTCGCCCCTCTAGGGAAGAGATCGCGCAAGTTGGTCTGAAGGTTACCAAACAGGCACGGTGAGGCTGGCCGTCGGCCGTCGAGCACAAGCAATTACAGCGCGTTTCTCAACCCTCGGTCGCGACCCCCACCGGCCGCCGTCTATGCCAATCGGTACACTGCTGGTACGCGTGCCCCAAGGCTAGCACTCCAGCCTCCCCGCCGGGCGGCCCCGTAATCTGCAATCCAATCGGCAATCCACCACCTGTGAAGCCACACGGCACAGACAGGGAGGGAAGGCCGAGTGCGTTGAAGGGACGGGTGTTTCGGAGCGTGACGAGTTCCAACGCGCGCAGCTCCTCGTGGGTCTGCTCCACGGATGTCTCGAACGGTGGCACGACCGTGGTGGGTGTTACCAGCAGATCCACCTTGTGAAAGATCTCGCCTGCTCGGCGACGCAGCTCATCGATCCGCCGCCGCGCTTCCATGTGGGTAGGCGCATCGACGTCGGCGCCGTTCTGGATCCGCTCAAGCGTATCGGGCTGGTAGAGTTCGGGGGATCGGCGCGCGTTCTCGCGGTGGTATGCAAAGATCTCGGCCCTGAAGACAATGGTGTCCTCGTGGACCGGAATCTGAACCTCGGTCTGGATCGAGGTGATCTCCGCAAGCACCGCGAGTGCGGCGTCCAGCGCCGCCTCGACATCCGTGTGCAGTCCTTCGAAGAAGTGCGCCCGGGGTAGGCCAAGCCGTACAGCCGCCGTCCCGGTCAAAGCAGCCGCGTAATCGGGAACGCCCAGGTCGATGCTGGTAACATCCTCCGGATCGTATCCAGCCATCGCCTGAAGCATAAGCGCAGCGTCCAGCGCGGAACGCGTCATGGGTCCTAGGTGGTCGTTAGTTGAGGACAGTGGAATCACCCCCCGCAAGCTGACCCGGCCGTAGGTCGGCTTGAGCCCGACGACGTTGCAGAACGCCGCAGGCTGCCGGATGGAACCGCCCGTGTCAGAGCCGACGGCCCCGTAGCACAACTGCGCCGCCACCGCCACCGCCGGGCCGGACGAGGAGCCACCCGAAGTGTATCCGCCGCCCCACGGATTGGAGACCGGACCGAAGCGACTTACCAGGGAGCTAGCACCGTAGGCCAATTCGTGCATGTTGAGCTTGCCCAGACAGACCGCGCCAGCCTCCTGCAGGCGGCAAACGACCTCCGCGTCTCGGGCAGGAACCCGGTCGGCAAACAACCCGCTCGCCGCCGTGGTACGAACCCCTTCGGTATCGACCAAATCCTTGAACGCAATCGGGATACCATGAAGGGGCCCGCGCCACCGACCCTGGGCCAACTCCGACTCAGCCACACGCGCCTCCGCCAGTGCCGCGTCGGCCGTCACCGTGATGAAGGTGTTGAGTGCCGGGTCCACGCGCTCGATCCGCTCGAGGCACGCTTTCGTGAGCTCCACCGGGGAGAGCTGCCCGGCACGAACGAGCTGAGCGGCCTCGCTGATATCGAGCTGGGTCGGGGTCGAATCCACCACGGGTGCCATGGCCTGAATCTACCGCATAGGAGGGCCACGGATCCCACCCGCCTTGCCGGTGCCGACGCATTCCGGCGAAACTGTTGGGTTCAAAAGCCCACCCTTCACCTAATCTTGCCATGAGCGACAACGCAGCGCCTAAGAACGTGCCCCGGGGCCTCCGTCCGACCCTGCCCAAGCGACCGGAGATGGAAGAGGACGCTTGGACCCGTATCCAGCGGGAGCAGGACAAGATGAAAGAGCGCGAGTTCGTGCGCTTCACCGTGCTCAAACTGGACCCCGCTTGGCGCCGACTACCTCACGTGGAACGCCATAAACACAAGGACGAGTTCGAGGCACTCGTGGGGGAATGGGGGCGGAGCATGATGATCTACGCCTACTCCCTGGTGGGAACCCGTGGTGACGCCGATTTTCTGCTCTGGCAAGCCAGCCGCTCGCTCGACCAATTGCACTCTTTTGCAGCGGCACTGAACGGGACAGCATTGGGGGGATGGCTCTCGCTGCCACACTCCTACTTCGCGATGACCAAGCGGTCCATCTACGTGAATCGCTACGAGGCCGAGTACATCTCCAAGTACGGCGGTGGCGATGCCCTCGATAGTGCCCGCATCGCGATAAACCCCCAAGGATCCAAGTATCTGTTCGTATACCCGATGGCCAAGACCCGCGCCTGGTACGAATTATCCCACGATGACCGCCAGCGGATGATGGACGAACACATTCGTGTGGGTCATGCGTGGCCTGACGTGAAGCTCAACACAAGCTACAGCTACGGCTTGGACGACCAAGAATTTGTGGTCGCATTCGAGTCGGACCACCCCGGCCGCTTCCTGGACTTACTGATGGCACTCCGGGTCACTGAAGCCTCGGCTTTCACGCTCTTCGACACTCCCGCCTTCACCGGTCTGGCCGTCTCGATGCGTGACGGGCTCGACGCGCTTGGATAGGTGGGACGGATCGAAGGAGCGGTGGTGGTCACCGAAGCCCAGCCCCGGCGAACCCTCGCCAACCGCGCCACCTCGTACTACGAGCTGACCAAACCGGGCATCGCCGCTTTCGTCACGATCCTGGCGGGGGTGAGTTTCTTCGTAGCATCGCAGGGCCAGCCCGACCTGTTCCGGCTGCTGAATACGATGCTGGGTACCGCGCTGGCGACGGCTGGAGCGCTCGCCCTGAACCAGTACGCGGAAAGGGACGTCGACGCGCGCATGGACCGCACCCGCGCCCGGCCTCTCCCATCGGGCCGAATGAAGCCACGTGAGGCGCTGGGATTCGGCGCGCTGCTGTTGGCGTTGGGCGTCGGCTATCTGGCCGGAACGGTCAGCTGGATCCCCTCTTTGATGGCCGCGCTTTCCGCGGCCGGGTATCTGCTGGTGTACACACCGCTCAAATCACGCTCCTACATGGCGACATTGGTGGGAGCGATACCGGGGGCGATACCGGCGCTGATCGGTTGGACTGCCGTAACCGGCCGCATCGAACTGGGGGGAATCGTTCTGTTCGGCATCGCTTTCCTCTGGCAGCTCCCGCACGTGCTGGCGCTCGCCTGGCTGCTGAAGGAGGACTACGCGCGGGTGGGATTCTTCCTGACACCGCCGACCGATCCAAGCGGTGGCCGCATCGGGCGTCACATGGTCTATCACAGCGTCTCGCTGCTGCTGCTCTCGGGGTTCCCTACTCTGCTCGGGCTCTCTGGAGCCATCTACCTGGCGGGCGCAGCAGTGTTAGGGTTCACCATGCTAGGGCTGACAGGCGCAGCAGCCGCGGACATGAACCAGGCACGCGCGCGGCGCGTGTTCCTTTTTTCTCTCCTCTACCAGCCCCTCCTCATGGGTCTCCTGCTGCTGGACACGGCGCGCCCGTGACCCCACGGCGCGTGGTGACGGTCCTTGCCACGCTCGCGGGAACCCCCTAAGCAGCGCCGGCTGCGGCCCAGGCCACAGGCAGTGACTCGATCGTGCCGCATTTGGCGTGGCCGGTTGGGACAGTGGCACGGGTCCAGTGCACGCAGGTGATCGAGCGGGAGGGGAGTGGGGACCAGCCGATCCATATCGAGTTCGAGGGCGAGTACACGCTCTACGTGCACGACCACTCGTCCGGACTACTCGTCGAGTAGCTGGATCCTCTCACCACACACTTTCGGTCAAGTCCCGTGCTTGCTCACGACGAGCAAGCGGGTGCAGGGAATCCTTTGAGAGAGCGGGCATAGCCGCGTATTCCGACGCCTGGACGAGGCACATCTGGTCTACACGTATGAAGGCGGTTAAAGCTCTTCACTGGTAGCTCAGCCCAGCTGCACCACCCGCGCGTCGGTGATGTCAGGGAGCTCGCGGAGCTTCGCTAGCACTGTAGGCGTCACAACGCCGTCCATCGCCACAGCAGCCAGCGCGTCCCCCCCCACGGCCAAGCGAGCCTGGTGGTACTCGGCGATGTTGAGGCCCAGGTCGCCCAACAAGGTGCCGACCTTGCCGATCACGCCGGGCACGTCGCGGTTCTTAAACACCAGAAGGCTTCCCTGCGGCACGACGTCAACGTGATAATCCCCGACGCGCACGACGCGGGGATACTGCTCTCCGAGAATCACCCCGGCCACCCGGGTTTCACCTCCTTCCCCAAACACCTTCACCTCGATGAACTCTGTGTAGTCGGTGCGACGCGCGCGCTGTTGGCTGGAGACACTGATTCGACGGGTTGCCGCCAGGTGAGGTGCGTTGACGAAATTGACCTGGTCGTCCCCGAGGATCACTCCGAGCAAACCCATCAGGACGTAGGAGGCAAGTGGCCTAGGCAGCTCTGTGGCCTCCCCCGCGTAGCGCACCTCGATCCCCTTGATCCCTCCCTGCGCGAGCGCCGAGGCGAGCCGCCCGAGTTTCTGGCCGAGCTCTAGCAGGGGGAGCAGTTTCTTGAACGTCTCGCCACCAATCGCGGGGGCATTCAAGGCGCGCGACAGATCGCCCTCCGCAAGGGCCCCCCGCACTGCCTCAGCGATCTCCTCGGCCACCAGTTCCTGAGCTTCTGTCGTCGCGGCGCCAAGGTGGGGAGTGAGCACCAGGTTGGGTGCCCCCCTCAAAACACTTTCTTTGGCAAGCGGCTCATCCTCGAATACGTCGAGCGCCGCGCCCGCAAGGTGTCCATCGCCAAGCACCTTGGCCAACGCGAGTTCGTCAACCACGCCACCGCGCGCCACGTTCACCAAAAACGCCCCCTTCTTGAGGCGACGCAGCCGCTCTTCGCCGAACATCGTCTTGGTCTGGTCGGTGAGCGGCACGTGCAGGGACACCACATCCGCGCGCCTCATCAGCTCATCCAGTTCGATCCGCTCGACCTCGAGATCTCTTGCCCGTTCCTCGGTCAGATACGGATCATGTGCAACCACCCTCATTCCGAACGCACGCGCACGCCGGGCCACCTCGCCCCCGATGCGGCCCGCTCCGACCAGGCCAAGCGTGCGGCCTCGCAGCTCCACACCTCCGAACCCAGCTCGCTTCCATTCGCCGGTCCGCACCGATCGATCCGCCGCCACCACCTTGCGCACCGTGGACATGATGAGCGCCATGGTCAACTCGGCAGCTGATACAGTATTGCCGGCCGGGGCGTTGAGGACGGCAGCGCCCTTCTCCGTCGCAGCCTCCTGGTCGATGTTGTCGACCCCTACCCCAGCGCGCCCGATCACCCGGATCATCGGCGCCATCGCAAGCAGTTCCCGACTCACCTCCGTCGCGCTCCGCACGATCAGTGCATCTGCAGTCGGTAACGCAGCCTCGAGCGCCACTTCGTCCGCTACCGAAACCACCTCGAAACGGGGGTCGTCGAGCAGGGGCCGAAGCCCCGACTCGGACACTCGGTCGGCCACCACAACAGTGAACCTGCTGCCACTGCCACCCTTCTCGAGATTCATGAGGCAAGGACCTCCCCGAGGACCTCGAGCACTGCTTCCTGCCCAGCAACCGTGTGGTCTCCCATGTGACCAATGCGAAATGTCGTATCCCTGATCTTGCCGTATCCTCCGCCGATCACGAAACCCCGCTCCTTTACCCCGGCCACCACCGGAATCGAGCTCATCCCTTCGGGCATCCGGATGGTGGTGACGGTCGGAGAGCGGTGACCCTCGGGGGCCAGCACGCTGACGTTCACCCCCCGCCTCTCACGCATGGCATCAACCCACTCGCAGCATTGCTTGCGCATGGCAGAATGGCGGGCCCAGCGCGCTTCCAAACCCTCCTCCTTGATCCGCTCGAGCTGCACCTCCAGGGCGTACATCACCGACAGCGCTGGGGTCGTGGGAGTCATCATCCGGTCCTGGTTCTTGGAGAACGTGATCAGGTCGAAGTAGACGCCCTTGTTCCTGGCGGCCCTGGAGCGCGCCATCATCCGTTCCGACGCCACGCCGAAGGACAAACCCGGCGGCAAGGCCAGCGCTTTCTGAGAGCCGGTCAGGACGAAGTCGAGCTTCCAGGCGTCTGCCTGCACCTCAGTGCCACCCACCCCGGTTACCGAGTCGACCAGGATCGTTACGTCGTCAAATTCGTGGATCCCCATCGCGATTTCCGCGAGGGGATTCAGTGCTCCCGTCGAGGTCTCCGAGTGCACCAACGTGACGGCGTCCACACCGCCCCTTTTCAGGCGATCCCGCACCGCCTGGGGATCGAACACGCGGCCCCACGGCACCTCCATACGCTCGACCTCAAAGCCGCACGACTCAACTATATCAGCGAAGCGGGAGCTGAACCCGCCGTTCACCAATGAGAGCGCTTTCCGCTTCACCCCATTCCGCACCGCTGCCTCCATCAGCCCCGTCGCCGACGAGGTGGAAACAAACACCTGACGTTCGGTGCGGAAAGCGTCCTTGAGTCCCTCCTGGAGATTCTCCATGAGTAACTTGGCGCCTGCTCCCCGGTGGCCGATCATGGGCCGCATCTGCGCCTCCATCACCTCCTCTGCCACCTCGGTGGGCCCCGGCAGGAAGAAGCGGCCGAAACCTCCGTCGGGCTTCAACGTATTCTTCCCCTTCGCCGTGGGGACCACGGCGGTTTTCATCTCCATGTATCCCTCCAGCGCTTATAGTGCACAACGGTAGCGCCGCCCTGTAGCAACACCTTGAGACCCTCCGAACTGCGATACGCTTCACGGTAAAAGAGATGCGTAACACTCGCCTGGATCATGAGCTTGGCGCACATGACGCAGGGGCTAGCCGTGACGAACGCCACCTTGCCGCGCAGGTGCCCGGGCGCTTTGACAAGTGCGTTCTGCTCCGAGTGTATGCACCCGCAAGCCCCGGGGGTCGGGCTATCGCAGCGGTTGGCGAAGCCACGCACGTTCCCGTTGTAGCCGATAGCCACCACGTTCTCCAGCTCGCTGTCGGTCAGCACCGTCCCCACCTGAAGCCGTGCGCACGTGCTCCGCTTGGCCAATTCCTCGGCCATACGCATGTAGACCTCGAACAAAGGTGGTCGGGTCACCTTGAGAGGTGCGTTGATCGCACCCTCGACCAAGTTCAGGGGGTGCGTGTTCTCCATCACACCGTCCCTGGGGATCAAAGCCACGTTGGTCCGTCCCGTGATATTGTGGAGGCATGAACGCGTTCGGGCCCCATGCCAGCGCGAACGATCCCCCGTAGAGTCATGGCGACACGGGATCGGCCGAGCATGCGTTTAGTGTTCCAATCACGATATCTATGGTGTCGAAATGAGCAAGCGGTAAAGATCGCCGGGCGTGCTGGGGGGGGCAATCGGTTGAGCGGCCCCCGCCGGCCCCCTTTAACGTGATGCGGCCCTCTGCTTGTCGGCCTTGCGGCGCTGGTTGCCATCCAGAAGGCGCTTGCGAAGCCGAATCCCGCCCGGTGTCACCTCGATCAGTTCATCTACTTCGATGAACTCGAGGGCGAGCTCGAGCGTGACTTGCCGGGGCGGCTCGAGCTTTATGTTCTCGTCCGACGCCGTTGTCCGCATGTTGGTGAGTTTCTTTTCTTTAGTCACGTTGACAGGCATATCGTCGGAGCGGGCGTTCTCGCCTACAATCATCCCCTCATATACCGGATCACCTGGTTTCACGAACATCGTGGCGCGCTCCTGGAGGCCACCCAGGGCGTATGCAACCACCTCTCCTCCACGGTCCGCTACCAGCACACCTCGCTTACGGCTTTGCAGGGTCCCCGCCCAGGGAGCATACTCGCTGAATTGGTGGTGGAGAATTCCCTCTCCTCGCGTGTCGGTCATGAAGTCCGATCGATAGCCGAACAGGCCGCGCGACGGAATCTTGAAGCGGAGCCTAGTGGTGCCCGAATCCATCGGACGCATGTCGATCAGCTCGGCCTTGCGAGGTCCCAGCCGCTCTATCACAACACCGACTTGAGCTGAAGGCACCTCGACGGCCGCTTCCTCGAACGGCTCCAACAGTTGGCCATCCGCACCCTTCTTCGTGATGACCTGCGGGCGGGAAACCTGGAACTCGTACCCCTCGCGACGCATGGTCTCCATCAGGATCGTCAAATGGAGCTCGCCCCGCCCGCTCACCTGGTAGATATCTGGCTGGTCCGTGTCCTCGACCCCGAGCGAGACATTCTTCTCCAGTTCGCGAAAGAGCCGCTCCCGCAGCTGGCGAGTCGTGACGTATTCCCCCGATTGTCCTGCGAAGGGGGAATTGTTGACGTTAAAGTTCACCGACAGCGTGGGTTCCTCTACCTTGATGCCGCTCATCCGCTCCCGGTGATCCGGATCGGTAAGGGTCATACCTATTTCGACCCCCTCCAGCCCCGCAAGCGCCACGATGTCCCCAGCGTAAGCGGTCTCCACGTCGATCCGCTCGAGGCCGAGGTGGGTGAACAGTTTCATCACCCTGGCCTCTTCGGCCGACTCCTCGGGTACCATCCCCGGCTCGCCGTGCAGGAGCAGCGCCACCATCTCCCCAACCGTCACGCTGCCCCGCTCGATGCGCCCGATAGCGATGCGACCTACATAGGGAGAATGGTCGAGGGTGGAGACGAGCATCTGGAATTGCCCGTGGCGATCAACCAGCGGTGGGGAGAAA
Source organism: Gemmatimonadales bacterium UBA2988 (assembly GCA_002346665.1). GTDB lineage: Bacteria > Gemmatimonadota > Gemmatimonadetes > Longimicrobiales > Gaopeijiaceae > UBA2988. The sequence goes on from DEAG01000028.1 coordinate 48,958, forward strand.
TGATCGACGATGGTACCGAACAGGGGCTCTAGGTCAGCACCCTTCTCGTCAACTTCCTGCACCGCCCAGCCCTCACGCCCCGAGGCGTACAGGAACGGCGCATCGAGCTGCTCGTGGTTCGCCTCCAACTCCATCAGCAGTCCAAGGACCTCGTCGTGGACCTCTGCGGGGCGGGCGTCTTGGCGGTCGACCTTGTTGATGATGACCACGGGCAGTAGTCTGAGGTCGAGCGCCTTACGCATCACGAATCGAGTCTGCGGCATGGGACCCTCGGCCGCATCAACCAGTAGCACGACCCCGTCTACCATGCGCAAGATGCGCTCGACCTCACCGCCGAAGTCGGCATGGCCAGGGGTGTCGACGATGTTGATCTTCACATCTCGCCAATGCACGGCCGTGTTCTTGGCCAAGATGGTGATCCCGCGCTCCCGCTCAAGCGGGTTCGAGTCCATCACTCGTTCTTGAATCTGCTGGTTGTCGCGGAATGTCCCAGTTTGACTAAGCATCTTGTCAACCAGGGTTGTCTTTCCGTGGTCGACATGGGCGATGATCGCGATGTTGCGGATCGACATGGTCTATTTATGACGGCATCGGGTGCGTAACCCAACACGCCCATCAGGCAAAAAATAGGACAGTGTAAGACCGTAAAACATAATAGAAGCTGCGGTAGAACAGGGTAGGCGTATCCAGAGGTAGGACGGATGAGCTTATGGGCCCACAGGTGCATCGGGTGCCAACTCGCCCTTGCCCTGACCCGTCCCTCCCGGTGCGAACCGTTTCCTTAGGATACCCAGCCCAGCGGGCTCTCCGATGATCGTGAGACGGTCTCCGTGTTCGAGCACGGTAGCCCCCCTCGGGATCACCATCTCAGGCCCGCGGCGAACCAGAGCAACCAAGGTACCGGCCGGCATGGGAACACTCATGAGTGCTCGTCCAACCAGGGGCGCCGATGGTGCGCCAGGTTCGAGGGTTAGCGTCAGCATCCGGTCGTCACGTAGTATGGCCTCCTTGAGCTCCTGAGGATTAGAGGCGGATAGCCAGGCCTCCATGAAGTCCTCCTTGTCGACGCACCCGGCAATCTGGGCCAGAATCCGTAGGTGCTGCCTAGGGTCGTCAAGCGGGCTTACAAGAAAAAACGCAGCCTGGACTGGTTCGGATTGTGGATCCTGGCCATCCCTGATATCCACATCCATCAGCGTTCCGCCGCGACAGCGAACCAGTACCATACAGGCTGATTTTATTTCGGCTCGGCGTAGATGCGGGAGCGCGACTCCGTGAGAGACAGGCGTCATGCCTACCACGGTGCCCTGCAAGAAATCCTCCGCGAGCTCTTTCCCAGAAACGCCACAAGCTTCTGCGAGACAAGCTGACGCCCCCCAGATCACATTTCGGAATCCCGTACCGCTGGGCGTGTCGATAACGGATGCCGTAGCCACGACTCCCTCAAAGGGGTCCGCATCGCGGAGACCCTTTTCTTTCATGATCTGGCGCAGCTCCCGGTCGAGCCCTGCGTCCCGATTCCGCCCCAGGCTCTCGAACATGTGATAGATAGCGCCTTCCCGATCCACACGTTCCCGTGAGTAGTAGTTGTACCACATGGCGCCGAACGTGATCACCCCACCTGTAAAGAGGCTCGGGAGTAGACCCATATGAACGATGAGCCAGAAAGGCCCCAGCACTCCCATAATGTGCAGCCACGGGTAGAAGGGAGAGCGGTAGCGAGGGTCGTACGACTCTATCCGGCTCTCCCTCATCACGATGACCGCCAGGCAACTCAAGGAGAACATCGTCAATTGGAACGCACCAGCCAGCTTGGCGATCTTGGTGGCGTCAAAGAACACAACGAACACTAGGATCAGGCTTACCGTAGCCAAGATGGCGTGAACCGGTGCACCACCGGCCGTGATTCTGGAGAAAAACTGGGGAAGCATGCTGTCCCGGCTCATCGCCAGAGGATAACGGGAGGCGGAGAGGATGCCGGCGTTCGCGACCGAAGAGAAGGCGAGCACGGCTGCGGCGGTCATCAGGATCGTCCCCCAAGGACCCACGAGGGCGTTCGCTACCGTGGCCACCGGAGTTAATCCTCCGCCCTCTCGGGCAAGCACATCCGCCGAAACGACACCCACCATGACCGCTGTGCCAACCGAATAGATGAGGATGGCGGTACCAAAGGCCAGGAACATCCCAAGTGGAACGTTGCGCTCTGGGTTTCGGACCTCTTCAGCAACGCTGGCCACCTGCGTGAGGCCTATGTAGCTGACGACAACCAGGCCGGCCGTAGACACGATCGACTCGGGGGCCTGGGAAAACACGCCACCAAAGTTAGCCAGCTCGACATTCATGACCCCGACACCAGTGAACGAAGCGAGGAGCCCGATGAGTCCCACGACCATCACCGACTGGAATGATGTGGATTTTTTTGCACCCAGGATATTGAGGAGCCCGAAAACAATCACGGAAGCGGCGGAAATCGGAACGAGATTCACATCGGGGATGAACAGGTTTAGGTACGCTCCAATTCCGATCAGTGCGAACGCTGACTTTAGGACCAACACGATCCACGTGCCGAACCCGCCAATCATTCCCATCAAAGGCCCCAGGCTGCGATCGAGGAAGTAGTAAACGCCACCGGCGCGGGGCATGGCGGTGGCCAACTCGGCAATGCTGAACAGGCCCGGAACTAGCAAGAGCCCGGCGAGCAGGTACGCTAGGGGTACCGCGGAGCCGACGGCGACTGCCGCCAGCCCCGGGAGAAGGAAGAAACCCGAACTCAGGGTCGCGCCTGTGGCAATCGCGTACGTATCCAACAGGCCCAGTTCCTTCTTGAGTTTCTGCTTCTTCTTGCTTGCCATCACTTGGACACACCTGCTTTCCCGGGACTCAGTCCCCTAGGACGTATCCGAACATGAGTGGCGCCACGATGCTGGCGTCCGAGTTGATGAAAAATCTGGGGGTGTCCACGTTCAACTTTCCCCATGTGATCTTCTCGTTTGGGGGCGCACCTGAGTAGCCGCCGTAAGACGTGACAGCATCGGTGATCTGCGCAAAGTAGCCCCAAAAGGGAACGTCCCTCCGTAAGTCCTGAATGATCGAAGGGACCGCACAAATGGCGAAGTCCCCGGCAATCCCACCACCTACCTGGAAGAAACCCACACTCGGACGTCCTTCCTCTGCACCGTTGTTCTCCAGATACCAGTGAATGAGTTGTTCGAACTGCTCGGTGCCAGAGCTGACACACTGGTGATGGGGTATTATTCCCTCAAGCACTTTCGACGCTAAAATATTGCCGGTGGTAGAATCTTCCCAGCCCGGGGACCACACCGGGATGCCCCTCTCGTAGGCCGCTACCATCCAGGAATCCCTGGGGTCGATTTGGTAAGATTCTGACATTTCACCCGAGCCCAGTACTTCGAAAATGAATTCGGCAGGCGTCTTGCGCTCTCCCGCGTCACAGGCGGCCTTCCAGCGCTTGATCAGACTCCGCTCGAGATGGCGCATCACGTCTTCGGGGATGCAGGTGTCCGTAACACGGTTCATCCCGCGCTGGTAGAGCGCCTTCTCGTCTGTCGCCGAGAGGGCTCGCCAGTCCTCAATGATCTCGTATTGCTTGTTGGCCAGGAGGTTGAAAACGTCCTCCTCCAGATTGGCCCCTGTGCAGCTGATCGCGTGCACCTTGTCCTCGCGGATCATGCGGGACAGGATGACACCGAGTTGCGCGGTGGACATCGCCCCCGCCAACGTCATGAGCATCTTTCCACCGGCTTGAAGGTGTGCCTCGTAGGCGCGCGCTGCGGCCACGGTCTCCCGTGCGTTGAAATGCCGGTAGTGATGATCCATGAAGTCGCGAACCTGTCCCATGCCTCACTCCGATCCTGGTCCGCGTTCGCCTCGCGGAATGTCCTTACCGCGGGAGGAGGTCGTAGTGTACCCCGGTCACCGGGAAGCTGCAAAAACGTCGCCCTGTCCCGGTAATGTCCAGGATGCTGGACAATCGGGAATGCCACCGTGGGGGTGTCCTACGAGATGACCAGTGGGCGCCACCGTTTCCGCTTTGTCCAGGGGGGTGGGAGCGTATCGGTCATGCCGATTTTCGAGCCCACCCTCGGTCTCCCACCCGGTGCCCAGGTTTGGGTGGAGGCACACCTCCGAACCTTGTGCTGCGCCCTGCAAGAGAGCGAATGCAAGCAAACGTGCAGCCGTCCCTCAAGCGCAAGATTCTTGTCAGCGTCAGGCAAAGAAAAGGGTAGCCACTCTCCGCGAGCGCCCCCCTTCAGATCAAGGTCACGGGCAACTACCTCTTACGGGCAGCTTTGGGTTTGGGCTTAGGCGTTGTCTTCAGGCGGGAGGTTGGCTTGGGGGCCGCTTTAGACCCCGCGACCGTGGCCTTTGGAGGGGAGGCCCTCGGCGCCCTGGCACCCGCTCCCTCCGAACCGCCTTCCTTGACGGCTGAGGAGAGAGGCTTTTATGCCGCGGGCCCTTGGGCACCCTTCGCGCGACTCTTTTTGGTCTTCACCGTTGGGAGCTCCATGTAACCCCGGTCGGCGAGTACCTCACGAAGTCGCCGCTCCCGCTCCGGAAGCAAGGTTTTGGTGACGAAACGGGCAAGCTCGATCCGCTCGGCCTCCCCTACCTCGTCCAGTACGTCGATGGGAACCCCATAGCGGAGAAGAATCCGCTTGGCGTCCACAGCCACGTCGTCCACGTACTCCTCCTGTCATAAAACGTGGGAACGCGAAGGTGGGATACAACGACCCAATATACACTTGTTTCCCGCCAGGAGTCAGTCCCCGATCACCAGATACCAGCAATGCTATGACGGTCGTTGAACAAACGACCGGACTCCTACTAGCCCTAAAAGTTCTGACTACTTGTACTTGGGCCACTGCCAACGTGGCAGGCTACCTGGCTGGATCGCGCACCGTAACTTGCGGTGCTCAGTTCATGAGCTGGGAGCTGTCCTCGTCGTCGCGATGCGGCAGAGGCGCCTCGAGCTGAAAACGAGGAATGGCAACCCGAAACCGACTGCCGTCGGGGCGAACGAACGTATAGTATCCTTCCATGAAGCCGACCGGAGAGCTGAGCACACAGAAGCTCCGATATTCGTGGGTCTGCCCGGGGGTCAGCAACGGCTGCTCGCCGACCACACCCTCCCCATCCACCTCCTGGTCTTCTCCGCCTGCATCATGGATGCGCCAATGACGGAACAGAAGTTGGGCCGCCTGTTCCCCCAGGTTTTCCATGCGAATCTGATAGGAAAACACGAACTCGCCGTCCGGCAGATCGGACTGCGCCAGCGAGAACAGGGGGCGTACGGTCACCCGGATGCCATCGGTCAGGCTTTCGTATTGGTTCGTCATTCGACCATTATACCGATTCTCGCGTCATAATGCTCAGGCACGCCGGGGCGGAGGAAAAATGAAGGAGGCCCGCGCCACGCTTTCCCCCTCGGTGGAGGACTACCTCAAGACAATCTTCTCCCTGACCGAGCGCAACGAGGTGGCCTCCACCAGCTCGATCGCAGCTGCGCTCGACGTGCAGCCGGCGTCAGTGACCGGCATGGTCAAACGGCTCGCGGGGGCCGAGCTGCTCCAGCACATTCCGTATCGCGGCGTGCGCTTGACTGGAAAGGGCATTCGGGAGGCGCTCCGGGTAATTCGCCGGCACCGTATCCTCGAGACCTACCTCGTACAGCAGCTGGGCTACCTATGGGACGACGTGCACGACGAAGCGGAACAGCTCGAGCACGCGGCATCAGAGAATCTTATCGACCGGATGGCGGTGGCGCTTGAGAACCCGTCCCACGATCCGCACGGTTCTCCAATCCCGACCTCATCTGGAGAGATAGAATCCGTGGATTTCACAACCCTCGCAGAGGCCACGGAGGGAGAGCGGGTGCGGATTCGCGCGGTGGATGACGACAAAGAGCCGCAGGGGCTGCAATCGATGGAAGCTCGCGGGCTCGTGCCTGGCGTGTGGGTGAGGGTGAAGTCGCGGGTGCCGGGCAAGGGACGCCTGGTCGTACGGATCGAGGGGGGAACGGAGGGAGAGCAGTCGGTGGGGGATGACCTAGCACGCAGGATCTTCGTCACACCGGACACTTGAAGTAGCGTTACCCCGGAAGATGCAGGCCACGGGAAGCGGGAAGGTCAGATCTTCCTGCCCCCCGATCAGGCCCTTCTCAGGGCGAGGACGGACGGGTGGAACCAGGCGGCGGCGATGCCCGCAAGCTTCAGTTCTCATCTTGCCGGACCCGATCCGCCCGGACCAGCGCAACCCCGATCACAAGCATGCCCGCATCTAGCAAGCCAATCCAGCGTGTGGGACCCGGGAAAAGCATTAGATAGAGGCCCACCGGGATCAGCGACAATCCTCCGGCGAGGACCACCACTATGGGCATATCTCGGACAGCAGCCACCCCCCCGGACAACGCCAATCCTGTGAATACCAGAGCTACCACGAACGCCCCCGCCGCAGGCATTCCCGAGGCAATTGTGAAAACTTCCTGCAAGAAGCGGATCCATTGGAAGACAAGTGTCAGGGCACACAGGGCCGCGGCGACCCGAAGCAATGCTCTCACGAGCTTCAAAGAAACGAAATGATCGCCCCGCAGGCTAGCCCCCGATACCCCGCCGGATGTGGGTAAGTCGGATCGTCACATCCTTGCCCTCCCCACAGGTGGACGGATCCGCCAGAGTGCCCCGGGCAATCACACGGGCACCGAGTTCGAGCCCCTGGACATCGCCGATCAGGTTGTACTTTTCCTCCTCCTCACCCACCAGTCCAGCACACCCGTTCGTTCCGGCAGTCATCCTGCCCTCCCTGGACAGGGTCCCGTCCGGCTCCGTAACCAGAAAATTTGTGGACAGAGCAAGGGGTCGGAAATAGAAATCCTGCACGAGGAGTGAATGGGCCCGATTCGACCGCGCCCACTGTGGGATCACGATCGTGTCTGTGAACGCACCCGATCGATCGGTCAGGATCTCCTTCAGCGATTCGAACCCGACGTGGAGAGCGCCCACGCCCAGACGGACAGGAGTCAGGGCAGGCAAGCGCTGCCAATGCACCGTCACGACCGTTCCTGGAGGTCCGCTCGTCGGGGTGAAAGTAGCAATACGGTATGCTAACGAATCAGCCAGCGCCTGAGGGTTTACGATGCGCCGATTCTGGCCAAACACATTCACCGGACAAACCAGGCCGAAGGCTACCAGGAGGACCGACAAGAATCCGAGGGGCCGGGCGCAGGAACCTGGGGGAAAGGGCATGAGCATGGTCCTCACATGTTGAGGGAGCCGTGAGACCCCGGCTGCAAGGTTGCCGCGACCCTCGAAAATGTCCAGGTCGATCGCTCTCCCCCGGCCCCGTGTCATCCTACCCAGCTCCCATGTCCTAACACCTTCACCGCCCCATAGGCCACTCGTCTCCTCCACTTGGACAAGCCCTCTCGCAGAATGCGCGTGAACCGCTCGTCTGCGTTAACTCGTGTCCACGGCTGGCCGCCTGCCTCACACTCGACCGCAGAGCTCCGCGGGGGGGGAGCACGGCCTGGTGGAGCATGTTCGGTCCTCCGATGGGTAGGACAACGCTGGTCACGGCAGCGAGCCGTTCTCCGTTGGTCCCCTACTTCGGTGGAGATACCTAACCCTCCAGCCCGTATCAGTCCGCACCAGCACCCAGCTCTCCACCGCAGTCCGCCCAAGCAGATCCGATGACGGTGAAGTTTGGTAGCGAAGTGAAAAGAACGCTGCGTCCGACCCGAGCCAGAAAAAAGAGGACTCCACCAGGTGCCAACCGAGACCGTCGGCGCCACTCAGCAGGGCAGGGGGAAGGCGGTCGGCGGCTTCAGAGGGCATCCAACGTACCCGCTCGTCCTGATCGAACAGAATCACGTCCGGTGTGGTAAGCTGAGCCACTTGCACCTCATCACCCAACCCTAAAACATCGATCACCGCCACCAACGCGGTGCGTGCCGAGTCCTCTACCGAACTGCCTGGAGGAATGGAGAGACCGTAGAGCGTGTCGCTGGCGGCATCGTTTGCCGCCAGGTCGGGGCGCTTCTCGAACCTACACGCCGAGACAAACGCACCAACGACGAGGACGATGCCAGCTGCTCGTCTGAACGCACTCATCGGGAGCCATCCACCTTACGGTAGACCCCCATGCGCAGGGGGGGGTGCACAGTGATGCTGAAATGCAGCCGGTTCTCACCCTCGTGGACTATCGTTTTCTGCACGGTGCGGGTTTTCGGGTAATCGACGCCCTGTTCGCTCTCAACCAAGAGCACCTCGTCCTCTGAGAGCTCGAGCACCCGCACCTCCAGATCGGCCAGGAGCAGCTGTTCCACTTCATCCTGAACGTAGCCCTCGGCGGTGACAACCAGCTCGTGGCCGTGCACGCGTTCGTGCGTACCGAAAAACACTTCCGCCGGGTGGGATATCTTGTGGTCGCGACGGAAGCCGATCTCGGTTAGCGCCCTCGAGTTGAAATTGAGCACCACGCTCTGTACCGAGTCGCCGTATCGCCGAAGGATCATGGAACAACAAGCTCCCAGGCAAAAGAGGCCGAAGGGCGGAAAAACAAGCTGCGTGGGCACAAACCGTCAAGCGCTCCCCCCACACCCTTGCAGCTCACCCGAAGCCGAGCAGCTTCTCCAGCTCCTCGGGGGAGAGGTCGTCCACGCTCTTTGAGCCAACGCCGCGGGCTGATCGAGCATGCCGGCGATCACCGGCCTCGTCCTCGGTCGGCGGCGCACCCGAGTAGTCGAACCCTTCCAGTCGCTCGCGAGGAAGAGTACGCTCGAGGTGATTCTCGAGGGTACGAAGCGCACCGAGGTCACCCGCAGTCACGAACGTGACGGCCGTGCCCCGAGCTCCCGCTCGCGCGGTGCGCCCGACGCGGTGCACGTAGTCCTCAGGGTCCAACGGGACATCGTAGTTGACGACGTGTGTAATACCCTCTACGTCCAGCCCGCGCTGCGCGATGTCAGTCGCCACTAGCACCCGCACCTTGCGGCTGGTGAAATCTTCCAGCGCCTGGGTACGGTGCTTCATCTGCCTGTTGGAATGCATAACGTCGGCCTTGATCCCCTCCGCACCCAGGCGACCCATTAATACGTCAGCGCCCACCTTCGTGCGCGTGAACACGAGCACGTGGTCCCAGCCCTCATGCTGGAGCAGGTGCACGAGCAGGTCGGGCTTCTTCTCGGGCTTGACCGAGTACACGAGCTCGGTAATGCCAGCGGCCATCGTGCCGGAGCGGGCCGCTTCGATCCAAAGAGCGTCCCGGGTAATGCGGAGCGCTAGATCGTGAACACCGTTCGGCATCGTCGCTGAAAACAACATCGTCTGCCGTTTTTTGGGCAGGACCCTGAGCACTTTTTCGATGTCTGGGCGGAAGCCCATGTCCAGCATGCGGTCCGCCTCGTCTAGAACGAGGAAGCGGACCTTAGACAGATCCACCCGGCGGCCCCTACCCATGTGGTCAATGAAGCGCCCCGGTGTGGCGACGATCACCTCCCATCCATTGTCGAGTGCATCGATCTGCGGACCGTATCCCACTCCTCCGTAGATGGCGGTGCACCGGATGTTCGTCCCGACGGCGAGAGAGAGCGTGTCGTCCGCCACCTGCTGTGCAAGCTCCCGGGTGGGACAGAGTACCAAGATCTGAAGACCCCCACCCGCCCGTACTCCTTCGAGCGCGGGGATCATGAACCCCCCGGTCTTACCGGTACCCGTCTGCGCGATGCCCACCACATCTTTCCCCGCGAGCGCCGCTGGGATCGCTTGCCACTGGATCGGGGTGGGTCTCTCCCACCCGAGAGCCTCCACTGCAGCCAATCGAGCCTCAGAGAGGCCCAACACCTCGAACGTCCTTTCTTCTGTCATCCAATTCCTTGTTCTGTTCCTGCCTCACGGCTCAGTGGATCCGACGCCGGGAGTCGGGCATAGTGCGTCTGGCCCGGTGATCGGGCACAGATTAGTAAACGTAAGGGTGGATGGTGAGTCCGCCCAGACATGGGCAGCAGGACCCTCACCGAAACGGGAGGTGTAGGCGGACCCGCCGTCCCACCCTCATACCCCGGACCCACAACATGGCCGAAGACCCCATCCGCGTCCTGTTTGTGTGCTTGGGCAACATCTGCCGTTCACCCTTGGCCGAGGGTGTGTTCCGAAGCCTGGTGCGAGCCCGGGAGCTCGAGAACCGCTACTTGGTGGACTCTGCTGGGACTGGCGCTTGGCACGCCGGCGAACACCCCGACCAACGCTCCGTGGAAGTGGCACGCCGCAACGGCGTGGCCCTATCAGGGCACGCGCGTCAGATAGAGGCGCCTGACTTCGCGGACTTCGATTACGTGATCGCGATGGACCGGCAAAATCTCTTGGAGCTGCGTACCCTGGCGCGTTCGCCGCAGGACGAGGCTCATTTGCACCTGCTCCGGGATTTCGATCCCGAGCCTGGGGACGGACAGGTGCCCGATCCCTACTACGGCGGTCCCGATGGGTTCGAGCGCATGTACGAGATGGTAAACCGGGCTTGCGCAGCTCTTCTGGACCACCTAGAGGAGCACCGGCTCGACCGTACAACGAATGAAAAATGACAAACGTCACCCCCGAGGCTGTTGCAACCCAAGTCGAGCAGGCGCTCGAGACGTGGAGTGGTGGCCCGCACCGGTTAACTCGGATGGATCCAGTGGGAGGAGGGTGCGTGAACTCCGCAGCTCGCGTGACCACGGACCAGGGCGAAACCTGGTTCCTCAAGTGGAATCCCCGATCCCCGCGAGGCATATTCGAAGCAGAGGCAGACGGACTGAGGGCCCTGGCCGGGGCCAGGGCCCTCCGCGTACCAGCGGTGCTCGCAGTAGGAAACGGAAAGGACGGACCGCCGTGGCTACTGCTCGAATACGTCGCCGAGGGACGTCCGAGCTCGGGCTACACGACCGCTCTCGTAGACGGATTGGTTGCCCTGCACCGCACCGCATCGACTGGGTGGGGATGGGAACGCGACAATTTCATCGGGTCGCTCACCCAGCAGAACCCGGCCGCGGCCACCTGGGGAGCACTCTGGCGTGATGCGCGCCTGGAACCTCAGCTCCAGCGTGCGTACAGACAGGGACACTTCGCGGGCCAGCAGAGAGCACTTCTCGAGCGCGTGATCGAGCGGACCGGGGATCTCTTGGACGACGTCGAGGACGAAGGTCCGAGCCTCCTCCACGGTGACCTGTGGAGCGGGAACGTCTATCCCGACGGAGAAGGACGGCCCGTGCTCATCGACCCGGCGGTCTACCGGGGCCATCGCGAGGTCGACCTCGCGATGAGTGAACTGTTCGGCGGCTTAACATCTGGATGGCCGGGGGCGTACGAGGACGCATGGCCAGTAGACGAAGGCTACCGTGCGTTCCGCCGCCACCTATACCAACTCTACTACCTTCTGGTCCACGTGAACCTGTTCGGTGCCGGCTTCGATGAGGGTTGCCTCGCTGCGGCACGAGGGGCACTGCGGAAGGTCTGAGCTATTGCCGCGCCAGCACCCCCGCAAGCCTCCGGATCCCGTCCTCCAGCACAGCGTCTGCGGCAGCATAGCTCATCCGCACCCAACGATCGTCGCCAAACGCCGACCCTGGCACCAGTGCCACCCCCGTCTCCTCCAGCATCCAAGAACAAAATTTGGCGGAACTATGGATCTCGTCGGTGAACGCGGAGTCCACCCGAAAGAACAGATAGAACGCGCCCATCGGCTTCACGTACGTGAACGCCGGGAGCAACTCGTCGAAGAGGCGCGTCACCAGATCACGGCGGCGGCTAAACGCCACCACCATCTCCTTAACCGCCGTGTTCGTGCGCTCTAGATCGGTAAACGCGGCAAGCACACCCACCTGCGATAGCGTAGAAGCATTCGATGAAACGTGGCTCTGGACCGCACCAAGCTCCTTAGCTACCACCGGATCGCAATACGAAAAACCCAGCCGCCACCCCGTCATCGCGAACGCTTTGGATGCGCCGTCTACGAGAACGAACTTGGGGCCTAACGATCCAGGTGGAAGCTCGAGGATGCCAGGAGCCGGGGTCCCCTGATCGTCGCCGAAGCTGATGCAACGATAGATCTCGTCGGCGATCACCCATACGTCGCGCTCATGCGCCCATTCGATCATCGACCTGAGTTCGTCCTGCGAGTAGACCGAGCCGGTTGGATTGGAGGGTGATGAATAGATTAGCCCTCTCGTCTTGGGGGTCCAGACACGCTCGAGATCATCTGGTGTCAGGCGGAAATCACGGACTTCACTCCCCATCACAGGTACCGGCGTGGCACGGGCGAGCGTCACGATCTCGGGATAGCTCGTCCAGTAAGGTGCGCCAATCAGAACTTCGTCGCCGGGCCCGAACAAACAGAAATTGGCGTTGAAAAGAGCCTGCTTGGCACCCGACGTGACCACCACGCCCTCCCAGTCCAGGTCACGCCCCGCACGCTCGGACAACGCGCGCGCGATTGCCCTCCTGAGCTCCGGCATGCCCGCGGGCGGTGTATAGCGAGTTCTCCCCTTGTGTATCCCGTCGATCGCCGCGTCGGAGATGAAGCCGGGCGTCTCAAAATCCGGCTCACCGGCACTCAGGTCCACAACATCGCGTCCTTCGGCGCGGAGACGCTTGGCAAGCGCGCTCACCGCCATGGTGGCTGATGGCTTGATCTTCTCGACGTTGGCGCTGAAGGACATGGGTTCCCCAAGGGGTGGCGGGCCAGCGTGGTAAGCAGCCGTGTGAACTGTAGCGAAATATCGGGACAAGGCAGGATCCCGATCAAGGCGTCAGCATCCACTGCAACCGTTGCCGGGTTGGCGCGTCTCGGGCAGATTCGCTTCCATGCCCGCTTCGGACCCCATCCGTTTTTTTTTCGATTACGTGGACCCGGCCTCCTTTCTGGTGGAGCGTCACCTCGCTCTGGTCGAAGATGTGCTGTCGATCGCGGTTGAACGGATCCCGTTCGAAGTCCGCCCGCCCCCCACGCCCCTGGCCGATCCACGCGCCCCCCAGTGGCGCAGCTTCTGGGAGGGAGCGGAAGCTGCTGCTCTCGAGGAGGGGGTGACGCTGGCCTATCCACCGCTGGTGCCTTGGACACGTAAGGCCCACGAGCTCGCACTCCACTCCCGCAAGGAAGACCGCTTCTTCGCCATTCACCGCGCGCTGTTCGAGGCCTTTCTGCTCGAGGGGAGAGACCTCGGCCGGGTGGACGTGTTGCTCAAGATCGCCGTGCAGCATGGACTGGATCTATCCCGCGCCAAGGCCGTGCTGGACGTCGACCACCATGAGCCTACGGTCACTTCCGCGCGCGCACGCGCGGAACGCCTAGGGATCCGGGGGGTTCCCACGCTCCAAGCTGGAGACCAGACCCTCGAAGGCCTTCAGAGCCACGGCACCGTCCTCGCGTTCTTGCAGCAGGCTGCAGTCCGCTAGCTGCGCTTGTCCCACGCCAGCACCGTTCGGACACTCATGGCTGGATACTTACGCAAAACAGCACTCAGCCCGGCGGAAGTCCTGGCCGTGGCCGAGGATCTCATTCCGGATCGCATCGGGCTGAGCCAAGCCAAGGGCACGAGCCACGACGCCACCTACACAGGCGCGGAAGGGACGGTCTCGTTGAGCGCCCACCGGCACGGCGCGTACACCGAGGTAGTGGCGAACACAGATCGACTCGGCACATCCCGGCTGGACTACGAGATCCAGAAATTCCTCAACCAGCTGCCCTACGAGCCCTTCGACCACGGTGGACCAGGTCGAGGTGAGCCTACCTGATGGAATCGTTCGAGGAACTGGGCCTCGCACCCGAGCTCGTCGTAGCCCTTGGGTCGGAGGGAGTGGAGGAGCCGACTCCGTTCCAGGGAGCGGCGATTCCGGTGATCCGCAGGGGTAACAATCTACTGGGACGGGCCGGCCCCGGCGCGGGCACGCTGGTCGCCTATGGAACTGCACTCCTGGACCGGTTGGAGCCGGGCGGCGGGAGCCCGCAAGCGCTCGTGCTCACCGTCGGTGCGGACGCGGCTCGACAGATGGCAGAGGTACTAGCCACGTTCGGTGCCGCGACCGGCCATCAGGTCGCGGCAGCGGGCACGCCTTGGGTGCTCCCGGAAAACGCCGACGTGCTATTCGGAACACCAGGGGACCTGCTCGCTTGGATACGCGCGGACCAACTAGACGTGAAGAGGGTGGAAGCGCTGGTCATCGACCAAGCGGGCGCACTCCAAAAGACGGGTGGCCTGGACGAGATCGAGGCGCTCCTCGAGTTCATTCCCAAGGATGGGCAGCGGGTGGTGTTGGCGCTCCCCGTGACTCACGAGGTAGAGGACTTTGTCGCGCGGCACGCGCGGCGCGCGGTCCAAATTCCCGCCCAGGGCGCAGTGGGAACGGGCACGGCGGGTCTCAAGCAAAACCAAATCCGCTATCGCATCGTGGAGGAGCCGCGCGAGGAAGGGGCACTCCAACTGATCTCGGAGCTCCTAGAAGACGCACGCCACTGCTGTCTTTTTTTCGGCAACGAGGACCGGGCTGCTGACGTCGGAGATTACCTTACCTTACATGGTTATACCGCAGGAGCTCCCGGCGACGAGGGCGCTCCCGTGTGGCTCGCCGTGCGTGATCTCGATGGGAGCGCCGCTGTGACGAATCCCGGCGTCACCACGGTGAGCTACGACGCGCCAACAGGGCCCGACGCTTTGGACCGCCGACATGGTGGAGGGCGGGGCGGGGCCATCCTCATCCTTCCTCGCGAGATGGCCCACCTCAGAGACATCGCGCGGCGGACCGGTTATCGCGTGGTTCCTTTCCCGCCGCCAGTCCCGGCCAATGGCCGCAGCGAGCTCGACGGGTTGATGGCACGGATCGAGGCCGCCGCTAACGATACCGATCTCGCCCCGTACCTGATCGCTCTCGAGCCGTTCTTCGAGCGACGGGGCGCCCCGGAGATCGCTGCAACCGCCGTGGCATTGCTTCGGGCTCAGGCTACCTTGGACAGTCCGCCCCCAGCAGCGGGCACAACCGCTGTGCCCGCGGCCCGACCTGGGCATCACGCTGCTCCGCCGACCCACAGGGCCGGCACGGGAACGGCTTCCCCGCCTGTTGCAATGGTACGGCTGTACATTAGCCTCGGCGAACGGGACGAGGTCGGGCCCGGGGACATCCTGGGCGCGGTCACAGGTGAATCGGGAATCGCCGGCTCGAAAGTCGGCAGGATCGACATCCGCGACACGTTCTCGATCGTCGAGGTGGAAGAGCCACAAGCGGAACTTGTGATCCGCTCGCTCAATGGCATCACGGTGCGCGGCAGGAGCGTGCGAGCCGACTACGACCGAGGCAGGACCAAGGGCCAGGAACCGAAGTCCCGCGGCAAACGTACGCGTCGGGAGTCAGGAAGTGAGGGATCGCGACGGGCACCCCCCGGGTCGAAGCGCGGAGACGCAGGTCACGGTGGTCGTCAACCCGGTCCGCACAGGGACGGTCCGTAGCACCGCTACCCCCTAATTGAATGAGAAAGGGGCCGCACCCCAGCAGGGTACGGCCCCTTTCTCGTGCGCCGTGCGGTCACGAGCAGACAACCGTCCAGCTGCACAGACCAACACCCGCAGTTACTTGATGCCGTCCTTCAAGCCCTTGCCGGCCCTGAAGCTGGGCGATTTGGAGGCGGCGATCCTAATGCTTTCGCCGGTACGAGGATTCCTACCGATGCGGGCCTTCCGCTTCTTTGCCTCGAAAGTGCCGAAGCCAGTAATCTGGACGCGGTCACCCCTACCCAGCGCGCCGCAAATGATCCCGCCGTCGGTACCGAAAAGCGCGTCCACAGTGCGGGAGGCATCCGCCTTCGTGAGCCCGGTAGCATCGGCCAGGGACTCCACGAGATCCGACTTGTTCATCTGCTCACTCCTGCTTTGAAAGGGTGGGGGAGACTAGCGGTTTCAACCGCTCTGTTCCAGCGAGCATCGCTTCCGGTACTGCGATTGCTACCCCCCGAAACACCGCTTGAAACCAAGATTTTTCTGCACTCCGGGGCCAATTCCCATGTACGGTAAGAGTCACCTGCGGACGCGTCAAGAGAGGAGTGAGTGATTGTTCTTGTTTTCCACCCTGACCACTTTTTACGCGCACACGACAGCGCCTGCCCGACGCAGGCATGTCCATGGGGTCGTGGCAGCGGCATCCTTTGAGTCGGGCCATCCAGTCACCCCACCGGAAGGATAGTCCGTGAAGGGGGCTGCCGAACGGTCCAGTGCGAATGTCTGCGAGGCGCGGAACCGGGTGGGTCGGGAACGCTATTTGTAGCGGTAGGTGACGCGTCCACGGGTGAGGTCATACGGGGACATTTCCACCTTCACACGGTCACCCTCCAACACACGAATATAATGCTGGCGCATCTTGCCCGAGAGGTACGCGAGAATTTCATGGCCGTTCTCCAACGCGACTCGGAAGGTAGCGTTGGGGAGCACTTCACTTACCATTCCCTCGATCTCAATTGCGTCTTTTGCCACGGTCCTCCGCCATGTGGGATGCCGGTGTCCCAGAGTTGGGCGACCCGAACCTTACCACCGGTCGCATGAGGTGGCAACGGACGCTATTCTGGAGCGATGACCCTCCCTCTCTCCGCACGCCAGATACACACGCTCGAACAACACTTGGCCCGGGGACGGACAGAGTGCCCGCGCTGCGGAGGGAAGCTTGAGCGACAGGCGGTAGGCACACGACCTGAAGTAGCATACGTAAGGGACCGGATCTGGGTCATCTGCGCCGCCTGCGGAACGTCGGCGGTAGTGGATCGACGCCGTATCGAACGGGTGCGGACAGAACCACCCTGAACCTGTCCGTTCCCGTCGCACCACCGAGCCCAGACTCTGCCGTCGCAGTGTCTCACGCGTTAGGGTAAGGCTATCGCACCCGAGCCAAAGGAGAAGGCATGCCCAACCGTACCGTCACCTTCCGCACGAACCAGGGATCTTTTAAGGTGGAGCTGCACGAGGACAAGGCTCCCATAACGACGGCCAACTTCGTGACACTGGTCGAGAAGGACTTCTACACCGGGGTCATCTTTCACCGGATCATTCCCGGCTTCATGATCCAAGGCGGTGATCCCACTGGAACTGGTAGCGGCGGCCCCGGCTACACGATCCCGGACGAGTTCGGAGAGGAACTCGGACACGATTCCGAGGGCATTCTGTCCATGGCAAACGCTGGTCCCAATACAGGCGGATCTCAGTTCTTCATCACGCTCGCCCCCACGCCTTGGCTGGACGGCAAGCACGCCATCTTCGGCAAGATCTCGGAGGGCCTAGAGGTGGTGCTAACCATTGGGCAGGTGGATACCGCCGGCGGCGATCGTCCCATTCAAGACGTCGTGATGGAGGAAGTCAAAGTGGAGGGCGCAGGAATGCCCTGAAGTCATCCGCTAGGACCTGTGGAATCCACGATTCCCCATGAGGGTGGAGGAGGAAACGAGATTTAATCCCCCGGGGAGCCTTAGCTCTGGGGTGTGTAGAGGGTCTGCCTCGCCGTTCGGAGGTCAGATGGGGTTCCAGCTCCCGCGCGCCGGTTCCTGCACCCCCTCACCGTCGATGTTTGGACCATCTCGTTCTTTCCCTGTATCGAACAGGGCGGGACATACCATGACGTTCCTCTCGGCAATCCACCAGAGCGGGTAGGCCGCCATTAGATTCTAAGTGTCCCCACTCTGGGAAGATCACTCGCGACACCCCAGTCGGATCGAGACATGAGCGAGCATAAATTCATCTACCACATGAAGGATCTCCGCAAGATCGTTCCGCCTAAGCGGGAGATCCTGAAGGGGATCTATTTGTCTTTCTTCCCCGGTGCCAAGATCGGGGTAGTCGGACCGAACGGATCCGGCAAGAGCTCTCTGATCCGTATCATGGCTGGAATGGATAGCGACTTCCAGGGAGAAGCCTGGGCCGCCAAGGGAACCCGCATCGGCTACCTCCCGCAGGAGCCCGAACTCGACCCTCTGCTCAACGTTCGCGACAACGTGGAGGAAGGGGTTAAGCACACACGTGACCTGCTCCGTCGCTTCGAGAAAGTAAGCGCAGGATTCGCCGATATCACTTCCGACGATGACATGCAGGCGCTAATCGCAGAGCAGGCCCGTCTGCAGGATGAAATCGATGCGGCGGAAGCCTGGGAACTGGATCGCAGGCTGGAGATCGCCATGGAGGCACTCCGCCTGCCTCCTCCAGACGCCGACGTTGCAACACTGTCCGGTGGAGAACGACGGCGAGTCGCGCTGTGTAGGGTACTCCTCCAACAACCCGATATGCTCCTGCTCGACGAGCCCACCAACCACCTTGATGCTGAGTCGGTTGCCTGGCTCGAGAAGTATCTCGCAGACTTCCCGGGGACGATTGTCGCAATCACCCACGATCGGTACTTCCTGGAAAACGTAGCTGAGTGGATCCTGGAACTAGACCGGGGCGAGGGGATTCCTTGGAAGGGCAACTACTCGTCGTGGCTGGAGCAAAAGCGAGAGCGACTTCGTATTGAAGAGAAGCAGGAGTCGGCACGCACGCGCACGCTCGAGCGGGAGCTCGACTGGGTCAGGATGGCCCCACGAGCACGTCATTCCAAAGGGAAGGCCCGGATCCAGGCCTACGAAGAACTGCTCGCCCAGGACGAGCGGGAGCAGGTACACACCGCCGAGATCATGATCCCCAAAGGGCCGCGCCTGGGCGGTGTCGTGATCCGAGTGGAGGGGGTGTCCAAGGGCTACGGCAACCGACTCCTGATCGAGGACTTGGACCTGGACGTCCCTCCTGGAGCCATAGTCGGCATCATCGGGCCCAACGGGGTCGGCAAAACCACCCTGTTCAGGATGATCACCGGGCAAGAACAGCCCGACACAGGCAGGGTGCAAGTGGGGGAGACGGTACAACTCGCATATGTGGATCAGAGCCGTGACTCACTAGATGGTAAGAAATCGGTCTACGACGAGGTATCGGCTGGCCTCGACGTGTTGCAGTTCGGGCGCATCGAGGTTAATGCTCGCGCCTATCTTTCCTGGTTTGCATTCCGCGGCGCGGATCAACAGAAGAAGGTGGACGTCATGTCTGGCGGTGAACGCAACCGCCTCCACCTGGCCAAGTTGCTCAAGGAGGGAGGTAACGTCCTCCTTTTGGACGAGCCCACCAACGACCTTGATGTCGACACCCTGCGTGCGCTCGAAGACGCAATCCTGCGCTTCGCTGGGTCGGTGTTGGTGATCTCACACGACCGGTGGTTCCTCGACCGAGTGGCATCCCATATCCTGGCCTTCGAGGGCGACAGCTCGGTGGTTTTATTTCCTGGTAACTACACAGAATACGAGGAGGACCGTCGCCGCCGAATCGGCACCGACGATGGTCGTCCCCACCGGGTCAAGCCCCAGAAGCTGGTGCGGAACTAGTTTTGAGGAGGCAGAGTTGCCGGGGAACAACTACATATTCCTAGTGGAAGGGATCTAGTCGGCAACCTCACCCACTTCCGTAGGGTAGGGATTCAGGTAGGCCTGCCTTGCCAGCCGATCGAGGCCGCAACCTAGGACCAACCCTCGCAGGCACTCCACAAGCGCTGAGCGGAGCACACGTCCTGAGCGAAAACCCTCGCGCAGGCTGTTCAGCTGCCCTCCCTCAGCCAGGCTAAGCCGTTGCCTTAGGTGACTGGCGACGTACTGGATCACCTTCAAGTGACCCGCCGCCCGGGGGGCCCGCGCCCAGGCCCGCCGGAAGACTTCAGTGTACGCACACCATGCCTCTTCAGCGTGCGAGTAGCTCTCCTCAACAATCCGCTCCAACGCGTTCTGGTCCTGGGGCGAGAACATGATCCGGGTGAGGTGGTGTCGCGAATGCAGATCTACCAAGCCGGTCGCGCTCCCGTTTTGGTGTCGGGCGCGCCGCACATCGGCGATGGCAAACAAGCCGGTAAGGAAATCGTCCAACAGGCGCGGGTTTGTGAGACGTCCCTCGTGCTCCACTGGGTAGTCAGGAAAGCTCGCCAAAACTGCCGCTGCGAACTTGCCAGCATCTCGCCCTGATGGAATCGCTGCTGTCTCACCAAGGAAGACCTTGACCCCATGGATCCCGCACGACGGAGACCGAGCCTTGAGCAGGAACCCATCCACCTCGGGTAGCTCCCTGAAGTAGCGTGATGCGAAGTCGTGCATCGGCTCGGTGAGGTCACGCCCTGTAGCCGGCTGGACCAATACCGTCCCGACCCCGCGACGTACCAACCGGACGGGCTCGCGCGGCACCCCGAGCCCCACCGCCACCTCTGGACAGATCGGCACCAGTTCGACATGTGCCGCGAGGCGGCGCACCACGGGAGCTCGAACAAACCCTCCGTCATACCTACAGGCGTCCAATTCCAAGCATCGGCTCAGCACCAGTCGCGGCCGAGCAAACGAAGATGGGTCGGATCGAGGAGTGCGCATTGCCTGGGAGCTACCCTACCGCCGCGCGGACTCTCTTCATCGCAGGCCCTCAGCCGAGACCACGTTTCGCCACGTTGAGTCTGCTGCAGCTCTCACAGGCATCGATTCCCTAGAGAGCGTGCATCCCAAGCAGCACCATGTGGTCAATCGGGAGGACCCGGCAACCCTGCCAGCCGCAACCTGCCGCCCCCGGTTCGTGGCACATTCCACGTGGCGCGACGGCAGCTCCCCGAACAGGACAAGCAGGTGGTTGATGGGAAGCGATAAGGTAACAACGCATGAAATATAAAGACGGGGGAAGGCGTTCCGTTTTTCGCCCTCCCCCGTCTTTTTGCGCCCCGGACAGCGTCAGTTGTTGAAGCTAAACTCGTCCGGAAGAACCGCTCCGAGCACCTCAACACCAGCACCCCTCGCGATGTCCATCACCGCGATGACCTCTCCGTACCTGACCGCCCCATCCGCCTTCACGAACAACACGCGGTCAGGGCGATTGCTGTAGACTTCGAGCATCCGAGCCTGCAGCATGGCAGCTGGCACGGGAGACTTGTTCAGCAGATACTGGCCACCCGGGAACACCTCGAGGACAATCGGAGGCACCGCCGGCGCAGTTGGTTCGTCCTTCTCGACCGGAAGCTGTATGTCGATGCTCCGCTGCAACATCGGCTGCATGATCATGAAGATAACCAACAGCACCAGCAGCACATCTATCATCGGGGTCATGTTGATATCGTTCATCGCCCCACCCTTCTTGCCACCCGTTGCCATTGCCATGGCGCTAGAGCTCCTCGTCCTCTGGAGTAGTCTCAGAAACCGCAGCCATCACACGGGCCCCGGCGTCCCGGCCTAGGTCCATCATGGTGAGCACATCGTAGTACGGAAGGTCTGAATGAGCTTTCAGGTAAAGCACCTTGTCCTCCGGACGCTCAGTAAACGCGCGCTGGAGAGCGGGCAGCATAAGCTCATTTTTGATCGGGCGCTTGTTAAAGTACCACGCCCCCTCCACGTCGATACCCACCACTACGCGACTCTCTTCCTCCGGGCGCTCTAAGAGGTTGTCCCCCACGGGCAACGTAGCCTGGAAGCCTTGCAGCAGAGCAGGCGTTATCACCATGAAGATGATGAGTAAGACCAGCATGATATCGACGAACGGAGTCATGTTGATCTCGCTGTTCACATCCGGGGTTTCGTACTTCTGATCCTCTATGTTGCCGCTCATGCGCTGAGCAATCGACATTAGGGCCTCCCGGACGCCGCCGTCGCCGGCTGAGCAGCCCCGCCGCTGCTAACTTTAGCTTTGGCTTCGAACGGCTCCATCCCTTTCGAGATCCGATTCTCGACAGCTAGCAGAAAGTTCATGAACTCCTTGCTGCCGTAGTCGATTTCCATGCTCACCAACTCGATTTTGCCCGTGAAGTAGTTGTAGAGCCACACCGCCGGAATGGCGACCAACAAACCGAAGGCAGTCGCGATTAGGGCTTCGGAGATACCGGCTGAGATGGCGGCGAGACCACCGCTGCCGGCCGTGGCCATTCCGGAAAACGCGTTGACCACACCCATAGTGGTGCCCAAGAGGCCGACGAACGGAGCGGTAGCGCCGACCGTGGCTATCATGCCCATCCCGCGACGGAACCGAGCCAACTGCTCGAGCTTGTTGAGATCGATCGTGCGTGCAATGGAACCGACCTCGGTCGCCGACAGGTTGCGGGTCTTCACGTTCTCCTTGAGCGCCGTGAACACGCCGCGGTAAGAGGCGGCCAGGTGTCCTCCCTTGCACTCCTGTACCGCATTCTCAGCCGCATCAAGATCATTGGCATCGAGAGCGGCAGACAGCAGGGGGGCGAACTTTACCGTTTGCTTTGTGGCCTTGAGGATCTCCCAATAACGCTGCAACGCCACGGTGGCGACCATAATGGACATGAAGAACAGTATCCATACGATAGCCTTCGCGAACCAACCCATTGTGTGCCACATTTCCATCAGATCTACGCTCACGTTCCTAGCTCCTGTTTAGTGTACAACCGGCCAATCCGGAGCGGTCGGCTGGGTTAATCAGCTCGCTCCGCCCTAGCGGACCTGGAAGGTGATGGGAATCGACACCCACACCGGCACTTGCTTGTCGCGGTTCATGGCCGGGCTGAAGTTCATGGTTCGCCCAACCCTGATCGCTGCTTGGTCTAAGGACGGGTGCCCGCTTGAGTTGTTGACTTGTACGTCCTCGACCGTTCCACTTTCGGAAATGCGGATCCAGACTTCGCACTGGCCACCGACACCAGCATCGCGGAGAAGCTGAGGATACTCGCGCTCAAGAGCACGACCTACCTCGCTACGATTCCGAAGGACCGGGGCGACTGTGAACGGGGTGAACGAGGGGACGTCCCCTATCGCCACCACCGCCTCCTCAGTCTCTGTCCCGGCGGCGTTACCACCCTGGACGCCCTGCCCAGTGAAGTCGGCGGCCCTGAACGCGACTTCGCCAGGAGGCGGGATTTCAGCCGGCACGATGTCTGGAACCGAGAGGGTCTGGAATCCCTGGAACGGGGCGTTCGGTTGGTCCACCGGAGGAGGAGGAGGAGGAGGAGGCGCCTCCATCTCCTGGGTGATCTCCATCACAGTCACCTCATCCTCGATCAATTCGACCCCCTGCCCTATGGTGGCCCACACGAGACCCCCCATAATCACCACGTGGCTGACGGTAGATACTGCCGTCGATGTGGCCGTACCCTTGGCCACGCCCGGCTTGCTCGCTAGGAGTCCGGCTCCGAAAGACGGAGGACTCTCCGCAGGTGTGACGGAGCCCTTGGTGCTGGTTTTGGCTTTCTTGCGTTCGGCGCTCATGTGCAATCTCCCGTTATCATTCGTCCCGCGGTGGCGGGAACGGCGGCGAGACCATCCGCCAAACGTAGGGCGAAATGGATCCACGGCGGCAGCATGATGACTCCTCAAGAAAGATTGTACAAGGGCCCCGTGGCGGCACGGTGCGTGACCTCGCAACCGGTGAGGTGTGCCACGAGACTCTCTTTTCTTCCCAAATCTGGGGGCGAGTACGCCGCCGCCGCGCGCCCCAGGGTCCGCAGCAGAAACCTGGCACCAAGCCTAAGCACAGTCAACGAGGCTGAGGGAAGGTTCTGATTATAGGCCGTCCACCGTTGGCTGAAAAGGGGTTCCGGGATCCCTGTGGACCCGACCGAATGAGTGCTGCCCACACCAGCCTGATCTGCCAGCCGTACCCTTCCGTACACCCGGACAGGTTCCACATCGGACACCGCAAAGCGCCATCCATCTTTCTCCCCCCACCGCCGCTCCGACCAACCCGACCGTTGACCTCTGGGGGCACCGGATAGAGCTTGGGGTTCGCACCTGCACCACCGTTAGGAGGCCGTCCTGACCCATCCTGAGACGCAAGTGGCGCCCGAAGAGACATTCCACGACGACATCATCTATCCTGGATCGATCCCATTCCTGATCGTCCATGTGAGTTGTTTCGCCGCCATCTGGACCGGCGTCACGCTCGAAGCGGTGGTGATCTGCGCCATCCTCTATTGGGTGCGTATGCTGGCTGTGACGGGAGGGTACCACCGGTATTTCTCCCATCGGACGTACAAGACGAGCCGAGTGGGGCAGTTCCTAATAGCTGCGCTCGCGCAGTCGTCTGCGCAGCGGGGGGCAATCTGGTGGGCCGCCATGCACCGCCATCACCACCTGCATTCTGACACGGAGTTAGATCCGCATTCCCCCCGGCAGCGTGGCTTCCTCTACTCACACGTCGGCTGGATATTCGCACCAGCCGCCGCACGACCTGACTACGAATCGGTCGCCGACCTGACTCAGTATCCGGAGCTGGTATGGTTGGACAAGCACCATTATTTGACGGCTGCGCTCATGGGAGCCGGGGTGTGGCTGCTGGCGGGATGGTCAGGGCTGGTGGTGGGCTTCCTGTGGAGCACCACGCTGCTCTGGCACGGCACGTTCTCCATCAACTCCCTAGCCCACGTCCATGGCAGCCAGCGGTACCAAACCGGAGACGACTCGCGTAACAACTGGTGGCTCGCCATCATCACCTGTGGTGAGGGGTGGCACAACAACCACCACGCCTACCAGAGCTCCACTCGCCAGGGTTTCCGCTGGTACCAGTGGGATCTCACCTATTATGTCCTGAAAGTCGCGTCGTGGATGGGGCTGGTGTGGGACCTGCGCTCCGCTCCGATCGAGGTCGTGAACAACGAACACCGTCTCGGGCGGACCATCGTTGAGAAGGTGGCGCGGCAGCTCGCAGACACTTTCTCGGCAGAAAAAGTGGCGGCGCAGGTGACGGCCACCTGGGAGAACAGCCACATGTGGCCCGACATCCAAGCGTGGGCACATGAGACCACTGCGCACGCTGCAGCTCGCTTGTCGACCGCACACCTGCCTGAGTTCCCAACCGCCGAGGAGATGCGCCAGCGGGCTGCGGAGATGTTCCGGGTACCTGAGGTCTCTCTCGACGAGGTGTCCGAGCGCGCCAGGGTCCTGTTGATCCAGGCCGTGAGCGTCCGAATCCTGAGCGACCTCGACCCACTGCCGGCATAGCGTATAGCACCGGTTTCCCACCGGGGCTTCATCGGTGTATCTTCCTGTTGACATTCGATTTCATTCTCAGGTATGTAGAGATGCGCCCTATCCAATCAGCCAACCATGACCCCACCGCCACCGAGCCGCACTTGGTGGATATAACGCTCCGTGAAGTGGTGGAGTTGGTGCGGATCGACCTCCCCGCGGACCAGATGGAACCCCTTCTCGAACGCGGACTGCTACCAGGTTGCCAGCTCTGCCCGGTCCGCCAGTCTCCCTCCGGCGATCCGATCGTGATGGTGGATGGAACCCTGCTCGCGATTCGGCATGAGGTCGCAAGATGTCTGTGTGTGAGGCGCCCAGGATCCAACGGCGCCTGATTCGGCGCGGCCTTTTCTTTGCCCCCCCCCTTGTCCGACCCAAACTACCAACCTACTGCGGGGGATGCCGTCCTCCCTGCCGACCGAACGAACGCAGCGATCACCCCCATCGTCGCCTTGGTAGGACCACCTAACTCGGGAAAATCCACCCTCTTTAACCAGCTCACTGGGCTGCGGCAGAAGGTGGCAAACTATCCGGGGGTGACGGTCGAGAAGCACATCGGTACCGCTCGCCTCCCCGACCAGCGTGCGCTGCAGCTGGTCGACCTCCCCGGAACCAACGGATTCGCCGCCCGATCCATGGACGAGCGCGTCACCCGGGACGTCCTCGAGGGTCGGGTGCAGGGGTTGCGCGCGCCGGATGCGTTGGTGCTTATCGTGGATTCCACGCGGCTCGAGACCCAACTCATGCTGGTCGAGCCAACGCTCAAGCTGGGAATTCCAACCCTGCTCGTGCTCAACATGGCGGACGAGCTAGAGCAACGCGGCGGAGCGGTCCGCGACGACGATCTCGCCGAGCATCTGGGCGTGAGAGTGGTGCGTACCAACGCCCGGAACGGCGACGGACTCGACCAAGTCCGAGATTTCTTGATCGGCGTGGCTGACCGTGGGCTCCTGCCCCCACGGACGTGCCCGGCTCTGTCCAACATCGTCACGGGCACGCCGCTGCCCATGGTCGATCAGTTTACGGAGCGCCGACGGCGCATTCAGGAAATCGGCCGGGCGTCTGGTTTCGTCCTGCCCAGGGGATCAGAGTTGACCGAGCGGCTAGACGGCCTCTTTCTGCACCGGATCTGGGGACCGCTCATCTTCCTAGCTGTGGTGGTTCTAGTCTTCCAATCCATCTTCACATGGGCGGTACCGTTGATGGACGGCGTCCAGATCCTTGTCGCCGGATCGGGCGCGTGGATGGCGGAACGGCTTCCCGAGTCTTGGATCCGCGCCCTCCTGATCGACGGGGTCTGGGCAGGGGTGGGTTCAGTGGTCGTATTCCTCCCCCAAATCCTGGTCCTATTCTTGTTCCTGGGTCTACTCGAGGATTCCGGGTACATGGCCCGAGCTGCCGTGATCGCCGATCGTACGATGTATAGGGTCGGGCTCCAGGGTCGGGCCTTCCTCCCCCTCCTGTCGGGGTACGCCTGCGCCATACCCGCGATCTTGGCAGCGCGTACGGTGGAGGATGAACGTGACCGGCTAGCAACGATCTTCGTGACCCCGTTCATGACCTGCTCGGCACGGTTGCCGGTGTACGCCCTACTAATCGCCGCGTTCATCCCTGAGCGCCGGCTCGTCGGTCCGTTCCTAGGCACACGCGCCGCGACGTTGCTCGGGCTGTACATACTAGGGGCACTCACCGCGATCGCCACAGCCGCAGTGCTACGTCGCACGCTACTACGGGGGCAGCGTGATTCCTTCTTCATGGAGTTGCCACCCTACCGCATCCCGTCCGTACGCTCGATCGGCCTCCGTCTCTATGACCGCAGCCGGATCTTCCTGCGTCGCGCCGGCACCATCATTCTGGCGGTCGCCATCATATTGTGGTTCCTTACCCAGGTGCCCCAGTCTGGCGGCGCCCCGCCCTCCATCGACGACAGCTTCATCGGCCGCATGGGACAGATAATCGAGCCGGTGATCCGTCCTCTGGGCTTCGACTGGACGATCGGCGTCGGTCTTATTTCAGCGCTTGCCGCGCGCGAGGTGATCATAGGCACGTTGGGCACACTCTACCAAGTCGAGGACCCCACCCAGGGATCCCTCCAACTACAGGATGCGCTCCGGAACCACCTAGACCTCGGTGCCGCAGTCGGCCTCCTCGTGTTCTTCGCTTTCGCGCTGCAGTGCACGTCCACGATCGCCGTGATGCGCCGGGAGACGGCCGGATGGAAATGGCCTGTCCTCCAGTTCGGCTACATGCTCACATTGGCGTACGGCTTCGCACTCTTTGCCAACTGGTTGATCTAGACCTACCCGGCTGCCTCAACTTGCCCACCAAGAGAAGGGCGGGGTTGTGCTCGATAGCAACCGAAGATCCTATCCGAGTGTAGGAGTGCAGATTAGCCCCACTCCCTGCGGAGGGAGCTGTGGGCTAGAAACTCTGGGGCAAGGTGGGGCTGAGTCGAGGGAGAAAGATGATGCGCAGGATCATCGGAATCGCCGCACGTGGCGACACCGAGATGATCCAGTACCTCTCAGCTCTACTCGAACTCCTCCAGCCGGAGCCGCTCGAGCATGACCTGTGCCGAGGACTGGGCTTCGGGAGGGCCTGTGACGAAACCGACACTGCTGCGCCCGGCCAGTGCGCTCCCCATCCTACTGGCAACGTTGGTCGCGTCCGCTAGTGCGGGGTCAGAAGCAAGAGCCCAGGAAGTGAAGCGATGCGAAACCGTACATCGGTTGCTCACCGAAGACATGGGAATGGTGGCCGAGTCGGCTCCGGATAAAGTGCAAAACTGGCAGACCAACCAGATCCTACCCGGTTGTAGGGTCACCGCCGCAGGCAGCGCCACCACCAAGGCAGGCGACGAGGGTGAAGCGCTCTATGCCCGCCTGCTCAAGGTCGGCTGGAAACGCAAGCTTGGCCCTCGGTACGCGACCAACGGATCGGCACTCCGTTTCCGGATGGACGAAACCGACTGCTTCTTCTCCATTTACACCGGAATGATGGTAGGCACACAAGCGGAGATGCGGGTAAACGTCGCCTTCAAGAGCCGTCCCGGCGAAGGCCGCTACAACGTCCTTGTCCAGTGTGTCCCGGCCGTGGAGGGGGAACTCTGAGTTTTTTGGCAGGGCGGTAGACGGACTCTTCAGTGATCGAGTTCCAATTCCAACTCCGCGCGCACGGACGAATCGACTTCCACCTCGAGACGGGCCGAGAGAGCAGCGTGAGCCGCGCTCCCACCCACACGACCGAGGGCCCACGCCGCGTGACCACGCACTAGCGACTCCCCGTCACCCAACGCACGGACGAGGGCAGGTACCGCCGCAGGCGATCCCCAGTTACCCAGCGCCACGGCCACATTGCGCAAGAAGCCAGCTCGCTTCCCCCGCCTTAGCGCAGAGCCGCGTGAGAAGTTGTCCCACGCTACCTCGTCCATTTCCATGAGATTGATCAGCAACTGGCCATCGACGTGGTCCCGCGCCTTGAGGTCGGGCTCCTTTGTAATCTCCACAAGTTTGGGACTGTTGAACGGACACACATCCTGGCAGATATCGCAGCCGTAGATCCGGTTGCCGATGGCGCTACGTAGCTCGCGGGGGATGGGACCCCTATGCTCGATGGTCAGGTAGGAGATACAACGTCGGGCGTCCATTACCGGGGCACCATCGTCGTCCCTACCCAATAGAGCTCCTGTCGGGCACGCGTCGAGGCAGCTAGTGCAGGTTCCACAGTGGTCTACCGGAAACGGCGTGTCGGGCTCAATCTCCAGATCCAGCAGCAAGGCTCCAAGAAAGAACCAAGACCCGCGGCGGGGATGGATCAACATGGTGTTCTTGCCGAACCATCCGATTCCCGCGCGGTGTGCCAGATCGCGCTCCAACATCGGGCCGGTGTCGACGTAGGCGCGAGCCATCAGCGGTCGCGCTATGTGAGCTTGGATCCGCTCCGCGAGGTCGAGCAGCTTCATTTTGACTACGGAGTGGTAGTCCCGACCGCGAGCATAGCGAGCGATCACACCCACGGAAGCGTCGTTCGGTTCCTCCCCCCCTGCTTCGCTCAGGTAGTCGAGGCCTACCACGACCACCGAGCGGACCTGTGCCATAGTTCCTCGCAGGTCTCCCCTTCGTGACACGGCATCCGGCCGGGCGAGATAGCCCATCTCGCCGTTGTATCCCTCGTTCAGCCAGCGACGGTAGAATGCAAGGTGTTTGCTGCGGTCCGGTCCTGCGATGCCTACGAGGCCGAAGCCGAGAGCACGAGCCTCCGCGCGGATATTGTCGGATAGTGGGGGCGTACCAAACGGTGACTGCACAGAGAAAGTCTGCCTTAAGGGCAGGGGGTCAGTTGCGGCTAGTTTCCTGCGCTACTGTCTCACTTCGCGTCTTCCGGAGGGGGGACGCGAACGTTCGAGGCCTCAGCGAAAAACGGATGGCGCGTCCCATCCAGGAGCTTGAGCTCGAGAAGCCGAGTCCCGTTCCCGGTCTTGCCGAGAAGCCGGACCACCTCAGCCATCCCCTCCGCGCAAAGCACGGTGCTTCCCTCCGAAGGGAGCAGCTCATGTCCGCTGTGCCATCCCGGTTTCGTCTCGAGGCTGACCTTCAGGTCCTCTTTCCGAATGCGACGACTGCTATTGCCGGATATAGCCATACTGCTCCCTCTTGGCCAACAGGTTCCACGTACATGGCGCGGTCACGGGTCTACCCATCACAAAAACACCCGCACGGCAACGAACGCAGGCGTGAACCGCCCCACCTACAATCTAGTCTAGCGGATCGGCTCCAGCTGACACAGGGCCGGGAGGCTGCTCACACGGTGGGGAATTATCTACCACATCTGAATAAGGGTTCCACGCGGAGCTATTCCCATTCCATTCAATTCGGCCACGGTCCACCCAGGTGCACGCGAATACCCAGAAACCCAAAGCGCGCCCAGGGGATAGAGCTACCCTACCCAAGTGGGTGCACCGAAGCACACCCCCCACGCGGTCCAGAAGGAAAACAGAAACCCGGTCACTTCCGTGGGGGATCAAGAACCCGAGGGAGTCTCTTCTCTTACCTGTTTCGAGACCCACCGGTCACCGTCACGTACCCGGTATTTCTCGAGGACCTTTCCCAGCGCCGACCCAAGGTCGATCCCCTGGTCGTTCGCGATCACAATAAGCACGAAGAGTACGTCTGCGATCTCTTCGCCGAGATCTTGATCCAGCTCTTCTGGCTTCTTGGTCTTCGGACCGAAGCGGTGGTTCAGCAGGCGCGCCAGCTCTCCCACTTCCTCGGTAAGACGCGCGAGGTTAACCAGCGGAGGCCAGTAGCCTTCCTCGAACCGTCCGATCCAGGCATCGACCTCTGCCTGCGCTTCGCTCAACTCCATCGATTCCTCACGGCGCGTGACCTCATGGGGCGGCAACCTACCCAAGTCTCCCTAGGCCGGGCCAGCCATCTCCCTGACCGGATCCGCAAGCTTGCTCTTCCCCTGCTAGTTTCCATCTATGAGCACGAGCCACACCCCCACCGACCTGCCCGACTCCACGCTGGGTGGATACCTCGCGGCGCACAACCGGCCCCCGGCATTCGAGGGGGTGGATCGTCAGCCCTACACGGTGTCGGTCGAGGTCGAAAAGAGAGCCAACCTGCGCGCGCCCTGGATCGCATACCTCGTCTTCCCGTGCTGGGCGGAAACGGGGCTCGGCATCGTCGGTCATGTCGAAACACCCGTGTTATGGGAGGGCCAGGACCGCGCTGAAGTCGAAGCCCTGGCGGGCAGTACACCGCTCACCCACGTCAAGGAACTCCTGGACGAGGCGATCCGCCGCCGTGCTGGCGAGATCGAGTAGGCGAGCGATGAGTGGGACCGATACCGACCAGCTTTTCATCCGGGTCACCGAAATCTTCCACTCAGTGCAGGGTGAGTCCACCTGGGCTGGCCTGCCTTGTACCTTCGTGCGGCTGACCGGTTGCCCCCTCCGCTGCGTCTGGTGCGATACCACCTACGCGTTCCACAAAGGAGAGCGAAGAACCATCACAGACGTCATCGACCAGGTGGGTGACATCGGGACTCGGCTGGTGGAGGTAACTGGCGGGGAACCCCTGGCGCACCCTAACGCCCTCATCCTGGTCACGCAGCTCGCGGACGCCGGTCACACGGTGCTCGTCGAGACCTCTGGAACATGCGACGTGGCTCCGCTCGACCCCCGTGCCCACAAAATAATGGACCTCAAGTGCCCCGGATCCGGGGAATCGCACCGCAATCTCTGGACGAACCTGGATCACCTTGGGTCCGGCGACGAGATCAAGTTCGTGGTGAAGGATCGGGAGGACTGGGAGTGGACAGCCCGAACGATCCGCGAGCGCGGGCTCGACGAAATGGTGTGGACCGGAAGGCTCGGTGCCTTGCTAGTCTCGCCCGTGTGGGAGGAGATGGACCCCGAGGCATTGGCTGAGTGGACGCTAGCCTCAGGCCTCCCCGTACGATTCCAGATGCAGCTCCATAAGCTCATCTGGGGGGCAGAGAGGAAGGGTGTATGAGCCTCTGGTGAGCGCCGATCCCCGCTTCGGCGTCCTACGGGAGGCCCTGTCAGCATATGCGTATGATCCGGAAGATCCCGACCCAGACTCCGACGAGATCCTGCAAGCTGCCGTAGCGCTGGTCGTGCGCGGATGCGTAGACCTCCAGGTGCTCCTCATCAAGCGAGCGAGGCGGGAGGGCGATCCCTGGTCGGGACATATGGCGCTACCGGGCGGACGGCGCGATCCGGCCGATCCATCACTCCTCCATACAGCGGTCCGCGAGACTCGCGAGGAGACGGGTGTCGATCTCGATGAACTGGGAGGCCACCTTGGGAGGCTTGTGGAGGTACGCCCTGACAGTCTTCGCTTGCCGCGTATCAGTGTCACCCCACATGTCTTCGGCGCTCACGCCGAGACTCCCGCGCGGGCGGCCAGCGATGAAGTCGAGGCTGTCCATTGGGTGCCGCTCGCCGTGCTCCAACATCCCTCCACACTCGGTGAGGTGAAGATACCATTTCCGGAAGGATCGCGAAGCTTCCCCTGCCTCCGCGTGGCGAACAACGTTGTGTGGGGGTTGACGTACCGCATACTCGATGACTTTCTGTGCCGCGCCAAGGAGGTGCTCCCGCTGCTGCAAGGGGAGTGAGCCTCAGCCCCCCGTACCAACCTCCGGATTATCCACCCAATCAGCGATGAAAACATTGGTGTTCCCGATGTGGCTCTCGTTCCGGTTGGAGCCGAACGCTAGGTGGCGTCCGTCCGGACTGAACATCGGGAATCCGTCGAAACCTCCAGTCCAGGTGACCCGCTCTAAGCCAGTGCCGTCCACCCCTATCATGTAGATGTCGAATTCCCGGCCGGCAGGGTCGTCCATGTTGGATGAGAACACGATCTTTTCCCCGGAAGGGTGGAAAAATGGGGCGAAGCTCCCGGCACCGTAGTGCGTAATCTGCCGCGCGTTGGAGCCGTCGGCATTGGCCACCCAGAGCTCGAGCACCGTCGGCCGGACCAGCCCCTCGGCCAGGAGCGAACGATAGTCGACCTGGTCCGCCAGAGTCTCAGGATACTGGGCGCGCCAAACGATCTTTGACCCATCGCGGGAAAAGAACGCGCCGCCGTCGTAACCGAGGCGATGCGTGATGCGACGTACGTCCGAACCATCGAGAGCCATCGTGTACAGCTCGAGGTCGCCGTCCCGCGAGCTGGTAAAAACGATTCGGTCCCCCTCAGGAGAGATCGTGGCTTCCGCGTCGTATCCGGGGCTGTCAGTGAGTTGGTCCAGGATAGTCCCGCTGGTATCTGCAACGAAGATGTCGTAGCTCGGATAGACCGGCCACACGTAGCCTCGGGAGAAATCGGGACGTGCCGGGCAACTGGGATCGTGGTGGTGGGTGGAAGCGTAGAGGAGCTGGTCGCCAGACGGATAGAAGTAGGCACAGGTGGTGCGCCCCTTACCGTTGCTCACCCGGACGGTATCGCCCATGGCAAGGTCTAAGGTGTAGATCTGGTCACAACCGCCCTCCGTGCCGGTGCGCTGAAACGACAACCGCTTGCCGTCGAAGGAGAAGTACCCTTCCGCGTTCTCCCCCTCGAAGGTCAGCTGTCTGATGTTACTGAGGCGTACCTCCCGTGGGTCGGCTGGCAGCGGCTGGCCCGCAGTGACTTGGAACATGGCCTCCCCCGCAACCGACTTCCTAAAGGGTTGGTCCGGAACGCAAGCGAATAGAGTATAAAAACCCGTCAATACCAAAGATCGGATACAGATCAGAGGAGTTCTCATGTCGGATCAGCGCGCGGTGCGAGGGATGGTCGGAGTTCTGGTGGCGGCGATGGCCTTTCCGGCCGCGGTGGAGGCTCAGTCCTGTCCCGCCGCACTTACCCCAGACCAGGCAACGGGTCCCCTCGCAGACGTCCGCTGGTTGGCAAACGATGAGCTGGAGGGCCGTGCAGTCGGCACGAACGGCGGTTTGTGCGCTACCGCCTACCTCGCCGCACGCTTCGACGCCTTGGGACTCGTGCCGGGAGGGGACGGAGGAAGCTGGCTGCAGCCGTTCTCCGTCCGTGTGGGAAGTGTCTTGGCTGGCAGTAATCGCTTGGACATTTCCACACGTACATACGAACCGGGTAGGGAGTGGATGCCCTACGGCTTCACGGGCCCAGGCGCTGTGGAGGCACCTCTCGTCTACGGAGGGTCCGGAGTGGCCCAGCCGGGTGAGGAGCAGCCCGTCCCGGTCACCGGCAAGGTCTTGGTGGTGGAGGCGGAAACTCCCGGCGCGAGCAGCCTGTACTCTGACCCCCACTTCAAGGGTACCGTGGCCGCGGGGCGCGGAGCCCTTGCAGTCGTGATCTTACTACCTACGGGCACGCCGCTTCCTGATCCTAGCGGGGAAGTCCGACCAGGACTCTCCACACCCGTCCTGGCCGTGGGTGGTGTCGCCGCCGCCGCCGTGCGCGAAGCAGCTCGCCGCGCCGAGATAGCCCGAATCGACGTCACTGTGGAACCGTTGGCTGTGGACGTAGCAAATGTGGTGGCGCTGCTTCCGGGCTCCGACCCTCTCCTGGCAGACGAGGTGGTGGTGGTAGGCGCTCACTTCGATCACCTGGGTTGGGGTGGCGAAGGCTCCATGGAGCCTGACACACGTGCGATCCACAACGGTGCCGACGACAACGCCAGCGGTACCGCCGTGATGCTCGAGGTGGCCCGACGTCTCACGGAGGGCCCCCGCCCAGGCCGCAGCGTCCTCTTTATCGGGTTCAATGGCGAAGAAAGAGGGCTGCTGGGTTCCGGATTCTACGTGAACCACCCAACGCGACCGCTCGACCGCACGGTAGCGATGATCAACATGGACATGGTGGGCCGGCTGAAGGACAATGCCCTCACCGTTTTCGGCGTCGCTACCGCGCCCGAGTGGAACGACCTGTTGGACGTGGCCGGAGCCGAACTCGTTCCACCTCTCACGCTATCCCGCTTGCCAGACGGCTACGGCCCCTCGGACCATTCCTCGTTCTACGGACACGGCATCCCGGTGCTCCACTTCTTCACCAACACCCACGAGGACTATCACCGCCCCAGCGACGACTGGCAGAAGATCGACGCCGAAGGGATGGTCCGGATCGCGCAACTGGTGGCCAACGTGACCCTCCAGGTCACTGGTAGGACTGGCGTCCCATCGGTCACGCCTACGCTCGTCCAGACCCAGTCACCAGCTCCGACGCCGCCCACAGCCCAGCCTTCGGGAGGGGGCTATGGCCCTTACTTCGGCTCGATACCCGATATGTCCCCGATCGAGATGGGAGTGCGACTGACGGGGGTACGGAAGGGCAGCCCGGCCGAGCAAGCAGGCCTTGAAGCAGGAGACGTGATCGTGGCATTCGACGGGAGCAAGGTGACCGACCTCTACGCATACAGTTACGCTCTCCGCGAAAAGAGTCCTGGGGACGTGGTGTCGGTCACGATCCTACGCGACGGCCAACGGCTCACATTTCGCGCGGTGCTGGGAGATCGCCGTTAGGAGGCCGAGCTTTGGTGCACTCCCACCCCGCACCGCTCGGACTCATCAGGGACTGACCCTCAGCCGAACAGATCCGACTGATCGTCTTCGTCTTCGGAGCCCACAGTAACCGGATCTCCCTCACTGCCCTCGGTACCACCGGACTCCGATTGGTCACCCTCGTCTTCGGAGCCCGCAGCAACCGGATCTCCCTCACTGCCCTCAGTGCCACCGGACGCAGGTGCGGCACGGCTCACCTCCACCACTCGATCACCGCCATGGGACTTCACCAAAACCTCCCCGAGCGTGCGACGACCCTGCACAGGCATGCGGCCTGCTGCGAGCCGAGTCACATGACCGGACGCGGTAACGATCATCACTTCGTCCGCGCTCAGCACCTCCATGACGCCCACCACGGCCTGAGCGTCCTTGCCAACGGGCACAGCGAGGCTGCCGAGACCCCCGCGCTTCTGGAGCGGGAAGGCGTCCACCGGGGTGCGTTTCCCCCTTCCGTTCTCGGTTACAATCAAGACGTGCGCATCACGCCGCACCACGACCATACCCACGACCACATCCCCCTCGTGGAGGTCGATTCCGCGCACCCCCTGCGCGGTTCTCCCGACCACCGGGACCTCAGTCTCGAGGAAGCGAATGGCGCGCCCCTCCTTCGTGAAAATCAGGAGCTCGGCGGAGCCATCCGAAAACACCACGTCCAAGACGTGGTCCCCCTCCTTCACTCCCGCCGCGATGACACCCCCTGGGCGAGGTTTGGAGAATTCCGCTAGCGGCGTTCGCTTGACCTGACCCTTACTGCTCACGAACACCACCAGCCGATCTTGCCCGAGATCATCCACGGGGAGCATGGCCACAATCGGGTCGCCACGGTCGCCACCAGGAAGAAGCGAGTAGACCGACTGGCCGCGGGACGCGCGACCACTTTCCGGAAGGTCCAGCACGGACAGGAAGTGGCAGAGCCCACCCTGGGTGAACGCCAGGATCCACCCGCGCGTGCGCGCCGTAAACAGACGCTCGATATAGTCCTCCTCGTGCTTCTCCATGCCCGCCAACGCCTTCCCGCTGGAAATCCTGCGCCGGTAGAGCTGCATGGGTATGCGTTTTACGAAACCTTCGTGACTGACCGTGACCACTAGATCCTCGTCAGCCACCTCCTCCTCCAACTCGTCCCCATCCTCCTTCTGATTCTCGAGGATCATGGTTCGCCGCTCGTCGCCGAATCTGGTCACGAGTTCGGCGAGCTCTTCCAGCATGACCTCGAGTTGCCGTTCTTCGCTCTTCAGCAGGGCACGCAGCTCCCTGATCTGGCGGGCTAGCTCGGAAAGTCGACGCTTGAGGTCGCCTTGTTCGAGCTGGGTGAGTTTGCCCAGCCGCATGTTGAGGATGGCGTCGGCCTGGACGTCTGACAGCCCGAAGCGGTCTTGTAGCTGGTGTGCCGCAGCTGGTCGGTCGGGAGAGCTGCGAATGATCTGGATGACCTCGTCTATGTGTTTAAGCGCGGCCAACAGGCCCTCGATCACGTGCTTTTCTGCCTCGGCCTGCTCTAGCCGGTACCGGGACCGCCGGACGATCACCTCCAAGCGATGGTCCCTGAAACGCTCCAAAAGGCTCTTTAGGTTGAACTCGCGCGGTTGACCTGCGTCCAGTGCCAGCAAAATCGCGCCGAACGTCCCTTGCAGGCTGGTGCGACGGTACAACACCCCGAGGGTCTGCCTGGCGCTGGCGCCACGCTTGAGCTCCACGACCAGCCGGATTCCGTCCCTATCCGATTCGTCCCTGATGTCGCTCACGTCGTCGAGACTTCCCTTACGGGCCAAACCCGCGATCTGCTCAACGATCTTGGTCTTGTTGGTAGCATAGGGCAGCTCGGTCACGACCAGCTGGTCCTTTCCACCCCGGAGCCTCTCCTTCACGATCCGAGCACGCATCACCACACGGCCTCGCCCGGTCCGGTACATGTCCGCGATCCCCTCCCCCCCCACGATAAAGCCTCCCGTGGGAAAGTCGGGCCCTGGGATGTGGCGCATCAGGTCTGCTACCGTGCAGTCGGGATCAATCACCAACTGCTTCACGCCCGCAGATATCTCGCGCAGGTTATGCGGAGGAACGTTCGTGCTCATACCGACCGCGATCCCGCTGGAACCGTTCACCAGCAGATTGGGAAAACGGGCGGGGAGTACGACCGGCTCCTCGAGGCGGTTGTCGAAGTTCGGGGTGAAGTCGACGGTGGCTTGGTCGAGATCCCCGAGGAGCTCCACGGCGAGGGCCGACAGCTTGACCTCAGTGTAGCGATAGGCCGCGGCCGAGTCTCCGTCCACAGAGCCGAAGTTCCCCTGCCCGTCCACCAACGGAGAGCGGAGGGAGAAATCCTGAACCATACGGACTAGTGCATCGTATACCGCCACGTCCCCATGCGGGTGATACTTGCCCAGCACGTCCCCCACGACGGTCGCGCTCTTCTTGTACGGGCTCTCTGGGAATAGGCGCAAGCCCCGCATCGAGTGAAGGATGCGACGGTGGACCGGTTTGAGCCCGTCGCGGACATCTGGAAGGGCACGCTGGACGATGACACTCATTGAGTAGTCGATGAACGACTCCCTCATCTCGTCCTCGATGAGGCGGGTGACAATGCGCTCCCGCTTCTCTGCCATCTTCGTTCCTGCTGATAGGGTTAGCCGCACGTCGCCAGCCAGCGGCTGACGCCGGCTGGACGAGGGTTGGCCTATCCTCTAAGAAACGGGAAGCGCAGGCAAGCGGACCACGGATGGGAGAACACCGGCGAGGGTATCAGTATGAGTATCCACCCTAACGTTCCTCCAGAGCCGCCTCGAGTTCAGCGGCCATGGTCGGGTGATCGTGCTTATTAGCTTGCTCGACCCCTCGGCGGTAGGCCTCACGAGCCTCGTCCTCGAGGCCGAGCCTGGACAACAGAGATCCCAGGCGTCCCCACGCATTGCCCTCGTCTTCACTTTGGTCTAGATAGGCACGGAGTTCCCGCACCGCATCTTGGGTACGGCCCGCCTTGTCGTACTCGAGGGCCAGCCCGAAACGGAGGCGCGCGTCCCCCGGCCGGGCGCCGAGCATGCGCTGGAGGACGCCGATTCGGTCTTCGGTCATGTGCGGTCGGCGATCAGCTAAGAGATGCCTACGCTCGGGATGGTTAGGATCAACGGAAATCCCAGTGGTTTTGCAGGATCGTTCTCAGCCCTGCCACCCGTCATGCGAGGGCGCCCCCCCCGGTATCTATCACATTCAGCGGGATCGACACATGATGCCGGCCGTCCACGCTTACGTCGAACGTGTAATGGCCGGAGTGGGTGAAAACGATACCATCCAAGTTAAGCACGTGGGGCACTTTGACACCACCACCGGCGCTGAGCGGTCCGGGGGCTAGCTGCATCTCTCCGTCAAGCCTGAGCACCTCGACGCCGTCCGGACTGCTCAGCCGGATGCCTACCTCGTGAGGGCCAGATTCCGGGAGACCGGCCGCGAAGCGGAGCACCATAGCCATGCGACCATGCTGTGCCGGAAAGGCGGACGCAGAAACACGATCGAAGACGCCGAGGATGTTGAGCTTCCCCGAGCCGTCGATGGTCGCGGCATCCGCCAATAGAGCGAGGTCTATTTCCATAGCGCGGACCCTACCCGCTGACCTCAGCCCCCGCAAGCTCACGGCCAACCCTCATGAGCGAGCCAGCAGCCAGCGCCCAAGCCAGAGCCCCGCGACCACATCTATCCCCGCATGGGCGATGACCGCCGGCCAGAGACTTCCTGATAGAACCACCGACGTGGCGAAAGCGAACCCCAGCAGGCCAGTGCGGAGCGAGCCCCACCATCCCTGATAGGCATGCAAGACGCCGAACGGTGCAGCCGAAGCGATCGCCGCACCCCACGGGCCAAGGCCGAGACTCACGAGTTGAGCAAAGACGTACCCCCTGAAAGCCACCTCCTCCCCCAGCCCCGCCGCGAGGGACAGGAACATGAACAGGCGCCGCTCCCGCACCGTTACAGGCAGAAGAGCCGCGAGAAAGGGGGAACCGGGAATTCCCAGCGCCCGTCCGAGCTCGTGGAACAGCAAGAGCGCCGCAACAGCCGCTACAAGCAACCCACAGCTCCAAGCTAGGAGCACCGGGAAAGGAAGCATCCCCAGCCCGAGCGCGGCCGCGCCCGGTTCTCCGAGCCCCGCGGCCAAAGTCACTCCACCCAGAAGGAGAATGGTGATGGTGGATCCGAAGTACACTGAGCAGCGATCCAACGGCGCTGCCTCGGCAAGGGAAGCTTTGGCAAGAGGCACCTGGGCCACCGCCAACAGGGGGAGGAGTGCCACCAGCGCCGCGAGAATGAACGCATCCACCAGAGAGAGTCGGAGGATGTAGCCGAGCGCTACCGTGGGGGGGTAGACGAACAACGCGGCCCACACCCACCGCATCGCGACGTGGCTGGGTTCCGGCTCCGTTAGGGCCATCACACTCTCTCCTCCAACACGTTGACGAGCCCGTGGGGTCCGTCTAGCGTACCCCGTCAGCAGCTCTGCCGAACTCCACCTCTACGTTTACAAGAGCCCAGGCCTGATTCGCAGGTTTGCGCCAATGGGAGGAACCGATGGGATCCACCCAAGGCATCCGGCACCCCACCTTCCGCGTGTTGGACGCTATGGAGGCGCCCCACGGCGGGCGGATCCTCCGCCTCCGGCTCCAGTCTGGGGAAGCTCCCTCTATCCGAGAGCTCAAGGGCACGCGCCTGCGGGCCGTATCGCCCAACGGTCGTTCGACGATCGTGAACGTGAGGGGCTTCGCCGCCTTCGGCGGTCACCCGTCGGACAATCGGCTGGCGCGCTCCGGACGAGTAGACATCCACGTGGATCAGGAAGTGAACGGGCCGACGGTGGGTGCCCGCTGGGAGCTCAGGCCGGCCTGAGCTACCGGGCCTG
Organism: Gemmatimonadales bacterium UBA2988; assembly: GCA_002346665.1. GTDB lineage: Bacteria > Gemmatimonadota > Gemmatimonadetes > Longimicrobiales > Gaopeijiaceae > UBA2988. Next base: position 88,929 of record DEAG01000028.1, read on the forward strand.
ACCGACGGCTCCCTCGCGAAGTCCCGGGGGCTCACGGTCGAAGACCCTGCGGAACCAGGTCCGGTAGGCCTCGAGCTCCTCCGCTCTGTCTCGGTCCCAAGCCGCCCGCTCCTCGGGGAACTCCTCTGCGCGTGCGACCAGCAGGAAGGGATCCAGGTAACCCGCCTCATTAGCGTAGATCAGCTCGTCCAAAGGGCCGTATGCAGGTGCGCCGAAAGCGGCACGCCCAATCAGCCACGCGTCGGCTATCCTCGCCACAACCTCCCGCTCCAGCTCAAAGCCTTGCTTGTCCGCGTGCTCCGGAAGCCACTCGTCCAGACGGCCCATGGTCTTCATGAGATGGAGATGGGCGTAGACGTCGAACACGGTCGTGATATCGGGATGCGAGCGGTCATATTGGAAGCTTGCGGTGTCCCCCTCGATCGAGAGGGTGAGCCAGGGAAGAGTTTCGCGTGCTGTGGGAACTGCACGGATCAAGAAGGTCGGGTCTTCCTGGATATTGATCGTTTCGGCCTCTAGCCACACGACTATGCTGTCCACCCGCTCTGGGGCCGCCCGCAAGCGCTCGCCCGAGCTCACAATGATGGGGCGGATGGGTGGAACCGCGACGGTCCGGCCGGAACCGCAGCCCGCCCACCCCAGGGCCACTGCAAGAACGGTAGCCAGGACGAGGGAGCTCCTAGGTCGTACAGAACCGGCAGCAGAAACGGTGAGACTCATCGGGAGCCTCCTGTAGGTACAGGTGTAATTAAGGTCGAAATCCTTGACACCCCGGCCCCCCCGGTAGGAATTGGGCGCACAGGGGAAGAAAAGACAATGCCACTATGAGTTCAAAAACCAAAGAACCCTCGTTCTCGGCTATGCCGGAATTCCGCGCTCCCACCACGATGACGCCTGAGGAGCTCGGGGATACACTCGCCCGTCTGGTATGGGAGAGTTTTTCCGACTTCGTAGCTGATGGCTACACCGAGGCCTCGCTGGGAGCGCTCGGCGTACCCACTCACGAAGGGGTGCCCGACCAATACCCTGCGGAGGAAGCTCTCATATTTTTCATCTGGGCCCATACGCGTGGGATGCAGCTCGCGTTCGTCGGCCGCGCTCCCAACGCCCTAGTCAGGCGCGGCCTCGACGCGCTACACCGAGCGGTCTTCGAGGACATGGCTGAAAACGGGACGCCTCGCTCACAACTCCCCATCTTCGAGCAGCGCGTCAGTGCACGTTACACGGAATACCATCAGGCCGCAGCCCGTTCGGACGCCCGCCTAGGCGAGGCCGTGGTCAGGCACCTGACCAGCCGGGACGTCACGGAGGGCGAGGCCCTGGCACGGGTGGTATCCGAACGGGCGATCGCCGTTGCCAACCCCCTTCGCGATTTCCTTGAAGAGGTTGAACTGGTCGACTGAGAGCCTCGCTCGTCACCTTCACCACCACAGGTCCGCGCTCAGATCCCTAGCGAGGAGCGGATCAGTGGGCTGATCCGCTCTGGGGTCCAGGGCGGATCGAAGGTGAGTTCGACCTCCACTTTATCCACCCCTTCCACTCCAAGGGTAGTGGCGCGCACATCCTCTACGATCTGTTCTGCTACGGGGCAGCCGGGCGAGGTGAGCGATATCACGACGTGCACCGCACCGCCCTCAGCCACGTCAATATCGTAGACTAACCCGAGCACGACTAGATCGAGGTCGAGCTCGGGATCCTTGACCGTCTTGAGCGCGTTGCGGACGTCCCTTTCGGTGACCGGCATGGATTCCGCCTCCGGAGACGGCGCACCCGCCGCCGCGGCTACGCCTCATTGTCTTCTCACGAGCGATGTCGTAACCCTCCGCCAGGGAGAGCGTTCCGACATGCCGACTGCGAGGGGAGAGCCGTCGCGTCAGCGCCCCGCCCCGCCCTCCTGGAGGTGGCGTTCCCACGCCTCCGCGTCCAGTGACACCAGGTTCGCAAACAGACGGTATGCCCCAGGGACTGCCCTGGGGAACTGGCGGAAGAACGCGAGGGCGGTATACACGTAGAGCCCCTTGTCCATAGGCGCTACGAGCAGCGAGCCGCGGAGGGGGGACTCGCCAGGATCGTTCATCTCGAGGAGTGGGGTGAAATGGTCGTCCCAGGTGCCCAAGAAGTAGAGCCCTCGCTCCTGGGCCCAGCCCCGAAAGTCTTCGGGGGTGATGCGGTTCGGGGTTGTGAAGATCGGAGAGGAGCCGTCGAGCACTCGCACCGGCGCATTCTCCTCCGTGACCCGATCGTGGGGTCTGTTGATCGTCACCGGGTAAGGAGCGAATCCACCGTTCACGTACTGGTACTGTTGGTATTGTACGATCACGGTACCACCGGCGCGCGCGAAGTCGAGTAGGCGTGCGTTAGCCGCCATCAGATCGCGACGGGTTTCGTACGCACGCACGCCGACGACCACCACGTCGAACCCCGAGAAATCTCCTGCCTGAACGTGCTCTTGTGTGAGCAATTCCGTGTTGGCTCCCAGCTGCCGGAGCGCCTCGAACCCTCCGTCCCCGGTCCCCATGATGTATCCCACCCGAAGACCCCGGGAGATTTCCACTGGGAAGCGGGTCACGGTCAGCTGCGAAGGCGTGACGTATACCGCGCGACGGATATGCGGATACTCGATGGTCCGGACGGCATGATCCCAACTACCTCCGCTGGAGCCCTTGGCCACCGCTCGAAGTGCCACCTTCTCAACCCCTCCGCCTTCCGGCGGCCGCACCCGGAACGCCACAGACATGACCGAGCCACGGCCATCCACTGCAAAAGGGGCCGACGCAGGCTCGACAGTCCACCTAGGAGGCGCCTCCAGTCGCACGCTGCCCTTAACACTTTCCTCCGCCTCGCCCCTCAGGTGGACGGTGACCTCCCTGGGCTCCCTGTCCGTAATCGGCCACGCCAGGGTCGCCTCGTCGATGTCAACTGAGAGTGCAGGCACGACGAGCACTGGCTCCCGGTATTCTCCGGAGGCCTGGTCCACTCCTACGAACAGCGCCTCGGCTACCGACGCCACGGCAACCGGCGGCTCTCCGTGTGCCAGCTCAACCTGGAGCGAGGCACCGCCCTGGATGAGAGGCGGACCCATCGGAAGACCCCGCACCGCCGGATCGTCTGGCCAGCGGTAGAGGTCACCGTCACGCGGCTGGTGCATGAAATATGGGTCGGTGGAAGGGGCATCTGTGGGCACCTCGATACGGAAGCTCCACACCGCCACCTCTCCAGGATCGATCATCCCACTGCGTGCTACCTCGTCCGGGGAACGGAGTTGGACAAGGGCGCGACCCCGTCTACCCCGGGGCTCCCCAACCGTGATGGACTCGGCGGTCCAGCCATCTGGAAGTCTGAGCTCGGGTCGAGCCTGAGTCACGGCGAATCGCCCGCCGTTCCATACCCTGATCGTCACCGTGGTCTGGGCGCCCGGGACCAACTGGGCGTCTCCCGCGACCGCCTCCACGACGATGCTGGCCGCGGATAACAGGGCCGCGCGCACGCCTCCGGTGTGACGAGTGATCGTCCGGGCCAGTTCGGTCGCTCGCGCGCCGCCCTCACCCACCGTTCCTGCCAGACCTGCCAGCGCGCGCAGCGAGCGAGCGAGCTGCGGAACCGCCTGACTGGGGTCCGACACCCCCAGTGATGCTTCCGCCTGGTGGATAGCCTCACGATAGACACGCACGTGTTCATCCGCCGTGGCGCGTTCTCGTGAAGCGAGCCTGGTTGTGAGATAGCTGAGTGCGGTGTCTACCCCGGCGAACAGGCCGGCACCTGGTGCCACGGTGGTTGTTGACTCGACCAGGACTAGGTCGGATGCACGGGATCCGAGGGGCTGGGCCGTTCCCATGTCCTGCGAGCGATGAAGGCTCCTTCCCTCCATCGCGACCTGGTACCAAGAGCGACCCAGGATCGGATCGAAGACCCCCGTTTGTACGACCGTGACCGGGGTCCCCGGCGGATCGCGCCGGGAGCGCCTGAACAGCTTGGTCGGCCGCCAGGGCTGCACGAAGGCGAGCTGTTCGGGAAAGCGCATGGGGTCCCCGGCTGCCGCGAAAGCCTCGGGCGCCAGAATCCCCGCTACCTGGTGGTGGCCATGGCCGTCCGCAGGCGTACCCGAGAATACCGACACGATCACCTGCGGGCGGAAGTTACGGATCACCCACACCATGTCGCCAAGCAGGGCCTCCCTGGGCCAGTGCGAAAACGCTTCCTCGGCACTCTTGGAGAAGCCGTAGTCGAACGCCCGGGTAAAGAACTGCTGGCCACCGTCGATGGCCCGGGCCGCGACCAACTCGCCGGTGCGCACGATCCCCAATTCCACCGACAACTCGGGTCCGATCAGATTCTGACCACCATCCCCGCGCGTGAGAGACAGGTAGGCGGTCTCGACACCCATGCCACGAGCCATGGCAGCCAGCAGTGCGCTGTCTTCGTCGTCGGGATGGGCCCCGATCAGCAGAACCCGCTTGACGCCGTCAAGCTGACGGAGGCGGAGGGCAGCGTCCACGAGCCCACCTTGCGGGACCTGCTGAACCGACGCAGCGGCCGCTGGTGGGAGGGAGAGCATGGCCAGGAGGAGTCCGAGAGACCCTGCTGGCGACCAGCGGCTGTGGGTGATCATGCGATCGAAGCTATCGCCATGGTAAAAAGAGGAAAATGGTCGTGACTCGGATCAACAACGGCTCGGTCATCATCCTCCCGTGGTAGCTTCGGCACTCCCTCACCCCGGAGGCCGCCTCACCTTTCGCCTAGGTATGCTTCCCTCACACGGGGATCGGCGGCGAGGCGCTCCGATGGACCTTCCATCACGATCGACCCGGTCTCAAGCACATACCCCCGGTGCGAGTGCTTGAGCGCCGCATTCGCATTCTGCTCCACTAGTAAGATGGTGGCGCCTTCGCGGTTGATCTCGTCGATCGCCACCAGAATCGTGTGCACCAGAATCGGCGCGAGTCCAAGAGAGGGCTCATCGAGCAGGAGCAGACGGGGACGGGCCATCAAGGCCCGGCCTATAGCAAGCATCTGTTGCTCGCCTCCGCTGAGCGTTCCACCTAATTGCTTACGCCTCTCTTCGAGGCGAGGGAAAAGCGCGAATACCAGCTCCAGCTGCCTGGCATTCTCGACCTTGTTCTTCTGAAGGTACGCTCCCAGGTCTAGGTTCTCGGCTACGCTCAGGTTCGCGAAAATCTGCCGACCCTCAGGAACCATCGAGATGCCCATGCCCACGATTTGATGCGTTGGGATACCGTTCAGTCGCACTCCCTCGAACACGACGTCCCCTGAGGTGGTGGGGACGAGCCCGGTGATGTTCCGCAGCGTGGTCGATTTCCCGGCGCCGTTTGCCCCGATCAGCGAGACGACCTCGCCCCGGCCTACGCTGAGGTTGATCCCGCGAAGCGCCTCGATAGCGCCGTAGCCGCTGGAAACGTCTCGTAGCTCAAGCATGGGTGTGATCACGCCCCCCCGAGGTAAGCTTCTATGACCTTGGGGTCGTCCTGGATCTCCTTCGGGCTGCCGAGCGCTATGGTTTCGCCGTAGTCGATCACTTGGATGCGCTCGCACACGCCCATCACCACTTTCATGTTGTGCTCCACCAGCAACACGGTGAGACCGAAGCGGTCTCGAATCGAACGGATCAAACGCATCAACTCGAGGGATTCCTGTGTGTTCATTCCTGCCGCCGGTTCATCTAGGAGAAGAACCCTCGGATTTGTGGCCAGAGCTCGCGCGATCTCCAGGCGACGTTGCGAGCCATAGGGAAGGTTCAGGGCCAGCTCATCGGCACGCCCGTCGAGCTTGAAGATCCCGAGCAATTCCATGGCGTCTTGCTCGATCTTGACTTCCTCCTCACGCAGTCGACGAGTACGTGCGATCGCGTCGAACACCCCCTGCGTCCTCGTCAGGTGGCGAGCCAACTTGACGTTCTCGAGCACAGTCATGCTCTTGAACAGACGAATGTTCTGGAAGGTGCGCGACATCCCTAGCTGCGCGATGCGCGAAGGCCTGAGCCGCCCGATCGATTTGCCGTCCAACTCGATCGACCCTTCGTTGGGGTGATAAACACCCGTCAGGAGATTGAAGACGGTCGTCTTACCTGCACCGTTCGGTCCGATCAGGCCATAGAGTGCTCCCCGTTCGAGAGACATGGTCAGGTTTTTCACCGCCGTGAGGCCACCGAACCGGATCGTGCAGTCCCTGATTTCAAGAATTCCCATCACATCGCTCCCGCCTGTTTGCGACGCTTGATCAAGGTCCAGGATCCCAGCAACCCCTGCGGGCGGTAGATCATTATGAGGACCAGGAGAACCGAGAAGTTGATCAGTCGGAACGCCCCGAAGCCCCGGAACACCTCTAGTCCCACGGTGAAGACGACTGCGCCGAGAACAGCCCCTTCGATGCTCCCCAAACCGCCAATCACGATCATGATGATGACGTAGAACGAGGCTACGAACGTGAACGAATTGGGGTGCAGATACATAGTGAAATGTCCGAACAAACCGCCCGCAATCCCAGCAAACATCGAGCTGATCACAAAGGACATCACTTTGAAGCGGGTGGTGTCCACCCCCATTGCTTCAGCTGCGATTTCGTCGTCGCGGATGGAAACAAACGCCCTTCCATAGCTCGAAGAGACAAGGTTGTGGACGGTCGCGATGGTGATCAGCACGAACAAATAGACCCAGAAAAAATTGCTCAGCTGCGGGATGCCTGCGAAACCGCGCGCGCCCCCAATAGCATCGATGTTGAGGATCAGTACCCGGATGATCTCGCCGAAACCGAGCGTGACGATAGCCAGGTAATCGCCCCGCAGCCTGAGCGAAGGGATGCCGACCGCGAGCCCCGCCAATCCAGCTACCAGCGCTGCCCCCAGCAGCCCCATCAACAACAACACGGCATCCTGCGCGACCGTGGGTAAGGAAGCAGTGAGAACCCGCACCGAGGGGCCCGCATAAAACACAAGCGCCGCCGAGGTATACGCTCCCACCGCGTAGAACCCGGCATGCCCGATCGAGAATTGTCCGGTAAAGCCGTTGATCAGATTTAGGCTGACAGCGAGGATGATGTTGACGCCGACCAGCACCAGAATCTGGTAATTGTAGGCCCCGATCAGCCCCCTCAGATTGGGCTCGAGAGCAGCCAATACGAGCACGGCTCCCAGCCATAGGAGCCCTCTCCTCATACCTTCTCGACCATACCCTTGCCCATGATGCCGGTGGGCTTTATGAGCAGAATCAAGACGAGGATCACGAACGCTATCGCATCGCGGTAGGTCGACTGGCCGTATCCGACCGCCATCACCTCGGCCAGGCCGATGATGAGGCCGCCGAACATAGCACCGGTGATGTTGCCGATCCCGCCTAGGACGGCGGCCACGAAGGCCTTCAGCCCTGGCAAGATTCCCATCAGTGGATCGATCTTCGGGTACATAAGGGAGACGAGGATTCCGCCCGCACCTGCCAGCGCGGATCCCAACCCAAAAGTGAACGCGATGATCCGGTCGGTGTTGATCCCCATCAGTCTGGCAGCATCGAGGTTGAACGAGACTGCCCGCATAGCCCTCCCGGTTTTGGTGTAGTTGACGATCACATTCAGCAGTACCATCAAGACGATCGCAACGCCCAGCACGGTGAGTTTTTGGCTATCGAGTGAGAGCCCCGCGACGTTGAGCACCTTCGTGGGGATAATCTGCGGAAAGAACTTGGGATCGGCTCCGAATACCTGCTGGCCGCTGTTTTCCAGAAAAAACGACACACCAATGGCGATGATCAGGATTTTCAGGGAGGAGCTTTGCGCCCTGGGGCGAACGCCCCACTTCTCGAGTATGACTCCGACTACGATACCGGCTAAGACGCCTGCGGCCACCGCCCCGGGCGTCTTGCCCAGGAGGTATCCGAAGCCCGCCCCGAGGATCCCAAACCAAAACGCTAGAGTGCCTGGCGACGGACTCCGACCCGGACGATACGCGAATCGCTCGATGAGGATCCCCAACATCGAGGCCAGAACCATCGCCCCCAGCAGCACCACGACACCGCTCAGGACCGACGTCCCCATGGTAGCCTGGAACCAGCTACTATTGGCTATATAGAAGCCCATGAAAGCGCCAAACATGTAGACGTCACTGTGGGCGAAATTGATCAACTTCAGGACGCCATATACCATCGTATAGCCCAGTGCAATCAGGGCATACGCACTACCCTGGGAAATCCCGTTGACCAACTGTTGGAGAAAGGTCTCCACTAGGGATTGATCGTTTCAACGTACACGAGCTTGCCGTCGTTGACCTGGAGCACCACCGCCGGCTTGACCGCGTTACGATTCTCATCGAGCGTGGTGACACCCGTCACCCCTGCAAAATCCTTGGTCTGGGCGAGCGCATCCCGGATCGCGGTAGGATCGGCGGAACCAGCCCGTCGGATCGCGTCGAACAGAATCTGGGCAGCGTCGTACCCGAGGCCCGCCAGCGCGTCTGGCGTTGCGCCGTAACGATCCCGGTAGTCGCCCACGAACTTCTGGATTGCCGGGCTCGGATCGTCGACCGAATAGTGGTTAGAGAAGTAGGAGCCCTCGAGCGCAGCGCCGCCTATCTCGACCAGGGACGGGGAATCCCATCCGTCACCACCCAGCAGGGGTACCTCAATCCCGAGGCTCTTCGCCTGCCGAGCAATCAGCCCCACCTCGGTGTAGTAGCCAGGCACGAAAATAGCTTGGGGCCTCCGAGCACGAATCGACGTCAGCTGAGCGCTGAAATCAGTATCGCCCTCGCTGTAGCCCTCGTCGGCGACAATCGTACCGCCCAAAGTCCTGAAGTTCTCGACGAAGACGTCGGCGAGGCCAACCGAATAGTCGTTTTTGATGTCCCGCAGCACAGCGACGTCGGTTAGCTGGAGGCTTTGGGCCGCGAACTTGGCCATCACCAACCCTTGGAACGGGTCAATGAAGCAGACTCGGAAGATGAAGTCCCCAACCTCGGTCACCGCAGGATTCGTCGACGAGGGCGAGACCATTGGGATCCCCATCTGTTGCGCCACCGGCGCCGCCGCCAGAGTGCGCGATGAAGCCACCTCACCCAGCAGCGCGACCACACGGTCACGCGTGATCAATTTGGTCACCACTGTCTGGGCTTCTTCCGGCCTGCCCTGATCGTCCTCCACGATCACACGTACGGTCTTGCCGAGTAGCCCACCGCTCTGGTTCACTTCGTCGAGGGCCATCTCGATCCCGTTCATGGTCGAGATGCCGAACGTCGCCGTAGTCCCGGTCAGCGAGCCGTATTCGCCGATCAGGATCTCATCCCCCTGACCCTGGTCTCTCGAGCACGAAGTCAGGACGGTAGTGCACAGCAGGAAAGACGCTTGTATCCAGGATCGACGCTTCATGATTCGCCCCTATGAAGTGACTCCACAGTGATTCCTGGGGGGTCCGCTGGACGCCACTGAGGCGTCGTTCCGGTCTGGCGGCGGCACCTGTCGAGCGCAGGGCGGTAAGACCTTGCAGCGCTTTCTATAACGTCCAATGGTCGCTGCTGGACTCGAACCAGCGACCCCCACGATGTGAGCGTGGTGCTCTACCGACTGAGCTAAGCGACCCCCGTCATACTTACGGTGCGGCGAATACCCCCACGGGGAATCGAACCCCGGTCTTCTGGCTGAGAACCAGATATCCTAGGCCACTAGACGATGGGGGCGGAGAACTGCCCGCGGACACGCGGTAGGACGCGGAATGTACGTGCCGGTGGGTGGTGCTTCAACCCCTTACGGGGCTTACTAAAAAGGGACTCTGGCACTCCCATTTGTCTCGGGGGTTGGTGCATAACGGACGTGCTTATACCTCTTTCCTCGGAGACGACGTGCCCGAACAGCTTAACAAGGAATCAATCAACAGCTGGCTGCGTGAACGGAAAGGCTGGAAGCAGGATGACCACGCGATCCGGAAGGAGTTCTGTTTTCCCACTTTTCGCAACGCAATCGTATTCGTGAACCGGATAGCGGGGCTCGCCGATGAGATGGACCACCACCCCGACATCGACGTCCGATACGACAAGGTGCAACTCCGTCTCTATAGCCACGATGCCGGCGGGGTGACCGAGCGAGATCTCGCTCTGGCACAGGCCATCGACCACTCCACATCCGCGGCCTGACCTGAGGCCTAGTTCAAGGCCCGTGCGGTCTCAGCGTGAGCACCGATGCAAAATCCGCGACCACGTAGTCCGGCTGGGTCATCTCGAGGTCAGCCCTTGAATAGGGACCCCATAGCGCTCCCGCCGTCCGCACTCCGGCATCCCTACCCGCCACCATGTCATAGGTCGAGTCGCCGACGAACAACACCTCACGTGCACTTCCCTCCAATCCCAGCCGGGTCAGGGCCTCGGTGACTGGCTCAGGGTCGGGTTTGCCGTGCACCACGTCGTCGACAGTCACGAGGACGTCCAAATCGACGAGGCCGCAGCACGCTAGGGTCCGGCCTGCCATCTCGCGCCCCTTGCTGGTGACAACCCCCACCAGCACCCCACGCGAACGCAACGCCGAGAGCGTGTCCAGCGCGTGGGGAAACGAGCCCACCATGTCGTCGTGGACGGTCTTCTGAAATTCGGTGTAGGTCGTGATCATCCGCTCTACTTCGGCCGGGTCAGCGGTGAACTCTGCCATGCTCACCCGCAGTGGGAGCCCGATTTTTCGGATCCAAAGTTCGTCGGGAAGGTCACGGCCGAGGTGTCTCATCATGGTATGGCGATAGCAGAGCAGGATGAGCGGCACGGTGTCGGCAAGGGTGCCGTCCAAGTCGAAGAGAACCGCGCGCCAGTCCCAGGACCGCTCACCCGTCACTGGGCCCCTGCCCACTGTCGCACCACCTCGGTGACCGCATCCACCGCGTGATCGATCTGGGCCTCGGTAAGCGTCGCTGGCGGGATTAGCTCCACGACATCTCCCCACTCGCCCGCCGGTAGCAGCAGCAGGCCCTCACGAAGGGCGCGCTCGGCCAGGTTCACCCCACTTCTCCGACCCTTGAGTTCCACTCCCATAAGGAGACCGCGACCCCTAACCTCCAAGACCCCACCCACTCCCTCTAGACCGCGACTTAGCCCGGTTAGAATCATCCGACCAACCTCCGCTGAACGTCGCACCAGGTCGTCGTCCACCAGCACGTCTAGGAACGCCAGCGCCGCGGCGCAGCCCACCGGATGACCGAGAAACGTGCTCGTGTGCATGGCCTCCCCCTTCGATTCCGGCCACGCATCCATCACGTGGGGTGGGCCCAGACACGCGCTAATGGGGAGCCCACCACCGAACGCCTTCCCCACACACAGGAGATCAGGCACGACACCTTCGTGTTCGTGGGCAAAAAGCCGGCCGGTGCGGCCAAATCCGGTGAGTACCTCGTCGTGGACAAGAAGCGCCCCAGCCGCCCGCGTACGCTCTGCCACCCCCGGAAGAAAGCCCTGCGCGGGCAGTCTGGCTCCGCCCCTACCCTGAACCGGCTCGACTATCACCGAACCTATGCGGTCCCCCCCCGGAGCCCCCTGGGCAAGCGCCTCCTCCACGAAATCTAGGGCTGTGATTAGTGCGGCTGGACCGTCCCGCTCGGTGGGATAGGGAGCACGCACGATGCCACCGTAGAGTCGGCGCTCGAAGGGGTGGCGAAAGAACTCACGTTCCGTAGCCGCCAACGCTCCCAGGGTGAGCCCATGATATCCACCCGCAAACGCTAGAATGCCAGAATGGCCGGTCGCCAAAAGGGCGGTCTTGAGAGCGATCTCGATAGCCTCGGAACCGCTGGACCCAAACACCGCACGCGCGCCCTCCCAAGGAGCCAACGCTGTGAGACGCTCCAGCAGCGCGAGCTTCGACTCGGGTGGGTGCACGTCGCCCATCCCGTGGAGTAGCCTGTGAGCCTGTTCAGCGACGGCAGCCGCAATCCGAGGGTGGGAATGGCCCGCGAGCGCGACGCCGAAAGCAGCGGTCAGATCTAGGTACTGGTTGCCGTCTACGTCACGGACGTTGCACCCGAACGCCTCCTCCCAAAACACGGGGAACCCCTCACCGAGGAAGGTGACGTTGCGGGACTCCACATCACGCAGACGACAAGCGAGTTCGAGTGAGCGAGGGCCAGGAGGCGGAACAACAACGCGCGGCAGGCCCGCGCCAAAGGCAGAAGCACCGTCCAGGAAGGCTATCCTTCCTTCTTCGGTGCAGCCATCGGGTCCGGCGTGAGGTGCGGCCTCGCCACCATGCCCATGGCGTGGTAGCCCTTGTCGACGTGGAGGGTGACGCCGGTGATCCCACTGGCCAGCGGTGAGCAGAGGAACGCTGCCGTGTTGGCCACGTCATTCGCAGTGTTGACCCCGCCCATCGCCGAGTTGGACTGATAGTACTCGACCATACGGTCGATCTGACCGATCGCCTTGGCAGCACGGCTTGCCATTGGTCCAGCGCTGATCGTGTTCACCCGTAGGCCCCACTTGCGCCCTGCCTCGAACGCGAGGGTGCGGGTGTCACTCTCGAGCGCTGCTTTGGCGGAACTCATGCCACCGCCGTAGCCAGGGATGACCCGCTCGGCCGCGAGGTAGGTGAGTGAGACCGCCGCGCCACCGGGACGCATCAGCGGGCCCATTCTCTGTACCACGCTCACCATTGAGTAAGCGCTCGCGCTCACCGCAGCGAGGTATCCGGCCCGGCTAGTCTCGAGCAGGGACCTCTGCACCTCCGGTCCGTTGGCGAGAGAGTGAACCAGCACATCGAGACAGTCATCGCCATAGTCGTTTCGGATCGCATCCGCGACCCACTGCACCGTGAATCCCTCGAGATCCCTGTAGCGCTTTTCCTCACGTAGTTCGGCAGGCACGTCCGCGGGGGCATCGTACACGGCGTCCAGCGGGTAGATCTTTTCGATCTCGAGCTCACCACCACCGGGCAGAGCAACGTCAAGCCTCCCCCGCTCCAAGCTCTTTTGGAAGATGCTCAGCAGGGGCGGCCAGGTTCCGACACAGACACGGGCACCGGCCGCAGCAACCGCTTTCACTATGGCCCATCCATACCCTCGGTCGTCGCCGACCCCAGCCACGAACGCGAGCTTACCCTTCATATCTATCGCGAGCATCAGGGATCCCCTCAGGTGCACTGCTCAGAGGCGCGCGGCCCGTCGGCCGCCAAGTCAGGAAGGTAGAAGGGAGAACTGGTTCCGTCACCCGTGCCGCCCAGAGCGAGCGGATAGCCAAAACGGGAGGGCCGCGGTAGCGGCGAGTGCTGCCATATCTCCCGCCGCCCCACCCTGCTAGATCCCGCAGTACCGGGCCGCAGCCAGGAGGGCGAGGGATCCGGTTCACGCTCACGCAGTCCCGACTTCCAGACCCGCTTCCTCGAGCAGCGCGATGAATTCGACTTCATCCAACGTTGCCACGCCTAGTTCCATCGCCTTTTTCTGCTTGGAGCCGGGATCGTCCCCGACCACTAAATAATCGGTCCCTTTGCTCACGGTGCTTACGACGCGTGCCCCCGCCTTTTCGACCATCGCCTTCGCCCGGGCACGGCTGAGTCCTGTGAGACCACCGGTGAAGACGAACTTCCGCCCCACAAGCGGGGCCGAAGTCCCACCGGTGCTCTTCGGTGTGATCGGCGCCACTCCATGCCCCAGGATCGCGTCGATCGCCAGGCGATTCCGGTCGCTGTGGAAGAATCCGTGGATTGTCTCAGACATAACAGGACCGACACCGGGCACGGCCTCCAACTCTTCTTGCGTCGCCGACTGTATCGCCTCAAGGCTACGAAAATGGAATGCCAGGTCCCGCGCGACCGTCACGCCGACCTCCGGTATCCCGAGCGCATAAAGGAAGCGTTCGAGGTCCGGCTCTCGGCGCTGCCGGATCCCTGCGACCAGGTTAGCCGCCGATTTGGCGGCGAACCCGGGCAGTTTCAGGAGGGCCTCCGGCTCCAGGTCGAAGAGATCGGCTATCTCCCGCACAAGTCCCTGCTGCACCAGTAGTTGCGCAGTTTCCTCCCCTAACCCGGCGATGTCTAGCGCGTTGCGCGATCCAAAATGACAGATCCGTCCCTTTAGCTGGGCCGGGCAACCGAAGCGGTTGGGACAGGCTGTGAACGGACCTCTCTCCTCCACCAACGTCCCACATGCAGGGCACGTGACCGGCATGACAAACTGATCACCTCGCTTGTGCCTGGGCTCGACCACCTTTTCGACCACCTGGGGGATTACATCGCCGGCGCGCTGGATGCGAACCAGGTCCCCTTCCCGTACGTCCTTGCGCCTAACCTCCTCCCGGTTGTGGAGGGACGCGCGCGTAATGGTCACGCCCCCCACCTGCACGGGAAGCAGCAGGGCTATGGGAGTCAGCACACCGGTGCGCCCCACCGATATCCCAATACGCTCCACGCGAGTGACCTCTTGGCGAGGCTCGAATTTGTACGCCAGCGCCCAACGCGGGTGGTGGGACGTGGTGCCGAGATCCGCACGAGCATCCAACTCGTTGAGCTTGATTACGATCCCGTCGATCTCGTAGTTGAGCTCGTCACGCACCTGAGCCCAGTGACGATGGAAGTCGAGCATATCCTCCAATGACTCGACCACGGACATATCGTCGGGCACGCGAAAACCCCACTGGCGGAGTGCGTCTACACCCTCCTGGTCTCGGCGGAAAGTCATGCCCCGCACGGCCAGCACGTCGTATGCAAGGAACTCGAACTTACGCTGCGCTGTGATCCGGGGATCGAGCTGTCGGATTGCGCCGGCGGCAGAGTTACGGGGCGAGGCATACGGTTCTTCCCCCTTCGCCACCAGTCGCTCGTTGAAGGCCTCAAACTCGGATATGTACATCATCACCTCGCCGCGCACAGCGAGCAGTTCGGGAGCCTGACGCACCGCTTCACGCAAACGGAGCGGTACCGATGGAATGGTCTTGACGTTTTCGGTTACGCCTTCCCCCCAAGTGCCATCCCCTCGAGTCACGGCGCGAGATAGAAGCCCCCGCTCGTACACCAACTCGACAGAGGCACCATCCAACTTGGGCTCGAGCATGTAAGTCACGGGCCCATCCACGACCCTCCGTACCCGCTCGTCAAACCTCCTCACCTCGGTCTCGTCCTGGGTCGAGTCCAAGGAGAGCATCGGTGCACTATGGGGCAGTGATTCAAACTGCCCCTGCGGCCCCTCTCCGACTCTCTGCGTCGGAGAGTCGGTCGTGATCAGGTCGGGGTGGATTTCCTCGAGCTCCTTGAGCCGTCCGAACAGGCGATCATATTCCTCGTCCCGTAGCTGGGGGCGGGCCTCCACGTGATATAGGTAGCTGTGATGGCGTAGTTCGGCGCGCAGATTCTCAATCTCGTCCGTGACCTCTCCCCTAAGGAGTCCGCGGGGATCTTGTTCTTGGTCGGAGATGGGTTTGGACACGCTGCGCGTGGGAGTGGGAGACTGGCGCCCGATACCCGCCGATTGTGTGCACGGGTCCGTTGCGAGTAGTGAAGGCTTGCTACCCGGATCCTAGGGCAGCCCTCTCACATAAAATTTAAGGGAATAGGGTCGACCCCAAAACCCACCACAAGGGTCGTAACCAAACGCCAAACGTCAAGGAATATCACGGTTCTAGGCTTGACGCCTCCAGCCTGCCCGGATAGCTTGCTGAGACGGAGAATCATTCCAGATAGACCCCCATACATACGGCGAAACGCACGGTTATGAGTGACGACGCGATCCTCACGATTGAAGCCCTTAAGGCAGATGTAGCGGCCGAGGAACTGGGGATCCTCAAAGCTCTGGACCTTCAGGTGTGCAAGGGTGAGGTCCACGCCATCATGGGGCCGAACGGCTCCGGTAAGAGCACCCTCGCAAAGGTCCTCATGGGTCACCCTGGTTATCGGCCCACGAGCGGCAGAGCACTTTTCGATGGTAGTGATCTGCTCGCAATGGAACCCCACGACCGGGCCCGCGCCGGCATGTTTCTCGCCTTCCAGTATCCGGTGGAGGTTCCTGGCGTGTCGATCGCGAACTTCCTTAGGACATCCATGCAGTCCCGACTGAAAGAAGGCGATGACCTCGATCTCTTCGACTTCCAGGACCTCCTCCTCGACCGCATGAAGTTGTTGGAGATGGAGCCGTCCTTCGCGGAGCGTTCCGTCAACGACGGTTTCAGCGGGGGCGAGAAGAAGCGCAACGAGATCCTGCAAATGGCCGTCCTAAAGCCCAAACTGGTGCTCATGGACGAAACCGACTCGGGACTCGACATCGACGCCCTCAAGGTGGTCGCAAGCGGAGTAAATACGCTGCGCCAGGAAGATCCGGACATGGCAATCGTATTGATCACACACTACCAGCGGATACTTGACTACATCACCCCCGACGTCGTCCACGTGATGGTGGATGGGCGCATCGTTCGGTCGGGCGGGCCAGAGGTCGCGCTTTGGCTAGAGGAGGAGGGCTACGCCTCATGGCGAGAAGCCGAGGAACAAGCAGCGGCGATCTAGGCCTGGCAACTAAGGGAGAAAGTGGGCACAATGCCAAATAATGAACTGGTAGAGGTGCTGGATCTCGATCAGTACAAGTACGACTTCCGTACCGATGACAAGCCCGTATTCCGCACCGAGCCGGGACTGTCGGAAGATGTCGTGCACGCCATCTCCGCCCACAAGGAGGAACCCGAGTGGATGCTCGAGTTCCGCCTGAAGGCCTACCAACTCTATCTCAGGAAGCCGATGCCCACGTGGGGCGCGGACCTCTCCGACCTAGAGAACGTGCTCGACCAGATCTATTACTACGTGCGCCCCCAGGACCGCATGAAGAACAGCTGGGAGGACGTTCCCGACAACATCAAGACCACTTTCGACAAACTGGGCATCCCCGAGGCCGAGCAAAAAGTCCTGGCCGGGGTCGGTGCCCAGTACGAGTCCGAGATGGTCTACCACTCACTCAAGAAGGAGTGGGACGAACAGGGCGTGATCTTCGACTCGATCGAGGACGGGTTGAAGAACCATCCTGATATCTTCCGGAAGTACTTTGCCAGCGTGATTCCGCCCGCGGACAATAAGTTCGCCGCGCTCAATTCAGCGGTGTGGTCGGGCGGCTCCTTCGTGTACGTCCCGCCAGGTGTGCACCTCGACACACCGCTCCAGGCATATTTCCGCGTCAACCAGGAGCGTATGGGCCAGTTCGAACGCACCTTGATCATCATCGATGAGGGCGCGCAAGCCCACTACATCGAGGGGTGCACGGCACCTGTCTATTCTACCGAGTCGTTCCACTCGGGGGTGATCGAGATCGTGGTCGCCAAGAACGCCCGTTTCCGCTACACGACCATTCAGAACTGGTCGAACAACATGTACAACCTCGTCACCCAGCGGGCCCTTGTGAACGAACGCGGCACCATGGAGTGGTTGGACGGAAACCTGGGATCGAAGGCCACCATGAAATATCCGTCGTGCTACCTGGTGGGAGAGGAGGCACACGGCTCCATACTGTCCATCGCCTACGCCGGCGACGGACAGCATCAGGATACAGGGGGAAAGGTCGTGCACGCCGCGTCCCACACCACGTCGTCGATCGTCTCTAAGTCGATCTCGAAGGGTACCGGCCGCTCCTCCTACCGAGGGCTTTGCAAGGTCTACGAGGGGTCTACGTCGGCTCGCTCCAACGTCGAGTGCGACGCCTTGCTCATCAACGACACAGCCCGCACCGACACATACCCATACATCGAAATCGAAGAACAGTCAGCCAACGTGGGCCATGAAGCCACGGTCTCCAAGATCGGCGACGAACAGCTCTTCTACCTGATGAGCCGGGGCATGAGCGAAGAAGAGGCGATGGCACTCATCGTGCGCGGCTTCATCGAACCGATCGCGAAACAGTTGCCCCTGGAGTACGCGGTGGAGCTCAATCGTTTGATCGAGATAGAAATGGAGGGAAGCGTTGGCTGAAGCAGTGGCAGATCGACTGCGGCGGGCGGAACACGAGTTCGGTACCGGCGACCTGAATGGCCTGGACGTGGCACGACTCGGCGAGGGTGAGCCAGAGTGGTTGGCTCGGCGGCGACTGCACGCGTGGAAGGTTTACGAAACCACCCCCATGCCCACCGAGCGTATGGAGGAGTGGCGCTACACGGATCTGGCCCAGCGGTTGTCCATCGACCAGCTGGACGTGCCTTCCATCGTTACGCTGCGCGACGACCCCGACACGTGGCCACAGTCGCTCAAGCGCGCCATGGGGGACGACCCCGAGACCTCCGGCCATCTCGTGCTCCTAGGCGGGAGTGTCGTGTACACCGACATCCAGCCGTCACTCGCGTCCCAGGGCGTGGTGCTCACTTCGCTGCGAAAAGCAGTGGAGGAACACCCCGAGTTGCTGAAGGAACACCTCGCCACCCAGGCCGTACCGCCAGAGGAGGGCAAGCTCCAGGCGCTCAACGCTGCCCTGTGGACAGACGGCATCTTTTTGTACGTGCCGCGTGGCGTACGTCTGGAGAACCCGGTGCGGGTGACCAGGTGGGTGTCCAGAGCGGACGCCGCGTATTTTACTCGCACACTTATCATCGCAGAGGATACCAGCCAGGTTTCCTACGTGGATGAGGTTCTTTCGGAGGACCTAGATTCTCACGCGCTTACTTCCACCTCTGTGGAGGTGATCGCGCGTGACAGCGCGCAAGTCCAATACGTGGCTGTGCAGCAGTTGGGTCGTGGTGTATTCTACCAGTCAGCTCAGCGTACGCTGGCGGACCGTGACTCCACACTGGACACCTTGAACGTGAGCCTAGGAGCCACCACCACACGGGTCGATCTGAACGCTCGCCTGCTGGGGCCGGGCGCCAGCAGCAACATGCTGGGACTGTACTTCGGCGACGGTGATCAGCACTTCGACCACAACACGAGCCAAGATCACCTGGCCCCCGCCACACACAGCGACCTTTTGTACAAGGGAGCTCTCGACGGGACAAGCCGCTCGGTCTTCCGGGGGATCATCCGGGTGGCTGAAAAAGCCCAACAGACGGACGCCTACCAGACGAACCGAAATCTGTTGCTCTCGGGGGATGCGCGGGCTGATTCACTGCCGAAGCTCGAGATCGAGGCGGACGACGTGAAATGCTCGCACGGTGCTAGCGTGGGGGAGCTCGACGAAGAGGCAATTTTCTACCTCATGAGCCGTGGGCTATCTCGCAATCAGGCCGAGCGGCTGGTCGTGTTGGGCTTCCTTGGGGAGGTGCTGCAGCGCCTCCCTCTTGGAGGCGTGGGCGAAAAGGTCACCCGTGCTATCGAGGGCAAGCTCCGCACCGGAGCACATGCCTAGGTGGGTGAGGGTAGCTTCGACCGGAGACTGCCCACCGGGCAATCTCCTCGCGGTCGAGGGCGACGACCAGAGGATCGTGCTGGCTAACGTCGAAGGCGACTTCTATGCCCTCGTGGACCAATGCAGTCACCAAGAGTTCCCGCTTTCAGATGGGGAACTGACGGGAGACCGGCTGGAGTGCATCTATCACGGAGCCGAATTCGACCTATGCACTGGCCGCGCGATGCGACTACCCGCGATCCGGCCGGTAAAGACGTTTCCCGTAGAAGTCCGCGACGGCGACGTTTTTATCGAAATCTAGAACCATGAGCCTCGGCGCAACCGCCCCGTCACGCGCCACCCTCGCGACGCCCGTATTTGATCCCGCCGTCCTGCGCCGAGACTTCCCGATTCTCGACCAGGAGGTCAATAGCCGGGACCTCGTGTATCTCGACAACGCGGCCACGACGCAGAAACCTGCCTCCGTGCTGACGGCTTTGGAGTCCTATTACCGGCGGGACAACGCCAACGTACACCGTGGCATCCACGAGCTTTCTCGGCGTGCCACCGTCGCATACGAGGACGCTCGTGCTCGTGTCGGTCGCTTCGTCGGTGCCACGGACCCCGCAGAGGTAATCTTCACCCGTGGTACCACCGAGAGCATAAACCTCATGGCTTGGAGCTGGGGGCTTGACGTCCTGCGCGAGGGGGACGAGATCCTGCTCACCGAAATGGAGCACCATTCCAACGTGGTGCCGTGGCAGTTGGTCGCACAGCGCACGGGCGCGACCCTGCGTTGGCTCGAGATCGACGATCAAGGCCTGCTCGAACTCGATGCACTCCCTAAGTTGTTGGGCCAGCGCACCCGTCTTGTGTCACTGACCCACGTTTCCAACGTGCTCGGAACTGTGAACCCGGTGGCTGACATAGTGCATACGGTCCGGGAACACTCAGATGCATTGGTACTGATTGACGGTGCCCAGGCAGTGCCCCACCTCCCGGTGGACGTGCGCTCGCTCGGATGTGACGCCTACGCTTTCAGCGGCCACAAGATGTGCGGGCCAACTGGGATCGGCGTTCTGTGGGCCCGGCGTGCGCTCCTCGATTCGATGCCGCCGTTCCAGGGAGGCGGAGAGATGATCCGGGTCGTAGAGCGGGAAGGGAGCACTTGGGCCGACCTGCCCCACAAGTTTGAGGCGGGCACGCCCAACATCGCGGGCGCGATCGGGCTTAGTGCTGCGGTGGACTACCTAGAGCGGGTGGGCATGGCGGCCATCGCTCGCCATGAGCACGAGTTGCTCACGTACGCGCTGGACCACCTTGCCGAAGTGCCCGGTTTCAGAGGGCTTGGCCCAGACCAAGTCGAACTCCGGTCCGGGGTGATCTCTTTTGCCTTGGGCGACGCTCATCCGCACGATATATCCACCATCCTGGACTCCGAGGGAATCGCAGTGCGAGCTGGACACCACTGCGCACAGCTCGTTATGCGCCACCTTGGACTCCCCGCGACTACGCGGGCCTCGTTCTATTTCTACAACACCACCGATGACGTGGACCGGATGGTCACGGCGTTGCACGTGGTAAAGGGGATCTTCGGCTGATGGAGAACCCGCCACTCAAGTCGCTTTACCAGCAACTCATCCTCGAACATTACCGCAAACCTAAGAACAAGGCCGATCTCCCCGACCGGACAGTCGAGGTGCGCATGACCAACCCTGTCTGCGGGGATGAAATCGTATTGCAACTGAAAATCGAGGGTGACGAGATCCGTACCGCCCGGTTCGCGGGTCAGGGCTGCTCCATTTCCCAGGCCTCAGTTTCGATGATGACTACCCTCCTGGAAGGTCGCAAGCTCGCCGACGCCGATGGGATCGCCACTCGCTTCACGCAGATGATGCACGGTGACGAGTCCGCGGGGGGGGACCGCACGTTGGGTGACCTGCGTGCGCTCCAGGGCGTGAGCAAGTTCCCGGTTCGCATAAAATGTGCCCTCCTGGGGTTCGACGCCCTGCTGGAAGCACTCAAGCAAAGCGGCCACACCCCTGTGGTCCGGGACGAGGGGGACGAAGAGGAGACCACACCCTGAGCGGGGTCCCGTTCTGGTCCGCTAGTCTCACTGACGCCACGCTCGGCATCGTGCGGGTGTGGGCCACGGAAGCGGGAATCCGACGCCTCGACTTCCACTCCGACACGAGCGAGGCCTCACCCGGAGAGACACTGTTGTCGCCAAAGCCGCCGCCCCAACACCTCACGCATACGTTGACGGCTGTGCAGGACTATCTCACCGGACGGCTGCGGACCTTCGATCTCCCCCTGGACCTGAGCGCCGTCACCCCTTTCCAGCTCCGGGTCTACCAGCGCCTGCTAGGGATCCCCTATGGCCACATCGCCACCTACGGCGAGGTAGCGCGTGACATCGGAGGTGAAGCCAACACAGCGCGGGCGGTTGGTCGGGCGGTTGGCGCCAACCCCATCAACATCGTGGTCCCCTGCCACCGCGTGGTTGGGGCCGACGGCAAGCTGACGGGCTTTGGTGGAGGCTTGCCCCGCAAGGCAGCGCTGCTGCGAATCGAGGGAATCGAGGTGGACGGTACCACTCCTTCGTCGCGCGTACATCCCGAAGTGATTCGCTTCCAGCTATGATTTGTCACTACATGTAACCTGTTGTCTGACCTCATTTTACATGGATTATGTGGCGCCGTGGAAGCACGTTCCCTAGTTCTTGCTTCCGAGTCGTGGAATTGCAACGTCCACCCCAGCTGGTGGTGGACGTCCGACACCAGGATGCCGAGCCACCTGCTGGCCCTGGGTCGACGGGCGTGTAATCGCTCGAGTCGTGCGTCGTGTCAATTCGATGGATCGAACAGAACCTTGACCGAGCGGCTCGTCTTCCGGTTCGCCGCGACACGCAGCCCGTCACGATATTGGGAGAGTGGAAAGACGTGCGTGATCATCCTCTCCACGGGAGCGACTGACTCGATAAGCAGTCGCATCGTCACCTCGAAGGTGTGGCTTTTGCCATCCCGCCACACCTCGCTGCCATAACCGACGAAACCCTTCACCTCGAGCTCGCGCGCCCACAGGAAGGTCAGGTCGAGCCTCGGAATTTGCGCCGCGCATCCCAGTAGCACGATACGGCCGCGGGTTGAAGCGAACCGCAGGGCCTGTGCGATGCTAACGCTGCTTCCCACACAGTCGTAGACAAGTGGGAAACCACCCCCCGCATAGACTTCCGGCCCCACGATCGGCATGTAGGCCTGGGCGCCCGTCTGCACGAGAGCCGTGCGCGCTTCGTCTCCGGGAGCCACGACCAAGCTGGCGCCGAGCGCCCGGGCCAACTCGGCTTCGTGGGGGCGTTTGGTCTGGGCCACCACCTCTCCCCTGAAGCCTAAGGCGCGGAGCGCCCACACGGTCGCCAGCGCGATCGGCCCGCTGCCGATCACGAACACCGGCTCTCCCTCCCGCGGGGGACAGTTCAGCACCGCGTGCACCCCAATCGAAAGAGGCTCTATCAGGACAGCGGTACGGTCCGACAACTGGCCGGGAAGCGGATGGAGTTGGCTCTCGTGCGCGACCAGCCGCTCCCCCCAACCGCCGGGAAGGGAGCGGTGGTATCCTATCGTGAGGCCGGGAGCCATGGGCACGCCCGCCACCGTCTGGGGTCCACACTCTCCCGCTTTTTCGCAGGTCGATGCGAGACCCCCGGTGCATGACATGCACCACGCGGCCCGCTCCCACCCGCGGGCAGCACAGGAGATCATCGGGTCGACGGCCACGCGCTGGCCGGGCTCGAGACCACGAACGTCGCCTCCCACTTCGAGCACACGTGCCAGGATCTCGTGGCCGATCACGGCGGGAAAGGACCCGAAGGGCTCCATCGCGGGGCTCGCAGCGTAACTCAGGTTCCCTATATCGCTCCCACAGATCCCTGCGAGCACCGTTTCCAATCGCACCCAGCGCGACCCTGGGAGCGGTGGCTCCTCAACTTCACGCAGCGACACCCCACTCGGCGCCCCGTACAAGAACCCGTCACTTACGCGTCCCAACGACCTGGCGAGGAGATAGTGTGGGACCGACACGTTGAAGGTGACCGCGTGCATAATCGGTATCCTAGAAATCACCCGAGATGGGAAGTGGGCCCTCATCGAACTCGATTATTCCGAACTTTAGGCGAAAAGCATCGAGTGGGGCCAGACGCGATGTCGAGTTGGGAATCGTCACTGTATGTGCCGCGGGGGGGATGGACTTTGCGATGGTACTGGAACGAGTCTAACTGCCCGTGATTAATACTTGGCTGGTGTTTTGGGCTTCTGCGATCTCATTGGTCATCCCCTAGCTCTCTGGCCAATGCCTGTCGTACCTCTCGGCGGCGGCGGCCATCTCGGAAACGCTGTTGTTCCTCGTCCGTCTCTAGCTTGAGGGAACGTACGGGCACCGGTCGGCTCTGTTCGTCGACTGCCACGAAGGTGAGAAAGCAGGTGTTCGTGTGGCGCTCCTTGCCCGTCAACAAATTCTCAGCCAGCACTCGAACCCCGATCTCCATCGAGGTGTGCCCCACGAAGGTCACCAAGGCCTGGCAGGTTACCAACTCACCGGCGTAGATGGGCTCCCGAAAATCTACCCGGTCGATGGACACGGTGACGCAGGGCCGTCGGGAATGGCGCGCCGCCGTCACTGCGGCCGCGCGGTCCACCATAGCCAGGATCACGCCGCCGAAAACGTGCCCCAGGTTGTTGACGTGGTGTGGCATCATCAGTTCAGAGACTGAGCCCTGCGATTCGGCTGGGCTACGCGGCACTTCTTTGAGCGGGGTCACTCTAGTTCAATTTCTACCTGCTAGGGGCGGCTGCTCCAGCGGTCGAGCAACCATGATCCCGTCCTGGGACGTGATCCCCTGCAAACGACCGGAAAGCCTCTTATCGCTGATCAGCACGCTCTTCCCCACCAGGGGAGCGTTCATGAGGTGAAGCCCTCCGCCCTTCCATAGGGCTATGCCGGTGTGGGCCACATCCAGTCCTGCCACCGTGGTCGTCATCGCAATGATATCCCCATCCTCGACCCGGTCGACCACTGCCGCTACATCACCCTCTCTGATGTAGTAGCGTGGCACAGCGTTGAGTCGTGCTTCGACCCTGCCGATCTTCTGATGGTTCTGCTCGTCGACGAGTTGGGGGTAGAGATCTCGATGCGAAGTCATGAACGAGATCGGACCGGGATCCACGCTTCCACCAAGGTCGGCGGTGATGATCTTAATCAGACCCCTGTCCTCGTTGTCGAGGAGCCAATCCGTGAAATAATGGAGCCTGGACGGGTAGCCCGCCAAACGCCCGCCCCGGTACCGGACGCGGGCGATCAACTCCTGGTAGCTCCGCATCGCCCGCTCCGGCCAATCGAGTACGTCCCGTGGGACCTCCGTGACGAAATGAGCCAACGCCAGCATGTTCTCCACGAACGTGACGCAGTCCATAGCTCGCAAATTCACGACCAGCCGTTCGGGCCCGGGAGGATCGAGGGTCCGGGGAAGGTAGGGGGTCCCCACGAAGGTCTCCCCGATACGAGCGATCCGGTCACCCACCGCCAGCGTATCGACCCTATTCTGCCAGGCCCAGGTCACTGTCTCGTGGAGCACCTCCCAGTCCTGACGTGTCCAGGACGGGAGTCCAGGTACGGTGTCGCCCTGTACGAGGTCATCCCCCTCGGCCGGGGACCGGACCGAAACTAGGCTCGCCACGTCGGCCAGGACTTCCGCTCCCCGTGCATCCCGGTCGGGCCTGGGGGAACAAGCAACGGTACCCGCGGCTGTAAGCACCACCCACATAGCTTTCGCCTTGCCCACATGTGCGCGACCCCCCCCGCGACGATCTACACACGTCTTACGACCCATACTAGGCGATACCCGCGGATCGGGGAGCCGATCCAAAAAAATCGAAAAAGGCCTGCCGGAAACCTGGCACAACCAAGCTCTGGAAGGAACCGCCAAGTTGCTCTACATTTTTCCAACTTATCAAAAGGAGGCGCAGCACGATGCCGTACCCTGAGATGATGATCGCCCCGATGCGTGAGGACCTCCGCAACATCGGCTTCCAGGAGCTTACGACCCCGGACGAGGTGGATGCCGTCCTGGGAGGGGAAAAGCGCACCACGCTGCTGGTCGTGAACTCAGTTTGCGGCTGCTCAGCCGGCGCGGCCAGGCCCGGGGTTCACATGTCGCTCCAGAACGAAAACAAGCCCGAAGTGCTTACAACGGTATTCGCCGGCCAGGACATGGAAGCCACTGAGCGAGCGCGCGACTACATCACAGGATATCCGCCTTCCTCCCCCTCGGTGGCTCTCTTCGGAGGCGGCGAGTTGATTTGGATGCTCGAACGGCACCAGATCCAGGGTCGCTCCCCTGAGCAGATCGCCGAGGACCTGAAGCGGGCCTACGATGAGCACTGCGCAGCCTGATATCCCCCGGGCTCGCTGATCCCGCTATCCCGCCGCTTTCCGCTGTCGCCGGGCCTCAATCAGCCCATCGAGACTGAACGCGCCCCCGCCGTTCGAGGCCAGGAACAGGTAGATGAGGCAGAACAGTACCGCTAGCTCGCCCCCGTTCACAACCGGGAAAAAACCGCGCGGAAGGTGCGCCTGTAAGTAGGCCCAGAACATTTCCGCGGCCAGGATAAAGGCCACCGGTCGGGTGAAGAGTCCGACCAAGATCAGGAGCCCGCCCCAAAACTCCAGGGCTCCCGCGAGCCATAACTGGGTCGCAAACATCACGCTTCCTTCCGCCCCCAATAGACCAAATAGCTTCTGCGCACCATGCTGCATGAACGCCAGCGCCGCCCCGATCCGCAGCAGATTCAAGAAGAAGTGGCTGGCCCTGCTCTGTGCCCCTGCGTTCGTCATCATCTCCCTGCTTCCCGTGCAGCCGCCCCGCGCCGTGGAGCGAGCACCGCACTCTCAAAAGAAATTGGCCAGTTCAAAAGGATGGTCTTGCCCAGCAGCGCAGAGGGGCATAAGGTACGCGTGCCACTGCTACCCCTTACATGGGAGGACCTATCCGAACTCTCTTCGTCAGCCTGCTGGGTGCTGCTGCTCTAACCGCTGGTCTCGTCCTCCTCAATCAGAAGGGCCCACAACCCCTTCCCAAGAAGCGGGACAGTCACGCAGGTGAGAGCCAGTCCGGCACTATTTCCCTGGAGCGCCTCCGGGAGCTCGGGTACTGATCGTTCGCGTCCGCTGTCCATCCACCCGGATGAGACAGCGGACGCGAACGGTTCTCCGATTCTTCCGTCCAGTTTCAACCCCACGTGCGGGACGCCGACCTCATTCGCACCCGCACCGGGGTCGCATCGCGGGCGCTCTGAAATGCGATCGACGGCAAGGGTGGCACTACCGTCGCTGGAACCTCATTAAGCAGGCAGTGGCATATCGAAGTGCTTGTAGTTCTTCTCAATATAGTCGGTCCATTCGGGAGGAACGTCGGTATCGGGGAAGATTGCCTGTACCGGGCACTCCGGTTCACAGGCACCACAATCGATACACTCCTCAGGATGGATGAAGTACTGTGCGTCCGCCTCGTAGATGCAGTCCACGGGACAGACGTCGACACAGCTGGCGTCCTTGGTCTCCAGGCACGGCTCAGCGATTATGTAGGTCACTCATCCTCCTCCAAAAGGCTGCCCCGGTCCCTGCTACCGCGTAGTCCGGGCGAAGTGGCACAACAGTGTCGGAAGGTTGTCGTGACCGCAAGGCATGGCTCCGTTCACCCCGCACCCGGACCTCCGACCTCACGCTCTAGCGTACGGCTGAATGCCCGTGACCAGTGGGCGAAGCGGCGAGCGAGCGCGGCATCGGTCCGCTCCGCGACTGGCCCATAGATGGCCTGAACCTCTTCGTGTACCCGCACGCGCGCCGCGTGATCGGACCAGAACTTTGCGTGGCGACACTGATCCAGACGCTCGGCGAGCGCCACCACCTGCACCGGGACACGTGCGCAAAGGAGCGCCTCGGCCAAGCCGTTGCCGGGAAGGGGAACAGACCGAACCCATTCGGCCACCTCGTCACCGATCGCTTGGCTTATACGGTTGGGATCTACCCGGAGCTCGGCTCGCTCGCTGTCCACAAGCGCCGCCGCCGCCA
Source organism: Gemmatimonadales bacterium UBA2988 (assembly GCA_002346665.1). GTDB lineage: Bacteria > Gemmatimonadota > Gemmatimonadetes > Longimicrobiales > Gaopeijiaceae > UBA2988. The sequence continues at coordinate 116,295 of DEAG01000028.1, forward strand.
ACCCGATCACGTCAATGAACCCGCTGTCCAACACCAGGATGAGGACGGTCCGGCCAGGATGTAGGAAATCCGGGTGACGGGGGTTAGGAAGGCGCTCTTGGCGTGACCCCATGGCCAAGCGGTACGCGGCTCGTACCAGGGTCACACCAGAGGCTGTGAACCCCGCCCTTTCAAGCGTGCGACCGACCCGCACTTCCATGGCGTGACCGCGAGTGACGGCGGCGGCGCTCACCCTTCACCGAGGTGGAGTAAGTGACTCATGGTTTCTTGTTTTGTGAGGGCCTCCACAACACGTCTCCCTGAGCAGCTCGTGCGTTCTCCAGTCGCGCGAACACGAACAGGAGGTCGGAAAGTCGGTTGAGGTAGGCAAGCACGACGCCATCCACCGATTCGTCCGACGAGAGGCTCACTACCGCTCGCTCCGCACGGCGACACACAGAGCGTGCTACATGAAGCGCTGCGGCCCCCGGCGCACCCCCGGGCAGCACGAAGTGTCGTAGGGGAGAAAGGTCTCGGTCGGCTTCGTCCATCCAACCCTCCATCTCTGAGATCCGTTCGCCAGGCAGCGGCGGAGTGGAGGGGCGCCGCCGGCCCTCAGCCGGCTGCGGGTTAGCAAGGTCCGAGCCAAGGGCAAAAAGATCGTGTTGAATTCGGCTCAGGCGCTCGGCGGTGGCGCCGGCCGATACCTGCGTGAGTGCCCAGCCAAGAACAGAATTTAGTTCATCCACCGTGCCGTAGGCCGTTACCCGCGGATGATCCTTACCCACTCTGACACCCCCTAATAGGGCAGTGTCACCTGAGTCTCCGGTACGCGTGTAAATCCTCATCTCGCCTCGTCAGTGAACCACGACGCCGCTACCTTGTCCGCTCCAGCGAAGCCAGGGCAAGATGGCCACGGACGCCTGATGGGCAGCCCCGCATGACCTACCTTCGACGACCTGCCGCAGCGGGTCAAGGGAATGGAGGAACGGCATGAAACCCCTCAAGCAGCATGATCCCCGTGTGCAGCGGGCGAACGCACTGTACTGGGAGTCGCAACAGAGCGTTAACCAGATTGCCGACGAGATGGACCTGTCGAAGGGAATGCTGTACGGGTTGATCCAGCCTATTGGTGCCGGGCTACCCTGTCCCCACTGCTCATTCGAGATGGAGTACGCGAACCGCACCGCCCGCGAACGCGGGTTCCCTAAGTGTCTGTCTTGTGACTTCGAACAGGACAAAGATAAGGTGGGAAGCAAGTTACAAGGCGCGGACACAACCGGTCGCCATGGCGAGCTGCTCGTCACTCCGGGACCGGCCGTTCCCTATCGGCGCCCGCGGGACCCTCTTCTGGTCGGAGTGGGATTGCTGCTCGTCGCGGCCGGGATCTGGCTCTTCCGAGGGCTTCCACGGCGTTAGCCTCCGCAATGTCGTGCTCCCCCCGATCCGAAGGAACTAAGTTGTGAACGAGCGTTTTGAGCCTGACGTCCCATCGGAATCCGAAGAGATTTCTCGCACGGTGGACGAACGGTTCGCCTCGCGAGTCACCATGAGCGTGCCCGACCGCCACAATCCCCGGCTTCACAAGGTCATGGACCTTGTGAACCAGGACGACGACCTCTACGCACTTTGGCTAGCCGCAAACGTAAATGCAGTCGAACGACTGGAAATGACCGACCACGGTCCCGTGCACGTCAAGATCGTGATGAACATCGCGGTTCGCATGCTCCGACTGCTGTCGGACGCGGGAGTCGAACCATCGGTCACCACCCACTACGGGCTTCCGCCAGAAGACGCGGAAGTAGTGGTGGCCCTGGCCGCCCTCCTCCACGACGTCGGGATGTCCATACACCGGACCGGACACGAAGAATTTTCACTCTTCATCGCCAAGGACAAACTGGACGATATGCTCCCGCAGATCTACGATCGACGAGCCAGCACGATCATGAGATCGGAAGTGTTGCACGCGATCATCGCACACCGCTCTGGTGGCTTGCCCCTCACACTGGAGGCGGGGATCGTCCGGATCGCGGACGCTCTCGACATGGCGAAGGGCCGGAGCCGGATACCGTTCGCCGCCGGCTCCCCGTCGATCCACTCCATCTCAGCACAGGCCATCGAGGCTGTGACCATCGATAAGGGAGCTGAGCGACCCATCCGGTTGACCGTCGAGATGTCCAATTCCGCTGGCGTTTTCCAGCTGGACCAACTGTTCCGAGATAAGCTCAAGGGGAGCGGAATCGAGGAATACGTGGAGGTCGAGGGAAGAATGGAGGGTGACACGGAGAAACGACTCTTCCGTCAGTTCAAGCTTTAGCAACACACACCCCCTTGAACAGGGCCCGCGTGTCCAAAGTAGGTCGCACGTCACGTCTTTACACGGATATAAACTCTGGTTCAGCTCCACACCTGAAAGAAATCAACGGTATCTGCATTCCCGCGATGTTCCGACTCTCGCTGCCCCAAATAGCAGAGCCAGAGGCAGGCGAGTTCCTCAGCGAGCGGGCCGTCTTCCCACCCTTCCGGCCGATCCCGAATCGCCCCCGTCACAGCAGCGTGACCTAGCCAGATGGCCGCGAGCGGATCCGGATGCCGAATTTCGGCTCGCCGCTCGAGTAGCATTGCCGCCATCGTGTCCCTCAGGTGGCGACTAAACTCGCTGCCTCCCTCTGTGTTGCCATCGACTAGGCTCAAGCGCTTCACCGAGTCGTTCTCTTGGGCCTCCAACAACAACTCCACTACCGTGCGGATGCGCTTCCCTAATAGATCATCTTGTCCGATCCGGGAGGAGAGTTGTTCGTCCCATCGTTCCCGGACCCGGGTCCAAACGCTCTCTTCCACGTACGCGATAAGGTCCTCCTTGCCTGAGAAACGGGCGTAGAAGGAACCCACGGACGTGCCTGCACGCGACACAATGTCCTGAACGGTCAGCCCATCCCGTCCGCGCTCACCCAACAACGTGAGGCTGGCATCGAGAATGCGAGCTAGGGTGCGCCGACTTCTGGCCTGGACTGGGGGACGTACGGGGGAGGATTCAGCTACGCCTGCGGAAACCACGACGACCTCCTGTCAAGAACTAGAATCCTAATTCGATACTAGTATGGAGCTTGCTGGATTATGCCGCAAGGGTCTGGGGGGAAGGGCTTTACCCCGATCAGGCAAAGCATCCCTGTCCTTGGGTCACTAAAAAAGGAGTTCTGACCCGCTACCTCGGACCCTAGCGAGGTTGCGTTGGTCTGTGTGCCCCGAGTACGCCCGGTTCTCGCCTCAGCATTCTGGCGCGGGCAAACCGCCGTACCCATAGCCTCGTGGAGGCAACAATGATCAACGGGTCGATGGGTGAAAACCCAACGGGCACAACGATTTCCGGCCCAGACATTCGTTGACACCCCCCTAGTCCAGAGCTAGTTTTGCGGGCCTTTGGACCAGGCCATTCCGGCGTAGCTCAGTTGGTAGAGCAGGTGACTGTTAATCACCGGGTCGCTGGTTCGAGTCCAGCCGCCGGAGCTTTATAAGATGATGTACTACAAGCACTTATAGCTTAGGACGATTTTCGCTGTGGTGCTGCCAAATGGCTGAGTGAGCCATCGAAACGGTTTGCAAAGTTTTTTCGTGAAACTCGGCCTCCATCGCCAGTGGCTGTGATTCGCTCCACCGGAGGTACCGAAGTTTCCCCACTGATTCGCTAGCATCGCGATACCCCTGCGCTAGCGAAACTGGTAGGGGTACTGCCCTGTCGTCATTCGACCGTGTGGAGCCTCCGAGCGATCCACACTGTGCGGAATACCGCAGTGCCCACCGTACCGAGCGCGATCAGCGTCAGAACTGGCATGAGGAGACCCCCCCCGACTCCATCAGTCCAGGGCATCCCGCGCCACGCTGCCGATGCTGCTGGGTCGAGGATGCCCCCGAACCCGAGGAGGATGAGCCGCTCAGCACGCTGCATGACTCCAAGCTTGCACAACACACCCAGACTCTCACCTCGGGCCCGGGTGTAGCTGACGAGCAGCGATCCGCCCAGTGCGGTGGCGATCACGGCAAGCGCCCAGGGGGATCCCTGGAAGCGCACCGCCAGCCCGACGAAGGCGGCAAGTTCAGCGAACCGGTCCAGTGTGGAGTCGATAAAGGCGCCTCTTGGCGATGCGACACCGCGCGCGCGCGCGACCCGTCCATCTAGGATGTCGGCCACGCCACCTAGCAGCACTGCCCACCCGCCCAGCGCGTGGTGTCCGCTGGCGAAGGCCAACCCACCAAGCGCTCCCCAAACCACGCCCGCGACATTATAGAAGAGGGGCCCTAGGCCCAGCGCCAGACTCCCTCGTTCCAGGGGTCCGATGAACCAATAGAACCAGTTCCGCACAAAGGTGCCGAAGACAAAGCTGCCGCGGTCGGCACCAGCGAGCATATCCGCACCGCGGCTGCGTCGCCCGGCAGCGTACGCAGGCACAGAGAGCAGCCCCACCACTAGGGCGCCCGCGAGCACCCAGAGTTCCTGTCTCACCGGGGTGCTCCAGAGCGCAACTCTTCCGCTGCCCCGGTCTTCGATCGCGCCGGGCGCGCTTTCAATACCCGCATGATCTTAGGCCATAGTAGCAAATAGGGCAGGCGGCGCTCCCAGGGAGTGATCTCCACCCGCATTCCCATCCTCCGCTCGACCTTGCGGGCGATGTAGTCCAGCCAGTTGTCAAAGGTGACGACATGCTTCAGCCAACGTGCTGTAGCTCGAATCTTTGAGCACGTGAAATAGAACTGCACACTCCAGCATTCAAGCGAGCTCGGTGGGCGGACGAACTGATAGCTCTGCCCGGCTCGCGTCAGCTCACCCGCGTCCGCAGCATCCGCAAGCACCATGGCCAAGAGGTCTGGTAGAAACGGCCGCTGCGATTCGAACATGTCCAGCACTCGGTCCGTCGACTCGGGCCGAACCTCCCCCCTGTAGGACACCTGCAACATCCGCAGGGCGGCCTCGTCCGGTGTGAAAGATTCCCCCAGAAATGGCCCAACCCAACGCAAGATGTCGTGCCGCGCGCCAGCCACCAACCCCGTGATCCAGTCTGACGCCGCACGATCGCGCGCGTGTAGTAGGGCCACTCTTTGAACAAGTCTGCCCTTCATAAAATGGTCGGGCGCGCGGCGAGAGAGAGCGCATACCACCGTGGCCGGCTCGATAACCATGGTCTTGGCCACCGGTCCGTCATCCCATCCCTCAGGAGCGAACGCGATAACATTGGGAGCCAACAGGTGACTCAGGGCGGCCTGAAGCGCGGGAGGACGCCGGGACAGACCTGCCCGTGCCAGTGCATCGTAGAAGCCGCGATAGTTCTCTACGACCAGAACTAGGTCATACGCGCTGAACCGATCGGGAGACGCCTGTACCAGGCGGGAGCCGAACAGAAGGATGGTCCGGATCTGATCTTCGCCGGCGATGTCTATCAGCGACCGAACCAGCTGTTCTGCGTGCGGATCGGCAGGCAAGGACTCCATCATCGATCCGGCTTTACGAAGTCCGTGAGCCGGGCCGTCTGCCATAAACCGTCCACTACAATCAGGCAGACCGTCCACTTACACACTCCCAGGATGACTCGGAACTGCCCCTCACGCCAACTCCCGACGCGTACGTCCCGAGTGTGTGTACCGTCGGGATGGACCTGCCTCGCGCCACCTCCCCTGTGCTTCTCAGGCGCCCGGGAACTGTTGCCGTAGGTTCCACCACCAGGTATTGATACAGCCGTACCATCAGGTGAGGATGGCGATCCGACGGGAAGGGAACAAGTGTGCCAGCCATGCCACCACGGTGCGCTGAAATGGCTCGCCCGCGATGAGCGCGACGCCGATCACCCCCAGGGCTAGGTATCTTCTCACCTTTAAATGAACGCCACTGGTCAAAACGGGCCGGGACTGATAGGAAACAGAGCATCTCTAAGTGAGACCAAATCTGGCAAACCAAAACCTAAGAAGTCGGAGTCACGGGCTGACCTATGGAATACACGCGATACGGTTTTGCGCAGGTGGTTGCGGCATTTTTCGAGATGCCCACAGCCGACGCACGCAAGCTCCTGCCGCCCCACCTCCAGCCGCTCGAGGTACAGCATACGCGGAGCATCCTCGCGATCACCGCGTTCGAGTTCACCGAGAGCATGGTAGGCAGCTACAACGAGATCGTGCTGTCGATCATCGTGCCACCCCGTGTCGAGGTGGGCCAGTTGCTGCCAAAAGCAGCGTTCTTCCCCTTCATCGTGGGTACGACGACAGACTCGTCGCGTGAGCACGCGATCGAGCGCTGGCATCTGCCCCATTATATGAAGGAGCTCGACATTCGACTGCACCCGGAGGATGACGTCATGAAGGTCACAGTCGCGGAAGACGACATGAAGATTCTGGACATGACCGTGACTAGCCACCAGTTCGCTCCAGTGCGCGACCTCTACAACTCGTTCATGGTCGACGGGGATAACCACTACAAAGTGAACATCTACATGGAAGGCCCTCATGCCGAGCACGAAGAAGAACGTGGGTCGCTTACCTTGTATGAGCATGCCATGACAGAGGGACTCACACGTTCGGACGTGTCGAGCTACGCTTTCCGGGAACAGTGGTTGAGGGGTGGAATGCAGACATTCGAGGAGCTGGAGCGCATCTGAGCCCCGCCGGCCCCGGCCGGGTCCATGTGATCTTCAACCCGGCCTCCGGTCGCGGGCGGGGTAGGAACCGCATCCCTACCTATCTCGCGCTCCTCTCCCGGCACCTTCGGGAATTCGACCACTCGATCACCGTGTCGGGCGGCGACGAAGCGCGTTTGGCACGCATGGCGCTCGAGGCCGGTGCCGAAACCGTGGTCGCGGTAGGAGGGGACGGCACCTGGAGCCAGGTCGCGGACCAAGTGATCGACTGGCCGGGCGCTGCGCGACTCGCCGTCCTTCCCTCCGGCACAGGAAACGACTTCGGGCGAAACCTTGGACTCTCTTACAACGAACCGGAAGATGCGGTGCGGGCCCTGGCAGCCGGTCGTACACGTTGGGTCGACATCGGACGAGTGGTCTCTCTTTCTGTGGCCGACAGCCAAAACCAGACGCCTAGAGTGTACCGCTCCAGATATTTCCTCAATCTGGTTGGGTTCGGCTTCGACATCGCCGTGATAGACGCCGCCACGGGGGCACGCTTTCTGAAGGGTGCGCCTCTGTACAAGGTCACTGCGCTACTCCAGCTCTTCCGTTTCCCCGGCATCCACGGGACAGTTGCCAGTCCGACCCACGGCACTCGCACGGGACGCCACCTCATGCTCACCATTTCTAACGGGCGCTACTTTGGTGGCGGATTTCCGATCGCACCCGACTCCACAGTCGACGACGGGCTCCTGCACGCCTGTTTGATCCAAGACACGGGACCCCTTCGCCGCGCCGCCCTTTTCAATCGTGCCGAACGGGGTCGCCATGTGGGAGCCCCCGAGGTGGAGATCCTGTCCGATCAGCGATTCACCGTGCAATTCCCCGAGGAGGGCGCGGTGCCGCGCTTCGAGATAGACGGAGACGTGTTCGTGTCCGCCAGCCATATCGTGGAGGTCGACCTTCTACCTGGGGCTCTCGAGGTCGTAGTAGCCTGATGCTCCGATCAGGGATCTGGACCTGCTGATTGAAGTCAAAGCCGCGTCAGTTGTCCATCGACCAGAAGCCAGCGCTCCTCCGCGAGCGCCGCCGCATCACCTTCATCGTGGCTCACCAACACCAGCACGATGCCGGCTCGCTCAGTGAGGGTCTGTCCCCGCCGCACGAGGTCCAGTCGAAGTGGCCTGTCGAGCGCGGAGAAGGGCTCGTCCAGTAGGAGCAGTTCCGGTCTCGCCAGCAGGGCTCGGCCGAGAGCAACCCGTTGACGCTCGCCTCCCGAAAGATTTCGGGGACGGCGTTCTAGCAAGGACTGCACCGAGATCATCTCGGCGGTTTCTTCCACGTCGTCTGTGTTCGCCCCTGCAAACGCGAGGTTTTGTCGCACAGTAAGGTGGGGAAATAGCAGATCGTCCTGAGGCACCCAACCGACACGACGCTCCCAGGGTTCAAGGAAGAATCCCCTGGCGCTGTCCAACCAGACACGCCCCCCCATTTTCACCCGCCCGATGGCCCGACGCTCCACCCCGGCGAGAATGCGAAGCAGCGTGCTCTTGCCGGCTCCCGACGGGCCCACGATGGCCACCGCTCGCCGGCGTGTACAAAGCTCTGCCCGCAACGCCAAGGCCCCCAGGGACAGGGTCACCGCGACGTCCAGCGACGGGTCTGAGACCGCGTTGGTCATCGCCCCGACCACTCCTCGAGCCTCTTTCGCTGCCGCCGGGACAGAATCTCAAAACCCGCCAACGCAAGGAACGAGAGTAGCACGCTGGCGCCCACCAGAAGCCAGGCAGCCCGACTACCTCCCGGAGACTCGAGCAGCGAGTAGACCGCCAGCGGGATCGTTCGGGTGCGCCCTTCTACGTTGCCAGCCAACACGACCGTGGCTCCGAACTCGCCGAGTGCCCGCGCAAACGCGAGCACCGCCCCCGCAGCGATGCCGGGTGCCGCTAGCGGAAGCACGATGCGGAAGAAAGTGGAGCGCGGCCGCACCCCCAGGGTCCAGGAAACCTCCTCGAGGCGTCCGTCCACGGCCTCAAAAGCCCCCCGGGCCGAGAGCACGTAGAGCGGCAACCCGACCACGAGCGCAGCCACTACAGGCGCGATCAGGGTGAACGGCACGGAAACCCCGACCGCAGCCAGCGTTGGCCCGAAAACCCCCTTCGTTCCGAACAGCGTGAGTAGGAGAAAGCCGGTCACCACCGGAGGCAGCACGAGAGGCATGAGGATCAGCGTTGTAACCAGGGTCTTCCCAGGAAATTGGCGATGGGCCAGGAGTCGTCCGAGGAACAATGACGGGACCAGCCCGAGCAGCGTCGCTGCTAACGCCACTAGGAGCGAGAGCATGATCGCCGACGCCGGATCCGCAATGGGAGAAACCGGTGGTGGGGCGTATGCTTGCGCCGTCGGAGCAGCAGCAAGCAGCTCGAATCCGGCGGCTGTGAAGACCCCGCGTGCAGGCTCTGAGCCCAGGAAGGAAAGGAACCTAACGGCCGCTGCGGGACGCGGAGCACCCGTGAGCACCGCGCCCGGATAGACGACCACAGGCGACACTGCCGAGGGAACCGGAAAGGCCAGCTCGACCCCAGCATGAACGCGCACATCGGTTTGGTATACAATGCCTGCCGCAGCCTCTCCACGCGCTACCCACTCCAACGCGCTCCGCACGCTCTCCCCGCGGACGACCCGATCGGCCAACTCGTCCCAAATCCCTGCATTCTCCAAAGCTGTTCGCGCGTAACGACCCGCTGGAGCCGTCTCCCCCGCCAGCGCAAGCCGGGGTACCACGTCCAAGTCAGCTAACGCGCGGGGTGGTGTCGTCGTGCCGACCGGCACCACGATCACGAGAGCGTTTCCGAGCAATGCGACAACCCCGTCCGCTCTTGCCCCGCCCCGCTCGACCACCCAGTCCATCCACTCTTCGTCTGCCGAGATCAGTAGGTCCGCGTTGCCCTGTAGGGCCAAAGGAGCGAGGCGTGACGTGGCAGCGAAGCTAAACCGGACAGGGTTCCCTCCCTCCTCTTCCCATAGCCTGGCCACCGTGGTAAGCACGTCGGTCAGGCTGGCAGCGGCCAGCACTAGGATGGGCTCTCCAGACGAAGACGCTGGGTCAGTCGTCTGGCCCGCAAGGATGCCTGGTCCGACGAGCAGGGCTCCACAGACTACCCACGCCAGTAGCAGAACTCGGCAACGTGTTGGTGACGGCAAGAAAAGTCGGAGCTACCAATGAAAGGGTGTGATTAACGTGCAACCGAGGACACAACTTGGGGAAATGCCAATCCTCCCGCACGTTTTCGAGGGCCGAAGCACGCGTGCGAGCCGTCTGGTCGGACCCGGCCGGAGCCCTGCGCGAATCCCTGCCAAGGTGAGAGCCGCTCCCAGCGCGTCCTAGGCCCTGTCGCTGCCACTCCTAGGGAAGCGAAGGAAAGCGCTCCGCCTTGTCCTCCGGGAGCACCGCGGCCAAGCTCTACACATGACCTTCTTTTCCCGACCCAACCGCTTAAATAGGAACACCAGGCTCCCCATGGTCACCGGCTTAGGATAGTGGATAGCGGGAGCGTTGATCTACTGGATCGTAGTTGAGGTGTTCGGTTCACCGCTTCGGGATCTGGAAGGAGCGGTGAGGTTATGGCGGGTGTGGCTGAGCACGCCGACCGGGGATTCATGAGTAATACTGAGCAGCGAGGTTTCGTTGGCGTGGATGTGGTGGACCTGTGTGATCGCCGCTGCGATGGCAAGGTACATGACGCTCGCTTCCTCACGCGGGTCCTCAACGACGTGGAACAGGGTGCGCTGGCGGCCGCCCCTGATCCCGTTGCTACCCTATGGCGCCTGTGGGCCGCCAAAGAAGCCGCCTTCAAGGTGGTCTCGAAGGTCTGCGGCGCACCTCCGGCTTTCGTACATGCTGCGTTCCGAGTTGACCTCCCTGGCCCTCAATCGAGGAGTAGCCTCGGCAAGGTGGAGTGGGAGGGCCTCTCGGTGTTCGTCTCCTGGCACGAGATGCCCGGCCGGATTGCGGCACTCGCTTGGAACGGCGTGGCGGCCTGCGGGCCACCAGAATGGGCCTGGGGGGCGGCGGCGGATATCGATCCGGAGCCAACCGCTCCGATGGACATTCTGCTGGAGAAGCTTAGCGAACGCGAGCGGCCACCGGTGCACTCGCGCAACTCGGCGCTGGTGCGGTTGGCCGCCCGCGCCGCACTGGCCCGAGCATTGGGCATAGACGAAGCCAGAATCGAAGTCGTATGTGGGGAAGGGCCGAAGGGACACGTGCCACCGGAAGCGTTGATCGACGGCCGGGCTGCTCCAGTCGACGTGAGCTTCTCGCACCACGGGAAGTGGTTGGCATGGGCAATTCGGCCTACCGGGCCTAGGGCCACGCAGTACGCTCCGGAACGCTAGCATCCGCCTGGGCGGTACCGCATCAGCGCGGTGTTGTCTGCTTGGGGTAAGCCGCCGTTTGGACGGGCACTGTGCAGGAACCTGGCCATGGGGCCTCTTGACTGAGTGCCCTGGACCGGGGAATCTCAGGGTCATGGAGATGGACGACCACACGCGGCTCAAGGCCCTCCTAGTGGAGCGCTCAGTTAGGCTCGGGGATTTTGCCCTGGCAGGGGGCGCAAGCTCGATGTACTACGTCGATGTCCGCCGGACGACCATGAGTGCCGAAGGGCAGGTCCTGGTGGGTAAGCTAGCCTGGACGCGGGTGAGCCAGCGGTCTCTGGGAATCACCCACGTGGGAGGGCTCACCATGGGAGCCGACCCGGTGGCCTACGCCATCGCACATTCGAGCTGGCTTGACGGCCACCCAGTGGATGCATTCTCCGTCCGCAAGAAGGCGAAAGAGCACGGGCTAGGACAGCGCATAGAAGGAGGCCTTCCTAGCGACGCTCACTGCTTGGTGGTGGACGACGTGATGACCAGCGGCGGAAGTGCGATGCAGGCCATCACTGCGGTGCGCGCCCATGGGGCAACGGTTGCTGCCGTCTTCACGGTGGTGGACCGTGAGGAGGGTGCTGGCGCTTTGATGGAGGCGGAAGGGGTCCCGGTTCTTACCCTCTTCACAGGTCGCGAACTGCTCGAAGCAGCCCGGGAATCAGCTTAATCCAGCAGCCTGAGCGGCATTACCAGACACAGGTAATCGATCTTGTCGTCACTCTCACTGACGGGCTCCAACGTTGCCGCTCTCTCTGGCGCCTGGAAAGTGAGCCTTACCTCGTCGGTCGGCATATAGCGAAGCACCTCGAGTAGATAGTTGGCATTGAAGCCTATCTCGAGTTCCTGGCCCTGGTACTCCAGCTCCAGTTCGTCATGACCTTCGCCTAGGTCAGGTGTCAACACATTGAGGTGAACCTTCCCTTCCTCGAATGCCATTCTGATCCGGTGGGTCTGGTCACTGGCAACCACCGCCATCCTGCGTACGGCCGACTCCAAGGCGCGCTTCTCCACTATAGCATGCTTGTCATTGTCTTTCGGTATGACCTGCTCGTAGTTCGGGAACGCTCCGTCAATCAGCCTGGTGTAGACCTCGGTCCCGCCTGAACAAAAGCCCAGGTGGTTTCCGCTCCTAGAGACTGACAGGTCATCCTCGTCTCGGAAGAGCCGTTGCACTTGTTGGAGTGCCGCCGGAGGCACGATGAAATCGGCACCGGTAGCGGTGGAGGACCCTATCGGCATGGTCATCCGTGCAAGGCGATGGCCGTTGGTCGCCACCATACGCATCTCGCTGCTACTCAGCTCCCATAACACACCATTTAAGATGGGTCGGCTTTCCTCGGTTGATACAGCAAATGACGTGTGGTGGATCAGGCGTTGGAGGTCTCCACCCTTGACCGTCCACCCTTCATCGAAACCGACAGATGGTAGCGTCGGAAACTCATCAGCCGGCAACCCATTCAGTTTGAAATGGCTCCTCCCGCAGCGGAGCTCTATTTGGTCATTTTGTGTGGTTACTTCGACCGGGTGATCGGGCAACTCACGGGTTATCTCCTGCAATTTCCTCCCCGGAGCCGTAAGGTTGCCTGACTCTAATACCTCAGCGGGAACACGCACCCTTACAGCCACATCCAAATCCGTGCCGTTCATCCAGATACCATCCCCGTCGGTGGAGAAAAGGATGTTGGAAAGAACCGGAAGCGTGGTTTTCGATGGGATGCTAGCCGATACAGCGACCAAGCCGTTATGAAGGTTCTGCCGGGTGATCGTAAATCTCATGGATCCTCACAAACGTAGGTAGTAAAGACCTTTTCCACGGCACTACTTAATATAAATGATCTTAAATAATAAGAATCTAGTAGTAGAAGGGGGTGTGCATTAGTGGAAAACCCCATCGGAGATGCATGGGGGATAGCGCCCACATTGGGCGTACTTCGTTTCCGGGTGACTGTGGATTGAGGGTGGAGAGGGGGATGTTTTTCCAGCATCCGCGCCTAGTGTCCAAGACAGGTGTGGGAAACAGCTCGCCTCTCCTCATTGTACCCACATCAGATGTGAGGATTCACGGGATAGCGCAACTCGGCTTGCGCTTCTTCCACCTCTCTACGGAAAACAGAATCCACCTCCATGTCTTGCTCGATCTTCCGGATGGAGTGAATTACCGTCGAATGGTCACGGCCTCCAAACACCTCGCCGATTTGCACCAACGACGTATCCAAGATCTCTTTGATGAGGTACATGGCGACCTGCCGAGGCACCGTCAAGTCCTTCGTCCTCCTCTTGGACACCAGCGCATCAGGGCGGACCTTCCACCGACGTGCGACCGTGTCACGGATCACCTCAGGAGTTAGACGTGCCCGATCTCTCAGGCTCTCCGTCCGCAGCACGCCGGAGAGAGCGGTGCGAGCCAAGGAGCTGGTAATTTCCTGATTTGTGAGTGAAGAGAACGCGAGCAGCTTGATGACCGCACCCTCCAACTCACGAACCGAGGCGGTGCAGGAGTGCGCGATGTAGTCGATCACGTCGTCATCGAGCACGATCCGGTCGTCCGCGGCCTTCTTCCGGAGGATCGCTACCCGAGTCTCGTAGTCCGGTGGCTTGATGTCGGCTACTAAGCCCCACTCGAACCTGGACACAAGTCGTTCCTCGAGACCGGGCAGTTCCTTGGGGGGGCGATCGCTAGTGACGACGATCTGCTTCTGGGCGTCGTAGAGGGCATTGAACGTGTGGAAGAACTCCTCCTGGGTGCGTTCCTTTCCCTCAAGGAAGTGAACGTCGTCCACGAGCAGCAGGTCCATCTGGCGGTAGCGTCTGCGAAACTCCGCCATCGACCCTTGCTGGATCGAGGTCACGAGTTGGTTTGTGAACTGCTCAGAGGAGATATAGGCCACCCGCCCGGGACCGTCCTGATCGAGGATGTAGTTCCCGATCGCATGCATGAGATGTGTCTTGCCAAGCCCTACGCCTCCGTACAAGAAGAGTGGGTTGTACATGCGAGCTGGTTTTTCGGCGACCGCACGGCAGGCGGCTGTAGCCAGTTGATTGTTGCTGCCCACCACGAATCGCCCGAAAGTGTACCGCTCTTTCAGTCCGCTGGTAGTGCGGCCGGAGGGTGTGGAGGAGGAGGCCTGCTGGCTCGTGCCGCTGGTGGAAACCGGCTGGACCGGGTTGGTGCGGGTCTCTTGGGGAACGGGGTCAGTCAGGGATGGTGCTGCGGCGGGGAGCTTACTAGAACGGAACGCGATTCTGAGGGGTCTGCCCATAACGCGGCGCGTCAACTCGCCTAGCATGGAGCCGTACTTGTCCTCGATCCACTCAACATGAAACTGGCTGGGCGCTTCGACCAACAACTCACCATCAGTGAGCGCGCTCGCTGAGGTTCCCGAAAGCCACGTTCGGTAGCTTTGCTCGGGTATCCCGGCTCGTGCGGATTCCAACACACGATCCCAGAGGTCGGTTGCGGTCAGCTCCATTGACACACTGAGGCTTGCCCCGGACCGTCGTGTCCCGGGAGCCGATGACTCCTTGAGTTCTGTTTTGGATGTCTCTTCCGACTGGAAGAGGCATAGTCAACGTAGGCTACGGTTGTGGAAAAGTCAATCGAAAAGTAGCGGTCCGTTGCGAAGCCGACGCTCCCGATATGCGCAACGGATGCCCGGTTGACGCTTGCCGGACGCCGGGTCTACTTTTTCTTGCTCGATTCGCTACGGACAGCCCAATGGCAGGACACGATGAAACCGACGTACAGACCGCGCAACCGGAAGCGAATCAACAAGCATGGCTTCCGTGCCCGCATGGAAACCCGCGGCGGGCGGGCGGCCTTAGCCCGGCGTCGGAGAAAAGGCCGGAAGCGGCTCACGGTCGAGATCGGCGGCAAGTACTAGGGAGGACATGGGGATGAGCACTGCGCGGCCGGAGAGTGACGGGCCGCGTGGTCCGGGTGACTGCCAGCGACTCCCCCGAGCGAGCCGGGTCCGCCGCAGTCCGGACATCAGGGAGCTGTTGAGGCGGGGGAAGCGGGAGAAGACGACGCACCTCGACGTCTTCTTCGCCGCTTCCCCCGCTGCGCGTCCCAGACTGGGAGTGGTCGTGCCAAAACACCGGCACGAAATCGTGGAGAGAAACCTTCTCAAGCGGCGACTGCGCGAACTCGGCCGCACGCGGGTGCTCCCGGTCTTGCGGAGTGCTGGGAGAAATATGGACGTGATGGTGCGGGCTCGAGCCGAGGCCTACGACGCCTCGTTCGCCGATCTCAAAGAAGAGTTGGATCTGATGACGGAGGGGCTTTGTTCCGCGCGCTGCTCATCGTCTTGATTCGGTTTTATCAGGCCGCAATCTCGGCCTGGCTGCCCCCGGCTTGTCGCTTCACCCCTACCTGCTCGTCCTACGGCCTTGAAGCGGTGGAGCGCCATGGCGGAATGCGCGGCGGTTGGCTGACCCTGCGGCGTCTCTTGCGCTGTAATCCATGGGGGAAGGTGGGTTACGACCCTGTTCCGGCAATTGGGTTCGCTCCGGCTTCGCCACTCGGGGAGGGAGGGAGTGGTGATCGCATTCGCCACGCACGCGGCAAAAAGACACGATGAATACAGAACTGCGCTTCGTTGTGGCGATTCTCTTGATGATCGCTGTGCTCGTGGTTACCAACGTACTCTTTCCACCGACCCCACCGGCGCTATCAGATCCGGGCATGCTAGACACCTTGAGCGTGCCCCAAGGTGGTCCCCCACGATCGACCGGGGGGGCACCGACACAGGTTCTTGGCGGTTCTGGCCGGCTGCCTTCCGTGCCGGACTCGCTCGCTAATCCGACAGATCTACGCGAGCGTGAGGTTGCCGTGGTGGGGCCGCTGTATCGTCACGTTTTCAGCACGCGCGGGGCACGCCTGGTTTCCGCGGAGCTCCCCGGCTTCCGCTCATTCACCCGTGATGGTCCGGTCCAACTAATCCCCGAGGACGGCGAGGGGGCGCTGGGGCTAAGGCTGGTGATCGGGGCGGACACGCTCGATCTGAGGAACTTCGCCTTCACTCCTTCGCGGGAGCAGGTGACGCTCGGTGAGCGAGACTCCGAGCGCTTGACGTTCCGGTACCAGGCTCCTGGGCTGGTGGTCGAGGTCAATTATCTTTTCGTACCCGATTCCTATCTGATCGAGGTGACGGGATCGGTGCGAGGGCTGGACCGGGCCTTGCTCCTGACCGACCTGGGGTCCGGGCTCGCCCTCAACGACGCCGACCCAAAGTCCGAGGTGCGGGCTTTGGCCTACGTCGGAAACCATCTCCAGGATGGTGTTTCGTCTCATCCCCTGAGCAAGGTGGATGGGGCGATCGTCCACGAAGGCCCGTTCCTGTGGGCAGCGTTTAAGAGCAAGTTCTTCGTCCTCGCGATGCAGCCCGGCGCCGGTGGTGTGGGTCCGGAGCAGTTTGGCGGCATGCTTGTGTGGCCGGAAGGGCCTGATCGGGCGCGGGTCGCTGTCTCGGGGCCGATTGCCGGAGAGGGCGAATTCGGATACCGCACGTTTATCGGACCCCAGGAGTATGCGCGTCTGACCGCCCTAGGGGGCGACCTCGATGAGGTAAATCCCTACGGTTGGCGCTTCTTTCGTCCGGTGATTAGGCCTCTTGTGGGGGTCATTACCGGCCTCTTGGTGTTCATGCACGACACGCTCAATCTCGCACACGGCTGGGTGCTCATCCTTTTCGGGGTGCTGATGCGTGGGGTGCTTTGGCCGTTCAACCAGAAAGCGATGCGTGCGCAGATGCGCAACATGGCGGTGCAGCCGATGCTCAAGGAGATCCAGACCAAGTACAAGGACAATCCCGAGAAGCTGCAGAAAGAGATGCTGAGGCTATACAAGGAGTACGGATTCAACCCGATGGCTGGCTGCCTACCGATGCTCCTCCCCTGGCCGGTCCTGATATCTCTTTTCTTCGTATTTCAGAACACGATCGAGTTCCGGGGTGCCTCTTTCCTGTGGCTTCCTGACTTGTCCGCACCAGATCCCATCTTCATCCTGCCGGTATTCTTGGGCATCTCGATGTTCTTCCTGCAATGGATAAGCATGCGATCCATGCCGGAGCCCAATCCACAGATGAAGATGATGATGTGGATTATGCCGATCATGATGGTCTTCATCTTCTTCAACCTGGCCGCTGGCCTCAACCTTTACTATTCGGTTGCTAACATTGCCACCATCCCGCAGCAGTGGTGGATCGGGAGGGAGCGGCAGAAGACCCAAGGACGAGGGCCGGTGAAGAAACCGGTGGCCTGAGTCGGGGGAAGGCGGGCCCCATGGATGTGGTAGCCGTCGATACCATCGCAGCCATCTCGACTCCGCCGGGATCGGGGGCGATCGCTGTGGTGCGGCTGAGCGGCCCGCGAGCCACCGATGTCCTCGCCCGGGTGGCGCCCGAACTCGGTCCCGCGGAGCCCCGCAGTGCTCGGCTCATTGCCATCCGCGATCCGGACACGGGCGAACTGGTTGACCGCGCGGTGGTGGTCGTTTATCCCGGACCGGGTAGTTACACTGGTGAGGACCTGGTCGAGATCTCGGGGCACGGTGGTTGGCTTGGCCCGGCCATGGTAATGGAGGCCTGTGTTGCAGCTGGTGCCAGGCTCGCCGAGCCGGGTGAATTCACCCGGCGTGCCTACCTGAACGGCCGTATGGACCTAGTTCAGGCCGAGGCGGTGGCGGATCTGATCGAGGGGCGAAGCCCGATGTTGCGCCGCGCCGCTCTCCGCCAACTCGACCGGGGCCTTTCCGACCAGGTGGCCGGCCTGCACGACGCTCTTGTGCAGCTCGAGGCACTTTTGGTCCATCACCTGGATTTTCCCGAAGAGGACGATCCGCCGTTCCCTGTGGCAGGCATCGCGGCCGAGGCGGACCTAGTGGTTGCACGGTTGCGGCGTTTGCTCGATACCGCCCCCGAGGGTGAGTTGCTCCGCGAGGGCGCGCTCGCGGTGCTCGCGGGTCGTCCCAATTCAGGTAAGTCGAGCCTTTTCAACGCACTCCTCGGGCGGGACCGAGCGATCGTCACGGAGGTCCCCGGCACCACGCGGGACGCGGTCGAGGCGACCGTTTCGCTGGGCGGATTCCCTTTCCGTCTGGTCGATACAGCGGGGTTGCGGGACGCCGTCGACCGGGTGGAGCAATTGGGCGTCGCGGTCGCGCGGCGTTACCTGGCGGCCGCGGACCTCGTCCTTCTCTGCGTGGAAGATAGAGGCCAGCTGGCTCACGCTGAGTTGGAGTTTCTGGAGGAAGCGGGACGTTGCCCAGTGGTGGTGGTATGGTCCAAGGCCGACCTTGCAGGGGAGCAGTGCCTTGAGATGCCGGCCGGCGCCGCGGGCGCGGTGTGCGTGTCGGCACTCACTGGCCAGGGTATGGCTGAACTCCAGGCGCTGCTTCCGGCTCTGGTTTATCGAGGGCTTGTAGAGGCACCGGTGGATGCGCCGGTGCTCACCAGAGCCCGACACGGCCGGGCTGTGCGGGAGGCCCTCGAGGAGGTCGAGGGATTTGCCTCGGCTCTTCGGGAGGGAGTGGAGCCGGAGGTTGCTTCCGCTCACTTGGGGCCCGCCGAGACCGCGCTCGAGGAGCTGCTGGGTGTGATCACGCGCGACGACGTACTGGACCGGGTGTTCCGCGATTTTTGTATCGGCAAATAAGGAGGACGAGTGGCTGAGGAGCGATCTGGCTTCCGGGTCAGGGGTTCTGTGCAGGGAGTTGGCTTTCGTTGGTGGACGCATCGCAAGGCCGTGGAGCTGGGTCTCCGTGGTGCTGTCACTAACCTAGGGGACGGATCGGTGGAGGTGCACGTAGCGGGCAACCCCGAGGTGATCACGGCGCTCGCGCGTTGGCTGGACCAAGGCCCTCCCGGATCCCGGGTACGTAGTGTGGAGAGGGTCCCCTCCTTGCTTCCTATTCCCACAGACGGTTTCATCATCGAGGGTTGAGCCATGGACCTTCGATACGACATCGTGGTGGTTGGCGGCGGCCATGCCGGTGCCGAAGCGGCAGCGGCCGCAGCCCGTCTCGGTTGTAGCACACTTCTTGTGACACCTGATCTGTCCCGGATCGGACAGATGAGCTGCAACCCGGCTATCGGTGGGGTCGCCAAGGGTGTGGTCGCACGTGAAGTGGACGCGCTGGGTGGTGTGATGGGCCAGGCTACCGACGCGAGTCGCATACAATTTCGTATGCTGAACCGCTCGAAAGGTCCCGCGGTGTGGAGCCCGCGTGCGCAATGTGATCGGTCCCGGTATCCGGTGGCGGTGCGGCGAGTCCTCGACGGAGTGCGAGGACTAGATCTGCTTCAGGAAACCGTCACTGAGCTGATCATGGAGGGGGGGCGCGCGGCGGGCGTGATTGGTCGGGGCGGGGTGACAGTGTACGCGGGCGCGGTCGTCGTTACTGCGGGGACGTTCCTGCGGGGCCGGATCCACGTGGGCGGAGAACCCGGGGTGGAGGCAGGCCGCGCGGGTGAGGCCGCCTCAGTGGAGCTTGCGCGCGCGCTTGAAGGCAAGCTTGAGGTGCGCCGCTTCAAGACCGGAACGCCTCCTCGGGTGGACGGCCGCACTGTCGCCTTCGATCGTCTGGAGCGACAAGACGGCGATCCCGATGAGTATCGCTTCGCTGCGTATGTCCGGGAGCCCATGCTCGCTCAGCGTCCCTGCTGGATCACCTGGACGGGAGCCGAGCTCAAGGGCCTTGTCGACCGCAACCTGGCGAGGAGTGCGCTATACGGTGGTGCGATCTCGGGTCGTGGTCCACGCTACTGCCCGTCCATAGAAGACAAAATCGTGCGATTCCCAAACGTGGCACGACATCAAATCTTCCTAGAGCCAGAGGGAGTTGATACGACTGAGCTGTATGTGAACGGTCTCTCCACCTCCCTTCCCGCAGACGTGCAGGTAGCCTTTCTCCGCACGGTCCCAGGGTTGGAAGAAGCCCGGATCACGAGGTTCGGGTATGCGATCGAGTACGATTACTTCCCACCACATCAGCTGCGGCACACGTTGGAGGTGCGCGCAGTCCCCAGCCTCTACCTCGCTGGGCAGGTTAACGGGACGACTGGATATGAGGAGGCTGCGGGGCAAGGGATCATCGCAGGAATCAACGCCGCACTCGCGGTACAGGGTCGCGAGCCACTCGTTATACGGCGTGATCAGGCCTACCTAGGGGTACTTGTCGACGACCTAGTCACTCGGGGTGTCGACGAGCCCTACCGGCTTTTCACGTCGCGAGCCGAGTTCCGCTTGCTATTGCGGCAAGACAACGCCGTGCGGCGCCTAGGTCCGCTTGCGAGGAGTCTCGGCCTGCTGGCAACGGAGCAGGCCGAGGCGCTCGGGGACCGGCTCGCTCGTGTGGAGCGGGTCATAACCTGGTTCCGAGATACCACGGTCCAGCCGGCTGTGGCGGGTCCGATTACGGCTGCGGCGGGATCCACGAAGCCAACCGCGGCGACACGTGCGGCTGAACTCGTGCGCCGCCCTGGGGTCGACGCAAGTGCCCTCGCGAAGGCGGCTGGGGCTCCGTTCGATCCAACAGAGGAGAGTGAGGCACTTGCTGCCGTGGAAGTGGAACTCCGCTACGAAGGCTATGTGCAACGCGAACGTGAGCGCGCTGATCGGCTGCAGGAACAGGAGGCGTTTTCCCTCGCTCCCGACTTGCCGTACGCGGGGTTCAGGAGCCTGCGCAAAGAAGCTCGGGAGAAACTCGGTCGCATCCGCCCAAATACCCTCGGCCAGGCGGGCCGAATTCCCGGTGTGTCTCCCTCGGATCTCCAGAACCTTATTCTGGAGGTGCGGCGACTTCGCCGCCAAACTGTGCCGCAGGGATGAAGAAATAGTTGTACATACAACACTTTTGTCCTAAGAACCTGGCCGGTGGTAAGGCCGTACGATAGTCCGGGTTGTTCCACGTGGAACAACACCGCTTGTTGAGGTCTGTCTTCCCGAAATTGGATTCCGGTGATGGGGGCAAGTTGGGTGCCACCCTCAGGGGCATACCGTCTGCGAAGGTCGTTTAGCACGAACGGCTGGTTGCTGGGGAGCTGGTGTTGCCGTGAAAGATGGTGTCTTTCCTGTGAACTTCGAGCAACTTGGTCCCTATGGCGGGGGTTGCGTGGAATGCCGGCGGGGCGGTGTACTGCCACGATGGCTGTACGTCCATGAAACCTGATGACCCAAGGACCCCATCAAGTCGGGGCAACTTTCAGATCGGCTTTACTCTGGACCACGAACTGGGTGGTGTCCCAGTCTTTTCCGAGAAATTTGAGGTCACCGTTGGGTCCCACAGCCGTTTCTTACCCACCAGGGGTGAGCTCGGGGCGAGGGAAAGCATTCGCAGGGGAGTGCCGGGTGGAGGCGGCGTGTAGGGGGCACTTATCCATGAGGGTGGTCCTGGGAATAGGCTCGCGCAACGGCGACCCTCTTCAAGTCGATGCACTACCGTTTTCTCCATCAACCATCTTGTTACTTTCCCTTCGCGCGGCTACGCGTATATTCTGCTTCCCACCTGCTCTGCGGGGCTGGCCTCTCCAAGTATCCGGGCGACATGTCCAGAGTGATTGCCATCGCGAACCAGAAGGGGGGGGTGGGGAAGACGACCACCGCAATCAACCTGGGCGCGTCTTTGGCGGTGGCCGAGCAGCGGACGTTGATCGTCGATACCGATCCCCAAGCCAACGCTTCAAGTGGTCTCGGAATCAGGCCTGGCGAAGACCTTCGCACCGTCTATGATGTTATCGTGGAAGGGTATTCGGCGGCGGAGACGATTCTCCGGGAGGTCCAGTTTCCCTGTCTGGATCTGATTCCCTCCACCCGGGACCTGGTGGGCGCCGAGATCGAGATAGTCGAAGCGCACGAGCGGGAGCACATCCTGCGCCGGGCCCTTGAGCCGATCCGGGATCACTATGACTTCATCCTGGTGGACTGCCCTCCCTCGCTGGGCCTCCTCACTCTCAATACCCTGGTTGCCGCCGACTCCGTACTGATCCCCATTCAATGCGAGTTCTACGCGCTAGAGGGGTTATCTCGACTCCTCAACACGGTTCGCGTTGTCCAGAAAGGTCTCAATCCTACCCTCGAGATCGAAGGCGTGTTGCTAACCATGTATGATCGCCGTCTAAACCTTTCGCGGCAGGTGGCTGACGAGGCGCGAGAATATTTCGGGGGCAAGGTCTACGGCAGCACGATTCCACGGAATGTGGCCCTTGCCGAAGCGCCCAGCTTTGGGCAGCCGATCATCCAATACGACGTCCTTTCCACCGGTGCTCGGGGCTATCTCGCGCTGGCTCAGGAGGTTATGGCGCAGGGGCCTGGCTCCCCTGCCGTGGCTGGAGGCCTACCGTGACCCCTGTGCACAAAGACCGGCTGGGGCGTGGGCTCGAAGCGCTCCTTGGGGACTACTCGGCCTCCGAGGAGGCTCCGGCTGGGGACGTTCGTTTGGTCATGATCAGCAGCATTTTCCCCAACCCGCTTCAGCCCAGAAGGGAGTTTCCTGAGACGGAGCTCGAGGAGCTCACCTCCTCGATCAAGGAGAACGGCTTGCTCCAGCCGCTGGTGGTGCGCCCAGCCGGGCCGGGCCGGTACGAACTGGTTGCTGGGGAGCGCCGCCTTCGATCATTACAGCGTCTCGGGTGGCAGGAGGCACCAGTGGTGGTCCGTAAGGTGGAAGATGAGGATCTCCTGGTGCTTGCCCTAGTGGAGAACCTGCAGCGGGAGGAACTCAACCCCCTGGAGGAGGCAGAGGGGTATCGAACCCTTGCTGAACGATTCAGTCTCACCCAGGAAGAGATCTCACAGGCGGTTGGTAAAGACCGTTCGACCATCGCGAACCTGCTCCGGCTCCTCAAGCTTCCGCCATCGATCCGGCGACTGCTGGAGGCTGGCGACTTGAGCATGGGCCACGCGCGTGCTCTACTCTCAGTAGTGGATCCGGTTCACGCCTCGACACTGGCGCGCCAGGCAGTCAAGGAGGGATGGTCCGTCCGCGAGATTGAGCAGCACATCCGAGGGCCCGCTCGCGGTGCCACATCCCGGGCGGACAAGGTTCGGCCCACTCGCGATCCCGTCGTGCGCACCCTCGAGGAAGCGTTGCGGGAACGGCTGGCCACTCGGGTCAAGATCCGCGCCGGCAAGAAGGGAATGGGTGTGATCGAGGTGCCCTTCCATGGGTCGGAGGATTTCGAGCGTCTTTTTGTCCTTCTCGCCGGACGTGAAGCGTCCGACGTTGTGAGCTGATTGTGGAGGAACAGCCGCATCTCAACCTGATCCTGGTCCCGGACGGAGCACGGGATAGCAGGACCTTTCGCATACCCTATAGTCTGCTGCGGTTGTTCGTGTTACTCGGTCTGACCGCGGCAGTGCTAGTGACGGCGATCGTTGGGAGCTGGTGGTACTTCGCAGCGCGTGCTGTACGTGTCGGCCAGCTTGAGACCAGGCTAGCATCGTTGGAAGCTAGCCAGGGGCGATTAGGGAGCCTTGCCGAAGAGCTTACTGGGTTGGAACAACAGTACGGCCGTATTCGGTCATTGTTCGGCTCCGACGCTGACCCAGCTGCTTCCAACCTCTGGCTTCCCCCCTCGACACCGGCTCGCCTTAGCCGGTCGGTGTCACCAGGTTCGGTAGACGATGGTCGCCCCACCAGTTGGCCACTCACTGAGCGCGGTTTTGTCACGCAGACCGTGATGGAAGCCGGCGGCGGTCAGCACTCGGGTGTGGACATCGCGGTTCCCACTGATGCCTATGTTCGTGCTGCCGGTCCTGGGACCGTGGTGGACGTGGGGGAGGACAGGGTGTATGGTCGATTCATTCTACTCGAGCACGGGGCAGGGTACGAGAGTCGTTACGCCCATGCTTCGACGACCTTCGTAGATCGGGGGCAAAGCGTACGGCGGGGCGAGATTATCGCCCTGACCGGATCCACAGGGCGATCTACCGCACCCCATCTGCACTTCGAGATCCTGATGAACGGGGACCCCGTGGACCCTCTCACCTTGGTGGATCAGCCTTAGGGGAACTGGATGGCTAAAGAGAGAAGTGGTAACGGGACTTCTCCGGAGACCTTCATCTCCATAATCGGACCAGGGATGCATGTGGTCGGAGAATGCCAAACCGACGGGACGATCCGGATCGAAGGCACCGTGCAGGGGACGGTGCGTGCCGGCAAAGCGGTGGTGGTGGGAAAGGACGGTGTCATTGAAGGAGATGTATTCACTCAGGATGCTGTCATCTCAGGGTGTGTCAGTGGCACGTTGGTTGCCGAGTCTCGTCTCGAGCTACAGGCCACATGCACCATCGAGGGGGAGGTGTGCGCCCGCAGGATGCAGCTCGAGGAGGGCGCCGTCCTCAACGGTACGCTGAGGATGGGAGAGACCTTTCTGGATGTGCCCGCTTCCCCGGAGCCCACGGCAACAGAGCCACCTATGCTTCCGATGTCCGAGACCCGGGAAACCTTCAGCTGATCTCGGAGCCTGTGGAAAACGCCCAATGGGGTGGAAAAACCAGGTTGCCAGTACAGTCTCGCCAACTGTTTTCCACGCCTGTGACTAACCCCTCATACCCCAACCACGAGAGTGTTTTTCGGTGTTTGTTCGTGGGCAGTTATCCCCATCGTCAAGGATGTCCGCTCTCTCCTCTGGTATGTTATCCACTACGGCCCCTGCGCTGCCTATCTAAGTAAGGGCCCCTGCTCCGGCGCTTCATGAAACTAGAATCTATCCTCGCATATCTTGATGGTTATCTGGGGGTTACAGCTCATCCCGACTACCCGAACGCATTAAACGGTTTACAGGTGGAAGGACCTCAAGAGGTGACCCATCTGTGCACGGCGGTGGATGCGTCTGAGGCCGCTATTACCGAAGCCGTGCACCGCAACGCTCACCTTCTGATGGTCCACCACGGCCTCTTCTGGGACGGTCTCCGTCCCCTGACAGGGCGACGCCATCGCAAGGTCGCCCACCTCATCCGTGGTGAGCTGGGCCTGTACAGCATCCATCTCCCTTTGGACGCTCACGCGGAGATCGGCAACTGCATACTCCTCACACGTGCCCTAGAGGTCAGTCCGGTAGGACGGTTCGGGGCGTACCAGGGAGCAGAAGTGGGTTGGTGGGGAGAGTTAAACTTGGAGCGAAAGCAGTTAGTGGAGCGAGCCCAGGTGGTCCTGGACGGACCGGTAGAGCTTCTGGCGTACGGGCCAGAGCGAACGGAGCGGGTCGGGGTAGTTACTGGCTCGGGTGGGTCCCTCGTGGAGGAAGCGGCACGGTTGGGCCTTGACACTTTAGTGACCGGGGAAGGATCTCACCACGTGGCGATTGATGCTGCCGAACTGGGGGTCAATATCGTATACGGTGGTCACTACGCTACTGAAACATTTGGAATCCGAGCACTCGGCGAGCATCTCGCTGAACGCTTCGGCTTGGAGCAGGAGTTCCTCAACCTTCCTACCGGAACGTAACCCTACCAACGCACCGCTGCGGGCTCTCGGTTCGGTTGCAGATGCCTACGCCCAGCGGCATAATCATCCCCTTTCTGGCTTTGGGTCGGGCTGCAACTGATCGGAGCGTTTCATGTCCTCTACTTCGTGCTCTCGGTGCGGCGCAGCAGCAGCCGGCAATTTCTGCTCGTCGTGCGGCGCCTCCCTGACCGCCCTGCCCTGTCATGCGTGCGGGCATACGCCCGCTCCAGGCGCCCGCTTCTGCACAAAGTGCGGGGAGGGGTTAGCCGGGGAGCGCACTGCCACCGTGACGCGCGTACCGGACGGAGTGAGTTATGGGCCGCCAGACGTGGTCGTGCCCGGCCGGGGCAGCTCGGTGGCGTGGTGGATTGCAGGGGGCTCCCTGGTGGCGGTGATCGTGTTGGTGGCGTGGCCAGTGATCCGGCCGGGTGCACCCAATCCAGCGCTGGGTACGGGGGGGACACCGGCTGTTCAGGGTGGCGCGGTGGGGCCGGCTGGGGGAGGGGGCGGTGTTCCACCTGACCTCTCGAGCATGACACCGAGGGAAGCGGCTGATCGCCTCTATGACCGGGTAATGAACGCTGTGGCGATGTCAGACGAGGCCACTGTACAGGGATTCCTTCCGATGGCACTGGGTGCCTACGACCTAGCGCGACCCCTCGATGCGGATGGCCTCTACCATCTCGCTGCACTTCAGCGTGCGGACGCGGACTTCGCAGGGTCCCTGGCGACGGCTGAGGAGGGGCTCAAGACTAATCGAGACCACCTCTTGTTGCTGGCCGCGGCTGGCGAGGCCGCCGAAGCCCTCGGGGTGGAGACCACAGCCCGTGAGCGCTGGCAGCGGTTCTTGGATGTCTTCGACAAACAGCGCTCGATGGGTCTCGAGGAATACAACGCCCACTTGGGTGTGCTCGAGGCGTCCCGCAACCACGCCCGCCAAGTGGTGGGCGGATAGGCTCGGTGCTCTTTGCGAGTGTTCCTGACGGGGGGCACAGGTCTGATCGGCTCCCACATCGCGGAGCGGTTGCGTGCCAGGGGAGACGAAGTGGTGGCCCTGGGGCGGGAGGATGCCGACACCAGCTTCCTCGACCAACACCGTTGCACTGTCGTGAGGGGGGATGTGCGGGACCCTCATGACGAGCTCGCCGTCCACATGGCAGGGTGTGATGCGGTCGTGCACGCCGCGGCGCTCGTGTACGGCAACGAGAGCTGGCCACGAGTGAGAGCCGTGAATGTAGAAGGGACCACCCACGTGCTGCGTGCTGTTTACGCCGCGCGCGTTCCGGCGGTAGTGCACCTCTCCTCGGTGGCGGTATATGGGCGGACGTGGGGGCGGGTGGACGAGGACACCCCGATCGACTCTCCCCTGCGTCCGGGCGACCTATACGCCCGGTCCAAGCGTGAGGCTGAAGCAGCAGCCCATCGTGAGGCCAATAGCACGCTCGGCGGGGTCCGCCTCACCATCCTTCGTCTTGCGGCCGTGTACGGGGAACGTGACCGTCTAGTGGCACCTCGCGTTGCGGCACTCGTGCGCAGGTCCGTGGTACCGGTGCTGGGGACAGGGCAGAACTCGCTTCCCATAGTGTACGCCGGCAATGCTGCTGCCGCGGTTGCACGCTGCCTGGAACGGCCGGCTAAGCGATCTGTTCGTACCTATGACCTTGGCCTGGATCACCCTCTCACCCAGGAGGCGCTTCTTCTCGGAATGGCGCGCTCGCTCGGCACAGCACCTCGCTTTGTGCACATCCCAAGGGGACTGGTGCGGGGTGCTGTGGCGCTGGGGGACAGCCTGGGGTTGTCGGTGCCCGGTACAGGGGATCTCTCGCTGTCCCGCTTTGCCGGTCTGGTGCTGGACGATAACCCCTACCCCTCGCGGCGCATCCGGCGAGAGCTGGATTGGAAACCACCTTTCGGTCACGACGAGGGGCTCGGCCGCACTGTGGCTTGGCTACGAGCGGGTGAGGGCCGCCCGTCCCTCCGTGAGTGAAGCTGGTCTGAAAGGATCTCAGAAATTGGAGGGTACCCCATCACAGTGGACCCTGCTTTGAATGCCGGCGCTTCAGCGCCCATCCTGCGAGGGGAAGTGAAGGAACCAGCACTTAACAACCAACGGGGATACGCGCCCACCGGGAAGGATTCCGGAGAGGTGAAGCCCAAGGGTTCGATCCACATCCGGTCTCACGAGGGGGTGGATGTTGTCCCTATGCACTCCCGCAAGCCCCCGTGGCTCAAGGTGCGCGCTCCGGGCGGACCCAATTACCTCCGTCTGAAGACGCTCATGCGGGGCGGCTCCCTCCACACTGTGTGCGAGGAAGCGGGCTGTCCCAACATCGGAGAGTGTTGGGAGGCAGGTACCGCTACGTTCATGATCCTCGGAGACGTCTGCACACGGGCCTGCAAGTACTGCGGGGTCGCTCACGGAATGCCCACGGGCCTAGACCGAGGTGAACCTCGGCGAGTCGCCGCGACCGTGGAGGCCATGCGTTTGCAGCACGTGGTAATTACCAGTGTAAACCGGGACGACCTTCGCGACGGGGGAGCGGAGATTTACGCAGATACCATCCGAAGCATCAGAACCGCCCTGAGCACGTGCTCGGTCGAAGTGCTTATTCCGGATTTCAAGGGCGACGAGACAGCGTTGACAACGGTACTTGATGCCGGGCCAAAGGTACTTGGCCACAACTTAGAGACTGTAGAGCGCCTTCACCCGGACGTCAGGCCGGGCGGTCGCTACTGGCGCTCGATCTCGTTCCTTGGGGCTTCAAAGCGCATCCGGGCTGACATCTTGACCAAGACCGGACTCATCCTCGGAATGGGCGAGGAGGGCCCGGAGATCCGCCAGACCATGGTGGATTTGCGTGAGGCTGGTGTGGACATCCTAACCCTGGGTCAGTATCTGCGGCCTTCCGCCCAGCACATTCCCGTTGCTCGTTGGGTCACACCGGAAGAGTTTGAGGGTTGGAAGCGGGTGGGTGAGGACGAGCTTGGTTTTCGCCATGTGGAGTCAGGGCCTCTGGTGCGTTCCAGCTACCACGCTAAGGAGCAGGCACGGGAGGTCGAGGCTGGAGCGCCGGGCCGGATTCAGGATGTGTTGGAGGTCGACATGTCCGCGCCGGCCGAGGTTCTAACATCCCGCCTCGTACAGATCGAGAACAGGCTGTGATCAAGAGCCACCCATGTCCGGGGAAGTGTAAGTCAGACCACAGGTTATCGGTGCCGCCTCCACTCTCTGTATGGGCAGCGGTCGGTAGCCTTAAGGCTTCGTCACCGGCACGCCTGTTTGCCCAGGGGGCCGGATTCAAACTATCCGGGGTTCGGGGCCGGGTGGTCGGATCGTGAAACGGGGCGTTGAAGAGGCTTCGCACCAGAGCCAGATACGGAAGACGACCCTACGCCAGCTGGCCGAATCGGTCTGACCAGACCAACTTCCTCCTAATATAGAAACAGAATTCTTGTTCGCTTCTGGTCAAACACGCGCCGCCTGGGCCTCGACGAGCATCGTGGTTTTGTCCGCCTATCTGGGCGGGACGGCCCCACTCCTCGCTCTAGGGGGGATCACACCGCTCCGATTCCTGGCACTGTCCCTGCACGTCTGCGCGGTGCCTGCCCTCCTTCGACTTGCCTCACGCCGCCAGCAGGACGTCGATGGCAGATTCGAGCGGGTTTTGGTGGATTGGGCCCCGCTGATCTTCGTGCCTGTCCTATATGGGGAACTCCCCCTTTTGATGGAGGGGTGGGCAGGGACTGTCCAGTATCACGATCCTGCCATCGCGCGGCTGGAGCTTGCGATCTTCGGATCACAGCCGGCGTCCCACTGGGCCGGGAAATGGCCTTCGCGATCCCTGAGCGAGTTTCTCCACGCCTGCTATGCTTCCTATTACGTGCTCATCTACCTTCCGCCTCTCCTGCTGTACCTCGGGATGACAGGTCCCGAACCGAGAGTAGGCCGGAGCACCGATGCCTTTCAGGACACCGTCCTAGCCTTGCAAATTTCTTTCCTCATCTGCTTCCTTGTGTTTGTGTTTTTCCCGGTGCAGGGGCCCCGGTACCTTGGTGTGCCCCAAGGCGTGCCCGACGGGCCGGTGCGACGCCTGGTGCTCGGCATGCTCGAGCTCGGTTCGAGTCGAGGTGCGGCATTCCCCTCCTCTCACGTCGCCGTGGCCACAACCCAGTTTGTGATGGTGCTACAGTATCAGCGCCGCGTCGGCCCTCTGGTCCTGGGAATCTCTCTAGGGTTGGCGGCGGGCGCCGTCTACGGAGGCTTCCACTACGCGGTGGACGTGCTCGCCGGAGTTGCCGTAGGGACGCTGGCGGTGCCGTTAGCGGGGGTGCTGCGTCGTCGCCTAGAACCGACGGCGTCGGGGTTTACTTCGCCTCCGGGCGCCTCCTAGCTTCCTGGGTTGCGTTGTCAGAGGGTGATCAGTCCTCCTTATCTCACGGAGAAGAGCGGTGACCGCCAAGCCGGGAGAAGGCACCTTCGACCTGATCGTGATTGGCAGCGGACCGGGAGGGTACGTCGCGGCGATTCGCGCGGCCCAACTCGGCATGAAGGTGGCTTGTGTCGAGGTCGACAAGCTGGGCGGAGTGTGTCTGAACATCGGCTGCATTCCCACCAAGGCCCTCCTGTCCAGCGCTTTACTCGTGAACGAAATGAAGGTGGGGGAGCGTCACGGGATTCGAACGCAGGGGCTCACTTTTGACCTCGGCCCCGCGCAGGAACGGAGCCGAAAGGTCGCGAAGCAGATGAACAGGGGCATCGCCGGCCTGTTCAAGAAGAACAAAGTGACCCACGTGCAGGGCTACGGCCGCCTGACAGGAAGGGGGAAGCTCGAAGTTGACGGGCAGGGAAAAAAAACCGACCTCCAGGCCGAGCATGTCATCCTTGCTAGTGGCTCCCGGCCCAAAGACCTGCCATTCCTCAAGATCGACGAAGATCGGGTCATCAGCTCTACCGGGGCCCTTATGCAGGAGCGAGCACCCGCAACGCTCGCGGTGGTCGGCGCGGGTGCCGTGGGGATGGAATTCGCTGACGTTTTCAACGCCTACGGCTCGAAGGTAAGCATCATCGAGGCGCTCGAGCGGGTGCTCCCGCTCGAGGACCGCGACTGTGCCACGGTCGTGGAAAGGGCATTCAAAAAGCGAGGGGTGGACGTCTTCACTGGTGTGCAGCTGGAGACGGCCGAAGTGCACAAGCAGGGCGTGCACCTGATGTTCAAAGACAGCACGGGTGCGACGCAGCAGCTCGACGTGGAACAGGTGCTGTCCGCGGTCGGCCGTGTTCCTAACACCGAAGACCTAGGGCTCGACCGGGTCGGGGTGATAACAGAGCGCGGTTTCATAGTGGTGGACGAGCACCTACGAACTAACGTGAAAGGCATTTACGCGATTGGAGACTGCGCTGGGCACCAGCTGCTCGCCCACAAGGCAGCCCACGAAGGGATCGTCTGTGTGGAGCGCATTGCCGGGCAGGGCCACGGCGGAATCGACTACCGCAACGTGCCCAACTGCACCTACTGCCAGCCCGAGGTGGCTTCCGTGGGGGTGACTGAGGAGCAGGCCAAGGAAGAAGGTATGGATTTTCAGGTTGGCAAGTTTCCCTGGGCCGGGATCGGCAGGGCAGTTGCTGCCGGGCACGCCGACGGGTTCATCAAGGTTATCAGGGATCGGAGGTACTCGGAGGTCTTGGGGGCACACATCGTAGGGCAGCATGCGACCGAGCTGATTGCGGAGTTCGTTATAGGTCGCCACCTCGAGTCCACAGTAGAGGAGATGGAGAAGGCGATACACCCACACCCCACCCTGTCGGAAGGAGTGGCGGAGGCGGCACTTGCCGCTCTCGGCCGTCCGATCCACATCTGAGTTTATCCAATGGGGATTCGGTCCCGGACTTAGGGGCTGTCGGCAACAGGGAGTCGCCGGGCCGACTGACTCGACCTGAGGCGGTTCTTCAGGGTGGCGCTACTTCGGGCGAGCCGGGGTCCACTCCACGGATTCGGAGTACCCGTAGCAGGGCCTCACCGATCTTATTGTTGGGGGTCGAAGCGCCCGCTGTCAGACCGAGGGAGAAAGGACCGCCGGGAAGCCAGTCCGTCTCTACTCGTTCCGGGATCGTCGCGGCGAGCGCAGGCTTGTGGCGAATAGTCCCCATCTCGATGTCGATGCAGGCTGCATCATCGACGTGAAACGTTGTGGTGTGCTGGCGACACATGTGGGCGAGGTGATTCGTGTTCGACGAATTGTAGCCCCCGATCACAATCATCAAGTCAGGTGGGTTCTCCATCATCTTTACGACCGCATCCTGTCGTTCCTGCGTCGCTGAGCAAATGGTGCCGAAAGAACGGTAGTGGCTCGCGGCGTGCTCTTCACCGAATCGCTCCACCATAGCCGCACGGACCTGGGTGCCGATGGCTACCGATTCATTGGCAAGCATGGTGGTCTGGTTGGCGACCCCGATGCGCTGGAGGTCACGATCGGGGGCGAATCCCGTGGAGGCCTTGGCCATGAAATGCTGCACAAACCTGTCCTTATCTAGGCTTTCCGGTCGGTCGGCTATGTAGTCGCACACCAACATAGCCTCTTCCATGTCGCGCACGATGATGTATTTGCCGTCTGGGTGCCTGTCGACCTGCGAGGCGGTGGCACGGGACTCCTCGTGGTGGTGCTTGCCGTGGATCAGAGCCGTGAAGCCGTCACGACTGTATTTGTCCACCCGCTTCCACACATGTAGGACTGATCCACAGGTTGTATCTACCAGGATGCAGCCGATCTTGCCCAGGCGATGGAAGTCGCTAAGCGTAACCCCAAAAGCTGGGAGGATCACTACGTCGTCGGTTGTCAGATGGCTGAAGTCGAAGACGCCGGATTCGTCGGGGTAGAGGAAGCAGATCCCCATCTCGGTCATCCTCTTGTTGACGTGGGGGTTATGGATGATCTCCCCAACCAAGAAGATGCGGCGGTCAGCGAACTTGTGGACAGTTTCGTAAGCGTAGTCGACGGCCCTGTCGACCCCGTAACAGAAACCAAACTCTTCTGCCAACCGAACGGTCACGTCCCCGAACGTGTCGGCATATCCCCGTGACCGGATGCGCTCTACTAACGCGGAAAAATACTCCGCATCGATGATCGGCTTGACCTCGGTTTTGAGCCCGAAGCCCTTCCGAAAGTAGGTTTCTTCCATCGTGTTCGTTAGGCGGGTGCGAGAGCGGCTGGTGCCGACATGGCGTTCCAATTAGCCTGGTAGATGGGACCCCAGGCAAGGGACACGGTTCCGGATCGGGACCGCGCGGATCGGGGTAGCAGTGGCCCATGCGCGGAGTCGTGCTCCTACTGTTTGTGGTTGCGCCCATCGCCGACCTGGTCCTGCTTGTTATTTTGGGCCGGGCCGTCGGGGTCTTACCCGTATTGGTCCTTGTACTGGGCACCGTCTCTATGGGTATGGTGCTAGTACGTGCCCAGGGCATTCGTACGCTCGGAGCGCTGACACGTGAGCTCGCCATCGGGCGTATTCCCGGTCGGCAGATGCTCGATGGGCTAGCGATCCTCCTAGGTGGGGGCCTGTTGATCGCACCGGGACTCCTCACTGACTTGGCTGGCCTCGCGCTCCTCTTCCCATCCGTCCGGCGTTGGCTGCAGTCGGCTACTCGTAGGTGGATGGAGCGCAAGTTCGAGGCCGGTGTCCTGAAGATGTCGGTGCTGCGGTGGGATTCGGGAGGCTCCCCTGTTCGCAGGGGCCCGGGTCCTGGGCTTGATCCGCAGAAGGAGATCCTCGCACCGCCACCTGAGGGTGGCGGTGGTCCCGTGCCCTGATAGCTTGCAGGTTCCACCGCACTTCCCATAACCATTACATGGCCAAAGGCCCGTCTATGGAAATTGACTTTCTCGAGCGGTTGCTCGATGCGGCGGGTCCGTCCGGATTCGAGGTCCGGCCTGCGCACGTGTGGCGGAAAGGAGCGGAGAGCTTTGCCGACCGGGTGGGCGTAGACGTAAGCGGCAACTCGGTGGCTGAACTCAACCCTCAAGGATCGCCGCGTGTGATGCTGGCGGGACACATCGACGAAATCGGGCTCCAGGTTACACATATCGACGAGCACGGTTTCTTGTTCGTAGATGAGATCGGCGGCTGGGACGCGCAGGTGGTTGTAGGCCAGCGGGTCACGCTGCTTGCACGCGGGCGGGACGTGATGGGGGTGGTGGGTAAGAAGCCGATTCACCTGGTTAAGCCGGATGAGCGGTCTAAGGCCAGCAAGATCGAGGAACTGTGGGTAGACATAGGTGCGACCTCCCGAGCCGAAGTGGCGGATCTTGGCATCCGCGTGGGTGACCCCATGGTTCTCGCCACCAGCATGGTGCGTTTGGCGGGCGACCGGATCGCCAGCCGCGCCATCGACAACCGCATCGGTGCCTACGTCGTACTCGAGGCGCTTCGACAGCTCGCCGAGGACCCCCCTGTTGCTTCCATAGCCGCGGTCGCGACCGCGCAGGAGGAGATTGGCCAAAGCGGAGGTGGTGCCCGCACGAGCGCCTACGCGCTCGATCCTGCGGTCGCCCTAGTGGTGGACGTCACATTCAGTACCGACGTGCCGGACATCGAAAAAAAGGAACTGGGTGAACACAAGATCGGAGGTGGGCCAGTGCTCAGCCGTGGATCCGCCGCCCATCCAGTCGTGTTCGAGATGTTGGTGGAGGCTGCCGAAGCGGAAGGGGTTCCGTACACAATTCAAGCCCAACCCAAGGCCACCCGCACCGACGCCGACGCCATCTTCCTGAGCCGCGTCGGTGTTCCCACCGGCCTCATCTCGATTCCAAATCGCTATATGCACTCACCCAACGAGCTGATCAGTCTAGCGGACGTAAGGCACGCGATCCGCCTGATCGGAGCGTTCGTGAGACGGCTGGGGGCGGACGTGGATCTGACCCCGAGGTAGCCAGGCCTCGGATGCTCACCCCTGACCGAGTCGACTCGCACACAGCCGGGCATCGTGCGTTGCATCTAGGCATGTCCGACCTAGAGGCCAGGTTGGCTCAGCTGACTGCTTCCCCAAAGGACCTCGGTTCCATATCGCTTTTGGTGCGGAGGGCTGAAGGTGGGAAGCGTGATGTCATTGGGAGCGGGCATCTGAGTGTTAATGCTGGTCTGGTGGGCGATGAGTGGGCCCGCAACCCAGAACGCAGTTCTGACGCCCAAGTCACGATGATGGACCTTGGGGTAGCGCGGCTCATTGCTAACGGCCAATCACTGAGTTTGTTCGGAGATCAACTGTTCGTTGAGCTAGATCTTTCGCGCGAGAATATGCCAGTCGGAAGTCGGCTCGATGTTGGCGCTGCAGTTCTCGAAGTCACGGGGAGGCCTCACAACGGTTGCCAGAAGTTTAGTTCTCGCTTTGGTACAGATGCTCTGCGCTTTGTTTCTAGGCCTGACCTACGACACAAGAATTTACGGGGCCTATATCTGCGAGTTCTTAGAGATGGCGGGGTAAAAGTGGGCGATTGTGTAACGGTTGTACACCGGCCCAAATAGGACAATGTAAGGCGGCCGGGAGCTCCATCGGAGTGCTTCATAAGATGGTTAGGGAAACTGTAGTCGCAGCCACCTTTGCGTATCGGCATGAGGCGGAGTTCGCGCGTGAGACGCTCCGTGCACATGGCATCGCTGCTGTCCTATTTGCAGATGACGCAGGTGGAGCGTATGCGGGGTTGTCTTTTACCGGGCAAGTTCGGTTACTCGTTCATAAGAATGACATTGTACGCGCTAGAGCTCTGCTAGGCAGGGATGCGTCGACCCCTGATTTAGAGATGTAATAAGCCATTCCTGGCGGGGGTGTAGTTGCCGGTGTATACCCTGGTTGCTCGGTTCTTAGCGGTGCGCCTTAGGGTTCTATCGCAAAAATCTTACCATTAATGGGCACGACTATGCCTACACGATTAATTCATGTTGCTCTTTTGAGTGTCCTCTGTAGCTGTGTGTTATCTGAGGAAGGTGCTCGAACCGGTATGGTATGGGGAGAGGTCGATGTCCACGAAACCTCTATTTCTCAACTCGCGGTGGAACTTGCGTCTGGTCGTACTACCTCCGTTCAGATCGTAAGGTCATACCTTGCAAGAATTGCTGCGTATGACAAAGTCGGACCAAAATTGAATGCTATTGTCAGGCTGAATCCCGAGGCGCTTTCTGATGCTGACGCTCTTGACCGAGAGCGGGAGAACAATGGGCCGAGAGGGCCCCTACACGGCATTCCCATTTTGCTCAAGGATAACTACGAGGTTGCAGGGCTCGTTACCTCGAACGGATCGCTAGCCTTCGCTGGATGGATCCCGAGCACTGACGCCTTCGTGGTAAGGCGCCTCAGAGAGGCGGGTGCGGTCATTCTGGGAATGACCAACATGCATGAATTTGCCCGCGGCATAACGACCATCTCGTCGGTTAGTGGACAAACCCGAAATCCCTACGACCCTGCGCGTAACCCGGGCGGATCCAGCGGAGGGACTGCAGCAGCCATTGCGGCGAGCTTCGCAGCATTGGGCTGGGGGAGCGATACCTGCGGGTCGATTAGGTATCCGGCTTCTCACCAGAGCCTTTTTGGGTTGCGTCCAACGCAAGGCCTATTCAATACAGACGGTATTTTCCCTCTTTCTCACACACAGGATGTGCCTGGCCCCTTGGCTCGTACGGTCACGGATTTAGCCGTTGGCCTCGATGCTACTCTTCCCGAGGGCTCAGCTATCACGATGGGCACTTTCCAGTCCGCGCTTGACAGTACAGCCCTGCGTGGTCTGCGGATCGGAGTGGTCTCCAGTCTTTTTGGTAAGGCGGCCGAGGAGTTAGAGGTAACCCGCGTCTTACGGGCGGTTGTTGATACCATACAAGCCCACGGTGCGGAGGTTGTGGATGTGACAGTACCGGACCTGGACACCCTTATTGCTAGGTCAGGACTGATCCGTCATGAGTTCAAATGGGACCTAGCCGATTTCTTGGCTGAACGGTCCAACGCATCAGTTAGTGATCCTTCGGAGATCATTGATGGTGGTCTTCATCACCTGGCTCTGGAGAATATTCTCCTTAATGATGATGAAGTGAGCGCACGAGATACTGAACAGTATAGATTGCGCTTGGCAGCTAGGGATGAATTACAGGGAGCAGTTCTCGGGGCCCTTGATAGCAATGTCCTGGACGTACTGACCTATCCCACCTTACGACGCAAGTCTGCAGTGCTAGGGCAATTCCAATACGGCGGCAACTGCCGAATCAGTGCCCACACAGGCTATCCAGCGATTACGATGCCGGCAGGATTTACGGATGATGGTCTGCCAGTTGGATTGGAGTTGTTAGGCCGCCCACTTACCGATGACAGATTGGTATCGATTGCATATGCGTTCGAGGCCGCTACGCGGTCCAGGAAACCACCGTATTCGACGCCACAACTCGTAAACGGTATGGCTCCGGAATCGGTTGCCATTACGGCATACGTCAGTGGGCCTGATGGGGAAAGAGTGGCCGGTCAGTTCACGTTTGACATCACAGAGGGCACTCTTGATTACACGATACGGGTGGAGGGCGAGAACCCCGAGGCCATTAGGGCTGTTACGCTCGATCTCATCCTCCCAGATAGGAAAGGGCCGATCGTGCATATCCTACTTCCAGCCGGGTCGGCATCGGGTACCGGCACGATCACAGTTTCGCAAATAGACCGAGAAGCCCTCCAAGCCGGCCGCTTTGCCATCGTTCTCTATACCCAGGATCATGCATCCGGATTGGTTGGATCGAGACTAACCCTTCCATAGCCTAGAGTCAGTAGCCCAAGATCCACCACGTTGACCGCGCTAAGGCGTACCTCTAGTGTTCAGCGCTCCCCACACGGGGAGCCGGACCCCGCCTCGGGCACGACTTGGCCCAAGGGTCTCCCGCCCAGCAGCTGGAGGTGACCAATCCGGGTGCCGCAGGCACAGATATAGGATGGGTAGGATGTTCGACTCGCAAGAGTTAGTCCGGGAAATTCAGGAAATGCGTGACGACGGTCACCTGTCTGACGCTTTGCTACGGCGAGCGGTGCGCGAGATCGCTGCCTCCGACAAGCGCTCTAGTTGGGTGGGTGTCTACCTCCTCAACCAGGAGGGCACGGAGCTTTGGTTGCACAACTACGTTGGCTCACCCAGCGAATACGTCAAGATTGAGGTAGGGCAGGGGATCTGCGGAACCGCGGTGGCAGAGAAGAAGAACCAGAACGTGCCGGACGTGAGCAAGGTTGATAACTACCTGGCCACCGGTCCGGAAGTGCAATCTGAGATGGTGGTTCTGATCCGCGCCGGCGACGACGTGTTTGGCGAGATCGCCCTCGACAGCGAGGAGGCGAAAGCATTCAAGCCCGATGACGAGGTCGAAGTGCAGCAAGTGGCCGACAAGTTGGCCGAACAGTTGATGGCGGAAAGGAGATGACGGCGCTGCGGTGAGCCAGGGCCTGAGCCTACCCCCCGATCTCCGCTGGGTAGATGCGGGGAATGCGGGTCCCTTCACTCTCGAAGGGACCCGCAGCTACATAGTGGGTCGACGGCGCGTGGCTGTGATCGATCCGGGCCCCGCGCGCGCTTCCCACGTGACCGCGGTGGCGGCAGAGGTCGCTGGTGCCGAGTCTGTCGTCCTCTTGCTCACACATGGGCACTCCGATCACGCGGGGGCGGCACCCGCGTTGGCGATGAGATTGGGGGCCAGGATCCTGGGCGCGTGGTCGAACGGGTACGACGAGGGAGAACCGGGGTCGTCTGGTCCCCTGCCAGGCATTCCTCTCGGGGTGTTCGGCGACGGTGAGGGCGTTGATACGGACATGGGAGAGCTGACTGCGCTGAGCGCCCCGGGGCACACCTGTGACCACCTGGTTTTCCATTGGCGGGACCAGCGTGCTGTCTTCGTTGGGGACCTTCTACTCGGAGTTGGAGAGACCACTTGGGTTGGCGGCTATTCGGGCTGCGTTGCCGACTATTTCGCCTCGCTCGATCGGGTCGAGAACCTGGGGGCAGGAGTCCTGCTGCCGGCCCACGGCCCACCCGTGTTTGATCCAGAGGCTAGGCTCGGCCGTTATCGGGCCCACCGTAGGGAACGTGTGACCCAGGTCGAGCGCGCCCTGGATGCGCACCCTGACGCGAGCGCGGACGAGCTCCTCCTCACGGTCTACGGAGAGTCGGTCCCCGAGGGGCTCCTGCCGGCGGCGCGTGCGAGCCTAGTGGCCCTGATCGAGTACGTAAAGGCTAGGCGGTGACGGCTGCGGAGGACTTGGCGGTCCTCCGCGACCGGGCGAGCGACTTCGTAGATCCCTGCCTCCGGCTGTTGGGGGATCTAGTCACTGCGGAGTCACCCTCGGCCGTGCCGGATCGAAACCTAAGGGTCGCGGCCGGGCTTCGCGTCGAGTTTGAGCGGCGGGGCGCCTCCGTCGAGCGTCACCCGGCCCCTGGCTATGGTGAACACCTGGTGGCCCGGGTCGAGGGAGCGTCCGGCGCAGGTCCTCCGCTCTTAGTCATCGGTCACATGGATACCGTGTATGAGGTGGGGACGCTCGCGCGCGTGCCTTTCGCCATCGAGGTGGCACAGGACCGAGTGCGGGGGCCGGGAGCCTACGATATGAAGGGTGGGCTCGCTGTAGCGATCACAGCGCTCGACCTGCTCTTTCTGGGTGGGCACCGGCCCGCTGGCGACCTCCTCTTCCTGATTACCTGTGACGAGGAACTCGGCTCACCGACGTCCCGGGAGTTGATAGAGGAGCACGCGCGGTGCGCGCGCGGGGCACTGGTCCTGGAGCCCTCTGTTTCCGGCGGCGCAGCCAAGACCCGCCGCAAGGGGATGGGCAGGTTCCGCGTGAGCGTGCGGGGCCGGCCCGCCCACACGGGGGTCAATCCGGAGGCGGGCGCCTCCGCGATCCACGAGCTGATCCGCATTTTGGAGGACATCCGCCTACTAGGGGATTCGAACAAGGGCACCACGCTCAACGTGGGCGTCATCCAAGGGGGGACGCGGACGAACGTGGTGGCGGAGCATGCCCAGGCCGACGTCGATCTCCGGTTCTGGGCAGCGGCCGAGGCGGATCGGGTAGAGCGGGCGGTCCGCTCCGTGAGGGTCTCCGATCCCCGCTGTGCCATCTCGGTCGAAGGTGGGGTAAACCGGGGTGCACTGGAGGTGACGGAGGCAAGCGCAGCGCTTTTCGCCCGCGCCCGTGCGGTCGCAGCGGCGCAGGGGTGGGACCTGGCGGAGGGATCTACCGGTGGGGTGAGCGACGGGAATCTCGCCTCGGCTGTGGGCTGTCCCACGTTGGACGGCCTGGGTCCAGACGGGGGTGGAGCACACTCGCTGGACGAGCACGTGAGGCTTTCGGATATTGCACCTCGTATAGCCCTTCTCGCCGGGATCTTTCTGCGGTTCTGAGGCGTCGGGCTACTTTCCGGAGCACCACACTCGTGCAGATTGAGCGGGCCGAAGTCTTCCTGGTGCCTCTGCGTCTCCGGGAGCCCTTCGAGAGCAGTGCCGCAACGGTCCAGGATCGGATCATCGTGCTCGTCGCGCTGCACGGTGACGGAAAGACCGGTTGGGGAGAGTGCGTAGCGGGAGAGACACCCCACTACTCGCCGGAG
The DNA here is from genome assembly GCA_002346665.1 of Gemmatimonadales bacterium UBA2988. Classification (GTDB taxonomy): domain Bacteria; phylum Gemmatimonadota; class Gemmatimonadetes; order Longimicrobiales; family Gaopeijiaceae; genus UBA2988. The sequence goes on from DEAG01000028.1 coordinate 156,366, forward strand.
ACCACCGAGACCGCGTGGCACGTGCTTACCCGCTTACTCCTCCCGGCGGTCGTCGGAAGAGAGCACGCCGGGCGCCCAGGCGTTGGGGGAACCGTCTGGACGCCGGCACGCGGCCACCCGATGGCCAACGCCGCGGTCGAGATGGCTGTTTGGGATCTGCAAGCGAAGCGTGATGATGTGCTCCTGTGCACGGCCATCGGCGGCACGCGTCGGGCGGTTCCCGTGGGGGTGAGTATCGGACTCCAGCGCAACGACAAGGCCCTTCTCGAGCAAGTTGGATCTTCCCTCGAGGAGGGGTACCTGAGAGTCAAGATCAAGATCAGGCCTGGACGGGACGTCGGTATGCTGCGCAGCGTGCGGGACCGTTTTCCGACTGCGTCCCTGATGGTGGACGCCAATTCCGGCTACACCATCGCGGATCTGGAGCGCCTGCGTGAGCTGGACGACCTCGGACTCATGATGATTGAGGAGCCGCTCGCTCCCGGCGACTTCCAGGGGTACGCTGAGCTACAGGCGGCACTACGTACGCCGGTGTGCCTGGACGAGTCCATCTGCTCGGTCGTCGACGCCCAGCGAGCACTCGAGTTGGGCAGTTGCCGAGTCATCAACGTCAAGCCGGGACGCGTGGGAGGGTTCGGCGAAGCCCGTTCCATCCATGAACTGTGTTTGGGGTTGGGTATACCGATGTGGTGTGGCGGTATGTTGGAATCCGGTGTGGGTCGCGCCCACAACGTCGCGCTCTCGACCCTTCCTGGCTTCACCTTGCCGGGGGATATCTCGGCCAGCCGACGCTACTGGGAGCGGGATCTGGTATATCCCGAGTGGGAGGTCACGGACGGAGCTCTCACTCCACTGGAATCGCCGGGGATCGGGGTCGAGCCGGACCGTGCCCGCATCGAGGATCTCTCAGTGCGGCGGACTGAGATAGCCTGAAGGAGATGGAGTCAGGGGTGTGTGGTGGAGCCCACGGCGGCAATTCCGGTCCCTGTGCGGACGACGCGGGCTATTCGGCCGATCGCAGACCGACCGTGATGGTAACCCCCACGTGCCCCATATCGGCGCGCTCCCGCATACCCTCACGGATGCGAGGCTCCAGCTTCTTGTAGCTGGCCAACACACCAGCGCGCAGCGCGGCCCGGAGCACCTTCATCGCGTTGACATCTGGGCGGCTGGTGCGGGTTTCCCGCTTCTGGTCGGCCACTTGCTCCGGTTTCACGTCGAACGGCACGACCCCTACGTCGTCGTGCCGGGCGTGATCGAGGTACTGAACGCTCACACTCACGTCGCCGTGCGCGTGGTGGTGGTGCAGGTCGCCAACGGTCTGAAACCGGGCAGCCAGCGGCGCAATCTCGACGCTTTGTGCGACCTTCATATAGGTGCGCTCGACCAAACGGAAGATGCGACGCATCCGCTCCGGGTTGGTCGCATCCACGTCTGGCACCTCGGTATCCATCTCGCGCACGCTCGCTTGGAGGTCCGACGCCAGACGTGGACCATCAAGCTCCCCGCTTCGGGCGCGGTCAATATTCTCAAGGATGCGGTCCGGGTTGGTCCGGAAGCCCATGCGACCTTCCTCGCGATGCGTGTAAATGGTCGGGCGAAGCGTTTCGCCGCGGGACAGTGAATGCTCAGGACATCAGCATAACCGATGGTGGCCGAGACAGCCAAGGGGAGGATACGCAAAAGGTTCCCGTGTTCAGCCACAAGCGGTATTCTGCACCCTGAGCATGAGGGCTGGCGCGCCCTAACCCGATTTCCCTTTGTGCGGCTGGAGACCCTGGATGAGACGGTGGCCTCTTCTGCTTCCCCTTCTCCCCCTTCTGGCCGCATGCGCTGGCTCCGGGGCCGGCCCGCCGATGCTTGCCTATCACGTGCCGGCTCCTCCCGTGGTGGACTACCTGGTCGGCGATACCTCCTGGGTTGACGTTAAGGCGGTCGACCAGGGATTCGAACTGGGCATGGCTGCCAGCGCGCGCTGGCGGATGGAATTCGTGGATGCCGACGCCGACCACGTGCAGGTGACCGCGACCTTGGCTGAGCTGGCGGCGCGAGTTGCCAATCCGGTGACCACTGCCCAGACCGCCGACGAGTCGGTTCTTTCAGGTCCGGTAGTCTTCACGCTGGATCCGCAAGGCCAGGCTAGTCTCGTGAGGCTGCCGACGCTTTCCCCTCCAGCGGCGTTCCAGGTTGTGAGTGGTGCCAAAATCGCCCACACTTTCTTCCCCGGGCTTCCGGGGCGCGTCGTTTCGGTGGGGGATGGTTGGGTTGACACCGTATCCTACGCGACTCAGGAGGGGGCTGCGGGAACGACCGTGCGTATGGTGATGAGCTATACGGCAGTTGGCGACACGGTAGTTGGGCGAGCGAACTATCTACTGGTTCGCACTAAGGGGACTTCCGAACAGTCAGCCGCCGGCGTGATCTCGAAGACGGATTTCAGCCAGACCGTCGCGGGAACTACCGAGGGCTACTTCCTGTGGGACAGCGTGGCCGGAATTCTCCACTCGCTGGAGTATCGGAGCGATTTGCGCGGCACGATGCAGCTGGCCGCCCTACCTGTTCCGCTGGATGTGCGCATTCGCACTACGTTACGGGTCATGCGCACGGATTAGGGAGTGAGCTGCCAGGAACACCTTTCGCGCCAGTCGGGCGCAGGGCTCTTTAGTGGGGGCCGAATACGATCTCGGCCCGCGTACCCACACGGACCTGGTGGGCCGAGAGCCAGCCCTTGGGCACCTCGAGGACGAGCATGGCCGGAGCCGCGCTGTCATGTAATGTGGTCGTCTCCGATTCCATCTGTTGGATGTCCAAGACTGTGAGATTAGCGTTCAAGAAGGCGACGTCCAGGGCAACGTAGGTGTTGGACATCCAAAGGGTCCGGATCTGCTCATCTTCAAAGACGAAGAGCATCCCGGTACCGTCGGGGACCTCGGTGCGGTTCATGAGTCCCATTTCCCGCTCGGCGTTAGTTCGCGCCACCTCCGCGACCACTGTGTCTGTGCCGAAAATGACCCAGGCTTTCCCGTGCGTGAGTCTGGGTACGGCGGGTGCGACCATACCCGGCTGCTGGATCGGCGCTGGCCCCCCGGGCGAAGGCGAGGGTGGAGGCGGATCCCCTCCCGCCCCGCAGCCAGAGGGGAAGAGCACCGCGAACGGAAGAAACGGGAGGATGGAGCAAGTTCGCCGGGCGCGTCGCGTAGCTGTCATGCCTTCCTTAGATCGTGTTTTCCAAGAACTCACGGGTCCCAAACCTGCCTCGCCAAGAATGGGGCCCTCATTTATCTTAGCCCTTCTGCCTCCAGGCCAAAGCCTCCCATCTAGCGAGGAATATCAAAAAAATGATGCAGACGCGCAGGCCATGGTAGACCCAGAGCTCATCCGGATCCTGGTGTGCCCGGAGAGCAAACAGTCGCTCGAGGAATCCGACGCCGATCTGGTCCGGGGAATCAACGTTGCCGTGGCGGAAGGCGCCATTCGCAATCGGGCGGGGGAGGTTGTACGCGATCCCTTGGATGGGGGGCTGGTTCGGGAGGACGGGAAGTTTCTTTATCCGGTGCGCGACGGCATCCCGATCATGCTGATCGATGAGGGCATAGCTCTCAGTGACGTTCGGTGACGCCGCTTCCTGTCATCGCTGGGACCGCTCTAAGACCAACGGCTAGGTGGTCCCCTGATGTGGATGCCTGGGATGATGATCTTCTGGGTAGCGATCACCACGATCTGGTTCCGGTGGACGTGGTAGGAATACGAGGAGTGGCGGCTGGAGGCCCGGGAGTTAGCCTGTACGTGACGGGGGCCATCGGTCCGACTATTCTAGCCATCGGCTGGATTCCATCTCGGGCCTTTATCTGACACGCATGTCTCTGATCAGCTTCCATCGCTTTCTGATCGCTACGGCGATCGTATTCTGCTTCGGTTTCGCGATATGGGAGCTGATGACCTGGTGGGCAAGTGGAGAGCTTGGTGCTCTGATGCTGGGCGGGACGTTCATCGCCCTAGGCGGCGTTCTCACGTTCTACCTTGTGCGGTTACGGCGTTTCCTGGGGGCGGATACGGACTCGCGTAGCGGCCAGGTTCCCGGTACCCGCTAACCAGCCGGCTTCTTCCCGAATGTCGAAGGTTGGCCATGTCATCGGCACCCACGCCTTGGGCAACGGCGGGATGGACATGGCAGTCCGCCGCGCTGCCAATGCCGGCATGAGTGCCGTCCAGGTATTCACGTCGATTCCCAAATTCTACGGTGACAAGGCGTCGATCCGAACGGAGCGAGTGGACAAGTTCCGACGTGCGCTTGCGGTCACCGGCATCCGACCTGAGCACGTGCTTGTCCACGCGGCCTACGTGCTCAACCCGGCCTCCGAAGACGAGGTAAAGTGGGGCCGCTCGGCGGGGGCGTTGGTCAAGGAGATGGAGCGCTCCCACGCTCTCGGTGTCGGTGGTGTATGCTTCCACCCGGGGTCATGTCCTCGGACCGACCCGGAGCCGGCCGCTCAGCGGGTGGCCAAGGCTATGGCGCAGGCTCTGCGCGCAGTTCAGGGAGGGACGCGCCTCTACGTGGAAAACTCTGCGGGGGCTGGCAACACCTTCGGCAAGAATGCAGATGAGGTAGGGCTCATCCTGGCCCATCTCCCAGAAGAATTGCGGGAGCGGGCGGGCTACGGGCTCGACAGCTGCCACCTGTTCGTGTCGGGCTACGACGTGGAGTCTTCGGCAGCGACCCAGAGCGCCGTTCTCGACGAGTTTGAGGCGGCCGTCGGGGAGCCTCCGGCGTTTTTCCACCTCAACGACTCCGTGGGAACGCTGGGGTCGAACTTAGACCGCCATGCCCTGCTGGGGGATGGTCACATCGGCACGGAGCCTTTCCGCTGGCTGCTTTCCGACCCCAGGACGCGCGGGATCCCGCTGGTGCTGGAGACCCCCCAGGAGCATACCGACATCGCGGACGATGATCCCAGCGGGGACCCGTTCGACCTACGCATGATGGCGCTGCTCAGGAGCCTGGGCGCCGAAACGTGAACCGTGTCAGTCGGTCCGGTCCAGCGGATCCTAGGTGAGCACGGCCCGCGGGTTGGGTCGCGGGGGTTGTTATACCGCTGCTTTTTTCGGTTTGGACACTTCAGCCGCAGCGCGCGCCTTCGAAGCAGACTCTCGCTGCCGAAACGCCCAGATAGCGATGCCCACCGAAATCGAAATCGGCACCATGGCCATCAGCAATCCTCCCAGGAACATGCCGAGCATCAAGCCTTCGTAATGCAAAAGCTGCTCTCCAGGATGATCGGTTTCTTCAGAATTCCGTGATAACTGCCGCGATCAGAATCACGACGAGAGGCATAGGGACAGCCACCAAGATCCACAGGCTGCGTGGTTCCGAACGCAAGTGCATGTAGTACAGTGCCACTAGGACCGCCTTCCAGATAGCCATCACGCATAGTCCGAACGCGAGCCAGAACTTGGCCAGGGGCAGGAATGCGTATCCGACTTCCGCCAGTGTCACCACTAGGAGCACCAGAAAGATGAGCATGTATGGAGGATCGTGATGCTCATCGTGCGTCTGTGTTTCGGTCGTCATCGGCCCCTCCCCTCTCTGTCAATCAGATCAGGTAGACGATGGTAAACAGGATGATCCAGACCAGATCAACGAAGTGCCAGTAGAGTCCGATCAGCTCGACGCCGCGGTGGTCGCTGTGTGTGTAGTGTCCGCGCATCGCCCGGATGAGTACGAAGACAAGGCATATCACGCCGATACTGACGTGCGCACCGTGGAATCCGGTCATGGTGTAGAACGTGGCCCCGTAAAGTGGTCCCCCCAGTACGGCGCCGCCTTCAACCCCTGTCCGACCGAGCGCGTGATATTCGGCGGCGGCGGGAACGAACCCCTCATGTACTAGGGCGACATACTCGATTGCCTGGATCCCCACAAAACAAGCGCCGATCACGATGGTTGCCAGCAGCCAGAGCTTGAGGCCTTTCTGGTCTCCTTTCTGAATCGCCGCGAACGCCTTCACCATGGTCACGGACGAACAGATCAAGAAGAACGTGTTGAATGCGGTCAAGGGAACGTTCAGTACCTCGCCCGGCGCCGCAAAGTGGTCAGGGTGGGCGAATCGGAGGATGATGTATGTCCCGATCAGCGAGGTGAAGAACATCACCTCGCTCAAGAGGAACACCCACATCCCCAACTTCATGTGATAGACCTGAATCCCCGGCTCGTAAGTCGAGTCGTGGACCATCATGTTTTCCTGGATCGCAGGCGTGTGGCTACTCATATTCGGCCGTCAGTCTCCGGTGGGCAGGGAGCCGGGTTCCCGCGGCACAGGCGGCCGCTGAACTCGGTCGGGCGGCAGGTGCTGCGGGAGGAAGTCGTCAGTCGACTCAGGTGAGCTGTACTCGTAGGGACCCCGGTAGACCTGCGGCGTGGCCACGAAGTTGCCGTGGGGAGGAGGCGTAGGCGCGAGGGCCCACTCCAGCGTGTTCGAGTTCCAGGGGTTCTGCACGGCCTTCTCGCCCCGGAACATGCTCCAGAAGAAGTTGAACGCGAAGATGAGCTGAGCAGCGATCAAGAAGAACGCTGCCCACGAGATGAGCGTGTTGAGCGATTGCATCGACTGTAGGAACGTGTACTGGCTGGGATCGTAGATGCGCCGTATGTGGCCCTTGAGCCCCATGCTGTGCATAGGGAAGAAGACCAGGTTGTAAGCAAAGAACGTAAGCCAGAAATGCGCTTTGCCGAGCTTTGCGCCGAACATCCGGCCGAACATCTTCGGGAACCAATACGTGATCCCTGCGAAGATGGCGAATAGGCTGCCGCCGAAGAGCACGTAGTGGAGGTGCGCCACGATGAAGTAGGTGTCGTGGATCGGGATATCCACCGGGGCCGAAGCCATGAAGATGCCGGACAGACCTCCGATGATGAACATCGACACGAACGCGAGCGCGTGGAGCATAGGTACATCGAAGTGCAGGTCGCCCCGCCACACGGTGCCCATCCAGTTGAACACCTTGATGGCGGACGGCACTGCGATAATGATCGTGGAGATCATAAAACTGGTGCCCAGCATCGGGTTCATGCCGCTCTGGAACATGTGGTGGCCCCACACGATCCAACCCAGGAAAGCGATAGAGATTATTGCCACAACCATGGAGTGGTAGCCGAAAACCGGCTTCCGTGACCGGTTGGCAATTATCTCACTCACTAAACCCATGCCCGGCAGTATTAGGATGTAAACCTCGGGGTGGCCGAAGTACCAGAAGATGTGCTGCCACAGCAGCGGCTCGCCGCCGGTTGCCGGCGCGAAGAACCCGGTACCGATAGTCTGATCGAAGAGCAGCATGATCAAAGCACCGGTCAGGATTGGGATTGCGAGCAAGACCAGCCACGAGGTAACGAACAGCGCCCAGGTTGGCAGCGGGATGCGGAACCAGGTCATTCCCGGCGCTCGCATGTTGATTATGGTTGTTATGTAGTTCACCGCGCCTGTCAGGGAGCTAAAGCCAAGGATGGTCAGGCTAACCAGCCAAAGGATTTGCCCCATGTATACGCCGGTGAACTCGGAATCGGCGGACAGTGGGGCATAGGCCGTCCATCCAGCGCCCGCGTGGCCACCCACCACCAAGAACCCCGCCAACATGATCAGGCCGGCCGGAATACTGATCCAGAACGAGAACGTGTTGAGGCGCGGGAACGCCATGTCGGGCGCCCCGATCTGGAGTGGGATTAAATAGTTTCCCCACACGCCCAGCATCAGTGGCATGATCGCGAAGAAGATCATGAACGTCCCGTGCATGGTGACGAGCGAGTTGTAGAACTCCGGCAAAATGATGCCGCCCGGTGCCGTGGTTTCGGAGAAGAGCCCTCCGATAAACGGTATGGGCTGGCCAGGGAACCCGAGCTGCCAGCGCATTACAGCGGCGAGCAGACCGCCGAGCAGCAGGAAGGCCAGGCTCGCAACGAGGAACTGCTTGGCGATCATCTTGTGATCGGTCGAGAAGATGTAGGTCCGGATGAAGCCGAGCTCGTGATGCTCGGCTCCGGTGCCGGACGCTGCTACGGGGGTAGCCATTATTATCCTCGCTGCCTCACGGCTGGGCCTGGAGCTGCTCGTTCATCCAGGTCTGGTATTCGCTAGGGGTGTGGACAGTGAGCGTTCCACGCATGCGCGTGTGTCCGATTCCACACAATTCGGCGCACCCGATCGGGAACTCCCCGGTGCGGGTGGGCTGGAACCACATCATCAACTCCATGCCAGGTACCACGTCCTGTTTGAGGCGGAAGTCGGGGATATAGAAGGAGTGGATCACGTCTTCGGAATACATCTCAAGCTTTGTGGGCCGATCTAGCGGGATGTCGAGGCGGTTCCGGACCGTGAAGTCGTCCTCAGTGTTCAACTCGTCGTCCGGCCCTGGATAGGTGAGGTTCCACTCGAACTGCTTGGCCGTAAGTATCACGGTCATCGCGTTGTCGGGCACGTTGTCGGGATCTTTGATTTCATCCCACAGACCAGCACTGGCCAGTGCGATCGCGATCACGATGATGGCCGGAACTGTCGTCCAGACAATCTCAGCCTTTGCGCTCCCCTGGATGTACTCCGCTTTTCGGCCTTCGCGATGCCGGTACTTGAATATGAACCACAGCAGCGTCAGCTCAGTGGCGACAAAGACTATACCCGTGATCACCAGGATCACGTAGTAGAGTCTGTCGATCTGTGGTCCGATGGTCGAGGCGCTCTCGTCCATCAGCCAGGACCAATTCTGCATCGCGTGCGGCTCCTATGTGCCGAGTAAGGTCGGCGACTGGGAGCATCCCGGGACAAAGGTCCCGGGATGCGGTGGCTGTTACAACCTAGGTATCGTCCGATGCATCGTGCCGGTGGTGTGATCGACCACGAGGACTGGTCCCATGGGCACCGGTTGCCCCGCCATTGCCTCATTGAACTCGAAAGTCACGCTGGTCGTTCCGCCCTGCTCAACGGTCACGCTCTGGGTCGTCGTGCCATACAGTTCGTGCCAAGCCTCCAGAAGGTAATCTCCCGGGGGGAGGCGATCCATCGCGAACACCCCGTTGGCATCGCTCACGGCGTGGTAGGGGTGTGGAGTGACTCCGACATAGGCGTCCATCCAGCCGTGCACGTCGCAGCGTATTGGGATCATGACCTCAGGTGTGGGAAAGCTGGTCTCGAATTCCATGCCGACCTGGGGCTGGCTTCGGTTGAACCCTCGGTTCTCTGTAGGTGTCGCGTTGATGTTGTGAAGGACCTCGTCCGAGTTCCGCACGGTGAGCTGCTGTCCCATGGATAGCCCGACTACGTGTGGAAGGTAGGTGCATCCCTTCTGGTCGAGCACGACCGGGTCACCAGTCGGGAATTCGAGGCTAGAATCCAGTCCCTCTTTCACATAAACGAAAACGTTGGCCAACCCGCCTTCTGATCCCACCAACACGCTCTCACTGACCGCAGTGCCACCGGTTTCCTCCTGGCAAGAGGGCTCGTCGGACATGTCGATGGCAGCAGGGGTGGGCACGTCCCCGGAGAACGCGACAGTGCCGCTAACGCTACCGGCTGTGGCCGCATCAACCGGGTGTTCCACCACAACTCCCGCAGCAGCTTGATCGCCACCGGCAGCGCCTGAACCTGCTTCGCCGCCGCCGCATCCGGCGGTCAACGCGAACAGAGACGCGAAGGCTACCAGGCCCTTGTTTCCAGATATTTCCAGCATCTTTTGGATCTCCTCTTTGGTGATTTTATGGTCCCGCGTTCGTTTTCCGCCGCGGGAAACTACCAAAATTCTCAATTCCGGCCAGGTATCTCTTTCTCCCGGCGCTGAGCCCGCGTGACCACCACCAAGCCGAGCACCGCCGTTAAGAGAAATGCCGCGAGTGGGGTTATTAGCACCGTGACGGGTACGGGTTCCTCCAACGCGAGGAAATACCAGGTGCTCACCGCCGCCTGATTCCCAGCTTCGCCGTTGTTCCCGTCCCAGGCCTGAAAGGCCACAGGGACTACCGTTGCGCGTGGCATTTGAAGGTCAGAGGTGCTGTCCGGTGTCGCGAGCGAACGCCGGAAGAGCACTCGCCACTCGCCATCCGCCCAGGCAGCTTCGGCGCTCACCTGTTGGCTGGAAGCGGGCTGCTCCTGGCCGGTGCCGAGTCCGCGAGCCACCATCTCCACAGCTCTGTCATGATCGCTCCGCCAGCTCCACAGATATGCCGGACGGCGTGCGTCGCCCTGCAGAAAGTAGGGCCGTTCCATTCCTGTCGGGAGCGTAAGTGGGAACTGTACAACCAGTTGATCGGGGGCTCCCGGTGCCCAAGTGGAGCCTTCGTCCTTGGGGCCCATGGCCTCGACGATCTGCTGAGCGAAAGGGGCCCATTCCTCATTTGGACTTCGCGACGGATCTGACCAACTCACCAACATGGCGACATCCGCCGAATCGTGCAGGGCTTGCACCCAGAGGTTCTGCACACGGGGATTAAACCAACGGGGCTTTACCACTATCTGACCGACCAGTGGAATGTAGAATTTGTCGACTGTCTCCCAGCGTTCGTCAGTGGGAGACGTTGGAAGCCCCCCTTCCCCATCACCTACGTTTGCGGCAGTGATCACCTCTCGGATCCTTGGGGACTCCTCGGGCGACAGGCTCCGCACGTAGTGGGCCAGATTCCAGAGCTGGTCGTCAGTGATCACGCCCGCGTCGATCAGGTCGCTGAACGTCGGCATGGGTGTGCCGTCCAACCCAGTACGCAGGACCCGATAGATGTCCTCTACCGTTCCGCCTCCGTTAAATCTCCAGTTTTGGGTCAGGTTGGCAGGATAGATCGGTAGGTCAGAGTCATCTTTCTGGGTGGGCGCAGACGGACCATCCGCTCGTCCGCTCCGTCCGTGGCATTTCGAGCACTCAACCTGCTCGTAGATCTCTGCGCCCTCCGCGATGCGGTCGTCACTCACCCGAGGGGCATTGGAGAACTCGAGCTGGGCCGGTGGTGGAGAGCTATTGAAGAAGCGTGACATACTCTTCAGGTAGGTGACCAGATCTTCGCGCTCCTGGGAGCTCAGAAGGTCCTCCCAACCTGGCATGGCGGTCCCAGGCATACCGACGTTGATGACGTGCATGATGTCGTCGTCGGTTGGCAGTTCTCCCGACCCCGTAGTGCGCACCTGGTAGAGGGCACGGGTGAAATCGCGGGGTCGCGGGAGCATGGTCAGCGCTCCGGGCCCCTCTCCCCGCCCATCGGTCCCATGGCAGCCGGCGCACCAACGGTCGTAGACCACCTTGCCGGCGGGGTTCTCGTTGTCCGTTTCCTGGGCTGCCAGAGGGAGTGGCAGCAGCAGGTACGCAGCCATAACCAGCGCCCGGGTTCCCATCAATGCTCACCCCCCTCAGCATGTTCTTCCCATGTGCGGGGAGTTTTGCCGGCCTGTTCGTAGAGGAAGATGGTTACAGCCCAGATCTCGTCCTCTGTTAGGAATTCCTCCCAGGCCGGCATGGCGGAGTTCCAGGGTCCTCCCTCATTGGGGAGCCCCACCCCGCCCTTGGCGATCCTCCAGAACACGAAGCTCTCAGCCAGCTGGGCGATGGTGCCGACGTCCTGGAAGCTCAGGGGTGTGGGGTTGAAGCCGTGGCTGTAGTGTCCCAGCCCGTCCAATAAATCTCCATGGCAGGCGAGACAGTTCTCGTAATAGATGCTCTTGCCCTCTTCGTAGTGATCGTCCAGCGATCCTCGCGTGCGCAGCGGGTTTTCGAGGCCAGTGATCTCGATGGTGCGTCCCTGGAACGTGATCGAGCTGGGCGGTGCGGGATGGATGGCCCGAAACGATGGAGGCGCGTCCAGTGACGGCTTCACCCGGCCGTAGGCGATGAACCCGATCAGCGCAGGCAAGAGTACCAGAAGGATCATCCGGATGGGCTTCTTGCGCTCCTCTACCATGACCGCGTGGAACGGCTGCTTGAATTGCTGCCAGCGGGTCTGGTTGTCACTTACCCAGAGAAGCACGCCTACCAGGGCGGTCAACATGTACTGGACCACGACGCTGTTAGGGATGGGTGCGCTGGGTATCCCCAGGAGAGGTGGGAGATATGGGATTCCGAATACGATAAGCAGGAAGGCCATTACCAGGACCGCCACTCCCTGCCAGAATGGTTCCTTGGGCCAGAACCTCACGTCGGGCGCCTCACTTCCGTGCCGCCAAGAAGGTCACGATAGCTTCGAGTTGAATTGCGCTCAGCGACTGACCGAATGTCGCTGGCATCATTCCTAGCATAGCGTCGAACCCAGGTGCCGCGTCGACGTTCGGGTCCAGAATGCCCCTCCTGATCTGGTCCGCCGTGCGTGCACTGCCGATGTCATCGAAGTTGGGTCCGAGTGGAGGCCCGGCGCCGTCGATAGCGTGACAGCTCAGGCACAGGTTCTCCTGCAGGAGCACACGAGCGTCAGTGGTCTGGCTTGCCGCTAGGGGTGAGTCTCCGCTCGGTTCGGCCGGCGCACTGGTACCCGCTGCCGCATCGTCGGTGCGCTCCATGTCGTCGCTGGTTACCGTTACCTCGCCCCCCTGGGCTTGCATGAATGCCACCAGTGACCATATCTGGGCGTCCGAGAAGGCGCGCGCCTGAAATACCATCTCGGCGAAACCCTCTACAACGAACGCGGCCGGTTCCGTAAGTGACGCTCGCAAGTAAGCCTTGCAGTCGAGCCCGGACACACGGGTTCCACACCGCTGTCCGATGGTTCCTTCCCCGGCGTGATCAGTGAGTAAATTAGGAGCTCGCGTTCCGGTTCCGTGGCACGCGGTGCACGTTCCGGCGCCGGCGAATAATTGCTCCCCGGCCATAACGAGGTCATCAGCCGTAACGTCGTCCGAGAACGTCAGTTCCTCGGGCACTTCGGAGGCTACTTGCGGGATCGCACCGGCCACCCATGTATAGAGACCGAGTGTCCCGAGCACGACCAGCAAGATCTTTAGGTTCGTCTGCCACATCGCTTGGTGGCTCCGGTCAGTTTCCTGTCGGCGCTGAGGCCAGACGGGAGTCGGTGGAGGGCAGCGAGTCTTGACGCGGGTGGCTCGTGATAGGTTTCTCGGCCAGGCTCCCCACCCAAAAAATGAATCCCACCAATCCGAGGAAGATCACCACGCACCAACTGATCACCTGAGCCGCGTATCCCAAGGGCGGGGTGGCAGCAAACTCACTCGTGTCGCGCATCACTTCCCAGATGTGCCAATGCTGGCGGATGCCGCTGCGGACGAATCCCATCAGTCCCATTAGCCATGTGAAAGTGACGGCCAAAATAAGGAGAGCGTACTGGGATCTTGGGGGCATCTGGCCCCAACGGATGGCTCCGTAACTTTCGGCCCCGCGCATGATCATGATGTCCAGTGTCACCACTCCACCGATCGCTGCGAGCACGGCGAGCACTTGGTAGACCGAAAAGCCTATGCGCACGATTGCGGTAACAAAATAACCGTAGACCCCGTAGAACAATACGATAACGGCGGCCAATACGAAGATTGCTGTCTGGATCATGGTGCCTGTGCGGGCCCAGGGAACGACCGTACGCTTGTTGGCTCGCCGGTAGAGCAGGAACGACAAGAACGTCGTGAGGATCATGAGATTGACTGCCGTATTCTTAGCGCTCATGACCCCGAGCACCCCGAGGAAGGGATGGTGGGTGCCGCCCATAGCGGCGAGCTCGTCGCGGTTTGCGATCATGGTGTGGGGCGTGGCCCAGACGATGACGCCTAGTACCAGTACCACTAGCATCCATTTCGTGTACGGCGTATACCGTTCGGCGCCCGGAATCCGGCCCATGCCGACCCAGAGGTAGTAGTTGCCTGCCAGGAATAACACGCCGATGAGGAAGGCCTGGATGATCCAGGCCCAGCTCATGAAACCGCCCATCATGGTGATGCCCATCTGCTGGTTGTACTCGTAGATCTCACGTCCTAAGTAGTAGCCGGCGAACGGCAGGACGATCAGTGTTCCGATCGCGATCATATTGCCTACGTAACCCATCCAGTCGTAGTGGGCACGCTCTTCGTCCGTCTTCGACGTGAGGAAGCGGTAAGCTGCGTAGGCTCCGACGATGGCACCGCCGAACACGACGTTGGCGATCACGCGGTGGATGTTGATCGGCATCCAGGTCGCGTTCGCGAACGCGCTCCATAATCTCACCATTCCTGGAGCAGTGTCGGGCATGACTTCGGCTGGTGGGCTCATCATGAACGTGAGCCACGAGTTAGCGATGAACATCACTGCGGTGCCCCAGATATTGAGCAGGATTCCCAGTGACCAATGCATCAACTTGGCCCTGCCATCGTGCCACCGCTCCCAGCCGTAGTAATACAAATAGAGAGTGAACGATTCAAAGAAGAACAATCCCACGTACACCCACATAGTGGGTGCGAAGATGCGGGCGAGGTAGCTCCACAATCCGGGGTATAGGGTGATCAGTCCGAAGGCCAGAATGGCCCCCCATATGGCCGTGGCCGAATACGATACGAGCAGGAGGCGGGTGAACTCTTTGGCGAGCTTGTCGTACTTCGTGTCGTTGCCAAATATGCCGATCGCCTCGGCGACCACAGCGAACATGGGCACGCCCAGCACGAACGCAGCAAAGAAGAGGTGAACCTGGGCTGCGACCCAGATTGCCACGCGGTTTCCGGGTGCCGGGAAGCTCCCATACGCGGGAATGGATACGGTACCCTGACTGGCGGCTTCGGCAGCCTGTGCCAGGAGACCGGCGGGCGTCAGTGCCACGAGTGCAGCCGCGGCCGCGGCGACGCCGAGTAGCCGGCCGATACCGTTCAGCGCTCGTGTGCCGATTATGCTTCACCCCCTTCCTGGAGGAAGAAAGGTAGACGCTTCGAGAAATCCGCCGGCATGGCCCGCCTGACCTCGGCCATCACCTCCAGATCCACGCGGGGGTATCCCCGCTCCCTAGCGAACCGCTCCACTCGCTCAGTTACGACGCCACGCACGAAGCTCGGGATCATGCTCACGCGTGCTGCTGCCTCGGGAGTCCACTCCAGTTCGGTCGTCGCGGCGCTCCCGTAGGTGACCGGTCTGTGCCCCTCTATGAGGGGCGTGGATCCGGTTGGCTCGTAGACACACGATTCGTCGGGGCCCATCAGGTCGCCACCTTCAGCGAAAGCACGTGCACGGCAGCCGCCGCACACGCCGCGGTATTCACAGCGCCCGCATTTCCCACCGAGCGTGCCAGTGCGGAGGGTGAGAAAGAGGGGAGAATGGTTCCAGATATCGCCGAACGAGGAAGTCGTCAGATCTCCGGCCACCGCGGGTGTGTATGGGCACGGCGTGACCTGGCCCTCAGGCGTGATGCGGCAATAATGCGTTCCACACGGACAGCGCGTCTCATAGTTGAGCAGAGGGGAGTCAGCGTCGGATGTTACCGCGTGCCGCATGATCTGTGGCTGGCACTTGGAACGTACCATCATGCGTCCGCGGTAGTCCTTTTCTAGTGTGACCAGTTCACGGAGCACTTCTTCGTTCTCTAGGGGTGCGAGCCCAGGCATGTGTTCGGCGCGGCCCGTCGCCACCACGAAGTAAACATTGAATGCTACCGCCCCACGTTCGGCCGCCCATGCTGCTAATGTCGCTAACTGGCCCCTATTGCCACGGGTCACCGTGGTCTGGACGATGAAATCTAGCCGGTGGGCACGCAGGCGCTCGACCGTGTCTAGTGTCTGCTGGAGGGAGCCTTCTCCGTGGCGGAACCGGTCGTGGTAGCGTTCCTCCAACGAGTCCACACTGACCGCGACACCCTTGACCCCAGCATCCATCAGGGAACGGATGCGCGCGTCGGTCAGACGGGTGCCATTGGTGCCGACCACCACCGTTGCGCCGCCTGCCGCGGCCCGCTCAGCCAGCGCTTCCAGGTCGTCCCGGAGCAGCGGTTCCCCACCGGAAAGGATGAGGAGGGGAGAAGCGTTTACCGCGAGCAACTCGTCCACGATCCGAAAGCATGTCTCGGTCGGGAGTTCACCTGCTGATGCGTGCCAGGAGCCTGCCGATATGTAACAGTGCGCACACGCAAGGTTACAGCGGCGGGTGAGATTCCACGCGACGACGTGGGGCAGATGGATCCGCGATCCGGCGTCCCGACCCGGATTGGGTGCTGGCCGCTCGAGGGCGTTGCCCGGCGCATCCAGCATCGAGAGGGGTATTGCTGCCATGGGCGTCAGTCGCCCACCTCGGTTGCAGCCGGCTCGGATGGCTCGGCTTCCTTGGCCATGAACTGCTCGACGGCCTCTTTAGCCTGCGCGGGAGTGACTGTGGCGATGTCGACGGGGCACTGGTCGACCTGTTCGGCGACGTCCCGAATCGGGCAGCGTGTGACTCCCTGTGCCTTCGCCTCCTCGATGAATCGCTGCATTTCCGTGGTGAGTCCGTCCACTCCCTCCGCTTGCGCCTTGATCTGCTTTGTTTGGAGTTCACGGAACATCACCAACATCGTGTCCATGTCGAACTCATCTGCTTCAATCATGGCTTGTTTGTTCTCGTCCATGACCATGGTGGTCACACGCCAGAAGTCGTGCTCGCGTGCGAAGCGTTCGACGGTGTTGCGGGCGAGGGGACGTGCGATGAGCGGTACCAAGCGGAGGCGATCGAAGGCCTCGGTGGTCCACACGACAGGGTCATTGTCAGTACGCTCGCGGGTGGTGATGTGGCCCGTGTATGGGCACTTCACGCTTACCATTGTGGTGTCGGGCACGGCATCGGAGTCAGACCCCTCGACTGCGGTGCGTGTCATTGCCTCGTTGGCCTTCACCTCGGCCAGCGCGAGCTCTTCGGCAGTGCCGATACCCATGATTAGCTGCATGTGCGTCGGAAGCAGCTTCTTGATCGCCTCGTCGAGCCGCTCGCCAGTCACCATTGGCAGGCCGTCCGCGCTGGTCGGTGGCACCGACACTCCGTGTTGACCTGCCCCGTTCCCGGTTTCCGTGTAGGTTCCATTGGCACCGGGGCCGTAGTTGTCGAGCGTGAACTCTTCGACTGCCTTGCGCGCGATGCCGAGAGCGAAGGGTGGTACCCTTAGGATCCGCACCTCGGCGTCTGGTGCCCACTCCAGCCCCTTTTCCCCGTCCTCTTCGATCCAGGGGATTTCGTCTGGACGTACGTCTTGTACGCCCACGAGGAGCACGTTAGTGGGCGCCAGCCTAAGCAGGTTATCGGCTTGGGAGCCCAGGTCAGTGCCCTCAACGCGATGGCCGCCGTGGCGCGCCATCACGAGGAGAGAGGGATCGAGTTCCTCGATCCACTGCATGATGCACTGGAAGGGCTTCCCCACCAGGATCTGGGTCTCCATCTCCACTTCGGGATATTCCTGGGCCATCACCTGCGCACGCTTAAGGTTGGCCTGGCAGAGCTTGAGCAGACCCTTGTCGATAATATTGTTGTGGAGTTCTTCCTGCTCCTCGAACTTGAACACTTTGGAGGCCTGCGCGGACAGCACATCCTTGATGTTGCCAAATACGACGTGGTGGTACTCGACGTCGAACGCGCTGCAGACAAAGAGCTTGGCGCCATAATCCCGGGCCAACTGAAGTGCGAGGCGGAGCCCTTTGTACGCGTAGGATGAGCCGTCCACACACACTATCCAGCGTCCACCCTCGAGCGGTCGGTCGTCCCGCACCACGAGCGCGTCCTTCTCGATCTGTCGGAGTACCCGAGCTGTCACGCCGCCGAGCTGGCTGAATGGCTGTTGGCCGATGCCATGTCCGCCCATCACGAGCAGGTCGTAGTCGCGACCGCTGGATCCGGCGAGTTTTTCGTCCTGTTCCTCGTCTTCACCGACGATGCGTCCGTCCTCGCCTAGGCGAACGTCGCTCCGCACGGTGTCTCCCCCGTCATATTTGTGGGTGATGTTGGGGTCGAAGCCTATAAGACTGGGGAGGCGGCCTGTACCGAGGTTAGCCTCGCGCACGATCTCCTCGTAGTTGATACCCTCGAGGAGCTGGCGGGTGAGGGGAACGCCCGCGGCTTTGCACCGCTTCTCGGTTTGGTCCAGAAATGAATCGGAGATGAGCTGGAGGCCCTTCTCGATCAGCTTGTCGTGGACCTTACGCTGGCGCTTTATCTCTTCGGCCGTCTGGAATTGGGCGGGCAGTCCTGTCTCCAGCTGACGGAAACGAACATCGTGTAGCCGAGCGGCATACACGTGGTTACCAGTAATGTGGCCGGAGGAGCGACGGCATAACTCAATGGCCCGATCGACGGCCCATTGGGACGGGTCAGAGTTGTCTACTGGGACCAAAACTTCTCGGTACATCGGCACCTCACTAAGCGGGTTTGCTCGCGGTACAAGCCAAGCCCCGCTCCGACCCTGTGCCCCAACCGACCGCACGCGCTTCACCACTGGGACCTCTCGGGGGGGTCCAATGGCACGGGGGCAGTGGCAGCTTTCGCACAATAAAGGTTAGCACTGGTTGGGCCAGTGCGAAGGCGTCACCTCGGTCGAAGCGTGGATGTCACATGAATACGCGATACCGCAAGCCCGTTAGGGGCGACCGGCAAGGCGTAATATAACTCTCATCGAATGGTTTTCGGGAGGCGCGACGCGCCAGTATACAGGTGGCCGCGCGGGTCAGTCAACACGGCCATAACTGTGGTCGGCTGCAGTGGCAAAGTCAGCCTCGGGGACTGGTCCGCCCCCGCCCCGGCTACTGTCACAAGTCCCAGCCAGCCCGCGCCAGCATCCATAGGTTCACTGTCACCACAACGAGCGCCACCAAGTAGAAGGACGGGGGGAGCCGGGAATCTGCTATGGGGAAGAACGCACCGCCGATGAGTGGGGGCAGGCGAAACACGCCGAGCGCCCAGATTACCCTGGCGAGCCAGGCGTTCTGTCGGCTCCACAGCCCCCAGAACACCAACGCGACGATGAGAATTCCCAGGCCGAGCCAGATCCACGTGGGTCCCAAGCGTTCGCCGAGCAGTCCACCACGAAACATCTCCAGGACCGCCGCCTCGTAGAGCACGCCCACGTGTAGATAGACGAACGCCGCCTGCCGGAACTTCCGGCGACGGGCGTTCACAGGTGACGCGACGCTGGTTCCGGAGCTCACATTTCCTCCAGCCCCAGCTCCGTGCGTGCCCGGCTCATCAGCTCGGGAGTCATCTCGCTGATCCCCCGCTCACGTGCCCAATCCGCGTAGATGCGCTTGACCATGCCACGCACGAACGATGGGACCCGCTCTAGACGTTCCAGCGCGTCCGCGCTCCAGGTCAACCGTCCCGCGATGGGCACATCTCCGGCCAGTGTGGCAGCAGCGGGAGGAGCGTCGGCCTCCACAAAGGCATCGGGACGGGCACCATCCAGGCTTGTGCGCAGTAGTTCCATGGGCTGTTCGGGAACTGTTCGACCGCCGATTTTGACGCCCAGCCCGCTCACGAGTTGGGTTTCGTACGGGTTTGTCAGCATCGCCATTTCCCGCTCGCAAGACGGGCAGCTGAAGACGGCGGCCAGTGTCCCGTCACCCGGGACTTGCCGCTCAGCGAATGTCATCACCTGGTCGCAGGGCAGACAGAGGAATTTCACTTTGCCTCCAGCTCCCCGAGGAGCCGTGCAATGATCTCGCGGATCGCGAGCGCCGCAGGTGTCTCGGGGTGGGACAATACGAATGGGACACCTTCGTCGGTGCTTCGGGCGAGCCGCGGATCGAAGGGCACGGCGCCCCATTTCTCGATCCCGTCGCGCCCGCTCAGATCCGGTCCAGCCGGCTCGTATAAGTCGGTGAGGGCGTTGCAGTTAGGGCACTCCCAACTCGTCATGTTCTCCACTATCCCTACTTTCCCTACGCACGCCTCGCGCACCAGCCGAGCCGACCGGGCCACCACACGCCGAGACATCTCTGAAGGGGTGGTGACCAAGAGAAGGGCGGCGGGGTCCGGAACCAGGTCGAGCAGGCGTCCGATGCGGTCGGTCCCGGGGGCGACATCAACCAGAAGCACATCCAGTTCTCCCCACGCCACGTCTGAGATTAGCTCCCGAAGTGTGCCTGTTTCTACCACGTTGCGCCACACCCATCCATCGGCTTCGGGCCCACGCCAGCGCAGTGGAGCGTCCTCGCCGTCCTGGAAGAGCTCCATTGAGACTACGCGGACGCCGACGGCGGCTGTGGGAGGCTCGATCCCGTGTTCGCCCTCTACCATGCGTTTGCCCACTACCCCAAGCATGCGGGCGAGCGAGGGGCCGTTCAGATCTGCGTCGAGCGCTCCCACGCGGAGGCCGTCGCTCGCCAAGGCCGCCGCCAGGTTCGCGGTGAGGGCGCTTTTGCCCACACCGCCTTTTCCGCTGGCTATACCGACCACTGATCGGATGTCTTTAAGGCGTGCTGCCAGCCGATCTCCCTGTGCGACCACCTGCTCGGGAATCGAAGCGCCGCCTGGGCCAACTTCAGTGTACGTGCGGATATTTCGCATGGGCCTGCGTCTCAGGGTGCGATATGTGTGCCGTTCTCGAGCACGGTGATGGCATCGACCGGGCATATTCGACATGCGGCCAGCAGCTGTTCACGCGTGAGTCCGTCGGCGTCGGGGGTGAAGGTGACGATACCCTGATTGTCGAGGACCAGTCCGTTAGGCACAACGTCCAGACAGTCCTCGAAGCCGACGCACAGTAACCGGTCGATACGTACTGTGAGGTTCCCGATCACCCGTTCCTCTACGTCAATCACTGGGCTATCCCCTCGGCTCAGTGGTGTGCCTACGGTGCCCGGATAGGTTCATTTCCCGGGTGATGAGCTTCATGCCCAATGGTCGAGGGGATCCACAGGGAGAAAGACTGTCGTCGGACTGCCTTGGAACGGTCTGTCCGTGAAAGCTTCCATTTGGCAAAAGGGAATTTGCGGTTCCAACGCCATCTGCCGCTCCTGTCCGGGCCAAGGTCTCATCGATCGGGTGGAACGATACGGGAGGTTGCCTCCCTCGGGAATACGAGGATCAAGCGATCCGGCGGTGCTTCCTTTTCATGAAGTCCATCATGATGTACTGCCCTAGTGTCATCGTGGTCGTGAAGTAGGCTTTTCCGCGGGCGATTTCCGAGACCTTCTCGACGAACTGCACGAGGTATGGGTCCCGGGCCAGCATGAAGGTGTTGATGGGGATTCCCGACTTCCGGCAGGCCGCTGCTTCTCGGAAAGTGCGCTGGAGAATGAGGCCGTCCATCCCGCCCGAATTCTTGTAGATGCGCCCATCGGGGAGGGTAACCGCGCTCGGCTTGCCGTCCGTGATCATAATGACCTGCCGCATATCCTTCTTTTGGGCGGTCAGGATTCGGCGGGCCATTTCAAGCCCTTCGGCCGTGTTGGTGTGGAACGGTCCTACCTGCGCCTTTGACAACTGGGATAGTGGGATCTCTTCGGCTCGGTCCCCGAAAGTGATTACCTGGAGGCTGTCACCCGGGAATTGAGTACGTATCAGGTGCGAGAGGGCCAACGCGACCCGCTTGGCAGGGGTGAAACGGTCTTCGCCGTAGAGCACCATGGAATGCGAAATGTCGAGCATCAGCACGGTCGCGCACGTCGAGCGATACTCGGCCTGGTGCACCATCAGGTCCTGGTAGTCGAGTGCGAGCGGCACCTGTAGGCCTTCTCGGGCAAGCGTGTTCTTGAGGGTTGCGGGGATGTCCAGGTTCATCGTGTCGCCGAACTCATAGCGACGGCTGGCCGAATCGGCCTCGACCCCGGTCGCGAGCTGGGGGGTGTCGTGTGAGCCGAAGGTCGACTTGCCGAGCGCGGCGAGCAGGTCCTTGAGTGCGCTGTAGCCCAGGAAATCCATTCCCTTTTGGGTCAGGTCGAACTGGACGTGCTGCGCGGCCTGTTTGGCTTCGTCGATGTCACCCTGACCGCCAACGTCCTGGGTAGGGTCCGGTAGCGTGGGAGCGCCACCCTCCATCGTGATGTAACCCTCCTCGATCAGACGCTCGATCAGACGGTCCAGCAGCTCGGCGATGTTATTCTGCACGTCCGCATCACCTTGACCCTCACCCTTGAGTTCTTCGAGCATCTCAGGGGTGAGTTGGCCGCTTTCGAGGAGTGCCTTCAGAAGCGCATGCTTCAGGGAGTCCATCGAGGTAGTGTCGTCGGTACCCGACCAACCCCAGTAGGGATGGTAGTTGGGTCCGCCAGCGAACCCACCGTTGAGCAGGAAGTCCGAGAGGTGGCCCAGGAGTCCCTCCAAGTTGAGCGCGTCGGCCCAGGCTCCCTTGTACTTACTGTAGGTGGTAAGGCGCATCGCGCCTCCTTAGGGGACTCGTGGATATGGCCGTCATGTAGTGATCGCCGGTTGCTACCGATGCCTAGGAGCCCAACGAATCGAACTTGAAGCCTGCTCCTGGTGGCCCCCCGTGCCGGGCTCGCCCGTAACCTCCCTTGTCGCTCCGGCTGATCCGTTTTTCAGCGACGAGAGCCTCGAGGACTAACTCGCAGGCAGCAGTGCGTAGACCCAGAGAGGTCGTTTTCGGCGCCAGACCGACGGACTCAACCAGTTGAAGCAGGCCGGGGATGATGGCGAATCCCTGCACGCAGGCGCTGGCGGCGGCATCCTCCCCCACTTGGAGGGCACCGCCCTGCTCGAAGTATTCCACGATCTCCTCGACGTCGGCATCGCCGGCCCGGTCTTGGAACGTGCGTTCGGCTGCGGCCCTGATCAACTCGCGCGCGATTTTGTCCGCGCCATGCAGCTCCCCTTCGTATTCCAGTTCTATCTTGCCGGTGATCGCGGGTAGCGCCGCGTACAGATCACCTATGCGCGGTACAGCGCGGTCCTCGTCGACCTGAAGCGCCCGACGTTCGGCGTTCGAGACGATACTCTCAGTGACCGTTATTGGCATGCGCTGGCTTACACCTGAGCGCTGGTCGATGCGCTTGTCTTCCCTCGCCAGGAAGGCCAATCGTTCGACAGTTTCAGCGACGAAGTCTGGGATCTCGACACACACGCCGTCCCGCGCTGTCCAGGCCTCCTGGCGGGTGATTTCCATCCCGATCTCGATAGCCTCTGGGTAGTGGGTGCGGATTTCCGCTCCTATACGATCCTTGAGTGGGGTGATGATCTTGCCGCGTGCCGTGTAATCCTCGGGGTTGGCAGTGAACACCAGCATGACGTCCAGTGGGAGCCGGACCGGGTAGCCCTTAACCTGCACGTCCCCCTCCTGGAGGATGTTGAAGAGGCCGACCTGGATCTTGCCGGCCAAGTCCGGGAGCTCGTTCATGGCGAAGATGCCCCTGTTCGCCCGCGGCAGCAGCCCGAAGTGGATGGTGAGCTCGTCTGCCAAGATGTGGCCGCCGCGCGCTGCCTTGATCGGATCCACATCGCCTATGATGTCGGCGATGGTTACGTCGGGGGTGGCGAGCTTCTCGACGAACCGGTGGTCCCGGTGGATCCACGTGACAGGAGCTTCGTCACCACTTTCTTGAACCAGTGTGCGGCCGGCCTTCGAGATTGGTTGGATCGGATCATCGTTCACTTCGCTTCCTGCCAGTACCGGAATCTCGTCGTCGAGGAGGTTCGTCAACTGGCGCAAGATCCGGCTTTTCGCCTGCCCTCGGAGGCCCAGCAGGATGAAGTCGTGGCGTGCCAGCAACGCGTTCACGATCTTGGGTATGACGCTCTCGTCGTAGCCCTCGATTCCTGGAAAGAGCTGCTCACCGGCACTGAGTTTCCGTACCAGGTTAGCGCGCATCTCCTCCTTAACCGTGCGACCTCCATAGCCGGAAGCCTTGAGTTCGCCAAGCGTGCGTGGCTGCAGTCGGGTCATGGGGAGCGCTCGTAGTGAAACGGCAAAATGGATGTTGCCAGCGTACCCCCTGGTTCACGAGGTGGGTCCGGATAGCGGTTTGATCTGTGCGCAACAAACGACGGCGAGGAACGACATGAACGAGGACAGCAGCTGGGGTACCGTGCTGCCTTCCCGGCACCAACCGCCCATTCCCATCGACCGAGCGATCCGGGAAGAGTCCCCGGATACACACGCGTGCGGCGAAACACACGGGTGGGTTCCGTTACACCGCCCCCGGGGGGAAAGCCTCCCAGGGGCCAGTGATCCCGCCACTTAGGCAGCAAGACTACGTGGAAGGCAGCCCGGGACCGCCGTCCCGGCGCATTCCAGGGCTCGCGCGGATGGCAAGGAACTTGCATGATTGCGTCGGTGGATGCCCTTATCCGGGCGTCTCCACGCTTCCGGTGAGTTCGCCAAGACATCGGTGGCCGGTCCGCAATCAGCGAAAGAGGGTTCCATGGGTGAGCGCTATACGTTGCCGGTCCTTCCCCTCAGGGACACGGTGGTCTATCCCGGAGTCGCCGTGCCGATATCTGCCGGGCGTGTCGGAACGGTGGAGGCCGTACAGGAAGCCTTGGAGGGAGATCGTCGACTTTTCGCGGTTGCCCAACGGGAGAACGTGGACGAACCCGACCCGGAAGTTCTGTACCAGGTCGGCACCGTGGTTCGCATCATTCAGACGCACCGGGTACGGGGTGGCGTGCAGCTGCTCGTCCAGGGCGAGGGACGCGCCCGGGCGGTGAGCTACGAGAAGGAGGGCGAGCACATGTTCCGCGCCGTCCTTATCGAGATGGCGCGCCAGGGCGCTAGCACGTCGGAGGATCCGGCGTTCCAGGCACTGGACCGGGAGCTCCGCGACAGAGCCGCTGAGCTCGGCACCCGGCGGGGGGTGCCGGCCGAAGCACTCAATCAGCTCATCCAGGGAGTCGACGATCCTGGCGCATTTGCCGACCTGGTGGCCTTCTATCTCGAGCTCTCCACTGAAGACAAGCAGGAACTCCTCGAGACACTCGGCGACGAGGAGCGGATGCGCAGTGCGTTGGTGGCGGTGGAACGGGAGCTCGCCCGTATCGATGCGCAGGAAGACATCCAAGCCAAGGTCCAGACCGAGCTAGGAGAACGGCAGCGCGAGATGCTGCTTCGCGAGCAGCTCAAACAGATCCAGAAGGAACTCGGGGAGGGAGAGGACCGCGACGACATCGAGGAGATCAAGGAGCAGATCGAGGCGATTGACTTAGACGAGGAACAGCGCTCGGAGGTTCAGCGCGAGCTGCACCGTTTGGAGCGCACCAGCCCGCAGTCGGCTGAGTACCAGGTGATCCGTACCTTTCTGGAGTGTGTAACCGAGCTGCCGTGGAGCGAGCGGACCGAAGACAAAATCGACCTCCTAAGGGCCCAGGAAATTTTGGAGGAAGATCACCATGGGCTGGAGGACGTGAAGGACCGGGTGCTCGAGTTCCTCGCTGTCCGGAAGCTCCAGATGGAGCGGGCTGAGATTGCCGGCGAGGATGTTGTGGAAACTGAGGTCGGCCAGGGTGAGGTCCCACTCCCCCAGGGACCTAGCAATCTGTTGGGTGGTCACATGCCGCCGCAGGGCTTGGATGACTCCCTGCCAGCGGATGGCGATGGCTTCAGCGCGGACCACACTGACGATCCGGAGGCGGGGATCCCCGATGAAGTGCCCGAGACGGGCGTTCCCGACAGGTCAGTACCGGACGGCACCCCTGGAGAGGAAGGCGGGCAGGAAGAGGAAGAGGAAGAGGTCGGGGCCATAGGCCGCGGACCGATCCTCTTGTTCGTCGGCCCTCCGGGCGTAGGGAAGACCTCCATCGCCCAGTCGATAGCTCGATCGCTCGACAGAAAATATGTGCGCATCTCGCTGGGTGGGGCACGGGACGAAGCCGACATCCGTGGCCACCGACGCACCTACGTGGGTGCCATGCCGGGGCGCATCCTCCAAGGCATGCGTCGAGCCAAGGTGAAGAACCCGATCTTCCTGCTGGACGAGGTGGACAAGCTCGGTGTGAGCTTCCAGGGGGATCCAAGCGCAGCGTTGTTGGAAGTACTGGATCCTGCCCAAAACTCGACCTTCGTGGACCATTACCTCGGCATTCCGTTCGATCTTTCCGAGGTGCTCTTTATCGCGACAGCTAACTATCTTGACCGGATCCCTGCACCGCTGCTTGACCGCATGGAGCGAGTAGATTTCGCGGGGTATACTGAGCGAGAGAAGCTGGAGATCGCGAAACGTTACCTCCTTCCTCGTCAGCTGAAGGAGAACGGGCTTCGCGACGAAGAAATTGAAGTATCGGACCAAGCGATTCTGTCGGTGATAGGGTCATACACTCGAGAGTCCGGCGTGCGTCAGCTCGAGCGGGAACTGGGCAAGCTCTCCCGCAAGGTGGCGCGTCGCGTCGCGTCCGGGGAGATCGAACGTGTCGGTGTGGATGGCGGGGTCGTACGCGAGTTACTGGGCAGACCGCGTGTTCACCCCGAGCGCATGTCTCCGGTGGATACCGTTGGCGTCGCCACGGGCATGTTCTACACCCCCATGGGCGGCGACATCATGTTCGTCGAGGCTAGCGTAATGCCCGGTGAGGGCGGTCTAGTTCTCACTGGGCAGCTAGGCGACGTGATGAAGGAGTCCGGCCGTGGAGCCCTCACATACGCGAAGAGCAACTGGACGCTGCTGGGGATCAGCCAAGAGGCCATCACCGACAAGGAAGTACACATCCACGTACCGGCTGGTGCTGTCCCTAAGGACGGCCCATCGGCGGGTATCACCATGGCCACCTCGCTCATCTCGGCACTCTCGAACCGGAAGGTACGGCGAGACGTGGCGATGACCGGCGAACTCACACTGACGGGACGGGTGCTTCCGATCGGAGGCATCAAAGAAAAGGTGTTGGGTGCCCTCCGGGCCGGGATCAAGGAAATTGTTTTGCCCGCTGAGAACGCCGCCGATCTTGATGATATCCCTTCGGAGGTCATGGACGAGCTCAACTTTCATTTGGTCCACGATCTGGACGAGGTGATGGAGATCGCTCTCATGGGGGAGGGACCACAACCCCGCCGGAAGGTCCGCAGCTACCCCGTAGAGAAGGAGGTCCAGGGAGAGGTGAGGGCCGCCCCTTAGAGGGCTGGCCGCGACCGGGACGGTGGGGCTGGCTGGGCGGGTGCTACACCACGCTCATGTAGCCAACCCGTCCTTCCGTCAGCTTCCCGATCACCGCTGCGGCAGTGCCCGAACTACGGAGATCCGCCATTAGCGTGTCGATCCGGTCGGGGGGCACCGCCATCAGCAGTCCCCCCGAGGTCTGCGAGTCGGCCAGCAGTGTACGCACCGGCTCGGATATCTCGGTGGTCCACGCAACGTCTTCCGCGAGGTCGGTGAGGTTTCTGGTGGTGCCCCTCGGCACGTGGCCTGCTTGCACGAGCGCGATTGCTCCGGGGAGGAGTGGCACTGCGCCCGCCATGACCTCGGCGGAGAGCCCTGACGCGCGCACGAGGTTCCGCAAGTGACCGAGCAGTCCATAGCCGGTCACGTCGGTACCGGAGCGTACGCCGTGGGCCACCATCGCTTCCGCTGCGGTGCTGTTCAAGGTCACCATGCTATCGACCGCACTGGCCAAAACCGTTTCGTCGACCACGCCAGCCTTGAGTGCCGTCGAGATTACCCCAGTCCCTACCGCCTTTGTAAGGACTAGCAGGTCCCCCGGTAGTGCGCCGAAGAGCCTGACGATCCTATCCGGGTCCACCTCGCCGACCGCTACCATTCCAAACTTGGGCTCGGGGTCGTCGATCGAGTGGCCGCCGAGGACCGGGATATCCGCTTCTCGACAGATCGCACTGCTGCCGCGAATGATCTCCTCGGCCAGACCTTCACCCAGTAATTTGCGCGGAAAGCTCAGTAAATTCAGGGCGAAGAGCGGACGACCACCCATGGCGTATACGTCCGACAGGGCGTTTGCCGCGGCGATGCGGCCGAAGTCGAACGCGCGATCCACGACCGGGGTGAAGAAATCCGTGGTCACGACCAAGGCGCGGTCAGCACTGAGAAGGTACACGGCGGCGTCGTCGCCGGTGGATGCGTCCACCAGCGACATGGGGTCCTCCACGGGCAGCATGTGACGCAGTACCTGCGCCAGCTCGGCCATGCCGAGCTTACAGGCTCAGCCCCCGCCGTGGGAGAGCTGGGTCAGCCGGATCTTGGGCCGCTGGTCCTGAGGGTCGTCAGGCATGTGTTGGTCAGGTTGGAGGAGTTCCCGTGTCGATCCGCTGGTGCACGGGTGACGGAATCTTCACGGCCAGGCTCGCTTCGTCTAGCTTGCAACACCGCGCACCACCGTTCGAAGGGAGCCGATGGGTACACCCGCCATCTCTGTGCGCCAACTTTTCGCTCAGGAGGCGCGGCAGCCGGAGTGCGATCTGGACCTGGCCCGAGTTGGTAGGCGCGATGAGGCCATCGACCACCTCCGCGGGTGGCTTGATTACGCGGCTGCGTGGCGGGCTGCCGACCGCGTGTGGCGGCTGATTCTTAAGCTTGAGCGGAGCGGCGAGCTAGATGACGGGGAGGAGGGGTGAGCGGATACCGGGCAGCTCTAGAGTCTACGGCGGTTGCGACGAGGCCGGACCGTGGCCGGGTGCGGGTCAGCGGAAAGGACCCGGTCGCGATGCTGCAGGGCATCCTCACCAACCGCGTGCCCGAAGCCCCCCTTCCCACGGGACCTGAGGTGACCGGCGGCATGGCGCGGTATGCCGCAGTCCTGACCCCCAAGGGTCGCATGGTCACCGACGTCCGGGTTGTCACAGGGCCCCGCGGTGAGGAGGAAGGGCTGCTGCTCGAGGTTCCCGGGTCGGGGCTTCCGGGATTGCTCGCACACCTGACCATGTACATACCGCCCCGTTTCGCGAAGGTGGCTGACGTGACCGAACTCACGGGCTCGCTTACCGTTGCAGGTCCTGGCGCAGCGGCGCTGCTGAGTAGGGAGGGATTGGGCCTGCGGGTGGAGACCGCAGACCTGGAGGTGCTTGCCGAGGGGGAGTGGCGGTGGGTCGACGGGGGAGGGGCCGGTGTGTTAGCGATCAGGAGTGGCGACTTGGCCACGCCGGCCTTCGACGTGGTGACGGACCGGACCACAGGTGTCACCCTGGCTGCGCGGCTGCTCGAGGCGGGAGCCACGGAGCTCACCCTCTCCGAGCTGGACGTCCTCAGGGTGGAGACGGGGCGCCCTCTCTGGGGCGTAGATATGGATCAGGAAACTCTCCTGCCGGAGACCGGCCTCGATTCCCGGGCGATCGATCACACCAAGGGGTGCTATACGGGGCAGGAAGTGATCGTCCGTATACGAGACCGTGGCCACGTGAACCGCCGGCTACGAGGACTCCGGCTGGGTGGCACCCCTCTACCCGAGCGGGGAGCCGAGTTATGGGTGGAGGGTCGGGACCACTCGGTCGGTGCAGTCACCAGCGCGGTCCTGTCGCCACGGGCGGGCGGGGGAATAGCGCTCGGTTATCTGCGGCGAGAAGTGGAAGTGCCGGGCGAAGTACGTCTGGGTGGACCGGCCGGCCCTCGGGTCCAGGCGGTGGATCCAGAAGGGGAGTGGTGGGGCAGCTGAAGCTGCGGATCTCCTCGGTCAGCGACCGACCGGTTGCTCTGCGAACTGGTCGAGGAGCGCGCCGGCGATCAGTCCACCGTGCTCCTTGCCGTTCTCGATGAAGATTTTGTTGGCGTCGGTGCCCGCAGCGAGCACGCCGGCTACGAACACCCCCGGCACGTTGGTCTCCATCGTCGCGGGATCGTGGGAGGGGATACCGCTCTCTTTATCGACAAGTACCCCTATCGACTCGAGCAGCTTAGGGTTGGCGCGCCAACCGATCAGAGCAAGTACCCAATCGTTCTTCAGCTCAGTCGTTCGATCGCTTTCCTCTTCCCTGAGTACCACGCTTTTCGATAGGACTTCGGCCACCCGATGGCGCCAATACACCTGGATCTCGCCTTTCTGGAGCCGGTTCGTGATGTCGGGCACGACCCATGACTTCACGCCTTCATCGATCGTGTCTAGGAAGTGCACGAGTGTCACGCGGGCACCGTTTCTGAATAGCTCCAGCGCCGCTTCCACCGCCGAGTTGCGGCCTCCGACGACCACCACGTCCTGGTCGTAGAACGGATACGGGTCACGGTAGTAGTGCGACACCTTGGGGAGGTCTTCCCCGGCGACGCCCAAGAGATTGGGCTCGTGGAAGCCACCAGTCGCGATGATCACCGCACGGCACCGTGTCACCCTAGCAGCCCCGCTCGTGGGCCGTGTGTGTACCGCGAAATCGCCGCCGATCCCCTCGATGGTGGTTACCTCCTCGTATTGGTGTACGTCCAGCCCGTGGGCTCGGACAACACGCCGGTAGTACGATAATGCTTCCCGCCTATTGGGCTTGCTGTCTGGGATTGTGAACGGGACGCCGGCGATCTCCAGCTTTTCGGCCGTGCTGAAGAACGTCATGTAATAGGGGTACCCGAGGATGGATTGGGTCACGCATCCACGATCGAAAAGCACGGTGGTAAGGCCAGCCTGCTGAGCCGCTGCACCGGCCGCGATTCCGCAGGGCCCGGCGCCCACCACCACTACGTCGATTTGTTGGTCGGACATGGCTGGGAGACCCCCTCTGCGGTGGCTTCGTTCCGAGGCCACGCTACCGCGGCAGCGCGATTTCGGGATTCTCGGGGAACGGACGGTAGAGCGCCACTATGCGTCCGATGGTCATCACGGTGGCGACCTCTGGAATGCGTGCCATGATCATGTTGCCAGCAGTACGCGCGTTCTCGGGAGCACTGCCCAACACCCTCACCTTGAGCAGTTCGCGAGTGCGGAACGCCTCCCCTAGCGAGTGCAGAAAGGCGTCGCTGACTCCATCATTACCCACCTGGAGAACGGGTTTCAGACTATGAGCTAGCGCCCGCAGGTAGGCGCGCTGCCTAGAGGTCAAGCTGGGGTCATGCATGTGAGGGGACGAGTTCGAGGAAGGCAGCAGCTGGGTTTGGAGGCGGGCGGGCCGCGGCGTACCTTGGGCTGGCCACCCCCTGGAAATGTAACCCGCCGCGGCGGCATGGGGACCTGTTGCCCCTTTTCCTGACGGATCGCGCAGATGACTGATTCGGCCGAATCCCGCGCGCGCAAGGCGCTCAATCGCCTGCGGCGCGCGATGGAAAAAGCGCTAATAGACCTCGACGCGCTCGAATCTGCTCTCGCGAGCGCGGAGGGGGAGGATTTCCCGCGGCGCGCGTACGCGGGTCTGCGGAGTCGGATTGGCGAGGTATTGGAGTTCACCGACGACGAGGCCACGCGGCTCCAAGAGAAGGTCCTGCAGGCTGGCGGTCTCGAGCATGGGCGGGTGCGGCGGAGGACCGGATGATCCATGGTATTGGCACCGGTCTTGCCCCCCTCTCCTGAGGCGGTCCCCGCGGAGCCTTCCTTCGAACGGCTGGTTGCTGATCTGGTCGGTCTGTTCCAGCGGGGTGTGCGCGAGGCGCTCGACGAACATGTGTTCAACGATTGGGCGCTCCGTGTCTTTCGCTGGCAGTTCCAGCACAACCCCGCGTTCCGTGGATACTGTTTGGGCCGGGGGGTGACGCCCGGGACAGTCAAGAGTTGGGTGGACGTGCCAGCGGTACCGACCGGAGCGTTCAAGCGGCTACGGCTTATGTCCGCGGAAGAGGGACGAGAGCCTGACGCGGTGTTTCACACGAGTGGGACGTCGCGGACGGAACGGCGGGGTGAGCACTGGGTCGCGAGTCTCCGGCTCTACCGGTCCACACTACTGCCCACATTTCGCGTCCACCTGCTCCCTGACGGCGCTCGGCTGCCAATGCTCGCGCTGATGCCGTCTCCACAGGATGCTCCTACGTCCTCCCTTAGCTACATGATTGGTGCTGCCAGCGAGGCATTCAGCGCTGAGGGGGGTGGTTGGTTTGCCACTGCAGATGGTGTGCTGCAGGAGGAAGAGCTCCGGCGCGCTGTCGAGGGGGCTGTCGATACAGGTGCCCCAGTTCTGATCGCCGCGACTGCCTTTGCGCTGGCCCACTGGCTGGACGGACTTGCTCGTGAGAACCTTCGGTTCGCGCTCCCGGAAGGCTCCCGAGTTATGGAGACCGGGGGATTTAAGGGTCGGGTGCGTGGGGTATCCCGCAATGATCTGTACCACGGGATCCTCGCTAGGCTCGGGATCCCAATGAACCGAGTGGTGAACGAGTATGGCATGACCGAGATGTTGTCGCAGTTCTACGAACCTGCTCTCTCCCGCTTCCAGGACTCTGACGTAGGGTTGGAGGATCGCTTCCACGTCGGACCGCCGTGGGTCCGCACCCGGATTCTCGATCCGGTTTCCCTCGTGCAGGTGCCAGATGGGGAGCCTGGGCTCCTCTGCCATCACGACCTGGCTAATGTAGGCTCGGTGGCGTGTCTTCTCACCGAGGACATGGGGGTGGCGGTTGCGGATGGCTTCCGTCTGCTCGGACGTATTCCGGGTGCCGAGCCGCGCGGCTGCTCGCTGGCGATCGAGGAATTGCTCAACGCGGCGCAGATGAGGTGAGCAAAGGCGTGGTGACAGAATCCTTCGATGGATGGGCGGTGCCGCCCGGGACCCTGACCGATTTGGTGTTCGCCGAAGACGGCGGGGTACGCCACCCGGTGCTTGACACAGAGGCAGCCCGTGGTCTGTTGGTGGCTCTGAGGGCGGCGCGTGAAGACGCACTCCTCCGGGACACGGTGCAGGAGCGGGTGCGGCTGTTAGGGCGCGCCGGTGCTCGCTTCCTCGATCCTGAGGATCCCCTGAGGCAGGAAGCGGAGGAGCGACTCCCCGCTACGGCCGACATATCGCCCGAGATGGCGCGGGCGGTGATAGAGGGGATGGCGCGTGACTGGACCGCCGAGCGCCTCGCGGCTCTGCTTTCCGCCGAGCTTTCCCAACCCGAGGCCCTCGATCGGTTCGTCCCACAATCTGGGGGGGGGAGGGCACGCGCCTTCGCGCCGGCACTGTCCTTTCACATTGGTGCAGGCACCGTCCCGGGCGTCTCCGCGACCTCGATGCTGAGGGGGCTGTTATTGGGGTCGGCGACGCTCGTCAAGCCGGGTGTCGGCGACGTGGTGCTCCCCGTCCTACTGGCGAGGGCGCTGGCAGAGGAAGCGCCGCGACTGGCGAGTGCGGTCGCCGTGCTCTACTGGAGCGGCGGCTCGGGCGAGGATACGGAGCAGGTACTCCTCGAGACCGCCGACCTGGTGGTGGCCTACGGTGGGGACGCCACGGTGCGGTCGCTGCGCGACCGATTACCAGTGACCACACCCTTGGTTGCATATCACCACCGGCTGAGCGTTGCGCTCGTGGGACGCAGCGCTCTTTCGCAGGAGAGCCTACCCGGTGTTGCATCCACGCTCGCCCGCGCGGTGGCGTTGTTCGACCAGCGGGGATGCGTGTCACCCCATGCGGTGTTGGTCGAGCAGGGCGGAGACGTCGGTGCGCGTGAGCTTACCGAAGCGTTGGCACGGGAGTTGGAGCGTCTGCACCGGGTGCTGCCACCGACCGACCTGGCACCCTCCCACGCGTCTGCCGTCCACCAGCTTCGGCGCACCTGTGAGCTCCGCCGCGGTGCGGGTGAAAACCTCGAGCTGCACACAGGGCCTGGAGCCTCATGGACCGTTGTGCTCGAGTCGGCGAATAAGCTTGAGCCCTCCTGCTTGGGGCGCACAGTGCGCGTGCACTCCGTCGTCGACGCTCTCGAGGTACCTGACCTGCTCGTGCCGGTTGGGCGACACTTGCAAACGGTCGGCGTGGCGGGGCTCGGCGACCGGGTCGAGGAGGTGGCGGCGGCGCTCGGTAAGGTGGGGGCAGTGCGGATATGCCCGCTCGGTGACGTGCCCTTTCCACCGCCTTGGTGGCATCACGACGGCCGGGGCCCGCTCAGCGTTTTCCTGCGCTGGGTGGATCTGGAAGATTAAGCGGGGACCTCACTCCTCTGGTTGTTGCTCAACCCGCCATAATACCATCTGGCGGGCACCTGTGTGAGTCTCCTCGACCCGGACCGTGAGGGTGTCGCCCTCGCCTAGACCCAGGTCTTCCCTTATGTCCTGAGGGACTGTGATCCGGCCCCCAACTCCCACTGCTACATCACCGTATTTGAGTGTACGGTAGATGGCCATCCGACCCCCTCGAGGAAGTTCAAGTCCACGGAATGTAGGGATTTCAGTAGTATGAGCAATGAAGGTTATACACCTGTTAGAACTACAGGACCGGAGAGGTGCTCCTGAACAATCCGATGTTCGTTCGAGTACCGTGACCCGTGCGCATCTCGCCGCATCCACGAAACGGCATCGGAGAGGGCTATGACCGATGAATACGCGGTCCGGCTGGAGGGTGTCACCAAGCGCTTCAGTGGGCACACCGCCGTCGACCATCTGGACCTCGAGATTCCGCGCGGGTCCATATATGGGTTGCTGGGACCCAATGGCTCCGGGAAGACCACGTCGATACGAATGATTATGGGCATTCTCCTCCCGGACGAGGGTCGGATCACCCTTCTGGGGTCCGACCTTGACCAGACGCGGCGCGAGAAAGTGGGTTACCTGCCCGAAGAGCGGGGCGTCTACAAAAAGATGAAGGTACTGGAGTTGCTCGTGTTCCTTGCTGAGATACGGGGGATTCCGAGGAAGGTTGGACGAGGTCGGGCGGGGGACTGGCTGGACCGCCTAGAGCTGGGCGACTGGGCCGATCGCAGGCTCGAGGACCTGTCGAAGGGGATGCAGCAGAAGGTGCAGTTCATCAGTACCGTCCTGCACGAGCCTGACCTCCTCATCCTAGACGAGCCCTTCAGCGGATTGGATCCGATCAATCAAGACGTGCTCGAGGCGATCGTGCTGGAGTTCCATCGCGGGGGGATGACCATCCTTTTTTCGACCCACCTGATGGATCAGGCTGAGCGGTTGTGCGAGAGAGTATGCCTGATTTCCCGTGCCCGTAGGGTGCTCGACGGAGATCTCAAGGAGATCAAGCAGCGTGAGCGCACGGGAGTGGTGGCTGTCTCGTTCGACGGTCCGGACGATTGGCTGGCAGGCCCCGAGGTGATGCGACAGGAAGCGGCTACCGGGGCGGTCCACCTGGTGCTCCACAAGGGGGCTGACCCGAGGGGAATCCTGCGTCGCGGTGTGGCTAGCGGTGCGGAAATCCACCGGTTCGAGGTGGTGGAGCCCCGGCTCCACGAGATTTTTCTCAGGCACGTCGGTGAGCAAGCCGAGGAGGGGTCGGGGCGGGCTGCTACGGGCATCGTACGTGTTCCGGTGGCCTCCTCACGATGAGGCGCGTGTGGGCGGTTATCCGGAGAGAATACCTGCAGCGGGTGCGTTCCCGGTGGTTCGTCTTCGCCACCGCAGGGGTGCCGTTTCTGCTCGTGGCCGCCACCGCCATTCCAGTCGTGCTTGCGTCCCGGAATGAAGCGGTCGACCGCACCATTGTGGTCCTCGACTTGACCGGAGACGTCGGCCCTTGGGTGGCCAGAGCACTCGAGGAGGGTGGCTATGTGGTGGAATCGGCGTCCACGGTCGCCGAGGAACGAGTGCGCCAGAGGGTGGAAAGCGGGGAGGTGGGCGGATATCTGGTCGTGGACAGGGAGAGTCTCGTCGCCGGGCACGCGAGACTGGTGGTGAACGGGAGCCCATCGGCGCTCCGACAACTCGGCATCCGCCAAGCTGTGATCCAGGCGGCCCTCGAGCATCAGCTCGTTGGCACGGCAACGGACGTGGATCAGATGCTTGCCGGGGGAGCCTTGGAGGTAGAGATAATCGCGGGCTCAGGTGGCGGCACGAACGTCCCTGCCTACGCGGCTGCCTACGCCGGCTCTTTCGCTCTCTACATGGTGATTCTCCTCTATGCAGTCGCGGTGATGCGGTCAGTGCTCGAGGAAAAAACCAACCGTGTTGTCGAAGTGATCCTGTCGTCACTTAGTCCCTGGCAGCTCATGTTGGGCAAGATATTGGGGGTCGGAGCCGTTGGGCTCACACAGCTCGCCGTGTGGGTCATCCTGGGTGGGGCCATGGTGGCACTTGGGTTGCCCGCGCTCTTGGCCGCGCGTCCCGAGCTGGGCGAGTTGGCGGCGATCACCAGCGGACTTCCTGGGCCCAGCT
The DNA here is from genome assembly GCA_002346665.1 of Gemmatimonadales bacterium UBA2988. Classification (GTDB taxonomy): domain Bacteria; phylum Gemmatimonadota; class Gemmatimonadetes; order Longimicrobiales; family Gaopeijiaceae; genus UBA2988. Next base: position 192,318 of record DEAG01000028.1, read on the forward strand.
TTTTTGCCTACTTCCTGGTCTTCTTCCTAGGGGGTTACTTCATCTTCTCAGCCCTGTATGCTGCCGTTGGCGCCATGTGCACCTCGGACGAAGAAGCCCAGCAGGCTCAGTTCCCGGTCATGATCCTCATTTTCGTCCCTGTTGTTGCGCTTGTCGGGGTGATCGAGAATCCCAACGCCACCCTCTCCGTGGTATTGTCCCTTATTCCGTTCTTCAGTCCCTTCCTGATGTTCGCTCGGGCGGTGGCGGGGGCGGCTCCCTTCTGGCAGGTGGCGCTGTCGGTCGCCCTAATGGTGCTCACGCTGGTGGGTGTCACGTGGATCGCCGGGCGTATCTACCAAGTGGGAATTCTGATGACCGGGAAGCGGCTGACCCTGACTGAGTTGATGCGCTGGCTACGCCAGGCCTGACCACGCGGTCGGCTATGGTCTCAGTCAGGCAACGTCGATCGCAGAAGACCCATTAGTTGGTGCTCTTCGAAGCTCTGCGCCTTCTGTATTGCTTCTTCATACGTGGATTCTACGATGATGGTAGTGGTACGGGTGGGCCGCTCGCCGGTGTTAATATCAGAGGGGGAGAAGCAGAAGAGCCCGCGGTAGGTTTCGGCGCGGGTAGGATCCTGTTCTAACTCCACGAACACGTCCCAGAACCGGCCGCCGTGGATGATGGTGGCCAGATGCTGTCCATGTGACGGGACCGGCGGCTCGGGGGGTGGGCTGGGGCGAGTCAACGCCGACTGTCCATCAAGCGGGCCGTAGGTGGGACCAAGCGTTGCCCAGAGCCTCGGTGAGCCCCCGGTGCTCCCGCTCGTCCAGTGGGTGGGCTCCAAAGCTGGCTCTGCGATAGAGGTCCACCAGCCGCAGATAGGCACGCGTATCGTGGGGGTGACGGGCCAGGAGTTCAGGTGGAGGGAGTGTATCGCGAACTGGCAAAACGGTGTCGGGCATCGGGTCTCCGGGAGGACCGGGGCTGTCCGCGCCTGTGCGGCTCGGATTCCGTGCGACCGCTCAGAGGATAGAAACCCTCCGCCGGGGTGGCCGACGGAGGGTTGCAAAATATAACACCCGGCGTTCCGAAAAGGGTCCCCAAAACTCCGTTGACATGCCTCGCCGGCCTCTCTACCTTCGCTCGGCATCTTTAACCTGACCGTGGCGGATTGCTCGTGCCACCCGCGCCTCCCGCCTTCCTCCGCACCCTCCCGGGTTACGGCATGACACGTAAGCTTTGGATGCTCGGGACCCTAGTCGCGGCCGTCTCGATCGGGTCTGCGACGTTCGTCCAGTCGCAGGACCAGGACAGCTCGGTGACAACACAGCAAGCGGCCGACACGACCATTCAGCCGATCGCTTTCCCACACGACATCCACGCCGGCACGTTTGGTATGGACTGCATGTATTGTCACTTCTCTGCAGAGAGGTCGGTGGATGCTGGCATGCCTCCAGTTGCTACCTGCGCAGGGTGTCACCGGTTGATTCCTGGCGCCCAAAACCCAGGAGAGGTGGCGAAGGTGATCGACTATGCGACTCGCGGAGAAGCGATTCCTTGGGTGCGTGTCTACAAGGTGGCTGATCATGTGCGTTTCCCTCACATGCGTCACATCAGCGCCGGGCTCTCTTGCCAGGAGTGTCATGGGCCGGTCGAGACTATGGGTGCGATCGAGGAGCATGACCCGGTCTGGCCGGGTGCGGATATGGGCATGTGCGTGCAGTGTCATGTCGAGCGAGGCGCGTCGCGAGATTGCGCCGTCTGCCACTACTGATCCCGCCGGTAGCGACTGATGAGCAACGGCATCAAACGACGTGATTTCCTGAAGGTCGTCGGGGTCTCCGGGGCGGGGGCCGGTATCTCGGGATGTGCTACTGAGGAGGCCGAGAAGCTCCTTCCCTATGTGATTCCACCGGACGACATCACGCCCGGGGTGGCCACCTGGTACACGACCGTCTGTGGGGAATGTGCAGCAGGCTGCGGAGTATGGGCGCGCACGCGAGAAGGGCGCGCGGTCAAGCTAGAGGGTAACCCTGCGCATCCGACCTCGAAGGGCGCCCTCTGCCAGCGTGGACACGCTTCCCTCCAGGGCCTCTACAACCCCGATCGTTATCCCGGACCGATGCTTCGGGAGGGGGGCGAGTTCCGGTCTGCCACCTGGGATGAAGCGGAGGCGCTGCTCGCCGAACGCATCCAGGGCGCCGTTGGCAACGTTCTGCTGATCAACGGCCATACCGGTCCAACGCTGTCCGGTCTCTTCGACAGTTTTGTCACTGGAGTCGGGGGTTCCCGCGTCGAACACGAGGCGCTTTCCGAGGCTCCCCTGCGCGAGGCGGCCCGCATCGCCTTCGGTGAGGACGTTCTTCCTCACTATGCTCTTGCGGAAGCACGCTTGATTGTCTCGTTCGGTGCAGACTTTTTGGAGACGTGGTTGTCGCCGGTGGAGTACGGGAAAGACTTCGCCCGTGCTACCGCCGTGGACGGTGCTGGCTCCAAGGGCCGCTTCGTGGCTGTGACGCCGCGCCTGTCGTTGACCGGACTCAACGCTGACGAATGGCTCCCCATTCAACCTGGCGCCGAGGCTGCGGTGGCCTTGGCCATGGCTGGTCACATCGTGGCGAGCGGTCGGGGCGACGCCGGCCCCTACGCAGAGTTGCTCCAGGACTTCACTCCTGATGTGGCGGCCGAACTCTCTGGTATATCCGCTGAGGCGATCGAGGAGGTAGCTGAGCAGTTTGTGTCCGAGGGTCCGAGCGTTGCTGTCGGACCGGGCGTGGCAGGACAGCATCGCAACGCTACTGCGGCCAACCTGGCGACGCTGATCCTCAACTCCGTGGCGGGCAACGTTGGTCGCACCGTGCACGTTCAAGGCGGTTGGACTGGCCAGAGGGCTCGTCCCTACGCAGAGATGCAGGATGCGATTCAGAGGATGGCCTCTGGGGAAGTCGGCGTCGTGATGGTGCACGGTGCCAACCCGGCTTACACGCTGCCCGTTGCCTCAGGTTTCGGAGATGCGTTCGGGCGAGTGCCCTTCAAGGTGTCGTTCGCATCGGCGCCCGACGAAACCGCTGCGCTCGCGGACCTAATTCTTCCGGACCTGCACTACCTAGAATCGTGGGGCGACTCAAACCCCCGTTCCGGTATCCATGCGATCCAACAGCCCGTGATGCGGCCGGTGACGATGTTCGATGGCAAGCAGACGGGGGACGTGATGCTGTCGCTATCCAAGCGACTGGGCCGGGACCTGGGCTCTGCCACGTTCCACGAGCATCTGCGTGCGGCTTGGGGCGAATTGCGCTCCAGTGAAGCAGGCTCGCCAGGCCCCGATGGAGCGGACGACGCGTGGTGGCGGGACGTACTCCGGTCAGGTGTCCTCCCGGATGCCGGTGCCGCAACGGGCACGCGGGATGATGATTCTTCCTCCCCTCCCCTGCGCTCTCCGGACAGCGCGCTGACCTTCGGCCTACCCGAGATCGACGGAGATGGGCTGGATTTCACCCTCCTCGTCTATCCTTCGTCGCGTCTCTACGACGGGCGCTTCGCCAACCGACCCTGGCTCGTCGAGCTTCCTGATCCGGTGACGAAGCTCGCCTGGCACGGTTGGGTCGAGATGCACCCCGAGGCGGCGGATCGGTTGGGGCTGCGGAACGGAGACGTGGTCACGGTCACGTCTCCGCACGGGTCACTCGAAGCACCCGTCTATCTGTACAAGGGCATCCGGCCGGAGGCGGTGGCAATCTCGATGGGTGGCGGCCACACCAACATGGGTCGTTTTGCAGACGGCCAGGGGGTGAACCCCATGGTGCTCCTACCGGCGGCTGTGGAGCAACCATCCGGTGCCTTCGTTCAGGTCGCAACCGGCGTCACTGTGGAGGCTACCGGTGCGTGGAAGCGAATGGCGACGATCGAGGGTTCCGACGATCAGTTGGGACGACCCATAGCGCCTGCCGTCGAGCTTGCCGCCCTCTCGGCGGTGGCCGGATCCGCGCATGCAGAGGACGGGAGTGAGACGGAGGTTCACCACGATGAGCTGCAGGAGCTTAACCTCGGGGGTGGCTTCGTGCCGGTTCCCACAGAAGGGCGCCCCGAGGACTTCCCCCTTCCGGGTTCCCGCTACGGCGGCTACGAAGATGCTCTGAGTGGTCCGCGCTGGGCGATGGCGATCGATCTTGACAAGTGCACCGGGTGCAGCGCGTGCGTTACGGCGTGTCAGGCTGAGAACAACGTGCCCTGGGTGGGAGAGGAGATGATCGCGATGGGGCGGACTATGGGTTGGATCCGCCTCGAGCGTTACTACGAAACTATCGACGCCAAACAGGCAGGTCCCCTTGACGTGCGCCTGTTGCCGATGATGTGCCAACACTGCGGCAATGCGCCCTGCGAGCCCGTTTGCCCGGTGTTCGCGGCCTATCACACACCCGAGGGGATCAACGCGCAGGTCTACAACCGCTGTGTGGGTACACGCTATTGCGCGAACAACTGTCCCTATAAGGTGCGCGTGTTCAACTGGTACACCTACACAGACGTGCCTGCGCCGATGAACTGGCAGTACAACCCCGACGTGACGGTGCGGGAGGGCGGGGTTATGGAGAAGTGCACGATGTGCGTGCAGCGCGTTCGTGAGGCACAAAATAGGGCGGCGCTCGAAGACTCGCGTCCGCTAGCTGACGGAGAAATAGTTACGGCTTGCCAGCAGACGTGTCCTGCCGAGGCCATCGTCTTCGGCAACATCCGTGACCCTGAGTCACAGGTGGCGCAGTTGGTCGAGAGCGAGCGCACCTACCGGGTGTTGGACGAACTGATCAACACTCAACCGGGTGTCTCCTATCTGAAGAAGGTCACGTTCCACGCCGTCGAGGGTGAGTCGCACTAATGGCAACGGCTACCGAGACCAGCGCGCGCGGCGCAGCTCCCCATCCCGACGTAACGAGCTACAGCGACGTCAACCGGGACATTCTGGCGATCCTACAACGCCCCGGAAAAGGCTGGTGGGCGCTGTTCGGGTTGGCCACGGCGGGGGTCGGGCTGATGTTCTTTTCTTGGGGCATCCAGTTGGTGAAGGGAATCGGAGTCGCGGGCATCTCCAAGCCGGTCGGGTGGGGTGTCTATATCACGACCTTCGTGTTTTGGGTTGGTATCGCTCACTCTGGCACGCTCGTCTCGGCGATCCTGTTCCTGTTCCGGGCCCCATGGCGGCAGTCGATCTATCGTGCGGCTGAGGCGATGACCGTGTTCGCGGTCATGACGGCGGGCCTATTCCCACTCATACACGTCGGTCGTCCCTGGCTGGCGTACTGGCTGGTCCCCTATCCGAACGCCCGCTTCCTGTGGCCTAATTTCCGCTCACCGCTGGTGTGGGACGTGTTCGCCGTAACGACTTACTTCACGGTGTCGGCGACATTTTTCTATCTCGGCACGATTCCGGACATTGCTGCAGCAAGGGAGGCGGCGACTGGCCTGCGCAAGAAATTCTACCAGTTCATCAGCTTGGGATGGCGCGGTACGGACCGTGAGTGGCACCACTTCGGCAAGGCCTACATTTTCCTTGCCGCGCTGGCCACCCCGCTCGTGTTGTCCGTGCATTCCGTCGTGTCGTGGGACTTCGCGATGGGTATCACTCCGGGGTGGCACGCTACCATTTTTGCCCCGTATTTCGTCGCTGGTGCCATTTTTTCCGGCATGGCGATGGTCATCACTCTGACCGTCCCGTTACGCAAGGTCTTCGGCCTTCAGGCCTATCTTACGACCAAGCACTATGACGCGATGGCTAAGCTGATCCTGCTGACTTCGATGATCGTGTTGTACGCTTACCTCACCGAATTCTTCATGGCTTGGTATTCGGGTGAGGAGATCGAGCGTACTAGCTTCTGGGACCGGCTGTTTGGGTCGTACTGGTGGGCCACTTGGACCATGCTTGTCTGTAATGGCATAGTGCCCATCATGCTCTGGTTCAAGCGTGTGCGACATTCTATTCCGGCGCTGTTCGTGATCTCGATTTTCATCAACATAGGAATGTGGTTCGAGCGCTTCGTGATCATCGTCGTCTCTCAGCATCATGAATTCGTGCCGTTCGCGTGGGGTGTGTATCGTCCCTCAATGGTGGAGATGGGCATCCTGATCGGTAGCTTCGCGTGGTTCGGATTCTGGTTCCTGATCTTTTGTCGCCTGCTGCCACCCGTGGCTATAGCAGAGCTGAAGGAAGTTCTACCTGCGCCGATGAGGAGAAAGGAGGCCGTCGACCATGGCTGATAAGGGCGGCGGCGTGCTTGCATCGTTCGAGTTCCTGGACTCTACCGTCGACGCGATCCACGAGTTGAAAGATGCTGGTTACAAGAACCTGCGGGCGTACATGCCCTTCCCGGACCATCACATCGAGGAGGCGCTGGGGTACGGAGAGAGCGCCGTGAGAGTGTGGACATTGGTCGGTGGGTTGACCGGAGCCGCCACCGGATTCGCCCTCACCATCTGGACCTCGATGGACTGGCCTTTGGTGACGGGCGGAAAGCCGATCGTGTCCATCCCAGCCTACGTCGTAATCGCTTTCGAGATGGCTGTCCTGTTCGGTGCACTCGCCACCTTGATAGGCGTGTTCGTGTTGGGTCGCCTGCCCCATACCAAGCCCACAATCGTCTACGATGCCGAGTTCCAGTCTGGTCGGTTCGGGCTCTACGTGACTGCCCAGGGGGATGATCTGGATGAGGCCAGGCGGATACTGCAGCGCCATGAACCCAGTTTGTTGAGCGAGGACCCGGAGGGTGCCCATGTGCAGTGACGCGCGGTCCTTGCGGCGGTGGCGGCCGGCGCACCGCGTGGCGCTCGCCGTAGCACTTTTGCTTCCGGCTTGCTCACCGATGGACAGCGCGCTGCAGGCCGTCGCTGGACGGAGCATGCGGGACCAGCCGTCGTTCGATCCCTATGAGAATACGCGCATGCCGGCTGACGGAGCAGTGTCGTTCTCGTCCGGAAACTATCCATCGGGACTCACCCAAGATGTCCCGGAGTTCACGGCTTTGGACATGGCGCAGGGGGGGGCTCCTGTCAACGACCTGCCCAATCCCGTGCCAGTTACCGAGCAGTCGTTGGCGCGCGGCGAGGTGATGTATGACCGTATGTGTGCGGTCTGCCACGGCCCTGAAGGGAATTCGCAACAGGCGGCCATCTTGCCCAAATTCCCGGTCATGGCGGCGTTTCCGCTGGCCAGCGGGTTAGCCCTGACTAGGAGTGACGGCTACCTCTTTGGCATGATCACGGTAGGGCGCGGGATCATGCCTGCGTACGGACACCAGGTCTCCTACTCAGACCGCTGGCATATCGTGAACTATGTGAAGCAGGTTCAGGGACGGAACGACGCCGCCGGGCAGGAAGGATAGCGCCGTGTCCTCCATCCATATCCCCGAAGACATTCCGGTCCGCTATCTGGAGCGCTCGAAGCGAGGCGACCTGCTTGTGGCGGCGCTGGTTGTGGTCGGACTCGGATCTTTCGTGGCGGCGCTGATCGTAGATTCTCACATGGCGTGGATCAGTTGGGTGTCAAACTGGTTGTTCTTCACCAGCGTGGCCATGGGGGCGGTCGTGTTCGCGGCTGCCACCACCATAGTGAAGGCGCGGTGGAACTGGTCAACGAAGCGGGTAAGCGCTGCGTTCGCCGCCTACCTCCCGTTCGCGTTTCTCACGCTTCTACCTATGCTCAGCCTTGGGGGGTCCTACTTCCCTTGGGTGGCCGAGATGGCCCATGACCCGATCCTTCAGAGCAAGCAGGCTTATCTGAACCTGCCCTTTCTAGTAGCGCGCAACGTCGTGGGTGCGGCGGCGTTGTTCGGTGTCGCTCTCTACTTCGCATACCTGGTGGTGAGGCCGGACCTCAAGGCGATGAGCACGGCTTCCGGTGACCATCCGGGACGGGCTCGCTGGCGGGATCGGCTCGGCGTGGGGTGGATTGGCCAGGAGGAAGAAGAAGTCAGGAGTTGGCATCGTCTGCAGGTGATTTCGCCTGTCTTGGTCTTGGTCTACGCAGTCGTCATGAGCATGTTTGCTATCGACTGGGCGATGTCGCTGGAGCCTCATTGGTTTAGCACTCTGTTCGGCGGGTGGTTCTTCATGGGGGCTTTCTGGGCCGGCATCGCGGTCACGGCAGTGTCCATATCTCGCCTGATCCCCCTCCACCCCGATTTTCGGACCTCGATGGGTCTCCAGCAGCGCCACGATCTAGGCAAGCTGGCGTTCGGCTTCACCGTGTTCTGGACCTACCTGTTTTGGTCGCAGTACATAGTGATCTGGTATGGGAAGCTGCCCTGGGAACAGGCGTGGATGATACGACGTGCCGATGCCCCTTGGGGTAACATGAGCGCGCTCACGATTTTCCTCTGTTTCGTTGTGCCGTTCGCAGGATTGTTGGGCAAGCGTGCCAAACTAAACCCCGGTACGCTGTCACTTTTTTGCAGCGTGATATTGGTGGGGTTGTGGTTGGAACGGTGGATGCTGGTGGCTCCGTCCCTCCACCATGACGGCGACTCGGTGTTCCCCCTGTGGTATCCACTGATTGCTTGCCTTTTTGCAGGCCTCATGCTGGCGAGCGTGCGCTGGTTCTTGGCCACCTTCCCGGTGATCCAGGTGTGGCAGCCCCCGGAACCCATAGAAATGCTCGAGCCCGAGCGCGCTACTTCACTCACCCCTCGGTGACCAAGACGCCGGTCGACACACGCGCAGATCAATTCAGGAAGATCCTGCAGCCCTATTGGGGTGCAGACAATGCCCGCAGTGTAATCCAGTTGTTCACGTCGTTGGTCCCGTTCTTTCTGCTCTGGTACGCCATGCTTCGGAGCCTGGGCGTTGGCTACTGGCTAACGCTCCTGCTCGTGTTTCCTACGGCCGGTTTCCTGATGCGGCTGTTCATGATCCAACACGACTGCGGACACGGCTCGTTCTTCCGATCCCGACGGGTGCGCAATGGCGTCGGTTTCTGCATCGGGGTCCTGACCTTGGTCCCGTATGAGTACTGGCGGCGCACACACGCCTACCATCATGCCCATTCGGGAAACCTGGATTTCCGTGGCTTCGGAGACATCGACACATTGACGGTGCGCGAATACGAGGCGCTGAAGCCGACCGCGCGATTCTCCTACCGGCTCTATCGTCACCCTCTGCTAATGTTTCTGATCGGGCCGGCCTTCCACTTCCTCATCAAGCATCGCTATCCCTGGGACATTCCTCGGGATTGGACTCTGGCTTGGCGCAGCGTGTGGCTGACCAACACCGCTATTGTGGGGATACTGGTGGCGATGGGTCTTACGATCGGGATGAAGAGCTTCCTGCTCGTGCAGATCCCTATAACACTGGCAACCTGCTCTTTTGGGGTTTGGCTCTTCTACGTGCAGCACCAGTACGAAGACACTTACTGGCACCGCCAGGATAACTGGGACTACTACGACGCGGCGCTACAGGGCAGCTCCTATCTGGTGCTACCCAAGCCACTCCAGTGGCTGACCGCGAATATCGGGCTTCACCACATCCATCACCTTAGCAGTCGTATCCCGAATTATCGGCTACAGGAGTGTATGGATGCCCATCCGGAATTCCAGGAGGTGACGCGGGTCACTCTGAGAGACAGCCTGCGTCTTGCACGGTTGAGCCTTTGGGACGAGGACCGTGATTGCCTGGTCGGGTTCCGCGAGTTGCGCTCCCGGGAGTATCTAGCAGCCTAACGCTACCCCGCCAGTTCTCGGAGCACTTCGTCGTGCAGGCGGCCGTTGGTCGAGATCCCGGACTTGCCGTGCATCGTTACCACCCCTTCCAGCGAGGTGAACTTTCCACCTGCCTCTGACAAGAGGATGGGAAACGGAGCGGCGTCCCACGGGGCCATCTCCGGGTCCACCATGACCTCCGCCCGCCCAGTAGCCACCAAGTAATGGCCGTAACAGTCTCCCCATGTGCGGGCGATGGAAGCGCGCTGCTGAAGGCGGCGGTAGCCAGGACCCTCGGGACGAGCGAGCACGTTCTCCATATCGGTGGTGAGAACGAGTGATTCCTCGATGGAGTCCGTTGTGGAAACCCGACAGGGCTCACCATTCCATTGGCACCCAAGCCCCCGGCCAGCGGCCACGATCTCCCCGAGTGCGGGGAAGTTAGCGATTCCAACGACCGGTTCTCCGGCGACCTCGATCCCAATCAGAACGCCGAAGAGGGGGACGCCTCGCATGAAGGAGCGTGTGGCGTCTATGGGATCCAATACCCACCGCACCCGGGCGCCGGCATTTGACTCCCCGTACTCCTCGCCCAGCACAGCGTGGTCTGGGAAGTGGGTACCGATGCGTTCACGCAACATCTTCTCGGCCCCCCGGTCTGCCTCAGTGACCGGGGTCCCGTCCAGCTTGTCCTCGTACACGAGTCGCCCGCCGTAGTAGCCGCTGACCAGCTCGCCCGCTTCGATGGCCCAGGTTTCCGCGGCCTCCAGCAGTTCCCCTACCTCCAGTTCGGACGCGACTTCGTGCCCCGTTTCCACACTCACTAGGGTAGCGTGCCTTTGTTCTTATACAACTCCGTGTCGGCGGCTTGAATTATGCCTCCCATTGTCTTCATCGTTTCGTTGTTGAAGTCGGCGAGATCCGTGACGCTGGTCACTAATAGGTGAGTGCGCCCGCCAGCGAGTTCTGGGATAGCATAGAAATGAATTTGTTTCCGCCTAAACAGAAGCCAAGATATGAGTATACGGAAGGGGTGGCCAAGGATTATTGCCCTTCCTTTAATTCAAACTTGAGATTTCAATCTATCCAGGTAGCGTCCGATCTCGAACCCGATTGCCTGAACCAATCGGGCCTCCCGGATGTCCAGATCGGCCCTTCCCAGTACTGTTCGGAGGGTGCGTATGACAGCCTCTGGCTCCCGAGTTCCCTTGAAGAAGTGAATCCGGGAGAGCCCTTCCTGGAGGGCCTCGTACATGCTTTCTAGTTCTTTACCGGTGGCGGGCTCAGTTGCCCGTCGGCCCCTGGGGAGGGATCCCGCTGCCCCGCCAGCGGCGAGGAAGATCTCGTAGGCAGTTACCAGGAAGGCCTGCGCGAGATTCAAGCTCCAGTATTCGGGTGCGGTGGGGATGATGGAGACGGCGTGGCATCGGTCCAGCGCTTCGTTGGTGAGTCCTCGGTCCTCCCGTCCGAACAAGATGCAGACCGGTCCCTCGGCCGCCCGTTCTACGACGGTCGGGGCGACCTCACGGGGACGCACGTAGTTACAATTCGCGGTACGAGGTCGCGCGGAAGTCCCGACCACCCAAACTCCGTCGGCGATCGCACCCTCGAGCGTATCATGGAATTCGGTGCTGCCTATGATATCGGCGCTCCGGTGGGCGATTCCCTCTATGCGGTAGGGGTCAAAGTCGACGGGTCGGACCAGCCTTAGGCGAGACAGGCCCATGTTCTTCATGCCCCGAATCACCCCGGCGATGTTCACCACGTCGATAGGCTCATCCAACACGACGACTATGTTTGCGAGGGCGTCCTTGTTAGCGGTGGCGGGACGGGGGCGCCCCGAATGTGCCAGGCGGGTATCGGGGGCGGCTGGTGTCTTACTCTCGAGTGACACCGGGGTCCTCGGGAGGAAGCACTCGGTCCTGTTCCTCGCTCTCCTCACTTTTCAGCTCTCCCTTGAAGTTCCTGATGCCGCTACCGAGTCCGCGGCCGATATCGGGGAGTTTTTTGGCGCCGAAGAAGAAGACGATAACGAGCACGATCAGTAGGATCTCGAGGGTGCCCATGCCCATCATTCTGTTTCCCTCCTTAGGGGATGGAAATTGACGGCTGTTCTCAATGTACCGGCTCGGGACCCTTGTCGGAACTTGTCTTCCGCCCACAGTGCCCTGGGGGTGAGTCGATCGTTGGTTTCCTACTCCCCAGGAGATGCTCTATCTTGGTCCCGTGCGCGGCACCCACCCGAACACCGGAAGATGATGATGTCCGAAATTCCAGAGGGTCTCTTTTATACCCATGAACATGAGTACCTGAAGTCAACCGGAGAGGACGGCGTATACCAGGTTGGGGTGACCGATTACGCCCAGGGCGAGCTCGGAGATGTGGTCTATGTCGAGCTCCCCGACTCAGGCTCCACATTCGACCGTATGGAGGCCTTTGGGACGATCGAGGCGGTGAAGGCTGTCAGTGATCTCTACTGTCCGGCCGAGGGGAAGGTGCTCGATGTGAACCAGGCCCTGGCCGACGACCCGGAGCTCGTCAACTCCGATCCCTACGGTGCCGGGTGGATGATCAAGCTGAAGGTGCTCGACAGCGCACATTTGAAGGATCTGATGGATGCAGCAGGGTACGCGACTCTAGTCGGCGGGAAGTGAGTAATCCGCTCATGGGATCCTCGCTTGACCCCGATGGCCGGTTCCTTGATCGCCACGTCGGCCCGGACGCCGACGAGATCAGATCGATGCTCGAGTCCCTCGGACTGGCGTCGCTCGAAGAGATGGTGGACGCGACCGTCCCGGCTTCCATCCGAATGGAGGGAGAGCCAGACCTTCCGGACGCGGTGACGGAGCGCGAGCTGCTGCTTCGGCTTCGCGACCTCGGTGCCGAGAACCGTCTGTTCAGATCCTACTTGGGGATGGGTTACCACGGCACGGTGGTGCCGGGGGTGATCAAGCGAAACGTGTTGGAGAACCCGGGATGGTACACCCAGTACACTCCCTACCAGGCCGAGATTGCCCAAGGAAGGCTCGAGGCGCTCCTCAACTTCCAGACCATGGTCATGGACCTGACTGGCCTGGACATTGCCAACGCTTCGCTGCTGGACGAGGGCACCGCTGCTGCCGAGGCGATGACGCTACTGTACGGCAGCGCGCCTGAGGGTCGGGACGCGTTTCTGGTGGCGTCCGACTGCCACCCGCAGACGATCGCGGTGGTAAGCACACGTGCCATCTACCACGGGATCCGGATTGAGGTAACAGATCCAGAAGAATTCGATTTGGAAGGTGCATTCGGCTGTCTTGTCCAGTATCCGGCTACTGACGGGCTGGTCCGGGATTTCAAGGGCCTGGCGCAGCGGGCGCGAGCGGCGGCGGTCCGGGTGGTAGCGGCCACCGACCTGCTTGCTCTGGTGTTGCTGACACCTCCCGGGGAATGGGGGGCTGACATTGCTGTAGGGAGCGCCCAGCGCTTTGGTGTGCCGATGGGCTACGGAGGTCCGCACGCGGGGTTCATTTCGGCTCGGGACGAGTTCAAACGGCGGCTGCCCGGCCGCATCATCGGAGTATCGGTGGACGCCCAGGGCAAGCGCGCACTGCGCATGACCCTCCAGACTCGTGAGCAGCATATACGACGTGAGAAGGCGACCTCCAACATCTGCACTGCCCAGGTGCTCCTTGCGGTCATGGCAGCCATGTACGCGGTCTACCACGGACCGGATGGGCTGCGTCGCATCGCCACCAGGGTGCACGCGCTCGCTCGCTTACTGGCTCGAGGGTTGAGCGAAGCAGGCCACTGCGTCATTCACACCGACTTCTTCGACACTCTGCGGGTTCGTCCCTCCGGGGCGAGCGTCGCTAAGGTGTTAGCCGCAGCGCGTGAGCGGCACATCAACCTGCGCGACCTGGAGGACGGGACAGTGGGGGTGGCGTTGGACGAGACCGTGGACCTGGAGGATCTGGAGGATGTGATGGCGTCGTTCGGGGTGGAGGATCCCGACGCCCGCGCGTTGGCGGCCGGGACAGAGGTTGATCCATTGCCAAAGGGCCTGGCTCGGAGCAGCAGTTACCTCGCTCACCCGGTCTTCAACACGCACCACTCCGAGACTGAGATGCTCCGTTATCTCCATAGGTTGGAGGCGAAAGATCTCTCGCTCACCGTCAGCATGATCCCTCTGGGATCATGCACGATGAAGCTTAACAGCACCACCGAGATGGAACCGGTGACCTGGCCTGAGTGGAGCTCCCTCCACCCGTTCGCACCCCCTGATCAGGCTGCCGGTTACGCTGTAGTGATCGCGGAGCTCGAGCACTGGCTGGCTGAGATCAGCGGCCTGGACGGTGTGTCGCTCCAGCCTAACTCGGGTGCTCAGGGTGAGTATGCCGGCTTGCTGGTGATCCGGGCTTATCACGAGGACCGAGGGGAATCCCATCGGGACGTCTGCTTGATCCCTTCGTCAGCGCACGGGACCAACCCGGCTAGCGCTGTCATGGCTGGGATGCAGGTTGTGGTCGTGAAGGTGGACTCGAACGGCTCCATCGACATGGTGGACCTGGAGGCGCGGGCGGCAGAGCACGCAAATCGCCTCGCCGCCATTATGGTGACCTATCCGTCCACCCACGGGGTTTTCGAGGAACACATCAAGGAGGTATGCGACCTCGTACACCGGCGTGGGGGGCTCGTCTACCTGGACGGCGCCAACCTGAACGCTCAGGTAAGTCTGTGCCGGCCGGGGGACTACGGCGCAGACGTATGTCACATCAACCTTCACAAGACCTTTGCGATCCCCCATGGGGGTGGTGGACCCGGGGTGGGGCCGATCTGTGTTACTGCCGCGCTCTCTCCCTTCCTGCCAGGTCACCCGGTGATTCCTGTCGGAGGTGCGAAGGCGATCGGACCGGTGGCATCCGCGCCTTGGGGTAGCGCCAGTATTCTGCTCATTTCATGGGCCTATGTTGCGCTGCTCGGGCGCTCCGGAGTGCGACGTGCGACCGAGGTCGCGCTCCTGAATGCCAACTATATGGCGAAGCTTCTCGAAGGCCATTACGACGTCTTATTTCAGGGCAAGAATGGTCGGGTCGCACACGAGTTCATCCTCGACATGCGGCCTTTGCGGAAGGTGGCTGGGATCACCGAGGAGGATGTGGCCAAGCGGCTCATGGACTACGGCTTTCATGCGCCTACCATGTCGTGGCCGGTGCCGGGTACCATCATGGTCGAGCCGACCGAGAGTGAATCCAAAGGGGAACTGGATCGCTTCTGCGACGCCATGATCTCGATCCGGGCCGAGATCCAGCAAGTTGAACTGGGGTTCTTGGACCGGGACGACAACCCGCTCAAGAATGCGCCCCACACCGCATCCGTGGTGATGAGCGATTCTTGGAGCCGGAAGTATCTGCGGGAGCAGGCTGCTTTTCCCGCCCCGTGGATCCGCGAGCACAAGTTCTGGCCTACAGTGGGGCGGATCGACAACGCCTATGGTGACCGCAACCTGGTCTGCTCGTGTCCTCCCATAGAGGTCTATGCTGATCCGGAGCGGGAGACCGCCCCCCGGTAGAGAACCGTAAGGCTGAGAAACGAAGGTGTATTGCAGTGGCATAAGTGGGCGAGCAACTGGCCGAGACCGGATGATCCATCAGGCGATCCCACGGGCACGATGGCAGGTTGGCTTGACGGCGACTTCGACCAGACAAAATGCTGCTAGCGGTCACAACGAATGGGGGACCATGACTGACACTCCCGAAGCTCTCCCGCCGACCGATTCGACAGCGTCCGAACCTGTGATCCACGTCACTCGACGTAATCTCTTAGCTGGTGCGGCAGCGATAACAGCGGCATCGGCATTACGTGAGTTCGGGCCCCCGGGCATAGCCGCGCAGGAAGTGCCCTCGGTTCCATCAGTCCCACCGGATCCGACTAAGGTCCCTGGCGCACCAGCCAGTGACACTGGTGCACGATCCGCCTTCGAGACACCGGTTCGAGAGCACGCGTCCTCCTATTTGTCTAGGACACCGCTTCACGAGCTGGAAGGCACGATCACGCCGGCCGATCTCCACTATGAGCGTCATCACGGTGGCATCCCGACCATCGACCCGAATCGGTACGAACTCCTAGTCCACGGACTAGTGGAGCGCCCGATCGTGTTTTCGCTACGAGACTTGGAGAGGTTACCTGCCGTCACCCGAACCTGCTTCCTGGAGTGCTCAGGCAACATGCGGCGCAACGGTCCTGAGGAGACCACCGCCCAGTCCCTGTGCGGTCTCACGAGCCAAAGCGAATGGACAGGTGTCCCGCTTGCGGTCGTCTTGGATGAGGCGGGCGTGAAAGCCGGTGCTTTGTGGTTCCTCGCGGAGGGGATGGACGCGGCGGTGCTCTCACGCAGCATCCCCCTAGAGAAGGCCTACGACGATGCGTTACTCGTCTATGCTCAGAACGGAGAGGCGATTCGGCCCGCGAACGGGTATCCGGTTCGTCTATTCCTGCCCGGGTGGGAGGGTAACACGAGCGTGAAGTGGCTGCGGCGGCTGGAGTTGGCGGACCGCCCGTTCATGTCACGCGAGGAGACGTCGAAGTACACCGAAGGGATCAAGGGTGGGAAAGCCCGTCAGTTCAGCTTTGTCATGGATGCCCGTTCGGTGATCACTCACCCAAACTACCCAGCTCACTTGGAACCGGGGTGGAACGAAGTAGGTGGGCTCGCTTGGAGCGGTCGCGGACGAATCGCACGAGCTGAGTTGTCATTCGACGAGGGAGATACTTGGGTGACCGCCGAGCTTCAGGAGCCTGTACTATCGAAGGCTCACACACGCTTCCGATATCTGTGGCGGTGGGACGGCGCGGAAACCACCGTCATGAGCCGGGCTGTTGACGAGACGGGATACGTGCAGCCGAGTCTGCGCGAGTTCATCGACGCGCGAGGGCCCCACTCGGGTCCCTATCATAGAAATCCGATTACCGGCGTCCGGATCCGGACCGACGGACAGGTCGTGTACCGGACGGAAGCTTGGAAATGAGGTTGGTGGTGCGGGATCGACCTGGTATCCTGCTGGCGTCCCTGGGTATAGCGTTCGCGACCGGATGCGACCCGAGCGTCCCGGACGATGGGGCGACTTTGGGGTCGGCTCAAGCAGTCGTGGCCGCCCGACCCGCATCACATCCGCTCCCCAAGCGCTTCGGCGTCGGCCGCGCCGCGACTGAGGCCGACATTTCAGTGCTCGATATCGATATCATGCCGGACGGAACCGGACTTCCAAAAGGACATGGAACCGCCGCGGATGGCGCCACGATCTATGCCTCCTCTTGCATTGCGTGTCACGGCGTGGATCTGCAGGGTACGTCTCTCGGAGGACGGTTGGTACCGGCGCCGGATGTCTTGGGATTCCCCGACGGTGACGTGCCTATCTCGACGAAGGCGATAGGTAACTATTGGCCTTACGCTACCACCGTTTTCGACTATGTGCGCAGGGCTATGCCGCTAGATCGGCCCGGATCATTGTCCGACGATGACGCTTACGCCATCACTGCCTACCTACTCTGGAAGAACGGGATTGTTGATGAGACCGCAGTGATGAACGCAGAAACCCTGCCTGTGCTCCAGATGCCGGCCTGGGACCGATTCATTGTGGATGATCGGCTGGGGTCCGATCGAGTCCGTTGACGGACGGGCCAACTGAGGTTGTCCGGGTAAGTGGCCTTGGCTGCCACGAGGTGGACAGCGTTTTTGTCTGCAGCCATCTCGTTTGCTCGGTTTCTCGCGGTGCCGCAGCTTACGCGAACCTGAGCGTCATGGCATTCGGTCTTTGAGCGTTGCGTGCGCACGAGAGGTAGGCTCGCTGAGTTGGCGTTTGTGCATCGACGGAGCACTTGCCGGTGCTCTCAACATGGCTCGGGATCACGCTTTAGCGCTTTCGCTACCGTTTGAATCCGCGATCCTTCGTCTGTACCGCTGGGAGCGTCCCACCTTGTCGCTGGGGCGGAACGAGCCCACAGGGGGGCGTTATAATCCGGCGGTCCTCAGGCGCGCGGGTGTGGACGTGGTGCGCCGGCCTACCGGCGGGAGAGCGGTGCTGCATTGGCGGGAGCTTACCTATGCGCTGGTGGTCCCGGTCACGACGCTCGGCAGTGCGCGCTCCGTGTACAAGTGGACCAATACCTGCTTGGCCGAAGGGCTGGCTTCCCTGGGAATCCCGGCCGAGATTGCCCCAGAGCCTCCCGGGCCGACACCGTTGGACACTGGTCCCTGCTTCCAGGTTGCGGCCGGAGGTGAGGTCACGGCCGGAGGGCGCAAACTCGTGGGCAGTGCGCAGGTTAAGATGCGTAACATTCTGCTGCAGCACGGCTCCATCCTCGTCGCCGACGATCAGGGGTTGCTGGCGGGTCTGGGGGACGGTGTCGCGTGTGCCGTTGACCGTCCGGCCACCGTAGAGTCGTTGTTGGGGCGCCGCCCCGCCGAGGGTGAGCTCGAGGGTGCCGTGGTCGGTGCCTTTCGGCGCGCGGGTGCCGATCTAGAAGAGGGGACTACGCGCTCGGGAACTGAGGCCGAGCTCGAGGAATTATACCGATCCGATGCCTGGACCTGGCGGCGCTGAGCCCTCTGATCGCTCGAGCCGCACCTCGAGGGAGGGATCCATGATGACAACTAGAGCCAGGATCGTCCTCGGACTGACCGTAGTGGCGGCTGCCTGCGGGCGGGACTATGCAGACGGCGGTGCCGCCGCGGTGGGTGTGGAGACCTTTTGCGCCGACGTGGCACCGCACGTGGACGCGTTCATGGCCCGGATGGAGCAGGAACACTCGGTTACCGACTCAGCCCGTTACGGGGGCACGGTTGTGGTCGCGAGCATCGGGGACATGGTGGACGGGATGAACCATTTCGTCTCGTCGGACTACACCGCGAGCCAGAACCAGCAGTTCGTGAACCTGATGTCGCTTATCCGATATGACGCTTCGATCCAGCCTCAGCCGTACCTGGCAGAGTCGTGGGAGGTGGATGACCCGACCCACCCCTCCACCATCACGTTCCACCTGCGCCGCGATGTCTACTGGCACGATGGAGTGCGCACCGACGCCAACGACGTCGCGTTCACATACCGGGTCGTCACCGACCCCGAGACCGCGTATCCGAACGCGGCGTTCTGGGATCACTACGTGGGTGGGGCGGAAGGCATCGAGGTGGTCGACTCGTTCACCGTGCGGGTGCGCCTGAGCCCCCACGCCGAGTACTTGGACCCTTGGACCGGGGTTTCGATCATGCCCCGGCACCTTCTCGAAGGTGTGCCTGTTTCTCAGCTCAAACAGCATCCCTACGGTACCCAGTGCCCGGTGGGGAACGGCCCGTTCGTGTTCGTCGAGCACCGTCCTCAGGAGAGCTGGACCTTCAAGACTAATCCTGCGTTTCCCACGGACCTAGGGGGCCGGCCTTACGTTGACCGCTACGTCTACCGGGTCATCCCCGAACAGGCCACCCTGCTCACCGATTTGCTCACTGAGAATATTGACGTCTACCTGGCACCCCGCGCCGACCAGGTGCCCGAGATCATCAGGTCTGAGGATCTTGACCTGTTGCGATCCGTTTCCCGGAGCTACACGCTTGTAGCGTGGAACGCGCGCAGGCCTCAGCTTGCTGATGCCCGCGTGCGTCGGGCCATGACCTTGGGCACCAATCGGCACGAGATAGTAGAGGCCCAGTTGCGTGGCTATGGCGTCGTCGCCAATTCCGGGGTACCGCCCTTCCACTGGGCCTACGATCCGACACTGGCTGATTCGGTCCGGTACGATCCCGCAGAGGCGAGGAGGCTCCTGGAAGAGGCCGGCTGGATCGATCGCGACGGCGACGGTGTCCGCGAGAACGCCGAGGGTGCGCCGCTCGCGTTCACGCTTAAGTACAACCAGGGCAACCAGTACAGGCAGGACATCGCTGAGATCATGCAGGCTCAGCTCGGTCAGATCGGCGTGAAAGTTCAGCCGCAGGTTATGGAGTTCGGCACCATGATAGCCCAGCTCAGCGGGGAGGAGCGCGACTTCGACGCGACCGTCGTCGGCTGGGTGACCGAGTTCAAACTGGACGATGTCGACCTGTTCCACTCGAGTAGGATAGATCAGCCCTACGCCTTCTCGGGCACGCGTAACGCCCAGATGGACCGGCTTCTAGACACGCTCCAGCTGGTGGTTGATCGCCAGGCTGCGATTCCGCTATGGAAGGAATACCAGCAGCTTCTTCTCCGGGAGCAGCCCTACACCTACTTCTACTTTCCCGAGCGACTCAACGGAATCAACAAGCGTGTCAGAGGTGTGACCATGGACGCGCGTGGGGAGTGGGTGAACATCAAGGACTGGTGGATCCCGCGGGATAAGCGTCGAGCTGTCCAGCGAGCGGCCGCACGCTGAGGGCCGTCCTCCGGTCGTCTCAGTGACCCGCTATCTCATCCGCCGCACGGTGCTCGCGATCCCGCTCGTCTTAGGGATCGCCACCCTCCTGTTTTTCGTCATCAACTTGGCCCCCGGTGATCCCACGCAACTGATGATTAACCCGTCCATGCGGGCGGAGGTTGTCGAGCAGATGCGGGCCAACTTCGGGCTGGACCAGTCCCTGCCGGTACGCTACACAAAGTGGCTTACGGCCTTCGTGCGGGGCGACCTCGGCTACTCGTATTCATATAACCAGCCAGTGTCCCAGGTGATCGCACAGATCCTGCCGAACACGCTGCTCCTCTCAGGCGCGGCGTTGGTAGTCGCGTTCGTGGTGGGCGTTCTGATCGGCATCGTCCAGGCCGTGCGCCAGTACTCGCTGCTGGATCAGGCATTGAGCTTCGTCGCCCTGTTCTTCTACTCCATGCCGTCTTTCTGGCTGGCTCTGATGATGATCCTCGTGTTTGCGCTGTTTGCGCGGAACGTATGGGATTGGCCGATCTACTTTCCGCCCTCAGGCACGCGCAGCGTGGATTTTGCACAGCTGGGCACGTGGGACCAGATCGTGGACCGAGCGCGATACATGGTGTTGCCGGTCACCTCCCTGGCGCTCGTGCTCGCGGCGGGAATCGCGCGCTATACCCGCTCCAGCATGCTCGAGGTGGTCCGCCAGGACTACGTGCGCACCGCCCGTGCCAAGGGTCTTCGAGAGCGGACCGTCATCCTCAAACACGCGCTCAGGAACGCTCTCATCCCCGTGATCACCCTGTTTGGGCTCTACTTGCCGGTCCTCTTCAGCGGCACTGTGTTCATCGAATACGTGTTTGGCTGGCCCGGTATGGGGAAGACCATCATCGACGCCATTTCTCTGCGCGACTACCCGGTGGTGATGGGCACCAGTGTGATTTTCGCGTGCATGGTAGTGGTGGGTAACCTGATCGCCGACGTGCTTTACGCCGTGGTGGACCCACGCATCCGTTATGAGTGATCACGGGCTGATGCCTCTGCCGGTCGGGGGGGGCGATGCCGTCACTGCCGTCGCGTTCCCGGGCGCTCGCCGAAGGACGCGCGGTGGTCGCCTGCTTTCCGCGGTGATGCCGGGGGCGCCGCAGCTCTTGGTAGGCAGGTTTGGCGCCGGTCTCACCGCGCTGCTGGTGTGGGTAGGGCTGCTGGCGGTGCTCGTGCTGCGCTGGGACCGCGTGTGGGCGGCAGTGAGGGTTTCCTCGGGCGCATCTTTGGATGACCGAGTTGCGCTGGTCACGCTGGTGGCGGGGCTGGCGGCTGCGTGGGTATGGTCGTTCAGGGACGCTGGTAAGGTGCAGGAGCTGCGCTGGGTGGGCGTCAGCCAATGGGTGCTCGCGGGACGCGCTTTTTCCAGGAACCGCCTCGCTGTCTTGGGCGCCGTAGGTATCCTCATACTCTACTTGGTGGCGCTACTCGCTCCCTTCCTCTCGCCTTATGATCCGTCCGCGCTTGGGGATCTCCTGACAGAGCGGCTGGTGCCGCCGAGTACCGCTCACCTCCTCGGCACGGACCACTTCGCTCGGGACGTCCTCTCCCGGGTCCTTTACGGGGCCCGCATATCGCTCTCGATCGGCTTCGTGGCGATAGGAATCAGCGTAACCATCGGCACCCTGCTCGGAGCGGTGGCCGGATTCTTCGGTAGTTGGGTGGATACCGTGCTGATGAGGATCGTGGACATGGTGATCGCTTTTCCGCAGCTGGTGCTGTTGATCACGGTCATCGCGCTCTTCCAGCCCTCTATCTTTCTGATCATCGCGGTGCTCGGCCTCACCCAATGGACGGGCACCACACGGTTGGTGCGGGGCGAGGTGCTGTCTCTGAGGGAGCGTGAGTTCATTCAGGCAGCCGGGGCACTCGGCTTCTCACGCGCCCGCATTATCTTCTTTCACCTGGTGCCCAACGTTCTGGGTCCGGTGATTGTCGCGGCTACGCTCGGGATCGGGAACACCATTGTGCTCGAGGCGAGCCTGTCGTTTCTCGGGCTCGGGGTGCAACCTCCCACGCCCTCGTGGGGCACGATGGTAGCCGATGGTCGGAGTCTTATGCTCCAGGCCTGGTGGCTATCCACTTTCCCCGGTCTCGCGATCGTGTTCACCGTGCTAGCGTTCAACTTGGTAGGCGACGGCCTGCGTGACGCACTCGATCCCCGGCTCAGGAGATGACTGCTCCTCTCCTCCAGGTCACCGACCTGCGCACGTATTTCTTCACCGATCAGGGTGTGGCTCGGGCGGTGGACGGTGTGTCTTTCTCGGTCACCCCTGGTGAGACTGTGGCGCTGGTGGGGGAGAGCGGGTGCGGGAAGACCGTGACGTCGCTCTCGATTCTGGGGCTGGTGCCCGATCCTCCCGGGAGAATCCTGGACGGGAGTTCGATCCGCCTACGAGGCGAGGAGCTGGTGGGCGCCTCAGAGGAGCGCCTGCGGCGGCTCCGCGGCAACGAGGTCGCGATGATCTTCCAGGAACCCATGGCCTCGCTCAACCCGGTATTCACAGTGGGGGAGCAGATCTCGGAGCCTCTGCGCCTGCACCTAGGCATGAGTAAGCGTGCGGCCCGTGAGCGCGCTGTGGCGCTACTCAACGAAGTGGGCATTCCGGAGCCGGCGCACCGCTTCGACGAATACCCACACCAGCTCTCGGGCGGGATGCGACAGCGGGTCATGGTCGCGATCGCGATCGCATGCGAGCCTGCCCTCCTGATAGCAGATGAACCGACCACGGCTCTCGACGTCACCATCCAGGCCCAGATCCTAGAATTGCTCGCGCAGCTGAGGGAGCACCGTGGCATGGCGGTGCTTCTTATCACCCACGACTTAGGGGTGGTGGCAGAAGTAGCGGATCGGGTGGTCGTGATGTACGCGGGACAGGTTGCGGAGACGGGGACGGCCACGGAGGTGTTCGGGTTTCCCAGCCATCCCTACACTGAGGGTCTTCTAGCTTCGATTCCGCGCGCGGACCGATCGGGCGAGCGGCTGCGACCAATTCCAGGGGTCGTTCCAGCGCCCAACGATTGGCCCGCCGGATGTCGCTTCGCCGACCGGTGCCGCTACGCGTGGGAGAGGGGTGCCGCTGAGGCTCCCCCCTTGCTGGAACTGGAGACGGGCAGGGGTGAAGAGCGTGCTGCCCGCTGCTGGCTCGTCGCAGAGCCGGCGCGGCGTCACCCCCCGATTGTCGCAGAAACGGAGCAGTGAGCGAGCCCGTTGCCTCCATAGAGGAGGCGTTTCCACCGTCCAGTGACCTGCTGCTAGAGGTGCGCGGATTGGTCAAGCATTTCCCGGGGCGTAGCCGAGGGATCGGCCGGGGGGCGGGCGGACATGTGCGCGCGGTGGACGGTGTGAGCTTTTGGCTGCAGCGGGGAGAGACGCTCGGATTGGTGGGCGAGTCCGGCTGCGGCAAGACTACGACCGGCCGTGCCGTGTTGCGCCTCATCGAGCCCACTGCCGGAGACATCCGCTTCCGCGGCCAGGATGTATGCGCGATGGACCACCGAGCGCTGCGCGCGTTTCGGCGCCAGGCCCAGATCATGTTCCAGGACCCGTTCGGATCGCTCAACCCACGCCTCACGGTAGGCGCTATGCTGGACGAGGTCCTACGTGTGCACCGCCTGGGCGGCGACCGAGACGGGCGCCGGCGACGCATCGCGGAACTACTGGAGCGGGTCGGGCTCGGTTCCGAACATCTGGACCGTTATCCCCACGAATTCAGCGGGGGTCAGCGGCAGCGCCTGGGCATCGCTCGTTCGCTCGCTGTCGAGCCGGAGTTGCTGGTGCTGGATGAGCCGGTCTCGGCGCTGGACGTGTCGGTGCAGGCCCAGGTGGTGAATTTGCTCGAGGACCTTCAGGCTGAGCTCAGGCTTACCTACCTGATCATCGCCCACGACTTGTCGTTGGTGGAGCACATGAGCGATCGGGTGGCGGTGATGTACTTGGGTCGCATCGTCGAGACCGCCCCAGCTGCGGAATTGTACCGGGCTCCCCGCCATCCCTACACTCGCGCCCTTCTGTCTGCGATTCCGCGGCCGGACCCAGGCGTGGGGCGCGTGGGACGGATTGTGTTGGTCGGGGATGTGCCGAGCCCGGTGTCTCCGCCGGCCGGCTGCCCGTTCCACCCCCGTTGCCCCCATCCTGGCAAGGACGTGGATTGCGGGTCCCTGGTGCCTGACTTGGAGGGGAAAGCACCCCACTTCGCAGCGTGCCTCAAAGAGGCTATGTCAGAGTGAACAGAGTTGGGTCCTTGAAGGTCTTGAAATCTTGGGGGTTTCTCCGGTGTAGTTTGTGCAACGCTGGTGTCCGACGTGCAGTCCGAGGAGTTCGCCTACCGCCGCTCCTGAGGTGAGCCCGAACCGATGAGCCGTACCGCAGTACTGAGCCTTCTACCCGCGCTCGCCCTAGTCGCCGCCCTCAGTTGGCGCACCGACGAAGGTTTAGGCGTTCCACGGTTACCAGAAGGAGCACCCCTCGTAACAGGGATGCTAAAGACCGCGGATCCACGCGTGGATTCGGCCCGTGTGGAGGCGGCGTCTGGGAGATTCTGGCACGCCGCTCGACTGCTGCGGGCGGTCTCGAACGATGGGGTGGTCCTGGCTCCCGACGAGTCACTACTGCTCGCCCAGGCTGACCTGGCATGGCGGAACTGGGGCGGGATCGTCACTCAACTCGAAGGGAAGCCGTGGCTCGACCGAGCCGGGGACGGGGAGGGGTGGTTCCTGCTAGCTCGGGCACGGGAGGCCCGCGACGAGCCGGCCAAGGCCGCGGTTGCTTACGCTCGCTACCTATCCAGTCCCCACGCTTCTGCGAACGAGCTTCTTCCCGGTGTGCGCGCGCGCCAGGCGAGGGTGTTGGCGCGCGCCGGACGGAACGAAGACGCGATGGCAGTGCTCGAACAGGCCTCTGCTGCACCAGTAGTCGTAAGCTGGGCCACCCTCGACGCTGCGGCGGTGTTGGCGGATTCGGGCCGCACGGCCCAGGTCCGCGATCTGCTCAAGCGGGTTACCGATGACACCGCCCGTATCCAGGGATGGGAGCTCCTTCCAAAGTCGATCCTGGCGGCTGGCGACAGCGTCGGAGCCGAGGCCGCCTATCGGGAAGCTGCACGTTCGGTGGCGGGGCGTAGGCGACGGGCGCGCGCGTGGGTGATCACGGGGGACCTGACCCGTGCCCGCGGCGACTTGATCGGCACGCGCACGGCCTATATGCGATCCCTGGCGGTTGGCGTGTCGACACCTGCGACCGTGAAGGCTGCCCGCGAAGTGCTTCCCCTGATCGACCGTTCCGCCGACGAGGCTCTCGTGGTGGCTCAGGCGCTCGACAGAGCCGACGACCAGAGTCTGGCTCTCAGGGCGTACGACCTGCACGTCGACTTGAGAGGGGGTCCGCCTGGGGTGGCCGAGGGAGTGCGGCTGGCCCGTGCGCGCATCCTCGCTGGTACCACGGGCCGGGAAGACGAAGCGGTCAGGGAGTTCCGCGCCCTTTCGACGAGTACGCGGATTCAGGTAGGGGCGCCTGCTCTGGATCTATGGGCTGGTCTGCGCGCGCGCCAGGGGCGCACTGAGGATGTCCAGACCCTCCGAGGCTGGCTTCTCGAGCGCTACCCGTCCAGCACTGAGGCGGTGGATGTGGTGTTCTTCAGGGGTGACGATGCGCACGACCGCAACGACCTGGACGCCGCGATACGGTACTATCAGAGGGTGCGGGATATGGTCCCCGATCAGGACCGGGCTGGCCTTGCCACAATGCGATCGGCTCAGATCCATTTGGTGAGAAGGGATCCCGCTCGAGCTGCTCAGGTTTACGAGGACTACTTGTCCGAGTTTCCCAGCGGACGGCGGTGGCAGGAGGCCTCGTATTGGGCCGCGCGCACCCGCCTGAGTCTCGGCGATAGCGCTCGGGCTCGCGAGCTCATAAGGCGTTTGCGCGGGGATGACCCGTTCTCCTACTACACGGTGATGGCCGCCGATCTCCTGGGGGAGCGGTTCCAAGTGGATTTGCCGTCTGGCGAGGAACCGGAGTTGCCGGATTGGATCAGGGAGGGGCTCCTCCGCCTCGACCAACTCACAGAGGGTGGATTCAGGGTCGGCGCAGACGCTGAGGTCGAACGCCTAATCCACCTTGCCAGGGGTGATGCCGCAGCGATGATGAGTCTGGCCGAGGAGTTGATCCTGCGGGGTCGTGCAGGCCGGGGCATCAACCTCGCGTTCGATCTGCGCCAGCGGGGGGCTTCCTGGACACTGCGGCTCGCGAAGATCGTCTATCCCTTCCCATACCAGGACGTGTTCCTTCGTGAGGCCGAGGAAGATGGCGTGGACCCCTACCTTACAGCAGCCCTGGCTCGTCAGGAGTCGGCGTTCGTTCCAGACATCCGCTCGTCAGCGAACGCGGTGGGGCTGATGCAGCTGCTTCCCGAGACGGCAG
The DNA here is from genome assembly GCA_002346665.1 of Gemmatimonadales bacterium UBA2988. Lineage (GTDB taxonomy): Bacteria > Gemmatimonadota > Gemmatimonadetes > Longimicrobiales > Gaopeijiaceae > UBA2988. The sequence goes on from DEAG01000028.1 coordinate 218,814, forward strand.
AGACGCTCGCCCGTTCGGTGGGTCCCCAGGGGTTCCGCGAAGAGCTCCTCGAGGTGCCCGATGTGAACGTGCACTTAGGTACCCTTTACCTGAGGGACCTCTCGCGCCAGTACGAGGGCGACGTCACACGGTTTCTCGCAGCCTACAATGCGGGTCCGCACCGGGTGGTGCGTTGGTTGGCGTTCATCGAAGCTGGCGATCCGCTCACTTTCACCGAGCGGATTCCGTTCGCTGAAACTCGTAACTACGTGAAGTTGGTGCGACGGAATCTGGCTGTTTATCGGCAGTTATACGGAGAGAAGTCCGTCACCACGCTCGGGCGCTGAGCCATCCGGTGATAGGAGATGGGCCTTATCCTTGACCGCCTGTGCATTGGGGGCATAATCTGATCTTCCCGTCCCCGCCCGCAGATCCCGGCCTCGACTGGTGGTCGGGTCCCGCGAGGGGGTGAGCGTCCACCCAATCGGAGGGTGTAGGAATGAAAGGAACCGTGAAGTGGTTCAATGACGCCAAGGGCTATGGCTTTATCACCCAGTCCGGCGGAGACGACGTATTCGTCCATTTTTCTGCCATCGTCAGCGACGGATTTCGCACCCTCGCAGAAGGCGATGAAGTAGAGTTCGATCTCGCACAGACCGATGGAGGGTTACAGGCCGCCAAGGTCCTACCCGCCTGACACCACCCGGCTGCGCATCCTCGGGTCGCCCCGCGGTCCCGAACCGCCGGACGCCCTTTTTTTGGCGACCTGCTAGGGGTTCTCGAGTTTGGATGTTCCTGCCAAGACCGCGCCCCGCCTTTTCCTGATCGACGCGTACGCACTTATTTACCGAGCGTTTTTCGCGTTTATCCAGCGTCCCCTGATGAACTCGAGGGGCGAAAACACTTCGGCGCCTTTCGGCTTCACCAATTTTCTCATTCAGGTCCAGGAAGACTTCGAGCCCGACTATCTTGCGGTAGTGTTCGACATGGGCACGAGTGAGCGCGCGGACCTGTTCCCTGCGTACAAGGCAACGCGGGACAAGATGCCCGACGAACTCGAGTGGAGCCTGCCCCGCATCTGGGAAATCGTGAACGCGCTCGGCGTGAAGCTGATTGGGGTGGAGGGGTGGGAGGCTGACGACGTCATCGGCACGCTCGCCCGGCGCGCCGAAGCTGCGGGGATGGAAGCGGTGATTGTTTCGGGTGACAAGGATTTCTATCAGCTCGTGGGCCCCCGCATTCGTCTCATGAACCCGGGTCGAGGGGGTTCGACCGGGGTTGAGGCAGAATGGGTGGACGAGGTCAGCGCCCCCAAGAAATTTGGCGTGCCGCCTGAACTGGTAGTGGACTACCTGGCGCTTGTCGGTGACAGTTCTGACAACGTTCCCGGTGCGCCGGGGATCGGACCCAAGACCGCCCTATCGCTGCTTCAGGCTTACGGCTCCGTGGAGGACATTTTGGCCCACGCAAGCGAGGTGAGCGGCAAGCGTGCGCGGGTGGGCCTGATGGAAAACGCCGACGGTGTGCGCCTCTCCAAGCAACTGGTCACGATCAGGATAGATGCTCCTCTGGGTGACCTGGACCTGGAGGACTTGCGTCCTGAGCAGCCCGATGCTGCGCGCCTCCGTGACCTGTTCGGCGAGCTAGAGTTTCGCGTGCTGGCAGAGAAGTACACCCGGGCCGCTGTCGCTGAGGGTACAGTGCCGGAGGAGTCTGCTCCTGACCGCACCGACTATCGGGTCGTTTCTTCGGTAGAGAGCATGACGGGACTGGTGGATGCCATTCGCGAGCAGGGCTGTGTCTCGGTGGATGTGAAGCTTTCCGAGGCGGATACCATGCGCGCGAGCCTGGTGGGAATCAGTATCGCAATGAACGAGAGAGAAGCCTACTACCTGCCCTTCGGGCACCGTCCACCGGGGGAACTCGCTCTCGGTGAGTCATTCCAGGTGCTTCCTAACCTTCCATCCCTGGAGAACGAGCGCGTGGCGGTCCTACGCGATCTGCTGGAGGACCCCTCGGTACGAAAGGTGGGGCAGGACCTGAAGCGAGATTTGGTGGCGCTCTGGAATCTGGGAATCGAGCCGGCCGGGCTGTGGTTCGACACCATGGTTGCATCCTACGTGCTGGACCCGGGGCGCCGTGCTCACACGCTTGAAGCGCTCGCGCTGGATCTCCTGGCGCACAAGATGATCCCTTTGTCAGAAGTGACGGGCCGCGGGCAGAAAAAAGTGTCATTTGCCGAGGTCACGTTGGAGTCGGCGTGCGGCTACGCGTGTGAGGACGTCGACTTCACGCTCCGGTTCTACAATCGCTTTCAGCCCGAACTCGAACAGCAACAGATGGAAGGACTCTTCCACAACCTCGAGATGCCGCTCATTCCGGTGCTGGCGCGTATGGAGCGCGCGGGAGTCTGCATCGACGAGGTGTTCTTCCGAGAGATGAGTCGCGAACTCAACCGCGACCTGGAGCTGGTCCAGCAGGAGATCTGGAATGAGGCTGGCACCGAGTTCAACATCAGCTCGAACCCCCAACTCAGAAAAATCCTGTACGAAAAACTCGACCTGCCGGTGCTCAGGCGCACCAAGACCGGTCCATCGACGGACGCCCGTGTCTTGGAGGAACTGGCAGTCCAGGGTCATCGCGTGCCCGTGTTGCTGATGGAGTACCGGGAGATGGAAAAGCTCCGGAGCACCTACGTGGACGCTCTTCCTCGCATGGTTAATCTAGACACCGGCCGCATCCACACCTCCTTCAACCAGGCCGTGGCAGCTACCGGCCGGCTCTCGTCCTCGGACCCCAACCTCCAGAACATCCCGATCCGGACGGAACTGGGCCGGGAAATTCGGAAAGGCTTCATCGCTGAGCCCGGACATGTGCTGCTGGCCGCTGATTATTCCCAGATCGAGCTCCGTATTCTCGCCCATTTTTCCGGGGATGAGCCCCTAGTAAAGGCATTCCAAGAGGGGATCGATGTTCACCGGCAGACGGCTGCCGTTGTGTTCGACGTGTCCGTGGACCAGGTGACCGCCGAGCAACGGAGTCGAGCTAAGACGATCAACTTTGCCACGCTCTATGGGCAGGGTGCGTTCGCGCTGGCGCAGCAGTTGGGCATCTCGCGGGACGAGGCCAAGGAATTCATCGCTGCATACTTTGAGCGTTTCAGCGGCGTGCGGCGTTTTCTTGACGAACAGGTTTCGAGCGCGCGGGACCGGGGCTACGTGGAAACTATGCTGGGTCGCCGTCGCTATGTCCCCGAGCTCCATAGCTCTAACTGGAACGTCCGGCAGTTCGGTGAGCGGGTCGCCCAGAACACGCCCATTCAAGGCACTGCCGCGGATCTCCTCAAAAGGGCCATGATCGACGTGGATCGCGCGCTTGAGGGGTCGAACTGGGGTGCTCGCTTACTTCTCACCGTCCACGACGAACTCCTTTTTGAGGTGCCTGAGGACCGGATCGACGAAGTCCGTCCGGTTGTGGTGGCGCTGATGGAGGGCGCGGTCGAGCTGTCGTTGCCCGTCGCAGTGGATTGGGGAGTGGGGACAAGTTGGTACGAGGCCAAGGGGTAGCCCTCGGGTCGTCTCGCTCCACCATCCATCCGGCCTTCCCAGTCCCAGGATAATTCTTGCGACTTCGGGAGGCTGCCAGCTATGGCTATCTGCCCGCATCACTCCCGGACCCGGAAGACTTCTCATGTCCCGCTCGGTGAACGAGGTCGCACTGATCGACAACGTCGGTCGCGAGCGCTACACCCAGAAAATCCAGAACGACACCCCAAGACCGCTCATCTCTCGCTGGCGACGAACCATGGGATTACGGGGGGTGGTGAGCATGGCAAGGAGGTCACGTACTGGCGTCGGCCCACCTGCTGGAACCAGCTCCCCCAGTTCGTCGAAGAGCACGTGCCCATCGGTGACCGAGTCTAGGTAGAGGCTTAGGATCGAGCACGATTCCTACGACCGTGACCGGGTCACGATTCGAACTGCGGAGGTCACCGTATGTCACCTCGTGATGCTCTTCCCCAAAGAAGTCCCGTCGGGGGTGGGGGCCGAGGACTGAGGACTGTGCCCGTGCGGGACTAGTGGGGAGTGGGAGACGGGACGGTGGGAAGACCCCTGTCTAGAGCGCGCGGGAGGTCACAGCCATCCCCGGAACCGGCGGTCCACCGAGACGACCAGCTCCCACTTTCCTCCGGCCACCCCGCGTCCGAGGTCCAGTTGAAGGACGTCCCACCCCAACGCGACGCCCATTCCCGCCGAAGCGCGGACCCCCGCGTCTCCGTTCACCCCCCAGGCGAGCTCGATCGGGTTGGCGTCTTCGGTGAGTGTCGCTGCTCCAGCGGCAGCGAATGTGCGCAGCGAGATCCAGGGAGGGAGGAGTGGCCAGACGGTCTCCAGCCGCGCGAGCCAGAAGCGGTCCCCGACCTGAGATCGGAAGGGGTGGCCTAGGAGGGTGCCGCCGCCGCCGAGCAGAAACAAATGCTGCGAGATTACCTCTCCTACCGCGACACCACCATCCAGGCGCGCCGTCAGGCGCGTGGGCGTTCCGGGCGTGTTACGTTCCCATGCCAGGGCACCCACGAGGACTGCGTCGCGCGTTGCTTCGCCTTCAACAGCGGGTTCGAATCGACCCAGTCGTCCCGTGATCGCCAGGCTCACATTGCCCGGTAGGGCTACCTCGGTATGGGCCTCAGCCAATGTCAGGTCACCCTGGTCCACCGGGTGCACGGGTCGAAATCTGTTCGCGTCAGCCTGACCGACCGTCATCACGCCCGCTTCTTGCCTCTCCCAGCGGAGCGCAACGCGTGTTGGAGCGCCGGCGGGTGTGAAAACTCGGAACGCTTCTATGCCGGAGCTGAACCAGGGGTCTGTCCAATCGTAGGTCCCGGTGAGTCCGGCCAGGGTGTTAATCGCTCCAGAGGTAGCGGAGAATAAGCCCAGGTCGCGGAGCTCGTTCCAGGTCAGTGCGATGCCGGTGCTTGGCCGGACCTGGCTTCCGATCAGGGTAAGCATGAGAGTGGGTTCGCCACGACCGAAAGACCAGCCGCCGTGGGCCCTCATGGCCAAGCTGTTGCTCGGACGGACTGAGAACCCGAGGGCCGCGGTGATCCCCTCAGCTCGGTTCCAACGGAAGACCTCCGAGGCGGAGCGTAGGTGTAGCCGCAGCCGGGACAGCCCGCTCATATAGTGTCCTTTCATCAGGCTGAGCCCCTGGGCATGGATCTCCTCTAGCGTCGGGGTAGGCGCGAGCTCTCGGGTGTCCGCTTCGGGGATGAGGGGCTCCGTGAACGGATAGCTCTCGCGCTGCGCCTCCGACACAACGGTGACACGGGTGCCACCGAAGAGCTCGTTGGCGAGGTCGGGATTGAGCACGTAATCGTTGATTTCGAACCGCCCTCGGATCACGCTTCCCATCAGAAAATCCAAGCGGGGTAGTTCGCGCCGAATCTCCAGCTCCTGACGGTATGGGAGCCACCACTTGTTTCTCCACAAGGAGTTGTCGAGGGAGATGCGGATATAGTCGAGTTGGCGATCGACGTACGACGCGGGGGTGAAAGTGAAGGTCATTCTGACGATGGTTGCGGCGGTTTGGTCGATGAACACGCTCCCGACGAATCCTGGTAGTTCGCTGTTCCGGGGACGCACCTGAATCTCGTAGACCCGCACCTCACCACTTCTTCCTGGGAACGAGATCGTGAGCGAATCCCTGAGGCGAAAATCGTATATCTCCTCTGACCCCGGTGCGACAGGGTGGACGACGGCTGCCACTTCGTCCCCGTCCCCAAGGCGGATCCGATCGCCGAAATCGTCCTGGACCACGGTGAGATGGTCTAGGTGGTAGCGGATGTTAGTGGGCAGAACCTTTTGGTCTCGCATCCCTACGATACGCTGGCGGGTGGCGCGCGGGGCGCGCCAGTAGATTTCCAGGGCGAGCTGATCGGCCTTTACGAGCGTGCGCTTGCCGCTGAGGGGGCGATCTACCAGGAAGAAGACGTGCCCAGTCGCGATCGCCCGGTAAGAGTGGAGGTCTGGGTCACTCGCGGCGTTCTGCCGTACCTTCCGGGCGCGCACGACCAGTTCCAGAGCGTTTGGGTCGTTCCATCCTTCTGGTTCCTGAGCTCCGGCGTTTGCTGGTACCAGCAGAGAGACTAGGAGGGGGAGGAGCAGCGGACAGCCCGCTGGAGAGAAGCGAGCGGCTGACCGGGCGGGAGGTTTCGCGGAACGCTTGGGTGACACCATCGACGAGTGGTACCGACTCCTGCGCAAAGCAGTTCCGAAAAAAAGGAAGGCCCCGCCGGTATGTACCCGGAGGGGCCTCCTCGACCCTGCCCTCAACTTGCAGAGCTTCTGCTAGTTAGCGGTCCAGAACCCCGAAAGATAATCGCCGTCCGGGCTCTCCCGGAGTTTCTCGAAGGCACGGTTCCGAATCTGCCGGATCCGCTCTCGGGTCACGCCCAGCAACGAACCGATCTCCTCCAGTGTCCGCTCTTCGCCATCGTCTAGGCCGTAGTAGAGGTAGAGGATCTTTCGTTCCCGCTCGGTCAGATAGGACTCGAACATCGACTCGAGGTAGTCGCGTCGGGCGATCGCCTCGACGTCCTGCTCAATGTCCGAGCCGGACACGCCTGAGAAACGTTCGCCGAAGCTAGAGCTGTCACGGTCGCTCCGGTCGACCGGGGCATCCAGTGACAGCTCGTTCGCGGCCACCCGGCGGAGGGCCCGGATCGTTTCCACTGGCTCCTCCATCTCTTCGGCGATCTCTTGATCGGTGGGAGAGCGACCGAGCTGCTGGGTTATCAGCGTGTCGGTTCGGGCCAGCTTGGCCAGGTTCGAGTTCTGATTGAGCGGGATGCGGACGGAGCGGGTCTGCTCCGCGAGGGCCTGCAAGACGGTCTGGCGGATCCACCACACGGCGTACGAGATGAACTTCACGCCTTTGTCGGGATCAAATTTCTTGACGGCCTTCAGCAGGCCTTCATTGCCGATGCATACTAGCTCCGCCAGCCCGAGGCCCCGTCCCTGATACTTCTTTACGTAGGAGATCACGAACCGGAGGTTTGCGGTCACCAGACGCTCGGCGGCTTCCTTGTCCCCTGTTCGGGCTCTGCGGGCCAGCGCTCGCTCCTCTGCGGGGTCTTGGATGAGAGGGTATTTTTCGACGTCGAGCAGATACTGATCGAACGAGTCCAGGCCACGGGAGGGGGAGAACATCCGTTTTTCTGTGCCTTTCCGCAAAGGTTATCAGTAGGGGCGTTCTTAACGTCATCGGTCCGAGGACGATGGCCCGGGTAGAGAAGGGACTCGAAAGGTATAAACCGTTGTTTCCGGAGTCAAAGGTTTCCTGCTGCCTCGGGCTCCGTGGAAGTGGTCGGCGTTGTTCCCAAGGCGGGGACGAGGCAACGTTCCCCGCTGGCCCGTTTCCGTTATTGTGTAACCCTAAGTCAGACCAGGAGTTCGGCCTCTATCCTCTCCACCCCGGGTCCGTCCCAGGGAAAGCAGAGAGCGTAGGTACGACCGTGCTGGTCCAGGAGTTCCAGGCGGTTGTGGAGGTGGGCGCGGGCCACCCGGATGGCTTGCCCAGCCCCGAGGTCGACCGACCGAGTAGAGAGTCCGCGGCGATAGAGGAACACCGGCGAGTCCCCGCGTACCACGACCCACCCCCCGTGGAAGACCTCCAGGTCGGGGTGAGCGAGCGCACCGGCAGGGGTCCCACGAAGCTCGCTGCTGGGTGCCAGCCCGTTGCTTGAGAGTGCGCGCCCAACCCAGCCAGGGAAACGCTTCGGTTCGCTCCACCGACGGGGGGTGAGGATACCCCAGGTTCCTCCCCAGACTAGACGAATACCGAAGCTATACGCGCGCACCGATGGCCGTGCCCAAGCCACCCCGAGCCCAATTATGACGACGGATAGCCCAGTGGCGGCCTGGGGTGTGTCCAGTAGCAATGCCACCAGCGCGAGGGCCGTGGCGTCTTCGGCGGCCGAGACCAGGATGCGTGAGGGCCGTCTTGCCTTCGCGAGGTCGAGGAGGAGACGCCATCCCGTGCGGGTTGCCTGCGTCCAGAGCGCGATCAGCGCAGCCACGATGGCAGCTCCGTAACGCCAGGGGGCTCCCGCGTCGGGGATGAACAGAAGCGCCAACAGGGCGCTAGCGAGCGGACGGACCAGCCCCTGGGCTAGGTTCCACCCCAGTGCGGATAGCCAGCGTCGCTCAGCCCAGAACTCGAACAACCAGAAAAGTCCGGCCATCGCCAGCACGGGAGCAACTGCCAGGTCCCCCAGCTCGCCCGGGAGTTCAGACTGGAAGCCAAGTGACGCGGCGCTGCCGATAAGCAGGAGGGTCAACGGGAGATCGAGTCCCGCGGCGAGGGCGAGAGGAAGGAGAGCCGCGAGCGCGGTAGTAAGAGGAAATTGGGTCAAGCCGGGCACTCCTCACGGGTGCACAGCGCCGACAGGACGAGCCTCGCTTTAATGCTGCCAAAACCGAACGAGTTCGTGAGCACAGTGGGGATCATGCCAGCGCGGCCCGGCCCGATGACTGTGATGACCACAGGTCGATTGTTATTCACGCCATCCTTCCTTTCGCGCGCCGCTCCGCTTCCCGCACGACGCCTGCGAGCGTGCGAACAGCGATTGCGCTCACGAAGTGTGGCCCGATCACGACGTTGGCTGCGAACTTTCCTATGAGAGGCCAGGACGGTCCTGTCCACTCGTGCACCACGCGGATATGCGTACGGTCATCGGCCAGAGGGGTCATCTCCCAAAGCACGTCCATGCCGCTGGTTATCCCGTAAACGTGCATGTAGCCGATGGTGCGTTTCGACCGGTCGTGCACCATTTCGGCCAACCACCAGGTCGGCCACCCGATTGGACCGAACGGCCGCCATGCGGCCATCTCCACCAGCCCGGTTGCGAACTCATCCTGGCGGATGAAACGAACCCGCCGGTAGTGGTGGAGGATGTCGGGCCAGCGCTCAACGTCGGCAGCCACTCCGAAGCAAAGGCTCGCCGGCGCGCGTGCCACGTGCTCGTCTATCGTCATCATCGCACTGAGGGTTTGGGTATCCTCAGATCGCGGGCACGCCTCATGGTGTTGGGACCGTTTCCTAGGCGGGTTCCACGTGAACCACCACCTCGCGAACACCGAGCTCGCCTGCGACCCTGCGTTCCACCTCGTCTGCGATCTCGTGCCCCTGCCTCACATCCAGGTTCGCAGCCACCGCGATGGTTAGTTCGGCAAACATCTCGCCGGCCCGGCCCCGGGAGCGGATTCGGTAGGCCGCGCTCACATCTCCGATCGACTCGGCGACGTGCTGAATGTGGACCGGATCCATGGCACGTTCGTCCACCAGCACAGGTACGGTGTCGCGGAGGATGCGCCAGCCGGTGCGCGCGATGAGGACGGCCACCAAAATTGTGATCCACGGGTCCACCTGGGGGTAGCCAGCTCGTATCGCCACCAGGCCGCCCAGCACCGCCGCGCTCGTGAGCACGTCCGAAGTAGTGTGGGCCGCGTCCGCCAGCAGAATGTCTGATCCCAGCGCACGACCTCGGCGGGTCTCCCAGATCGCCACCGCGAGGCCCACCACCATCGAAGTCGCCATAACCCAGATTGCGAGCGGCGTGGCCCGTACGTTGGTCAGACCGCTCACCATCAGGTGCATTACGGAACGCTGCAGCAGCTCGAACACAGTGATGGAAAGGAACCCGACTAGCACCAATGCCCCCAACGTCTCGAACTTGTGGTGGCCGTACGGGTGGCCCTCGTCCGGACCTCGGCTCGCCAATCTTGCGATCCAGAGCGCGAAAACGTTGTTAGTCGCGTCCAACGAGGAGTGGACCGTCTCAGCGGCGACCGAGAGGGCGTGCGAGGACACCAAGGCCGCCACCTTGAGAGACAGTATGCTCAGGTTGATCCAGAGCACGCCTCGGAGCACTCTTCCTACTTCGACGCTTCGCGGACTCACGTTCGTCATTGTCCGCGCTCCGTACACAAAAGTCGCGGGAAGAACATCGACGGCAGCAAGTTAGACTGAGTGTGGCCAGAGGTCGAGCCGGATCGGCTTCAGGATACTAGATTACCTGGTTCAATAGGATTGGTCACGTAGGCCTGACGTCTACCTGGCCAGACCCGAGGAGGGAGGTCGAAGCGGTGGATCCACAAAGGCAGGCAGCGCTCGACTACCATTCCCAGGGACGTCCTGGCAAGATCGAAGTGGTGCCCACAAAGCCGGTGGCGACCGCGCGTGAGCTGTCTCTTGCCTACAGCCCGGGAGTAGCGGAGCCGTGTCGTGAGATTGCCGAAAACCCCGATAACGTGTTCAAGTACACGGCCAAGGGTAACCTGGTCGCAGTGGTGTCGAACGGAACCGCCGTCCTCGGGCTTGGGGATATCGGTCCGCTGGCGGCCAAGCCGGTGATGGAAGGCAAGGGTGTCCTGTTCAAGCGGTTCGCTGGAATCGACATTTTCGACATCGAAATCGGCTCGACAGACCCCGAGGAAATCATCCGCTTTTGCCAGTTGCTCGAACCGACCGTGGGTGGTATCAACCTCGAGGACATCAGCGCTCCCGACTGCTTCTTGATCGAGGCTGAGCTCAAGCGCACGATGGACATCCCCGTCTTCCATGACGATCAGCACGGTACCGCGATCATTGGTGGCGCTGCATTGCTGAACGCGTGTGCTGTGACCGACAAGAAGCTTGCCGATATCAAGGTGGTGTTCAGCGGTGCGGGAGCGAGCGCGATCTCCACCGCGACTCACTTGTTGCGCCTAGGTGTGCAGAAGGAAAACGTTCTCATGTGTGACTCCAAAGGGGTCATTCACGAAGGTCGTGCCGACTCGAACGAGTTTAAAGCATTGTTCGCCAGCAGAACCGCCTCTCGGACGCTCGCAGACGCGATGAACGGAGCGGACGTGTTCATCGGCCTCTCAGTCGCCGGCCAAGTGAGTCAGGCCATGGTCGAGTCCATGGCCAAGGATCCGATCGTGTTCGCGCTCGCCAATCCCGATCCCGAGATACTGCCAGAGCATGTCTACGCCGTCCGTGAGGACGCGATCACCGCTACCGGTCGTTCCGACTACCCGAATCAAGTGAACAACGTACTGGGCTTCCCGTTTATCTTCAGGGGCGCTCTGGACGTGCGTGCTCGGACTGTCAATGAGGAGATGATGCTGGCGGCCACCCACGCGCTCGCCGAGTTGGCGCGGCAAGATGTGCCTGAGGCGGTCCTCACCGCCTACGATGGGGAATCCATCAGCTACGGCCGCAAGTACTTGATTCCCAAGCCGTTCGACGGTCGTGTGCTCTTCCACGTCGCACCTGCAGTTGCGCAGGCCGCCATGGATAGCGGAGTGGCACGTATCCAGCTTGACTTAGACGAGTATCGGGAACAACTGCGGGCGAGTCTCGGGCCCGCCCGCGAAGTGATGCGCTGGATGACCAGCCGGGCTCGGCAGCGGCCGCCCCGCTTGGTTATCCCAGAGGGACACAATGAACGCGTGATCCGTGCAGCTGCCGAGATGGTGGAGGGGGGGGTGGCACGGCCGGTTCTCATGGGTCGCCCGGAAACGGTGCGTGATAAGGCAAAGTCACTCGGGGTCCCACTCGCGGGGGTGGAAGTGACTTTTGCGGTAGACGAGGACGCGACCCGGGAGCGGTATGCTGAGGATCTCTACCGGCGGAGGGCGCGCAAGGGACTCACACTGAACGAGGCACGCCAGGACATGCTGAAGCCGCTTCCCTACGCGCTCCAGATGGTGAAATTGGGTGATGCCGACGCCCTGCTAGCCGGGATCGAATCCAATTATCCGGAGGTGATCCGGCCCGCGCTCCAGGTGATCGGGGTGGAGGAGGGGGTGGACCGAGTCGCGGGACTCTACATGCTGGCGATCCCGCACCGGGAGCTATTGTTCTTTGCCGATACCACGGTCAACATCGATCCCAACGCGGAAACCCTGGCAGACGTAGCGCTCCTATGTGCACGGTTCGTCCGCGATCTGGGCATCGAGCCCCGTGTGGGCATGGTGTCCTTCTCCAACTTTGGGTCGGCGCGTCATCCCGGATCGGCCAAAGTGGCGGCAGCGGTCCAGATGGTACGGGACCGGGACCCTGAGTTGATGATCGACGGGGAGATGCAGGCCGACACGGCTGTTGATGTGGACAAGTTTCGCGAGGTCTACGACTGCATCCGGTTGCAGGATCCTGCCAACGTCCTGGTTTTTTCGAACCTCACCGCAGCAAACGCCGCTTACAAGCTACTCCATCGGCTCGGAGGCGCGGAGGTGATCGGACCCATCCTGTTGGGGATGGCTCAGCCTATCCATATCCTCCAGCGAGGGAGCACGGTACAGGACTTGCTCGACCTGGCAACCATCGCGGCGGTGGACGCGCAGGCGAGAAGTGGTCAAAATTAAGATTTTCCGCCACGTGAGATTCGCGTAACATGGCCCCCAGTTCAACCACGTGAGTTTTTATGAGGAACCGTTTGTATGGCTCTGAAGACGGGTGATAGGCTGAGCCCAAGCTTGCCTGAGGTAGGCGGGCGGCATGGGCTCGCAAAACAGGGACTGGATCCGGTCGGGGAAGTCTACCGAAACCTCTCGGCGGCAGCCCTCTACGAGCATGCGTTGGCGCGCGGAGAAGGGTGTCTATCTGCGGGCGGGGCGTTTGCGGCTGTGACTGCGCCACATACTGGGCGGTCGCCCGACGACAAGTTCACGGTGCGGGACGAAAACACCGAGTCAACTGTCGACTGGGGCAAGGTTAACGTCGCGACCGACACGGCCAAATTCCGAGCGCTTAGGGACGATGTGATCGCGCATCTGGACAAGCAGAAGGGCCTGTTTCTGCGGGACGCCCGAGCTGGTGCTGATGACGTGTACGGGATCAGCGTGCGGGTGATCACACCGAGTGCGTGGCAGAGTCTCTTCGCGTATAACATGTTCCTGCGTCCACATCCACAGGAGCTCGCGCGCGAGCCGGACTTCGTGGTGCTCCACGCACCCGAGTTCCAGGCAGATCCGGTGAAGCACGGCACTCGATCTGAGACCGCGATCATGCTGAGCTTCACCGACAACACGGTGGTAATATGCGGTACCCGCTACGCGGGTGAGATCAAGAAATCCGTGTTCACGGTGCTTAACTACATTTTGCCAGGGCAGGGTGTCTTCCCGATGCACTGTTCAGCCAACGTCGGTCGGGATGGAGACGTGGCACTTTTCTTTGGTCTTTCAGGGACCGGCAAGACGACGCTCTCGGCGGAAAAGGAACGAGGCTTGATCGGTGACGACGAGCACGGCTGGAGCGACCACGGGATCTTCAACTTCGAGGGTGGCTGTTACGCGAAGACGATCAATCTTTCGCCGGAGGGGGAGCCAGAAATCTTCGCCGCCACCCAGCGTTTCGGAACGATTCTGGAGAACGTGGTGCTGCGGGATGATACCCGTGACACCGATTTCGTCGACGCTTCGATTACGGAAAACACGCGGGCCAGCTACCCGATCCATTTTATCCCAAACGCGGTACTGTCGGGGGTTGGCGGACACCCACGGGAGGTTGTTTTCCTAACCGCTGACGCGTTCGGCGTGCTACCCCCGATCGCCCGGCTGACACCTGAGCAGGCGATGTATCATTTCTTGTCTGGGTACACTGCGAAGTTGGCGGGTACCGAGCGGGGGGTGACGGAACCGAAGGCCACTTTCAGCACGTGCTTCGGTGCACCTTTCCTTCCCCGCCATCCTTCGGTCTACGCGGAGATGCTGGGAGAACGGCTTCGCAAGCATCAGGCACAGGTGTGGTTGATCAACACTGGGTGGACCGGGGGCCCCTTTGGCGAAGGGACCCGGATGAAGCTCGGCCACACCCGCTTGATGGTCCGCCACGCTCTTTCTGGGACGCTCGATGACGTCGAGATGGTGCTGGATCCCGTGTTCGACATCGAGGTTCCGGTGGCGGTGCCTGACGTGCCATCTGAGGTGCTCCGGCCGCGCAACACATGGAAGGATCCGGCCGCGTATGACGCTTGCGCTGCGCAGCTCGCGCGCATGTTCGAGGAAAATTTTGACAAATACCGTGCACACGTACCGCGGGGGGTGGCTGCGGCGGGACCCAAACTCGGGTAAGGGCGGCTGCTGAAATCTGCGGAGGGTATTGAAGGGGGGCGACAGCAGGCACCCCCTTCTCTTTTCGAGCTGTTCCGGGTCTACCTCAAGATCTCGTTGCTTGGTTTCGGGGGACCGAGCGCCCATCTCGCATTGATGCTGGACGAGGTAGTCGAGCGGCGCGGGTGGATCACGCGCACGCACTTCCTCCATCTGGTGGGCGTGACTAATCTCATCCCTGGTCCAAGCTCGAGCGAGGTTGCGATCCACATCGGCTACACGCAGCGTGGGAAACTCGGAGCCCTCACCACGGGGCTAGCCTTTCTCCTCCCCACCTTTTTCATCGTCCTAGGTCTGTCGTGTCTCTACTTCCGGTACGGCACGCTTCCGGGTGTGGCAGGGGTGATCTGGGGGATTAAACCCGCGGTGCTCGCTGTGATCGTCGGTGCTGGAGTGCGGCTTGGGCGAGCCGCGGTGTATGACAGGCTCGGGGGTCTGCTCGCCGTGGCAGGGGCGGGGATAGCGTTGGTCGCCGGGAGCTGGGTGGTCGCGGCGATGATGGTGGGGGGAGCGGCCACATGGGTGCGCTGGCGGCAGAAGGAGGGGCCTGGGGTGGCCCGGCCCGGGGCGGGCGGATTCCCTCGGGCCTGTCTGATCCCGCTAGTACCGGTGGCAGGAGCGTCCCTGGGCACGCTGGGCATGGTGTTTGTGACCCACCTATGGATCGGTTCAGTGCTCTTCGGCGGCGGCTACGTGCTAGTAGCACTGCTCGAGCCGCTCGCGGTTGGCCGCCACGGGTGGCTCACTAGTGGGGCCTTCTTGGACGGGGTGGCGCTGACCCAGGCGATCCCCGGACCGATCTCGACGTTGGCCACGTTCGTGGGGTACGCGGCCGCCGGCGTGCCGGGAGCGTTTCTCGCCACGGCTGGCCTCTATCTCCCGTCGTTCGCCGTCGTCCTGTTGATCGCGCCCCACCTCGAGCGAGTGCGCAGGCTGGCTCCCTTCAAGGCTGCCCTCGAGGGTGTGTCGGCAGTGGTTGCTGGAGCCATCATTGGGGTGGCCGCCGGCTTGTTCCTGCCGGCGGTCCCCGATCTGTTCGCCGGGGCGGTTTTTGTGGTTGCGCTGGTGGTGTTGGCCAAGTCAGGGTTGGCGTCGGGATGGGTTGTGTTGGGCGGACTTGCGGCGGGGGTGGTCCGGAGCGCGATTCCCTTTTGACAACCGGACTGCTCCGCCCAATGACCGATTGCATTCAGAGATGGTGTTCATGTGAGCGACGGCGGCACGCGCGATTGTCCTTACCCAAGCGGACGCTGGGCGGTGGGTGGTGGCCGCTGCTTTTCTCCACGTCACTGTCGCCGCCGCCCACCTTGTGCGCAGACTCTCCATCCGACACGACTTCGGTCCCAGCACTTGCAGTTTCTTCTGGTAATGGTCTTACCACAGTGGATCTGCGGGACCTCCGGAGCCTGTGGCACCTCCACGCCTAGCCTCCGCGGTGGAACACGCTCGCCCCGTTGTCTGAGCTTGTGCTCACCCGGAGCGTGTTCCACGTTGCCCTGTTGGCACCTGCGTTTGTGGGGACAGCGTAACACCGGCTAGTAGGGCTGACCGCTGGCACCTTCCGCTCCGCCTGCCAATTTTGTTTGGTCCTACCCACTTCAGCCGAGCGGACCCTGCCCGTGCATCATTGGCTTATGAAGAGCGAGCCGGAGGTCTATTCGATCGATGACCTCAGGCGCGACCGGCGCACTCCGTGGGACGGCGTGCGGAATTACCAGGCTCGCAACCACATGCGTGTGATGGAGAAGGGCGACCTGGTGTTGTTCTATCACTCGCGCTCCCATCCCCCGGCGGTAGCGGGCGTGGCCAAGGTCGTGAAGGAGGCCTACCCGGACCCGACGCAATTCGACCGCAAGAGCAAGTACTACGATCCGAGGTCGGACAAGGACGTGCCGCGCTGGTGGCTGGTGGATGTGGGCTTTGTTGAGCGGTTCGACGTTCCGGTCCCGCTCCCGGCGATCAAGGCCGACCGGGGCCTGGCCGATATGGTGTTGGTCAACAACTCCCGCCTGTCGGTGCAGCCGGTTACGGATCAGGAGTTCGAGCGGGTGCGTGAGATGGCCAAAGGGAAGACCAAGTGATCCGTGACACCGTGCGCGCGTCCCGTGCCACGGAGGTGCTGGAGGCCCACCGCGAGTTTCTCCTTTCTGCGGTTAGGCTCTGCTACGAGGATCCGTTCGTGCTCGAAGAGGGGAGAGGGGGAGCCGGGTGCGGGACACGGGCGGTGGCGAGCATTTGGACGGGTTCGGGGGCATCTTCTCGCTAATGGGCAGCTTCGGGTGACCGACCGCGGCTTTCGGACCGTACGTGACCCGCTCTGGAATACTATTCGGCTCGACCCGACGGCCGCTCGGATTGTAGACACCACAGTGTTCCAGCGCCTTCGCTATATCCGGCAGCTCGGGCTGACGCACTTAGTGTATCCGGGTGCGACTCACACACGCTTTGACCACGTGCTCGGTGTCTATCACCTGACGACAACCGCGCTGCGGCTGCTTCACGAGCGGGGCGCGATTCCTCCCGAGGTGTGGGAGGGAGAGGAGTTGATCCCCTTCGCCGCGCTTCTCCACGACATCGGCCACTACGCGTTCTCCCACGCGCTCGAGGAACTCGAGCCCGAGCGGATCCCTGCGGACCACGAGGCGGTCGCGGAGCGCTTCTTCCATTCTCCGGATCTGCGAGAGGCTCTGGTTCCGCTCGGTCCCGGGGCAGAGGACCGCATCCGTGCGCTCATAAAGGGAGAGAGTGACCTGCCCCTTCGTGGCCTGGTCAGTGGCTCACTCGACCTCGACAAGATGGAGTACCTGAAGCGAGACGCCTATTTCTGCGGGGTGCCTTACGGTGAGGTGGATGTCGACCGGCTGCTCCAGGGATTGGTGCTGCTCCCGTGCTCTGGGACGGGAAAGTGGGAGATTGGCGTGCATGAGAAAGCGACAGCCGCGCTCGAGTCGTTGCTCTTTGCTAAGTACCAGATGTTCCGGAACGTGTACTGGCATCATGCGGTCCGCTCGGCCACCGTGCTTTACAAGCGGATCGTGGACGAGGCAGTCGTCACAGGCCTGATTGATCCCGAGGAACTGGTGGGTCCCACCGACGAGCAACTCCTCTACGAGATCCACCGTCGTGCGAGGGAGGACGATGGCGAAGTCGCGGAGCGGCTGGTGACACGCTGGATTCCGGCGCTCCGTCATCGTCGACTTCCCAAGCGTGCTGTCGAGCTCACGGCGGCCGACCTACGGGGAAGGCGGGTGGAGGATTGGGCTGTGGGAGATTCGCTGCGGAAGCGAGCGGTCGAGGACGAGCTAGCAATGGAGCTGGGGCTCCAGTCGGGGGAGGTAATGATCGACTTCCCGCACAAGCGGGCCATGTTCCAGCTCAACTTACTCATCGAGCGCAGGAGCGGCGCCGTGGAGCGGCTGGGACCCGACGGGCTGCCAGGCCTGCTCGACCTACCCCGGGTAGCCGAGGAACTCTACCGGGCGGCCCGGGTGCTCCGGGTCTTCACATTCGAGCGTCGCGATGTACCGCTCGAGAGCGTGCTAGAGAAGGTCACCCAACCAGCGTAAGAGCTTGCTCGGACGCGCCTTTCTAGGCTGACCAGGCCGACCGTCCTGTTACCCAATCAGGCCCTGGTCGTTGGCTTTGGCCACCCGGGCGCGGGGGGTGAGGAATGTATCCTATCTTCCGGGGAAGTCTCCGACTCCAATCGGCGAAGCTGGCGGCGGTGAAGCGGAGGGCATTCGACTGTGCTCCTGGGGATCCGGGCTGAATCCTGGGCTTGGCGGATGCGGGGATGGGGAGCAGCCACACGAGGGGAACCGCCAACTGCCAGAGGGTTAGGAGTCCATAAATCCGGCGCGGGGGGGTGCGGCCACTACGGCTATAGCCCCACCCCTGCTCCTCCCACGGGAGGGACCTGGGCGCTGTCGAGGTGTCCCAGTATGATTGAATGGGTTGACTTCGGGTGATAGAGGGTGGATTTTTAATGGCTGTGGACTTTTCCCACCCACGCGTTACTTACGGTCGGCCCGGTGGGTAAGCAGCCGGGTCTCCAGGAGAGTAGATCAAGAATGGCCACTGCCACGAAGGCCGCCGCTGCCAAGTCCACGCGCGAACGGAAGCGTAAGGGATCCGGCGGCCGCAGTCTGCTAACCGGGTTCGACGGGAGTCTCGAGGACCAGACCGCGCTCGATCAGTACCTCAGGGACGTCAGCCGGCATGAGCTCATCACGCCGGACATGGAAAAGGTCCTGGGCGCTCGAGCCCAAAAGGGTGACGAGGACGCGGTACAGGAGCTGGCCAAGGCTAACCTCCGCTTCGTGATCAGTGTGGCGAAGAAGTACCAGAACCGCGGCGTTTCGCTCACGGATCTGATACAGGAAGGAAACGTCGGGTTGGTCACTGCTGCCCGGAAGTTCGATCCCGAGCAGGGCGTGAAGTTCATTTCCTACGCGGTATGGTGGATCCGGCAGGCGATCCTTGCGTCGCTGGCAAACCATGGACGCGCCGTGCGCGTGCCGCTCAATCGGGCCAGCGACCTCGCCCGGATTTTCCGGGAGAAGGAGCGTCTCAAGCAGGAGTTGGGACGGGACCCGTCGCCGGACGAGCTGAGCCAGGCGACCAACCTGACACCCGAACTTATTGAATCGCTTCAGACCCTGAATGTGGCTGAGATCCGCCTCGATGCGCCCATCGGCGACAGCGAAGACTCGCAGTTGGTCGAGCGCTTCATCACCGAAGAAGCGGCCGAGCCGGAAATCGAGGTTGAGAATCAGCTACTCAGCGAGTCTGTAAGCGAGGCACTCCAGACCCTTGACGCGCGTGACGCCAGGGTGCTGCGCCTCTACTTCGGTCTCGAGGGTGATCGCGAGCATACCCTCGAGGAAATCGGAAATTTACTCGGCGTGACCCGGGAGCGGATCCGTCAGCTACGGGACCGCGCACTCCGTCGCCTTCGGGAGGGCGGCAAGGGTGCTGCGCTGGAGTCGTTCGCCGCGTGACCCAGGGCCACCTCGGTGGCCCCCTCACCATCGTTCCCCGCCTCTCCGGCTCCCTGACACGGGGCCCGGAGAGGCGGGCTCGTTTTCGGTTGTGACCCGCCTGTGATGACCGGTAGGGTGATCGGGGTCGAGGGCGGCGTCTACACGCTCATGCTGGAAGATGGCCGCCGGGTTGAGGCTAGCCTACGTGGTCGGCTCAAGCAGGAATCCCGGGGGGACTCCAAGATCGTGATCGGCGACTGTGTCAAGGTGGAAGAAACCGACGGCTCGGCTACGGTCCAGGCTCGCCTTCCCCGACAGACCACGATGGTGCGCCGGGGGGTCGCTGGCAGGAGTGCGAAGGTACTCGCTGCGAATCTGGACCGGGTCTTCGTGGTGATGGCGATCGAGCCGACCCCTCGTACCGAGCTGATCGACCGGTTCCTGGTCGTGGCCGAAGCCAATGGTATCCCCCCCGTGATCCTCCTCAACAAGATGGACCTTCCGGGTGCTGCAGATGTGGCGCTGTCCCTGTCCTCCCGTTACGAGTCGGTGGGCTACGTCGTGCTTTGCGTAAGCGCCAAGGCTGATATCGGAATCGACCGCCTGCGGGCTCTATTGTGCGAAGGAATATCGGCGTTCATGGGCCCGAGCGGGGCGGGAAAGTCCACGCTCCTTAACAAAGTAGAGCCGGGCTTCAAACTTCGCACCGGCGAGCTGTCCCGGAAGAGTCGCTCGGGTCGGCACACCACCGTGTCCTCCAGCCTGCTATCGCTCTCCTGCGGTGGCGTGGTGGCCGACACCCCGGGCTTCAGTGATGTCGGTCTATGGGGGATGGATCCCGCCGACCTCGATTGGTGCTTTCCCGAAATGCGGGGACTGCGCAATCGTTGTCACTTCCGCGGGTGCGCGCACCTAATGGACCCTGGATGTGCGGTGCGGCAGGCCGCGGAAGAGGGGCATGTCGCGCCTGAACGATACGAGAGCTACAAGGTGCTGCGGGCAGAGGCCGTGGGGGAGCGGTCACGCTAGCCGAGAGGTACCACCCGAAGCGACCCCGTCACCGGATCCTGCCCCACGTGCACCGGCCATCCGTACACGTGCTCCATGACTTCCCGGCGGAAGACCTCCGAAGGGGTACCTTCCGTGGCGACGCGCCCGCGGTCCAACAGAATTATCCGGTCGGCGAAGCGCGCTGCGAGGTTGAGCTGGTGAGTGATGAGAAGGACCGTGATCCCGCCGTCGGTCCAGCCTCGGAGTAGCCTCATGATCGACATCTCGTGGCGGAGATCCAGGCTCGCGGTGGGTTCATCGAGGGCCAGGGCCCGAGGCTCCTGGGCCAGTGCACGGGCGATCCGGACCCGCTGGAGTTCCCCTCCAGACAGCGTGGTCATCTGTCTGTTCCGCAGGTCGCCGATGTGGCAGCGCTCGAGTGCCTTGTCCACCGCCTCCCGGTCCCGCCCCACCTCGGCCCGTAGCGGGCCGAGGTGGGGGAAGCGGCCCATGGCAACCATCTCGCGGACCGTGATCGGGAAGGCGATCGTCTCGCTCTGCGGCACCACGCCTACCATTCGCGCGAGTTCACGCCGGTCCCACGCGCGTACGTTCCTCTCCTCCACCGTCGCGGTGCCGGCGCTCGGCGCGATCACTCCGAGCAATGCCCGAAGCAACGTAGATTTACCCGATCCGTTGGGGCCAAGGACAGCCGTCAGGCCTCCGGCCGGGATACTCAACGTGACACCATGTAGTGCGGGCCTCACCGCACCGGAATACTGGACTGTCAGTTGATCCGTTCCGAGCTTCAACGGAGGCTTCCGCGCAGTAGCACGAGGAAGATTGGAACGCCGGTGAATGCAGTCACCACCCCGATTGGTATCTCGGCCGGCGCAATAACGAGCCTCGCGACCACATCCGCGAGCAAGAGGAAGGCCGATCCCGCCAAGAACGAAAGAGGGAGTAGGGCTCGGTGACCGGAGCCGACGACCAAGCGCACCGCGTGTGGGACGATCAACCCCACGAACCCGATCACTCCCGCGACCGCCACTCCCGCCGCTGTAATCAGCGAGGCCATGCCGAACGCCAGGCGCTTTACCTGCTCCACGTTCGCACCCAGGTAAGTCGCGGTCTCCTCGCCGATGGCGAGCAGGTCGAGGGGGCGGGCGAGCGCGACCAAGACCATCCCGGCTGGGAACGTGTAGGCCGCGGCGGTCACCACAGCCCCCCAGTCTGCTCCTGCCAGGCTTCCCATCATCCACAGGACCGCACTGCGCACCGTGGAGGCTTCCGACAGCGCGAACCAGAGCGCGATCATCGCGCTGAAGAACGCCCCGACCACTACCCCCGCGAGCAAGAGGATGCGCACGTCGAAGGAGCGGTCTGTCACAGAGGCGACACGGAACACGAGGAGGATCGCCAGCAGAGCGCCCCCGAACGCAGCGGCCGGTAGGACCCAGGAGCCCGCTGAGACCAGCCCGAGGGCGAGGACTGTCACGGCTGCCGCCGCAGCCCCTCCGCTGATGCCGAGAATGTACGGTTCTGCCAGCGGATTGCGGAGCAGTGCCTGGAATGTCGCGCCGGCCAGGCCGAGCCCGCCCCCCACCAGGGCGCCGAGGAGCGCACGTGGCAGGCGCAGGCCCACCACGATGTCACGCTTGATGGGGTCACCTCTTCCCGTGAGCGCGTCCACCACGTCGCCGGTGGAGAGCGACACCGATCCAAATCTCACCGCGAGAAGCAAGGCAGCTGCGATCACTAGGATAAGCACGGCGGCAGTCGTTCGAGTTTTCGTCACCGAAACGCATCTGGATGAAGTACCTGTGCCAGCTCTAGCGCGGAGCTACCGAGAGCGGTGCCCGGGGACTCGATGTCCTGGGACACCTCGACAACAGATGCCCGGTCCCGGAGCCGCGGGTTCACGATTGTTCCCCGCCCCACGATGAACAGATTCACGTCGCGTGTGACCAACTCTTCCAGGCTCACGGACCCGTAGAGTTTGTCTAGATCCGCGAACACGTTCTCGCCGCCCGCGACATCGAGTAGGTCAGCGATGAACGTTCCAGGGCCGGCGACCCAGGGAGGGGTTCCACCCAGCACGTAGGCGACCCGCGTCCGTTCGGTCCCTGCCACCCGTGCGCGCACGTCTTCTAGCTGCCGGTCGAGGTCGGCAACCAGCGCGTCCGCCGCCGCGATCCGTCCCATCACCTGACCCATCTGACGCACGATCGTTCTGATGTCTTCGATCCGGTCGGGCCGGACTGCTAGGTGGGGGATGTGGCGCTCGTCCAGGGCCGCACCGGTCACGGGATCCTGCGCACCCTCAAACCGGATCACGAGTTCAGGGCGGAGCGTCAGCAGCCGCTCCAGGTCGGGTTGGAGCCCCCCTCCGACCGACGGCAACAGGCGCACGACAGCGAGGGTGTCATAGTCTGTGCGGCCGACGAGAGCATCACCTACACCGAGCTCGACCAGCATCTGTGTCACGGCGGGGACTAGGGAGAGCACGCGAGCAGGTGGACGGTCGAAGCGTATCAGGCGGCCTGACGCGTCGGTGACGACGACCTGCGAAGCTGCAGCATCGCTTTCGACCTGCCGTTCCAACCCGGTGTTGCCGCAGGCGCCGAGTGTGACGCTGGCTAGCAACAGGAGCGGAGCCCGCGTAGGGTGGCGGGGCCCGATTCGGAGCATGCGCCTCAGCTTGGCAGTGGATTAGGGGTGGGCGCAGCGGCCGCGCTGCAGGTGTCTTCGAAGGGAAGGAAGGCGTCCCTTCGGACCGGGACCAAGCAGATCCCAGCGGAGTCCCGGGTGCCCATGTAGAGAACGGCGCTGGTGGGGAGAGTGAAGGTACCCCGCTCCTCCTCCACACCGCTGTTGTCAGGCGTGGTCTCGGCAAGCGCGGCGGTCGGGAGCACGAAATGCACATCCACCCCACCCCACTCCACGTTGTCGTAGGCCGCGGAGAAGATTAGTATGGCGAGTGTCACAAGTGAGCGAAACGCCTGTCCTGACACGAGATCCAGCACTCCCCTGGGCCTGTCCCTAGGCCCCAAAGTCCCTTGTCGCTCCGGATCCACACAACGTATTCCGGGTGGCGGTCAGGCGCAAAGACGATGCCCGACGAGTTACACTTCCGCGAGGTTATGGCGCGGTTCGCCACCGGGGTCACGGTTGTGACGTCACGGGCGCCCGATGGTAGCCCGTGTGGGCTCACCGTAAACTCCGTCGCCTCGGTCTCCTTGGAGCCTCTTCTCGTGCTGGTGTGCGTGGAGCGGGGGGCGGTCAGCCACGGCTGCATCGCGGAAGGCGGTGCCTTCGCCGTGTCGGTCCTAGGGCGGCATCATGAGGAGCTGGCGCATCGCTTCTCCCTGGGCGACCGGTCCGCCCGGTTCGATGAGTTGCATTACCGCATAGAGGTGACCGGTAGTCCAGTGCTTGAGGATGCGATCGCGTGGCTCGATTGCCAGGTGACCGCAATACATCAGGGCGGCGACCACTCGATTGTAGTAGGTGAAGTGGTGGCGTGCGCCGCGCGGGATGGGGAACCATTGTTGTTCTATCGTGGCGGATACCACAGGATAGGACCTTGACCCCGGGAATATCACGGGTGTCCTGGTTTCCTCCGTTTGCGGTTGGTGTAGCTGGGGCGACGGCCGCCGAGGTGGGGCTTGGATTGCTCCTCTACGCCCCGGGCGGGTTCCTAGGTGCTCTCACCCTAATCTTGTGCGTCGAGATGGCCGCGTTGGCTGCTGGGCTTTGGTGCGCTCAGCGTGAGGAGGATCCCCCGTGGGTGGGCGTGCGCCGCGCCTGGCTCCTGCTTCTTCTCACGTACGTGGCTGGAGCGTTGACGGCTGTGGGATGGGAGGTGCTCGGGGGACTGGCGTCGAGCCGGCTCTCGCGTGGGTTGGGGCTCGCCTTTCTAGGAGCTTTTCCACTCTACGGAACAGGACTCGTGCTCGGAGCTTCGGGATCGGGTGAGAGTGACTGGAGCGTGCGCATAGGGGTGCCGGCGGTGATCGGAGCTGCGGTCGGCTTCGCGATGGTCGGGCTCAGTAGCGGTGGTCTGCGCATCGCCCCACTACCCTACGTGACAGGGTTGATCGTGGTTGCCGCGGGTTCTCTGGTTCAGAGCCGGATTCTAGGAGCACGGGAGGACCAGTGGCGTGAGTGGGCAGAGCGGCGCAGCGTCGGGGACGGTCCCTCCGGCAGTGCGCCCCAGGCGCCCTCAGTGTCCGTGCCGGAAGAGCTGCGAACGCGACACGACCTGCCAGGGGTGCCGCAGTGATCCTCGCCCACTTGGCTGACCTCCATCTCGGTTTCAGCGCCTACGAGCGCCACGATCGAGGACAGAACGTGCGTGAGGCCGACGTGGCGGAAGTGTTCATGAGAGCGGTCGAGGAGGTCTCTCGCCTGAACCCGGATGTGGTGTTGGTGGCGGGAGACGTCTTCGACCGGCCCGATCCTACCTCGAGCGCACTGGTTACGTTCGCCCGCGGCCTCGAAGCGTTGCGGGTCGCGCTGCCCCAGATCCCGGTGCTAATCGTGGCTGGCCCTCGCGATACCCCTGCTAGCCCGGGCGATCTTGGGGTATTGGCTGCGCTCGACACCGTCCCAGGTGTCGAGGCGGCTGCGACTGCGCCCCGTTCGGTCTACGTCGGCGGCAGGGTGCTCCACGTACACCTTCTTCCCCATCGGGCCGCGCTTGTGGAGCCCGCGGTCCTTCCAACCCCCGACCCCGCTGCCCATTGGAACGTGCTGGTCACGCACGCGTGCTTGGCACGGGGAGAGCCTAGGGCCTCACCGGGAGAAGTGCGGGGCGGAGGGGGACCTTGGGTCGATCCGAACGTGTGGGACTACGTCGCCCTCGGGGGTGAACACGTGCAACGCGCGCCCCTCCCTCACGTGCGCTGGGCGGGCTCCCTCGAGCGCTTAGGGTGGCGGCCCTGGGAGGATGCGCTCGAGGAAAAGGGATTCTTCACTTATGACCTTTCGGAGCGGCAGGCGACGTTTCATGCGGTGCCAGGGCGCGCGGTCGTGTCGCTTGCCCCGATTCGGGTCGAGCCCGGCGACCCGAACCGGCTTAGGCGCCGGGTGCGGGAGGTGACCGACGAAGTCCCGGGCGGTATCGACGGGAAGATCGTACTCGTAAGGGTCCAGGGTGCGGCGCCGTCGGACCTGGCGGGGCTGACCGAAGACTTCCTTCCAGGGTTGCGTAGCCGCGCGCTCCACCTCTCTACGGTGCTTGAGGATGCGACCCGATCCCGTGCGCCACGAGCGCCGGCCGAGGAGTTGTGCCCCCGTCTGACGGAGCTGCTTGAGGATGAGGGATTGGCGCAGGAGCAAGCCGCCGGTCGGGCGGCTTCTCTGCTGGGGGAGAGCAAAATCAACGCGACCACCAGGTGAGGATCACTCGCCTGACAGGGCTTCGTGTCGCGGGTCTTCCTCCCTTGGAGGGAGAGCTAGGAGAGGGGTTGGTGGCGCTGGTGGGTTCGCCGGATGAGGCGAGTGAGGTACGGCGGGCGCTCGTGTGGGCTGCGCTCGTGGGGGAGGGGGGGGTTGAGCTCACGCAGGTGAGCGACCGCGCAGGCGTGGAGGCTCTCTGGGGAGGAGCTAGAGGGCTGGCTGAGACCCTGGAATCTGCGGTGGCATGGTTGGCCGAACCGTCCCTCGCTCGTGTGGAGGCCGCCCGTGTGACCGCGGGAATCCGCCGTCCGGGGCAGCTCCCGCCAGGTGAGACGCTGGCTTTGTCGGGGCGCCCCTATGCGGATGACGCGAGGGGCCGCCTACTCGAGGATGCTCTACCCGAGCTGCGCGGGCGCGAGCACGAGCTACGCGAGCTGCGAGCGGAATGGGCGGAGGTCACGGGCGATGTCGAGCAGGCCACCATGGACTGGCTTCGTGAGCGTCAGGATGCGGAAAGCCAACTACAGTCCTACCGCGACCGCGCCCGGGAGCTCAAGGCTCGCCTCACACAGATCCAGGCTGGGGGACCCGACGCCCCGTGCCCCACATGCGGACGGCCACTCGCCGACCACCTGAAAGATGTCCGGGTCCAGCTGCGCGAGGAATGGGAATCGGTGGTGCAGGACGGTATTTGGTGGAAGCGCCGCCGCGAGCAACTAGAGGGCAAGCCTGAACATTTGCGCATTCTCGAGGGGCGAGGGGTGCGTGTCCACGCTGCCGTGGAGACGGGCGCGGAGCGGGTCGAGCGGGTGCGGACGCGGGTGCGCGAACTCGCAGCGGTCGGGATCGAGCCGCGTGGCGATGAATCCGGCTCGCCGGAGGTGCGTGCTCTCGAGCGGCTGGCTGAGGAACTACGTGTCACAGCCCGCGGTCGGGTGCTAAGCGAGGCCGGGAGGTTGGCGGAGCGTATCAGCGCCGGGCGGATCCTATGGATCCGAGATGACGACGGGGCCCCGGTGGCGGAAGGTGTTTTTTACGGCGGCTTACCTGGGAGAAGCGACCGGGCTGCGGTCGACCTCGCCATCCGCGTGGCGGCTGCGGCGCTGGCGAACACGGCGGGAGCCCAGATCATGGGGATCGTCGTGGGAGAGGCGTTCGAGGCGCTAGACCCCGAGGATCGTCTCCGCTCCGTGGATGTTCTGGGCGAACTCGCCGATGAGCTGGGTCAGGTGGTGGTGGTTACCGGGACGGATGTGGTCGATCTGCGACCCGAGGCGTTCGTCCGAGCGCTGGAGCTGGGACCGTCCGAGCGGGGGGTCCCGTCGCTTAGGCCCCTGCCGGTTGGCGCCGCTGTACTCTGCCTGACCGCCTGAAGTCGCCGGACTGACGAACCCGTCAGTCCGGCGGTGTGCTCGCCTCGGCTATCTCCCCTGCCGCCACCGAGTTCCGTCCGATGAAATAGCCCCGGATGAAGACCGGAAGTGCGTGTGCGTCCTCCTTCAATTCCGCGACCGTACCGCGGTACTCCGTCCAAAGGTTGCCGCCTCCTACTGAAGGGGCGAACAACTCGAACTGGATGCCTGTGTCGGGGCTGTCGGTGAACTTCACCAACCAGGTTAGGTCGAACGCCTGGCCGGAATGCGTCATCTCTAGGAGAACCTCGATCGTTCGAGATCCGTCTTCCGATGGTATCGGTCTAAAGCGGCACGACATTCCCTCTTCGTAGTTGAGGGAGTAGGCGCGGTCAGCGACGACCTTCGTGACGTCCTCTGTCCAAGCGTTGTCTTCGGTCATGGTTAGCGGTGCTTTCGGTCGTGGAAGGCTCCGGGCGTACCGCCGTATATATACCTCCTAGCCCCGTCTTGGGTTTCCGCGGCTGGGCTAACCTGGGTGCGAACCTCGGAGCACACTGGTCAGCACTCGGTCGAGGGTGGCCGCGAAAGCTCGCTTCTCCTTCGCCCCGTAGGCGGAGGGGCCACCAGTATCGATGCCTGTCACCCTAGCCTGGTCCATGAAATTTCGGACTGAGAGCCGCTCGCCGACGTTATCTGGCGTATACTCGCCGCCGCGTGGGTCGATCACTGCCACCCCCTTGTTCACCAGCAAGGCGGCGAGCGGAATGTCTGCAGTGACCGCGACATCCCCAGGTTGGGCATGGGCCTCGATGTGGCGGTCGGCGACGTCTGGGCCGCCCTCAACTCTAATCGCGGTGACCAGCGGGTTGTTAGCCGGCTGCTGGAGGCGTTGGTTGGCGACCAACACCGTTTGAATATCGAGTCGGATCGCCGCGCGGCACACGATGTCCTTCACGTCTCTGGGCGCTGCGTCAGCATCGATCCAAAGCTTCATGCGGCGCACCCTTCAGCGGCGGTCGCCGAGCGTTTGCGCGGGTCAGTAGAGGGGGTGATAGTTATAGTTTCCGCCTGTTTCCCACAATCGCCGGACAATGACGCACGAGCGATTTAGCATCGGGCTGATCCAGCTTCCGGTAGCTACAGACCAGGAAGCCGCCCTCGCAAGCCATGAACACGCCATCCGAGAGGCCGCGGGCCGGGGTGCAGGCATCGTGTGTCTTCAGGAACTGTTCGCCTCCCCATATTTCTGCAAGGCAAGCGACGCCGAACGCTTCAATCTCGCGGAACCGATTCCCGGTCCTACCATTGAGCACATGCAGCGGTTGGGAAAAGAGCTCGGGATAGTTCTAATCGTTCCGCTCTTCGAGCGTCGAGCGGCCGGAGTCTACCACAACTCTGCCGCCGTGCTCGACGCAGACGGGACGATCCTGGGCGTCTACCGAAAGATGCACATTCCGGACGACCCGCTCTATTACGAGAAATACTACTTTACCCCGGGCGAGATCTATCAGGAGAGTGAGCCCAGGGAGCGGGGCGGCTTCCAGACCTTCGACACTAAGTTCGGACGGATCGGAGTTCTGATCTGCTGGGACCAGTGGTACCCCGAGGCGGCGCGCATCACTTCGCTCTTGGGTGCTCGAGTGTTGTTCTATCCGACCGCGATCGGCTGGCACCCGGCGGAAAAGGAAGTGTGGGGTGCCGCGCAGGTAGATGCGTGGCGCACCATCCAGCGAAGCCATGCGATCGCCAACGGTGTGTACGTAGCTGCGGCCAACCGTGTGGGTTTCGAAGCTGAGCCAGGCACCGGTGGGCTCGAGTTCTTCGGCCACTCCTTCATCTGTGATCCGTTTGGAGATGTGCTCACAGAGGCAGGCACGGATCCGGCGGTGCTGGTTGCCGAGTGCGATACTGCTCGCATCGAGCATACGCGCCGAAACTGGCCTTTTCTGCGGGACCGCCGGATCGATGCGTACGGGCCGATCTTGAGCCGTTATTTAGCGTGAGCCCGCCGCCGTCCCGCCGCTGGCCGGCCGAGTGGGAAACCCACGATGCCACCTGGCTGGGGTGGCCCCATCATCGTTCTGATTGGCCGCGGAAATTCGAGACCATTCCCTGGGTGTTCGCGGAAATCGTGCGGGTTCTCCATCGTTATGAACGGGTCGAGATCCTATGCGATTCTGAGGAAGTACGCTCCGACGCCGTTGACTGTCTGGTTGCCCACGGAGTCGACCTTTCCCTCTGCCGGCTTCACGTGGTGCCAACCGACCGTGTCTGGCTAAGGGATTCAGGGCCCACGGGCGTTCATGGGTTACGCGGTCTAGAGTGGATCCGCTGGGCCTTCAACGGGTGGGCTAAGTACGACAATTTCCAAAAGGACGAGCTGGTGTCACAGGCGATTGCGGAGTTGTCGGACCACTCGTCGCTGTCGGCCCTTCGACCCGACAATACAGTACGAATGGTGCTCGAGGGCGGTGGTATAGAGACCGACGGAGCCGGCACCATGCTTGTCACTGAGGAGTGGCTTCTATCGGACGTCCAAGTGCGGAACCCGGGC
The DNA here is from genome assembly GCA_002346665.1 of Gemmatimonadales bacterium UBA2988. GTDB lineage: Bacteria > Gemmatimonadota > Gemmatimonadetes > Longimicrobiales > Gaopeijiaceae > UBA2988. The sequence continues at coordinate 248,233 of DEAG01000028.1, forward strand.
CTCTCCGCTGCTGGATACGAGCGTGCCTTCGCTGACTATCTGGGCATCACGCACACGATCTGGCTCGGTGAAGGTGCAGTGGGAGACGATACCCACGGGCACGTCGACGGCGTCGCGAGGTTTGTCGACCCAAACACGGTTGTGCTTTCCTACGAGCCCGATCCGGCGGACGATAACCACCGGCGGACGTCCGACAATTTGAACCGCCTAAGGCTCGCAGCGTTGAACTTCCGGGGCGGGCTGAACGTCGTCACCGTGCCGTTCCCCCAACCGGTCACTATGGAGGGAGAAAGGCTGCCTGCCAGCTACGCGAATTTTTACGTGGCCAACGGCGTAGTCCTTGTGCCCACCTTCAACGACGTGAATGATCGCACCGCTTTAACCACTTTGGCCGACCTATTTCCGGGGCGGGACGTGGTCGGAATCCACGCGGTGGACCTCGTCTTGGGGCTGGGTTCTATCCATTGCCTGACACAGCAACAACCGACTGCGATGAATCCTAAAGGTTAGGCAAGGCCTCAAAGGGCGCGGAAGCGACGTTGGCCACGGCCTCGTGTGGGTCAGAACACGCGGCGTGTGAGTTGGTCGATAGTGAAAGAGGCGGTGCTAGCGATCGCCATCACGGTCATCACGCCGGCCTGCACGGGATCTGTGACTACCAAGTCGGCGGCGTCAGGCGTGCTTCCGGCCATGTTGAGGCACACTACCAAGAGTCCCTGCTCCCGCACTTCCTGCACTGCCTCCTCGATATCGCCCCCCATCAGAGACCCTGCGAGTACCAGAGCGCGGGCACGCGGGAGGCGTGCCACCCCGCGCACGGCATCAGCGATGGGAGCTTCACCGGTGAGGGCAATCGTGTCCACCGATATGCGCTCGCCCCGGATGTTGTGGCGATCCGCCTCGGAGATGGCACCCAGGGCCACCTGTCCCACCTGCGCACCGCCACCCATGATGATGATTCGCTTCCCGTAGATCATCTGGAGCGTCTTGACCAACGCTGCATCGTGCACAATCGGAAGCGACTGGAGCTCGTCTACGAGATCCTGGGGGCTGTCCACCTCCTCGATCTCGAAGTAGGTGCGGGCTTCACCCGCCACTTCCTCCTGGATCTCGACGGCGGTGATGTTGCCTCCCCGCCGCGCGATTATCTCGGTGAGTTGATAGATAATGCCCACGCCCTCGTGGGTTACGACCATCACCCCGAATTTTTCCGCCATGTCGTCTCGATTCACATTCCGCTGTGACAAGTTCGTTTAAGGTGAGCCTACCCTGGCAACCCTCTGGGCGGCAAGGATAGCTGGGTCACCACCGCCGGCCAGGGGGATCAGCGGTCGGCCCCTGGTTGGGCGTCAGTCAACATTTCAAAAGGATCTTGCCCGCAGTCGCCCGTCCCTCTAACAGCCTGTGTGCCTCTGCTGACCGCTCTAGGGGGAGTACGTTGTCGATGCGCGGGGAGAGGGATCTGTCGGTGATCCAGGAGAACACGTCCCGGGCTCGCCAAAGCAGCTCCTCTCGGCTGGCGACATGGTGGGCCAGTCCTGGGCGGGTAAGGAAAAGCGAACCTTTGCGACTGAGCACACCCGGTTCCAGAGGAGGTACCGGCCCGCTTGATTGCCCGAACAGCACCAGGTACCCACGCGGACGCAGTGAATCCAAACTCTCCTCGAATGTCGACATCCCAACGGAGTCGTAAACGACATCGACGCCCTGTCCTCCGGTGATCCCATGCGCAGCTTCCTGGAAGCTTTCCCTCGTGTAAATCACGACCTCGTCCGCTCCTGCCGTTCGGGCGAGCGCCGCCTTTTCTTCGGTAGAGACCGTACCTATCACCTTGGCGCCGCGCATCTTCGCCATCTGAGTCAGAAGTAGACCAACCCCGCCTGCGGCGGCGTGTACGAGGGCCACGTGCCCTTCACGCAACGGGAAAGTGCTGTGGGTGAGATAGTGAGCTGTCATGCCCTGGAGCATGACCGCAGCCGCCACGTCAAGTTCCACCGCGGGGGGTACTGGAACGAGCTTCCATACGTCCACGACAGACCTCTCGGCGTAGCCGTTTGGGTGCATAGCCCACGCGACCCGGTCACCTTCTTTGAGGCCAGTCGAGCTGTCACCCATAGCTTCGACCACTCCTGCCCCTTCGGATCCTGGCGTGAACGGCAGGGCCATCGGGTAGGCGCCCGTGCGGTGGTAAATGTCTATGAAGTTCACCCCGGCGAAGGCTACGCGGAGCCGTGCCTGCCCTGGTCCGGGGTCTTGGGTTGGCATGTCCTCCATAACCATCGTCTCAGGTCCACCGGTACTGTGCACCCGCACGGCGCGAGTCCGATTACCCGGCGAGGATCTCACGTCCCGCCAGGGCTGGTTCTATGCACCGGGTATGCGAGTCCGTTCATCATGTTGTCACCAGGTTCCCGCAAAATGCTGTGCGGCAGGCATCCAGGAGTCTATTTCAGGGTCAAGCTTGACTGGCCTGATCACTCTACTTAAGCATGGGCGCATGGAAATCCAGGTATTTCCTAATCTGAGTCGGCCAGGTGTCGGCCAAAAGGCGCGCCGCGAAAGTCAGCGGCCGCTCCTACCCCTACATTCGCGCCATTGTCCCGTGCTCGAGGCCGGGAGTGGTCTTGGGTTCCTGGTCTATCCTCCGCTCGAGCCGAATGAAGCGGTTAGGATCGAATACGTTGGGGACGGAAAATTCCATTTCGAGTACTTTCTGAGTTCACCCGGAGGATCTTGGGAGACACTCTTCACAGTCATGTATGCGCTTCCGGTAGGGAGTATAGGTCTGACCAAGGAGGAAGTCACCTTCAAGGTCTCCGATCCCCCGATTACCGAGGAAGGCGCCCGTAAGATTGCGCAGACATTCGTTATTCCAGGCGACCTCGGCACCCCTCCGGGGGCGGTCACACTTCGCGGCGCGAGCGGATTTCGTACCCCAGCGGGTTGGGATACGGTCTACGGGCCGGTACTCAACATGATCGAGCGGCCGTTTGCGCCGATGCTGACTGTCCGCGTCGAAACCGATTGGTATCTGCACGAGTCCGAGTTCCGATACGTGCTTCAGCCCGGTGAGTGGGTTACCTGCGAGCACAGTATGCCCATCGGACAGGTCTACTTTGTGCCGCGCGAAGAGGTCACTCTGCGCGAAAGTAGCGAGGAAGAGATCGAAGAAATACGTCGGGGTCGGGAGGAATTTGTAAGAGAGAAGGATGCCACTAAGGTCATGACCCGCTACGGACTGAAATACAGCCCGCACTACGCCCGGGTCAGTAGGTCAGTCAACAATCCCGAGGCGGCCCGGGGGGGTCAGGGAACGGGGGCAGGGAGCGAGGACGAGCCGAGCAAGTAGGCGTCCACGCCACGGGCAGCCGAGCGACCTTCGGCGATCGCCCAGACGATCAGAGATTGGCCCCTTTGCATGTCACCGCAGGTGAACACTCCCGGGGCACTGGTCATCCAGTTCTCGTCCCGCCAAACGTTGCCGCGATCGGTGAGTTTCACGCCCAGGTCGGCCAACATCCCCGGTTTCTCGGGTCCGACAAAGCCCATAGCGAATAGGACAAGGTCAGTAGCAAGCGTAAACTCGCTGTCCGGAATGGGCTGAAACTCCACGCGGCCATCGGCACGCAGGATCTCTACCTTCACCGCCTCGAGAGCATTAACGCGTCCGCTCGAGTCGCCGGTAAAACGCTGCGTGGAGACCGCGAAGAGGCGCTCGCCACCCTCTTCGTGGGCAGGAGAGGTGCGAAATACGTTCGGCCACTGCGGCCATGGGTTTTCTGGCGCGCGCGTGAGGGGTGGCTGTGGAAGCACCTCGAGTTGGTGCACCGTAGCAGCTCCCTGACGATGAGCTGTGCCGAGGCAGTCGGCGCCGGTATCGCCACCGCCGATGATTACGACGTTCCTACCCTCCGCGCTGATAAGGGCGTCCTCGGGTATCGTGTCACCCTCGCAGCTCCGATTTTGGAGTGTAAGGTAGTCCATCGCGAAATGGATGCCCTTTAGGTCCCGACCTGGAACGGGCAGGTCACGGGGTTGACAAGCTCCTCCCGCCAGCACTATGGCATCGAAGCCCTCCCTCAGTTCGTCCACCGACAAGTCGACACCCACGTTGGCGTTGGTGCGAAACGTCACGCCATCTTCTGCCATGAGGGACACGCGTCGATCGAGGACGCGTTTCTCCATCTTGAACTCGGGGATTCCGTAGCGTAGAAGGCCACCGATGCGATCGTTGCGCTCCAAGACGGTGACGAGGTGTCCGGCTCGGTTGAGCTGCTCTGCGGTGGCCAGGCCAGCTGGCCCCGATCCCACGACGGCCACCTGCTTGCCCGTGCGCTTCTCTGGAGGTTGGGAGTGGACCCAGTTCTGGTCGAACGCCTTGTCGATAATAGCGACTTCTACAGCCTTGATCGTGACTGGGTCGTCGCTGATTCCGAGCACGCACGAGCCCTCGCATGGTGCCGGACAAAGCCTGCCTGTGAACTCTGGAAAATTATTGGTGGCGTGCAACCGGTCGATGGCGTCCTTCCACTCCCCACGGTAGACGAGGTCGTTCCAATCAGGAATGATATTTCCCAGGGGGCACCCTTGGTGACAAAAAGGGATGCCGCAATCCATGCACCTAGCACCCTGGCGGCGGAGCTCGATCTCTGGATATGGAACGTATACTTCGCCCCAATCTTGGATGCGTTCCAAGACAGGCCGGGTTGGCCACTTCTCGTACTTGATCTCGAGGAATCCGGTGACCTTACCCACTGGTGGCGCCTACCAGTTCGGCGAAAGTGGGTTCGCGCCCTTCCGCGAGCGCATGCGCCTTCGCGGCGAGTATCCGTCGGTAGTCCCTGGGCATGACCTTGACGAAGTACGGGTGGACTTCTTCCCATCTCTGCAAGAGGTGCCGGGCGAACTCGGAGTCGGTGCTCTCGACGTGGCGCTCGACCAGCGCTTCAACGAAGGCGAGATCTTCCTCCAGGTCGAGGGGACCGACGTCAACCAGGCCGAAATTACACCGGTCCCTGAAATCACCCTCTTTGTCCAATACGTACGCGACGCCACCGGACATGCCCGCGGCGAAGTTGCGCCCTGTGGTCCCCAGAACGACTATACGACCGCCGGTCATATACTCACAACCGTGGTCCCCGATGCCTTCGACGACCGCATGTGCCCCACTGTTGCGAACGGCGAACCGCTCTCCCGCCAAGCCGCACACAAATGCCTCACCGCTGGTTGCACCGTACAGTGCAACGTTTCCGACGATGACGTTGTCCTCAGGCACAAAAGTGGCTTTGCTCGAGGGGAAAACTGCAATTTTGCCTCCTGAGAGTCCTTTGCCCCAGTAATCGTTGGCGTCGCCTTCGAGGTTGAAGGTGATGCCGCTGGGCATGAAGGCCCCGAAGCTTTGGCCCGCCGATCCCGTGAAATGCACTCTGATGGTGTCGTCCGGCAGCCCTGATCCACCCCAGCGCTTGGTGACCTGGTGGCCGAGCATCGTACCAACCGTACGATTGACGTTGCGAATGGGGAGATCGAGCTCTACCGGAGTGCCGTGCTCCAACGCGTCTGTGCATCTAGCAATGAGGGTGTTGTCGAGGGCTTCGTCGAGCCCGTGGTCCTGACTCACTACGCATCGGCGTGCTACTGAGTCCGGCATGTCGGGAGAGGTCAGGATCGAGGAGAGGTCGAGACCCTTGGCCTTCCAGTGGTCGAGCGCGGGAGTGAAATCCAAGCGATCTACCCGACCGATCATCTCATCCATGTTCCGGAAGCCTAGTTCCGCCATGTACTCACGGATTTCGTCGGCGACGAATTCAAAGAATGTCGTCACGAATTCCGGCTTGCCGGTGAAACGCTTTCTGAGCTCTGGGTCTTGTGTGGCGATGCCCACTGGGCACGTATTCAGATGGCATACGCGCATCATGATGCACCCCATCACGATCAAAGGAGCCGTGGAGAAGCCGTACTCTTCCGCGCCCAGCAGTGCGGCGATGACGACGTCCCGGCCAGTCTTCATTTGGCCGTCCACCTGGACCACGATTCGATCACGCAATTTATTGAGGACGAGCACCTGTTGGGTCTCAGCCAGGCCCAGCTCCCACGGCGCTCCCGCATGTTTGATCGACGTGAGCGGTGAGGCTCCTGTGCCGCCGTCGTGGCCTGAGATTAGCACCACGTCTGCGTGCGCCTTGGACACACCTGCCGCGACCGTGCCAACGCCTATTTCAGCCACCAGTTTGACGTTGATGCGCGCCTCGGGGTTCGAGTTCTTCAGATCGTGGATCAGTTGGGCCAGGTCCTCAATCGAGTAAATGTCATGGTGAGGAGGAGGCGAAATAAGTGTGACGCCCGGCGTTGACTTGCGCACATCCGCGATCCACGGATAGACCTTGAAGCCAGGCAACTGTCCGCCTTCACCGGGCTTGGCTCCCTGGGCCATCTTGATCTGTAGGTCATCGGAGTTGGCCAGGTATTCGCTGGTCACGCCGAACCTTCCAGAAGCGACTTGTTTGACGGCACTGCGACGCGAATCGCCATTGGCATCGGGCAGATATCGCGCAGGATCCTCTCCGCCTTCACCTGTGTTCGACTTGCCTCCGATTCGGTTCATAGCGATGGCTAACGTCTCGTGCGATTCCTGACTGATGGAGCCATAGGACATCGCTCCAGTGTGGAAACGCGCGAGGATCGATTCCACGGACTCGACTTCTTCGAGCGGTAGAGGTGGACTCGTCCGCGTGAAGTCGAACAGTCCGCGCAGCGTGGCGCGACGCTTGTTCTGGTCGTCTACTAGGCTCGTGTACTCTTTGAAAATCGAGTACCTACGCGCCTTGGTAGCGTGTTGGAGTTTGAAGACCGTGTCGGGGTTGAACAGATGATACTCGCCCTCGCGGCGCCACTGGTATTCACCGCCCCAGTCGAGTTCGGGTGGGCCCACAACGCGGTCAGGGAAGGCTGCCTCGTGGCGGCGCCGGACACCCTCCGCGATCACGTCCATTCCAACCCCGCCTATCCGAGAGGCGGTCCAGGTGAAGTAGCGATCCACCACGGCCTGATCGAGTCCTACCGCCTCGAAGATCTGGGCCCCGCAATAACTTTGCAGGGTGGAGATCCCCATCTTCGACATGACTTTGAGGATTCCTTTGTTAAGCGCCTTGATATAGCTCCGCACCGCCCTAGTGTGATCGAGGTCCTTGAGCATCCCCTGGCTGATCATGTCCTTTAGGGTCTCGAACGCTACCCATGGGTTGACTGCCCCGGCTCCGTAACCGATGAGCAGTGCCATGTGGTGGACCTCACGTGCGTCCCCGGTCTCGACCACGAGCCCGCAGCGTGTGCGGGTGCCCTCTTTCACCAAGTGGTGGTGGACCGCCGCGGTCGCGAGCAGACTCGGAATGGCTGCGTGGTCGCGATCGATCATTCGGTCGGACAGGATTATGATGTTGTAGCCATCAGCGATCGCGAGGCTCGCCTGCTGCTGCAGTTCATCGACGGCGTTGGCGAGGCCCCCGCTACCCTCTGATGGCCGGTAGGTTGTCGGGAGCGTAGTCGCCTTAAAGCCCGACACCGACACATGACGGAGCTTGGCAAGCTCAGCGTTGTCGATCACCGGATATTTGGTGTTGATCTGCCGGCACGATGCAGGTTCTGCCAGGAGCAGATTTAGCTCGGGCCCTATGGTGCTCTCCATCGAGGTTACCAGTTCCTCACGGATGGCGTCGAGCGGCGGGTTGGTGACCTGGGCAAAGAGTTGCTTGAAGTAGTCGTACAGCATGCGTGATCGATCAGAGAGCACAGCCAACGCCGTGTCAGTTCCCATCGAGCCGGTCGGTTCCACCCCGTTGGTGGCCATAGGGGCAAGCAGAATGCGAAGGTCCTCGTGTGTGTACCCGAAGGCGAGTTGGTATGTGAGGATCGCCTCGTGGTCCGCTGAGGGTAGGGGAGCCTCTGGAAGGTCCTCGATCTTGACCAGGTTTTGGGCCAACCACTCCCCGTACGGGTGCTCAGTCGCCAGTTCCGACTTGATCTCCTCGTCGTCGATGATCCGTCCCTGGGCCGTATCCACCAGAAAAATGCGACCGGGTTGCAACCGCCCCTTGTAGCGAATGTTCTCGGGCGGGATGTCGAGCACGCCCACCTCGGACGCCATGACCACGATGTCGTCTTTGGTGACGTAGTAGCGCGATGGGCGCAAGCCGTTGCGGTCGAGCACAGCGCCTATGACGACGCCGTCGGTGAAGGCGATCGATGCGGGGCCGTCCCACGGTTCCATGAGCGAGGAGTGATACTCGTAGAAGGCCCTGCGGTCGGCCTTCATCGACTCATGCCCGTTCCACGGTTCGGGGATCATCATGAGAACGGCATGGGGCAGAGTACGACCGTTCATCACGAGGAATTCGAGCACGTTGTCAAAAGTTGCCGAGTCGCTCCCACCTTCCCGGATAACGGGCAACACCTTCGCGAGGTCTTCGCCCATCACATCCGAACGGCACAACGCTTCGCGCGCCCGCATCCAGTTGATGTTTCCCCGGAGGGTGTTGATCTCCCCATTGTGGGCGGTATAGCGGTACGGGTGCGCGAGCGGCCACGACGGGAACGTGTTGGTGCTGAAACGCTGATGCACGAGGGCCAGCGCGGACTCGACGTCAGGGTCGGTCAGGTCCGGGAACATTGGCTCGATCTGATCGGCGCGCAGCATCCCCTTGTAGACAACCGTGCGAGACGAGAGGCTCGGAACGTAGAATAAATCCCCGCCCTCTACGGCGAGGGTGTCTACCAAGTGCGCGACACGCTTACGGATCACGTAAAGCTTGCGTTCGAAATGGTCTTGGTCGCTAAGGCCCGGCCCCCGTCCGATGAACACTTGGCTGAAATGTGGCTCGGTCGACACCGCGCTGTCGCCCACCACCTGATCGTCGGTCGGAAGGTCGCGCCAACCCAGAAGGTGCTGGCCCTCCTCGACCACTACCGACTCGACGAGAGCCTGGATCTTCTTCCGTTGCTCGGTATCGTGTGGCAGGAAGACCATCCCGACTCCGTACTCATTCGCGTCTGGCAGGTTGATGCCCAGCGGCTCGCAGGCCTTGCGTAGGAAGCGGTCTGGTATCTGAAGCAGGATCCCGGCCCCGTCCCCAGTGTTCGGCTCGCAGCCACAGGCTCCGCGGTGTATGAGGTTGATCAGGACCTCGAGTGCCTGGCGGACGATAGCGTGTGAGCGTTGGCCCTTTACGTTGACCACGAAGCCGACGCCGCAGGAGTCGTGCTCGTGCCGGGGGTCATACAGACCCTGCGCCTGTGGCTGGCCCGCTAGCCCTGCCGGTTCGCGTCCGCTCTTGTCTGTAATAATGGCCATGGCTTGCTCAGACGCGTGTGCATAAACATTCAGATTGCGTGCCGTGGGGACAGGCACGGTAGAACTGGCCCCCCCAGTCGGTAAGGACAGGAGGGGCCGGTCAGCGGGGAGTAATCCCACGCTGAGGGTATCATTATAACGCTGTTGGAGTGATCCAAAACCCCGGCGGTTGCGGAGAAGGGGGGTGGTGGGGGCTCAGCGCCTACCTATCCTACGTGCCAGTGTTAGCGTGGCCGCCATACAATATGGGCGCTCTTGATGTAGTCTAGCTCCGGGAAATTCCGCCGTAGGCACGCGTTTCCTTGTGCGCAGTCCCAAGGCCCAGCCGGCCTGAGTCCGGTGTTGGATGGAGAAGGGCCATTCGGTCGGCAAGCACTTCGCGCTAGGATCGCCGGACGATATCGGTGGTGACCAAACCCAGCATCCCTACCCCTGTGACCTTGATCGCCCAGCCGACTCTCCGGAGCGAGCCGAAGTCCGTGAGACTGAGCGCGATGACGCTCAGCAGACTAAATATCCCGAGCGCCAAACGGACCCCGGTGCTTTCTCTCAGTAATGCCGCCTTGCCGATCAACCAGGCGTTCAGGAGGCCCAACGAGCCTAGGAGGAATAGGGCGTTATCGACGCGGGTTCTCGAAGGATCATCGAACTTCGTAAGAAGGCCTAGGAGGATGACAAGCGCGTTTGTGATGATGCCGGCCCAAATGATCGTGAGGGACCTTCTCCTACCGATCCGCATTCAGGCTCTCGACCGGGGCCGTTCCTTCCGAAATTCTTTGCTACGCCAGGCTTCGGATTCGCCTGGGGGGATGCTCAGGCACTGCCAGGCGTCACCTCGCAAGGATTTCGCCACGTAGACGATCTGCCCGACGTGGTAGCTGGCATGCGCCAATGACCGATGAAGTGCTTCGTGAACGTCCAGTGGCACGCTGCGGATCGACACTGTCCGGTTCAGGTCGTCATCGTCGAGTTCCGCCAAAGTGCCGAAGAGGACGCTCCATCCGTTTTCCCATTTCTGCACGAGCCCTGCTCGGCTGGTTTGTCTAGACTCGAACTCTGAGTCGCGCCCTCGCCATGACTTCTCGCCGTCCGACGATAGGAACTCAGTGAAACGAGACCGCAGGTTGCCCGAGATGTGCCACACTAGAGTAATGATCGAGTGCTCGGATCCAATGGCGTGGGAGCATAGTTCCTCCGGGCTGAGCTGGTCCATCGCGCCCTCGGCGAGTGCCTTGTAGTGCCGGTATTCACCTTCGATGGAGCCTATAAAGTCTCTTGGCATGGGGCCCCCTCATGTTGGTTACCAATAGAGCGCAATACCTGCTTCAGCCAGAAATTATGCGTAGGTTGGTCCCCCGTCGACAGCTCAGGGCTCGGATTTGTTCTGGTATGGGCTGTATTGTCCATGCACTCTATTATGAGTCGGTGCCCTCATGCACAACGGGAGCATCGTAGTGTTGGCCTCGATACTGGTGCTCCGCACCTGGCTCGAGGGTGGTGGGGAAGCGCCCTCGTGGGCGCTTCCGGCTCCGGATTTGTTGGTCGTTGCGATGGTGAGGAGACAATCCGCCGTCTCGAAGACAATGCCGGACGCCGCCGACTCGATCTGAACCCCTATTTTGGCGACCTTTCACTGATGACGTTTCTGATGCTCCTTCCGCTCTGATGCCCCGTTCGTCCGAGCTCCTCCGAGGTGCAAGCCACCTCGAGTGCACGTACACCGGCGAAACCGTCGAGAGCGAGGCCCTGCACGGTTTGTCGTCCGCCGGGAAGCCGTATTTCGCACGCTATGATCTCGAAGCTATCCGGCCCGGATTCCAGCCCGCCGACCTCGCTGGGCGCAGGGCTGATCTGTGGCGCTATGAGGACGTGCTCCCTGTTCGGGACCGGGCCTGCCAGGTCAGCCTGGGAGAGGGGTGGACCCCCCTTCTCGACTCGGCCCGCTTGGCTGTTCGTATGGGGGTCAGCCGCGTCTGGATAAAGGATGAGGGTCAGAATCCGACGGGGAGTTTCAAGGACCGCGGGCTGTGCCTTGCCGTTTCGCGTGCGAAGGAGTTGGGGGCTATCGAACTCGCAATCCCGTCTGCGGGCAACGCGGGCGGCGCGGCGGCGGCGTATGGCGCGGCAGCTGGGCTGCCCGTCCATGTGGTCGTGCCCACCGATACGCCCGCCCCGATTCTGGCCGAGATCCGGGCGTTGGGCGCAAACCTACGGCTTCTCGATGGGTTGATCAGCGACTGCGGGCGGGAGGTGTGGTCGGGGGTGGAAAAACACGGTTGGTTCGATCTCTCTACGCTCAAGGAACCGTACCGGGTGGAGGGCAAGAAGACGATGGGCTACGAACTGTTCGAACAGCTCGGCGGCCGGCTTCCCGACGGCATCGTCTACCCGACTGGCGGGGGGACCGGCCTCATCGGGATGTGGAAGGCGTTCGACGAGATGGAGCGAATGGGCTGGATCGGGCCGGAGCGGCCAAAGATGTTCTCAGTTCAGGCCGCCGGGTGCGCCCCGATGGTGCGAGCCTGGGAGAGTGGGGCCGCGGAGGCGGAGCCGTGGGCGGATGCTGTCACTTACGCTGCGGGGATGCGCGTGCCGGGAGCGGTCGGCGACTTTCTGATTCTGAAGGCGATCCGGGAATCAGGAGGGGCTGCGGTGGCGATCCGGGACCAGGACATGTACGACTGGGTTCAGGCGGTCGGAGCTGACACCGGGATCTTCGCGGCGCCAGAGGGCGGCGCCGTCGCGGCGGCGGTGCCTGCGCTCGTCGCTATGGGTGCGCTCGACCCTGACGAGGAGGTCGTGCTCTTCAACACGGGCAGCGGTCTGAAGTACGTGGGTATGTCACCGGTCTGATGATTCTGGTACGGTCATGACCAGCATGCATCCTACCTGAGCGGTGCCCTGATGAGACCTGAGGGCCTCTCACAGCTGTTGGGCGAGATCGTCATCGATCGTCACTACACGGCTGCCCGTTTGAACGCACAATAGACGAATTCTTGAGTATCACCTCTCGGCGTGCGATGCAGTTCCAGGCGGTCGGCGATCAACACCAGGTCATCACCAAACTCTTGGGCCAGAGCGTCGGGGCCATAACGTGCCGTGGGCAATCCGCTGCAACGCTCTGGTGCGTTCGGACCGAACGTGGCGATCACCGCAACCCCATCCGATGCGAGGGTCCGAAGAAGAGTGGCCTTGTAGGCAAGTCGATCGTGTTGATCGGTCAGGAAATGGAAAACCGCGCGGTCGTGCCATACGTCCCAAGGATGACGTGGCACGAAGTTCAGGACATCTGCGTGGATCCACTCCACAGCGGTTGCCTCAGTGCCCAGGCGTGCTTTTGACTGGTCCAACGCAACCTCTGAAATGTCCATCACGCCGACTCTGTAGCCAAGGGCAAGAAGCCGATCAGCCAGAAATGAGGTTCCCCCGCCGACGTCGAGCACGCCGGCACCGGCCTGAGTTACCGCAGACGCGATTAATTCAAGCGAGGATGTCGGCTCCGCTTGAAACCAGCTCACGTCCGTTGAATCTCTTGAGCGGTACACGCTGTTCCAATGCACCGCCGGTCGCTTCGAGTCAGACATGGTAGGTTCCCAACCCTACACTGTCAGCGCGGCGCGGCACTGCCTGCTTCGAGTGCTGCGACTGCCTCACGGATAGCCTCGATATTGTGCGGAATCCGGCGACCTACGCCACGTCCCTGCGCAACCAAGATAGTCGGTGTCCCAGGCGCTTGGAGCTGGGTTGCGAGCGCCATGTTGGCCGTCACTACATCGGCGTGCTGGTCGCTCCGCAAGCAGCGCCCGAAGACATCTGACTCGAGTCCCACCGATTCAGCGTAGTCCTCGAACATGGTGGCTGGGCTCGGCATCGGGGACCACTGACTCTGATTCCTAAATAGGTGGTCGTGATACTCCCAAAATCCCCCTTGGTCATCTGCGCAACGGGCCGCGCGCGCAGCAAGGAAGGCATTCGGATGCATGCTCAATGGGAAGTCGTAAAACATGAATTTAGCTCTGCCGGTGTTTACAAACTCAGCCTCGATGAACGGCTTTACCAAGCGCTCGAATTCAGCGCAAACAGGGCACTGGAAGTCGCCAAACTCAATGATCGTGATCGGAGCCTGAGCGTTCCCTTTTACGACTCCGCTCGCCAAGGACATCAGTGTACCGGGATCGTCGAGCTCAACCAGTCCGATGGGCTGTGAGACTGTCGAATTACCCGGCCTTGATACGACCGCATAGCCCACGATACTCATCCCGAGCACGGCGACCGTACCGAGGAGCCAGTAGAACCCGGTCATCCTTGAGGCGGCCGGAGAGTCGTCGCCTTCCCAGTGGTTGCGCTCTCGCTTCTTCTTGGACATTGAGCCCACTCCTTTCGTATAGGCGCCGCGATGGATCCCCACGGCCTGATGAATAAGCCGGAAAAACGTCCTAGGTCCGTATCCCAGGATTGGGGTTAATCCACCAGTTGTACGCCGCCGGACCACTGATCGACGGCTACGTCTGGCGAGAGGTACGTAGGTACATGCGTCTCAGCCAGCTTAGCGAACATAGCGTGGTCCTGCCATGCGTCGGTGGTCTTCAGATAACGCATGGCCAACCCTCTTTCCGAACCCCCGCCCACTCCGGTAAGCGGATGCCACGATCCGCCTAGCGACGCGCTAACGCCGACCAGCTGTCTGCCATTTCTCGGAACTTCTCGAGCCGCACATCGTCGTTCGCCTGCGCAGCTGCCTGGGCCAAGGCGTAGTAGCTCCACGAGTAGTAACTGGGGATGCCTATGGTGGAGTGATCGGGCCAGTGGTCCCAGTTGGGAAGATCCGAGCGGTTCACGAACACCTCCTCCATCAGGTGCTCGGTCCGTGGGACGTCGACCCAGGAGCCTGTTACCCTACGGATCGGAGTGTCTATGATGGCGACGGTGCCGTCGGGCGCAGTGGTGTTCAGGTCTCCGTTGTTGAGCTTGAACGCCAGTCCTTGCCGCACGAGGTAGGGCTGGACACCCAGTTCACCAGCGGCATTACCACTCGACGCGAAATAGATGGGACGTCCGGCGATGCTCTGGTTGATGATGGTGAGCCCCAGTTGGTGCCACGGATAGAGGTAGCCTCCGGCTGGGAGCAGTGCCTGGACGTTGCCCACCGCTACCGCCTGGGCTTCGTCCATCATGATATAGCTCGACATTACCCCCTCGATTGTGGCGTCGTCCAGATCGAAGATTGGCCGGTTGGGTGGCAGGACCGGGCGGTCGAGCGGTAGCGCGATCTGGCCTTCCGTGAGTTGGTCCGGGGTCATCGTGTAGACCGCCCGGGTGCTGGCGTCGTAGGGGCGCTGGCAGATCACGCGGGTCGGATCCCGATCTGGCGACTGTCCAGAAATGCAGGGCGTGGTCAGGTCCCGGAGTTGGCGCGCGTACCAGGGGGTGTTCAGGTATGACGTGACGATCACGGTCACGTCCCTACGCACGCCCTCGACCTCTTGGGCGTACCAGAGTGGAAACGTGTCGTTATCACCGTTGGTGAAGAGGATTCCGTACGGCTCAACGCTCATGAGTAGGTTGTAGGCCCAATCCCGTGTGGACCAGTCGTAAGAGCGCGTGGCCCAGGACCAGTTGAGCGCTAGGGGCAGGAGCGCAATCGCAAGTACAGGCGCGCCTTTCGCGAGGCTGCCCAGCCGGCCAGCCACTTGTTCCCAAAGCACCGCGACTCCAAGCCCGGCCCACAGTCCCCACACCGAGAAACTCACGATGAAGAAGTAGTCGCGTTCGCGGACCTCGTGGGTACCGGGCTGGTTCGTGCCGGCGTCGATCGAGTAGCCGTACTTGAAATTCAGGTACCAAACGAGGCCGATCGATAGGGTGCTGAAGAGGGCAAGCACATAGAAGAAGCTCGGACGGTCTCGCTTATGGTGCTCGATCGCCCCCCATAGGCCGAGTCCCGTGAAGACCATCGTGAATGGTAACCGGACGGGGGCGAGCAGGACGTTCGACCCGGCCAGCGAGCGCGACCACTGCCAGTCGAAATACTGAAGGTAGTTAACCAACTGGGAAGTGAGCGGTGCCAGGCGGGGCAGAAGGGGCGGTTTGTCATACTGGCTCCGGCTTAGCGCGTCCGAGAGTGCAACGCATCCGGCCTTCCCCCATGTGATGATGCTCACGACGGCCGAACCGAAAGTCTCGCAGGTGGGATCGGCTTCATTGATCAGTGGGTCAAGGGCGGCGCGCAACGGTAAGAACAAATGCACCGAGAGCCCGAGCACACCGGCGATCAACCCGGCCACGTACAACCTCCAGTTGAGCAGCGCTTTCGGGTGGATGACCAGCACGAACACAAGCATCGCTGGCGCTGCCAGGAAAGCCATGAGGTGGTTGCCGACGCTCAGGGCAAGGATGAAAACCATCAGAACTAGGAGGTTATCGTCCTTCCCCTGGCCCAACCTTTTTTCCCAGCGGAACAGCAGCCATGAGAGAAGCGCGATGGTAGCCAGTGAGACCGTGTAGACCTTCTCGTTCACGTTTGACTGGTTCCAGACCGTGAAAGCAGTGGCGCTCAGGAGCACCGCCACCAAAGCTCCGGTCAGCCGGAACACGCGTTTGTCGCTGAAGGAGCCGAGCACGTGGTGTACCACTAGGAACCAGAGTGTGTGCGCACTCGCGCTCATGAACGCGCTGAACAGGTTGATGCGCACCGCTGTGCTCAGCTGGAGGGGTGAGAGCAGGATATCCCAGCTTCTTGCCAGCAGAACGAACAAGGGGTTCCCGGGGGGGTGGGGGATTCCGAGGATGTGCGCGGTGGCGATGTATTCGCTGGTGTCCCAGAACTGTGTCGTGGGAGCTAGTGTTATGGTGTAGAGTGCAAACACGAGCAGCCCGACGCCGAGCGCCCACAGGTAGGGGGGGTGTTCGGCGTCGGCAATCCCGTGAGGCGTGGTAGCGGTGTTGGGGGTGGTAGGCATCCCAAGAAGATAGACCAGCTCACCCCTCCAGCGGCACTAGATGCAGGATCCCCCACTGGTCCACGTCCAATGTCCAGCCGGGGGGAACCCAGGTGGTTGCGCTATATTCGGCCACCAGTAGGGGCCCACCCAGTTGGTGTCCGGCGGCCAGCTCGCTCCGCCAGACCCGGCCCGCCCTGATCTCCTCGCCAGAATATCGGATACGATGAGGTTGAACGGCCGGCTCACCGGTAGCGGGGGCGATTTCCATGATCTCCAGCGGGGGTCCCGGGGCTTTGGCTATGGCTCGCAAGGTGACCGCTTCGACCGGCGTGTGCTGCTGTTTGTAACCGTAGCGTGCCCGATGTGCGCGGTGAAATTGCTCCACCCACTGATCAGCCGGTACGCTAAGCTCAAAGCTCTGCCCACGGTAGCGCGCGTCTACCCACAGCGATGTCACGACGCTCGGCGCAAGGTGGGGGTCAGACAGAACCAACTCATCTTGGAGTTGAGTGGCCGCCGATTCGGACAGGGCTGTGAAGACCTCCATGGTCTCTTCCTCCCAGCCGGTGCTGTCGGTGGCGATCAACACGGTGCGCGAAGCTTCTCTGGAGATGGGTGCGGCGAGCATGCCGTACGCCGAGAGGAGCCCGGGGTGGGGCGGCACTAGTACGTGGGCAGCCCCGATGCGCGCGGCGAGTTCGGCCGCGTGCAGGCCCCCCGCTCCGCCGAACGCGACCAGCGCGAGATCACGCGTGTCGTAGCCGCGCTCGACGGAGATCACCCGGAGGGCGCGCTCCATCGAGGAATCGGCTACCGCGAGCACGCCCTCGGCGGTCTCCGCCAGTGACCCGCCGAGCGCGTCGGCGAGGGTGGTGAGCGCTGGTTCGACCGCGTCCCGGTCAAGGCACCGTTCTCCGCCTAGGAGTGCATCCACGGGCAGGCGGCCTAGCCAGACGTGGGCGTCGGTGACGGTCACCCCAGTGCCTCCTCGACCACAGCTTATCGGTCCCGGGTCAGCCCCGGCGCTCACCGGTCCCACCCGGAGCGCTCCTCCAGGATCGACCCGAGCGAGCGATCCCCCCCCGGCACCCACCGTGTGGATGTCGATCACGGGTACGGCGACCGGGGCGCCGCCGATCTCGAATTCGCGGGTGTGCAGCGGACGACCCGGGCACAGCGAGACGTCAGTCGAGGTGCCCCCCATGTCGAACGAAACGATGCGATCGTGTCCAGCGCGCTGTGCCCATGCGAGCGCACCCACCACCCCTCCGGATGGCCCGGAGAGCACGGTGTGCACCGGTTCCTTGGTCGCTCGCTCGACGGGGATCGCGCCGCCATTCGAGCCCATGACTCTCACGAGGCGCGCGCCCGATTCGCGAGCGAGTCGATCCAGATAGCCCGACACGCTGGGCGCTACGTACGCGTTCACGACTGTGGTCGATACTCGCTCGTACTCTCGGTACTCGGGGAGCAGCGCCGAGGACACGGAGACGGGGACGCCGACAGGGGCGAGCGCTTCCACCACCCGATTTTCGTGGGCGGGATCAGCGTACGAGTGGAGGAGCATCACCGCGAGCGCTTGGGCGCCACGCACGCGTGCCGCCAGGTCCTTCAGCTCGGCGGGGTCGAGAGGATCGATCTCCCCTCCATCGGGACCCAGCCGCCCCGCGATGCCGAAGCGGTGCTCCCGGTCCACTAGGGGCGGCAACCGGTGTCCCACGAGCGTGTACAACTGGGGGCGGTTCTGCCGGCCGATTTCGATGACGTCCTCGAAATCTCGGTTGGTGACCAATGCGACCCTGGCGCCTTTCCGCTCGAGCAGCGCGTTCGTGGCGACGGTCGAGCCGTGGAGAAGGAGGAAGGGACGGCTCCCACCGACCAGCGTGCGGATCCCGGTGAGCACGGCCTCGGCCGGGTCGGCCGGGGTCGACGGGACCTTGAGAGCCTGCAGCCGTCCGCCGTCAAGTAGGAGGAGGTCGGTAAACGTGCCGCCCGTGTCCACGGCGAGCACGGGGAGGGCGTCGGTTGACGCGGGCTCTGCCTCCGGGGAAGTTCGTGGGCTCACTGGCACTTTGATAGACTCCCTCATCGGTCCCTCATGCAGCTCTCTTCGTCCTTCGACGAATTCCAGGCGATGGCCGCAGACGCCGGCGTCGTCCCCGTGTGGAGAGAATTCCTCTTGGACGTCGACACGGCGGTCACAGCGTACGCAAAGCTAGTCGAACCCCCGTTCGGTTTCCTACTCGAGTCCGTAGTGGGGGGCGAGCAGTGGGCCCGCTACACCTTCCTGGGAACCAAACCGTCGGGAGCCTGGCGTTTGCGCAACAGTCAGGTGTCATGGTGGACGCCCGATGGAGGGTGGAAAGACATTCCGGCTGTAGACCCGCTCGCCGACCTGGACGCGCGTCTGCGCGCGCGCCGTCCAGCAGAGGTGCCCGGGCTGCCCCGCCTGTGGGGTGGAGCCGTAGGCTACTTCGGGTACGACGTGGTGCGCCAGATCGAGCGGCTGCCGAATTCACCGCCGGACGATCTGGGGATCCCCGATGCGCTCCTAGTTTTCACCGACGTTGTGTTGGCGATTGATAACCTGAGGGGCCGGGCGATGGCGATCGCTGCGGTTCCCGTCGATCCAGAGATGAACGGGGTCGAGCTCCGCCGCGCGTACGACGCGGCGGCCGAGCGCACGGCGTTGTTGATCCAGCGGCTGGCGGACGAGCCGACACCCTGTCCTCTCGAACTCAAGGCCGAGCCGGCATCAGACCCGCCGTTCACTTCGAGCAGCACGCGTGCAGAGTTCGAAGTCGGGGTCGAACGTATCCGTGAGTACATTCGTGCTGGCGATGCGTTTCAGGTGGTGCTGTCCCAACGCCTCGGTATGGACCTAAGGGCGAGTCCATTCGATCTGTACCGGGCTCTTCGATCGCTCAACCCGTCTCCCTATCTCTTCTTCCTGGAGATGGACGGGCTCACCATGGTGGGTTCGTCACCCGAGGTTCTGGTGCGGCTCGAGGACGGAGTTGTCACCGTGCGCCCGATCGCGGGCACGCGCCCCCGCGGCAAGACCCCCGAAGAAGATCGTGCGCTTGCCGCAGAGCTCGCTGCCGACGAGAAAGAATTGGCCGAGCACCGCATGCTCGTGGACTTGGGACGCAATGACGTGGGCCGGGTGGCGGAGTACGGGAGTGTTCGCATTCCCGACCTAATGGTGGTCGAGCGGTATTCCCACGTGATGCACTTGGTGAGCCAGGTCGAGGGCAAGCTCCGGCAAGGGCTCAGCGCCATCGACGCGTTCCGTGCCTGCTTCCCAGCTGGGACAGTGTCGGGTGCACCCAAGATCCGGGCGATGGAGATCATCGATGAGTTGGAACCGGTCAAGCGCTGTACCTACGCGGGAGCGGTGGGCCACTTCGGGTGGGGTGGCATGAGCATGGACACCGCGATTACGATCCGTACGGTGGCAGTGACAGGAGGGCGAGCCTACGTGCAGGCGGGCGCGGGGATCGTGCTCGACTCGGATCCTCCCACGGAGTACGAGGAATCGCTCACCAAGGCGCGCGCGCTGCTGCGCGCGGCCGCTATGGTGGGTAACTGACCCCGCTATTTCTTCCCGAGTTCCCCGTATAGCCGCACCAGCGCGCCGATTCCTTTCTCGAAATGTTCGAGCGGAAACCATTCGTCAGGTGCGTGCATGTTGGCGCCCGGCAGCGCGAACCCCACCAGTAGCGCCGGCGACCCCAGAATGCGTTCGAACTCGACCACGATTGGGATGGAGCCGCCCTCTCCAGCCAGCACTGGCCGGGTCCCGAAAGCTTCCTCGAGTGCAGTGGCCGCGGCCTCTAACAAGCGTCCGCCTACGTCGGACTTCCATGGCAGCCCGCCGTGGTGCTCGAGCAACTCGAGCTCGATCCCAGGAGGGGTGACTTCGGCTAGGTGCGCCTGCAAAAGTTTGCGCACCCTCTCGGGCCGCTGATCGGGCACCAGGCGGAAGCTCACCTTGGCCATCGCCCTGGCGGGGAGCACAGTCTTGGCGCCTTCACCGGTATAACCCGTCAGGAATCCGTTTACCTCACAGGTCGGGCGAATCCACAGCCGCTCCAAGACGGACCACCCACTTTCCCCGGCGAGTGCGGTTGCCTCTACGTTCCGGCGAAAGTCGTCCTCGTCGAAAGGGAGGTTCGAGATCTGCGCTCGTGTCTGGTCGTCCCACTCGAGTACATCGTCGTAAAAGCCCTTGATAGCGATGCGGCCGTCAGCTTCGTGGAAGCTCGCGATGATGCGCGCGAGTGCGGTGCCCGGATTGGGAATGGCGCCGCCGTAGGCGCCCGAATGGAGGTCGGTCTTAGCTGCGCGCGCCTTGAGCTCGAAATAGGCGAGGCCGCGCAGCGAGAAGAGCAGCGACGGAAGGCCCTCCTGGAACATTGCTGAATCGCTGATCACTACGACGTCCGCCGCTAGGCGTTGCTTGTATTTCTCGACGAACGGCACCAGGGAAGGGGACCCGATCTCCTCCTCGCCTTCGGCCAACACTACGATATTGACGGGCAGGATGCGGCCATCGGCAAGGGCGGCCTCGAGTGCCTTCACGTGCATGAAAATCTGGCCCTTGTCGTCCGCCGAGCCACGGGCGAAGACCTTGCCGTCCCGCACCTCGGGATCAAACGGTGGAGAGCTCCATTCCCCTAGGGGGTCGGCGGGCTGCACATCGTAATGGCCGTAGATCAGAACCGTGGGCGCGTCTGCCCCTGCACCACGCCATTCCCCGAGTACTACCGGGTGCTTGGGCGTTTCCAGCACCTCTACGTCGAGCCCTGACCGCGACAGGTTCTCGGCCAGCCAGGTCGCGGCGCGGCGGGTGTCGACGTCGTGCTCGCTCTTGGCGCTGACCGAGGGGATGCGGAGGAAATCGAACAATTCGCTCTGGAAGCGCGCTCTTTCTCGTGTGGCGTACTTCAGCGCGTCACCCATGCTAGATGAGGGTGCGGATCCCCCAGCGATACAGCCACGAGATGAACGTGGCGAACACGACCGCGCCCACCGTCCCGCTTAGACTCAGAGCGCGTGGGTCGAAGAATTCCCCGAGGCCGACACCGAGCATTCCCCCGATCAATGCGCCGAAGGCTCCCAGCGCGGCCAGGACCACGGTGTGTCCCTCGCTCTCCTCGGGGCGTTTGATCAATGCCTTCATGACCATGGCGATGAGGACGCCTACGACGATCCAGATCCCGATGCCAATCCAGTTCTGCATGGCGCTGTGCGTGTGGGTGAGTCCAAGGCCGGCGAGTGGGCCGGAAACGGCCCAATCTAGGGACCGCCCCGTTCCCCGACCACCCCACACCTTTGACTCCCTTTTTTGGTGGGGGAGTGCGCGGGGCCACTCTTCTTCTGGGGCTTCGCCAATGAGGCGGGTGACGGGGGGTAGCTACTCTCGCCGCATCTTGCGCTTGAGCTCCTCTAAGGTGGGATCCGGGTCCATCTTGCTCTCTTGGCCCTGAGCCCACGGATCGACGCGTAGGTCCCTGAGCTCTTGATCGATGGCGTCCATCTCCATCGCGTGGGACTGGCGGGAGCCCGCTCCCGGGTCAGTCATCTCGCCCGCCATGCGGTCGAGTTTGTCGAATAGATCGTCAGCAGCACGGGTCATCTCGTCGCCGTTTCTCGAGCCGGCTGCGTCCGCAAGCGTGTCGCGCTTGTCCTGTGCCTCGCTAAGTCGTTCGGCCATCTCCTGCAGCTCGCTGGCCCGAATCACGCGTTCGTCGTCCAGCGCCACGATCTTCCGCTCTAGCACTGCTCGTCGTCGCTCGTAGCGCATCGCGTATTCGGAGGCGATGCGTGCGGTCTCTTCGTCGCTCACCTTGCGGGCTATGTCTCCACGGCGCCGGCACGTTACCTCTTCGTCTCTGTCATGCTTGACTTGGATTCGAGTGTGCTCGATCTGCTTCTCGAGCGCGGCGAGGTGCCTCTTGGCGTCGGCGAGCTCGTTTTTCATCCCTAGAAAGAGATGATCCACCGTCCCGGGCACTTCTTCTCGGGCGAGTTCTTCATTGAAGTTCGCGATCGCCTGGCGAAAGGCATCGCGTAGGTTATCGAACATGGCTCGGAAGGTAATTCGAACGTGCGTGAGATGCAGGTAACCAGAGGGGTCCAGACAGCGATCGCCATCCGAACCCCATTTCTCCCTGATTGACGGGACCTTCAGTTCAGGAAGGGCTCGATCCGTTGGGCGAACGAGTTGCGTGCCCGGTGCAACCGGCTTTTCACGGTGCCGAGATTAACGCCCGTGATCTCGCTGATTTCCTCGTAGCTCTTACCTTCGAGTTCGCGCAGGCGGAACACCAGCCTGTGATGTTCGGGCAGCTCTTTTACCGTGTCCTCGACCAGGCGGCGCAGATAGCGTTTCCGGAAGAGATCGTCGGGACGCATCGAGAAATCCTCGAACTGGAGAGGTCGATGATCGTCGTCCCAGTTGTTCGTGAGTCGCTGAAAGAGGACGAGTGGGCTGCGCGAACGATTCCTCAGCTCGTTCTTCGAAAGGTTGCTTGCAATTGTATAGACCCACGTCGAAAATTTCTTTGACGTATCGAAGCGGTGCAGGTGTCGGGTCACCCGGATGAAAGCTTCTTGGACCAGATCCTGAGCGCGATCCGGGTCGCCGGTCTTGCGCGTGATAAAGTGGATCAGGCGGTCGCGGTAGCGGTCGTACAACTCCTGAAACGCTCCCGGCCGACCGGCCAGGTGGGACGTGACCAGTTCCTCGTCCGCCAGGTCGGTGAGCGCGTGTTCGGCCGCCTCTCGATCGGGGTTGGGCTTGACCATGAACTGTCCTTTCTATTCGTCGCAGGATCCATTCGCAGCCTGGCGCAGAGAAACAAAAAATGGACGTTCCTGCGACTGGCGGTATCTACCCCGACGCTCTCTGCGAAATGGTCATGATGTTGTCGACCTTACATTTGCCACGGAAGATGGGGTGGGGGGGTTTCTCTGCACAAGCCCTTCCCCCTTCCAGGTCAGCAGCACGTGCGACCCCAAGCATGGCCCGGCGCTGTTTCGCCGCCATCGGGCCGGTCCTATCTGCCAATCTGGCGCTCAGTGCCCCTGCTGGACTTGTGGGCGGGGGTCTGGAAGGCCCTAAGAAAAAAGAGCGTGGGAGGGCGAAGCAGCTCCGAGGCAAGCCGCAGGGTGGCCTCGCAGGTTACTTCGTCTCCCGCGCTCTCTGTTACCCTTCAATAATCGCCCTGGGGGGCGGGTTGCCACTCTCAATTTGGTACGTTTCGGCAAGATACCCACTCGGTGGACCCCGTTGGGGCGGGCGTTGCCCACTGCCCGCGTGCGCGGCGAGATTGCATGCTATGTCCAGGACTTGGAATATTCGCGGGTGACCGAGCCGGCCGCGGGAGAGTTGCCTCTCCGCATCTCGGCTTTGGTGGCCCTCACACTGCTCGAGGTGATACGCTGCCAGGATGCCCCGACCGAGGTACTCGAATCAGAGAATCCGTCACACACGATGCCACGCCGTCTGGGTCTCTCCGGCGTGATCGACCGTCAGATCCGCCGATATCACGAGGAAGCCGACAGCGGTGGTCGTATCAGCGACGACGAATTCAGGGACTTAGTGCGGCTTGTGGTTCGCCGGTCCGACTCGGATGATGTGTTCTACCAAGCGGGTTCTATCCTGGCAGGGGATGACCGTCCTCCGGGATGGCGAGGCGGGTTGCCGCGCTCCTGGGGTTTCAGCTTGGCCCGGAGGCGGGTGCGCAAACGTCTGGTCAGGCTATTCGGACGGCGGGTCGGGGGCTTCGCAGCGGGCCCGTTCATGCTGGAGGCACGTACCCACCTGTTTGTCAACGCTGATCCGGGTGGAGCCGCGTGCCACTTCCTGACCGGGTTCTGCCAGGTGGTGCTCCAGCGCTACCGTGGGCGCCGCGCCACGGTCGTCCACTCCCTGTGTGAATCCCGTCAGGATGCACTCTGCCGCTGGACGGTCTTTGCGGAGGAGCGGGTGCCGGACGAAGCACACCGGCTCATTTTCAATCCCGAACCCGGAACAGGTTAAGGGCACTGTCATGGTAGAAAAAGGATCGCTCGCGCCCGACTTCACTCTTCTCGCTGACGATGGAACGGAGGTCTCGCTTTCCGACCTCCGCGGCAAGAAGGTCCTACTCTACTTCTATCCCAAGGACGATACGCCGGGGTGCACCATCCAGGCTTGCGACCTGCGTGACGAGGTTGCGACGCTCGCCGAGATGGGTGTCCTGGTGCTCGGCGTTTCGCCCGACTCGGTCGCGTCGCACGTACGCTTCCGCAAGAAATTCAATCTCACTTTTCCGCTGCTCGCGGATGTCGACCACGAGGTCGCGGAAGCTTATGGGGTGTGGAGGGAGAAGGTGAACTTCGGGGTCAAGGCGCTCGGAATCGTGCGCAGCAGTTTCTTGATCGACGAGGCAGGCCGGGTGATCGGCCTATGGCGCAAGGTGAAGCCTGCTGAACACGTTGGCTGGGTAGTGGCGCAGCTCGAACCGTGACCGTCAGCGGGTGCGCCACGCCTTGCGTAGCGAGCCGCCCATCGCACGGTGCACTCGGTAAATGCACAGGTCCTGTATGACGACGAGCCCGGCGGTTCTGGCCTCGGCCGTCGCGACGTCGTCCCTGACTCCTTCTGGGAGCCAGATTGCCGGGCACTCCGGGCGTGCGGCCGCCGACCGGATGAAGGGAGCCACCTGATTGGACGGCCGGAATATCTTGACCATGTCCACCGGTTCGGGCACGTCCTCGAGCGATTTCCTCGCCGGTGTTCCAAGCATTCGCCCGGCAAGTGGATTAATAGGGATGACGCGGGCACCCATCGCGGTCAGGTAAGAGGGGACCCGGCGTGCCGGCTTCATGGGGTCGCGAGACATTCCGACGACCGCGATGTAATCTGTTCCCCGGATGAGGTCTCGCATCTCGTCCGGTCCGGGGTTATTGGCCCAATCTCCGCTTGAGCGGAGCACCCGCTCGAGGTGTTCGCGGTCTTCCATGGCGCTACGGTCTGGCCCGATGAGGAATGGGGACAGCAGGATAGAGGAGCCCTCTGTCGGTGTGCAACGGTCTTCTAGCCATCCTGATCTGTGTGGGTATCCCGCCTGGCTCTGCTAGCGGCTATCGCATAGCCGCCGGCAACCCCGGTCACGACCATCACCAACCCGGCCCAGCCACGGGGTTTCAGACCCTCGTCCAGCAAGAAGGTAGCTAGCACAACCGCTGCCACTGGCTCCAAGGTGGAAGCGGTAGCCGCCCGGCCCGCCTCGATCCGTCCCAAGGCGTCGTAGTAGAGTGATGTGGCCAGAGCCATGGTGAGGAGCCCGAACATGACCAACAAGACCCAGGCCTGGCCGGTCGAGGGCAACACCACCGAGTGACCTGAGAGAGGAAGGGCCAAGGCGAGCAGGACACATGCGCTGACCGTGGAGTGGAGGACAGTCGCGGTCGAACCGTGGCGAGGGGTGGCGTACCGACCGAGGATGGTGTAGGAGGCGTACGTGGCGCCGGCTAGGAGGCCCCACCCCACTCCGGTTGCGGTCCATTCTGCGGACACTTCTCTCACCCCGGTCACCATGAGCCATACGCCCGCGATCGAAAGCGCGCCCAGCGCGATCTGTACGGGGCTGGGCCACTCGCCAAGGAGTGGCCCGGAGGCAGCAAGCACGAAGGCGGGAGCTAGGTAGAGGAGCGCCACCGTGGTGGGCACACCGGCGGTGGCGAAGGACATGAGGTAGGCGACTTGGAAAAGCGCCGTGACGATCCCACCCACGCCAGCGAGTAGAACGAAGCCTTGCCAGTCCGGGAGGAGCGCCTCCCGGCGGACGAGCGCTGCGCCCAAGAGAAGTGCCGCGCCACCCACCACCGGCCGCAGCAACGCGATACTTTCGGGGGGCATCTCCATCGTCACCAACGCGTCGGCAAAGACCCCGGACGAGCCCCAGAGCACCGCAGCCCCGGCTACCTTGAGGTAGCCTACTGTGAGCGCGCGGCCTCGAGTTGTGCCTGTGCCCCGGCTACCGGGCGTCACAGGCATCCGTGCACGTGATAGAGGATGATGCCCAGGCAGGCTGCGCACTGGCACGGTCTGTTGCAGCGGAGCTGTGGGTGCCGGTGAGGGCCACGCGAGCCAGGTAGGAAACCAGGGAGAGGGATGACATCCAGGTCGCGCCGGTCATGGCGTGGCGCTGGCTGTTTAGATCCCTCTTCCTGACGAATATCAGCCTGTCCAGGAGCAACGTGAAGCGGGTGAAGCTGAACCCGGTGTTGACCCGGGGGATCAGGTTTCCTAGCGCGACGACGCTCAGGCGACGGCCGCAGGCGCTGGTTCGGCGATCGGCCTCCCCCACGCGGCTAGCGCCACGGTGGCAGCGAAAAGCGATGCCGCGCCGAGCGTGTGGAGTGACACCGGTGCCACCCCCAGTTTGGTGGCGACCGCCACCACGCCCAGCGCGACCTGGAGCAACAGGACTGAAATCGCACCCCAGGCCAGGCGCCGAAGCTGACCCCGAGCGGGGCTACGCAGGACTGTGAGTGCGGTGGCGATCACGAAGATCCCCGTGACCAACGCGATCACCCGGTGAAAAAAATTCAGCGCCACGAGCGGTTGCTCGAGCGGCGGCACCAGCTGGCCGAAGCATAGGGGGAGGTCTGGGCATGCCATACCGGCATCCAGGTGGCGCACTAGCCCGCCGAGTACCGACTGCGCAAGCACGAACCCCGAGGCGGCTGTTCCCCAGCGGTGCAGGGTGGATCGGAGGGATGAGTGGGTCCTAGCGTCGGTGCGGTCCGGCGAAGTCTCTACCGCGAGCGCGACCGCGAGACCGAGGAAAAGGAATGCGAGAGTCAGGTGGGCCGTGGAGATGGATGGCGGGAGGCGCAGCAGTACGGTGATCCCGCCGAACACCGCCTGGACGAGAAGGAGCACTAGACCTGTCACCCAGCCTCGCCGGACCCTGGCCGGACCGCTCTCTTGGCGTACCAGCCACCCGGTCAGTAGCCACATTAGAATCAGCCCGCCAGCCACCAGCCGATGTAGGTGTTCCCAGAAGATACCGCCCACCATGACCGGAACCATCGTGCCGAAACAGGTGGGCCAATCTGGGCAGGCGAGACTCGATTCGGTGGCGTGGACGATGCCCCCGAGAAAGATGAGGAGGAGCGTCCAGACGGCACTGACGACGAACGCGAGGTGGTGCTGCGGGGTGATCATGGCCGGGAAACATAACCACGTAGATCGTGCTTCCTAGCGGCGCGAGGCTCATGCGACGCTGTCCCCCGCTACATTTCTCACATGGCCTCCCAGCGCTTGAGCCCACGCAAGGCCGTCGGATTCCTACGGCGTCTGGTCCCCCGGGTGCGTCCCTACCGTGGCCAGCTCCTAGTGACCTTGGTCATGCTGGTTGTGAGCACCGCAGTGGGGCTGGCCTTCCCCTTGGTCGTGCGGCAGCTGCTGGACGCTGCGTTCCTGGCCGCGAACGGAGCGAGGCTCAACCGGGTGGCGCTGGGACTGCTCCTGTTGTTCGCGTTCCAAGCGGTCATCAATTTTGGGCAGAGCTACCTGATGGCGGGGGTGTCGGAGCGGGTGATCGCCGATCTCCGCAAGGATCTGTTCGGGCACCTGGCGCTGCAGCCTCCGGGGTTCTTCTCAATGCGTCGTGTAGGCGAGCTGTCCAGCCGACTCGCAGCCGATCCCGCTATGATCCAGCAGGTGCTCCGGTTCGGCGTCCCTGAGCTGCTGCGGCAGGGTCTCTTCCTGATAGGGGCACTCACCTTGGTCACCTTGACCAACCCACGCCTCACGCTGGTCACCCTGACCGCGATACCGTTAGCAATTCTGATGGGGTGGCTCTTCGGCCGCAGGGTGCGCAGAGTCTCCACCAGTATTCAGGACACGCTCGCTGTAGCGATCGCCCGTGCCGAGCAGGTGTTCACGCAGATTCGGGTGGTGCAGAGCTTCACCCGCGAAGCGTGGGAGGCTGAGCGCTTTGCGGTCGACATCAACAAGACCCGCGACTTGGGGCTCACGCGGGGCCTCGAACGCGCCTCGCTCACGGGCGTGGTCACCTTCACTGCGTTCGGGGCTGTCGTGCTGGTGCTTTGGGAGGGTGGTCGGTTGGTGCTCGCGGGCGCGCTCACGCCGGGCACGCTGGTCGCGTTTCTCCTCTACGCGGTCACGATCTCTGGTGCGATCACGTCGTTGGCGGGTTTTTGGAGTCAGCTCCAGGAATCGGCGGGAGCCGCTCAACGCATCTTCGAGCTGCTCGATCATCCGCACGAGTTGATCGAGCACGGGAACGCTCGCCCTCTGCCTGAGCCCGTGCGAGGGGTCGTACGATACCAGGACGTGTGGTTCCGCTACGGTGAGGGCCAGCCGTGGGTGCTAAAGGGGATAGATGCCGACATCCGTGAAGGAAGCACGGTCGCCCTTGTAGGAAGCTCGGGTGCGGGCAAGAGCACACTGGTTTCGCTGCTACCCCGTTTCTTCGACGCCCAGAAGGGTCTGGTGTGTGTGGATGGGAATGACGTACGTGAGGTGCAGCTCGAGGACCTGCGCCGCGCCATCGGGATTGTTCCTCAGGAGCCTATGCTGTTTGCCGGCAGCGTGCGTGAAAACCTTCTTTACGGCAACGCCGAAGCGTCGGAAATGGAGATGATCGAAGCCGCTCGGGCAGCGTACGCACACGACTTCGTCTCAGGGCTTCCCAAGGGTTACGACGAGCTCGTCGGGGAACGTGGTGTGACCCTGTCCGCTGGGCAACGGCAGCGCATCGCGATCGCCCGGGTTATGCTCAAGCGGCCCCGCCTTCTCATCCTGGACGAGGCGTCAAGCAGTCTGGACGCAGAGAGCGAGCGCCTGGTACAGGATGCCCTCGAGCGACTCATGTCGCGGTGCACCACCTTGGTGATAGCCCATCGGCTCTCCACTGTGATTCGTGCCGACCGAATCCTTGTGCTCGAGGGTGGATTCATTGAGGATCATGGCACGCACAGCGAACTGCTCGGTCGGAGCGAGGTGTACGCGCGCCTGTACCGGAGTCAGTTTGACGACGCGATGGCGTACGTCGAGCCGGGGTCACGGGTCGAGGTCATATCCAAGAAGGATTAGCTGGCGGTGGGTAGCGTGTCAGTTCCCGGAGATGGATAGCCTCGTACCCCGACCCAGGGG
Source organism: Gemmatimonadales bacterium UBA2988 (assembly GCA_002346665.1). Classification (GTDB taxonomy): domain Bacteria; phylum Gemmatimonadota; class Gemmatimonadetes; order Longimicrobiales; family Gaopeijiaceae; genus UBA2988. The sequence goes on from DEAG01000028.1 coordinate 277,703, forward strand.
CTCGGTCGCGGCCGGTCACACTATTGGCCAGACATGCCCAGAGGGGAGCGCCCGATCGCGAAGATCCCGGCCACCATCAGGGCGAGCGCCAACAGGGTCGTCACCACGTGGGGAATCCAGGTGCGCGCGGCGGGCTCCCGTCTCCGCATCACCGCGGGAACCACTGTTGCCGCCGCTGCCGCAAACACCATCGGTATGATGTGACCGATGAGGGCGGGATAGAACCGCTGGGCAAATAGGAGCACTAGTCCGAGCAGCAGCTGGAAGTGGGTGAGGCCGGCGAACGTGCGGGCCAGCCGTAACATGGTGCGATCGTATGTGCGTCCCGTCACGACACCGTAACAGGCGTAACCCAGGGTCAGCACGCCGACCAGGAGCACCAGATAGCGGAGGCCAGAGTGGGTGTAGAATAACATGTGCCTCAGTCCGAGTAGGTTGGGTCCCCGCGGGGAGCGCGGGCTCAGTCAGGGAAGGAATGCCGCTCAGGTGAGGGCGTCAAGGAAACAGGTGGTGGGCCGTTCAGTCGGGGGGTGCCGAGTCGCGAGTCTGGATGCGAAGCTCTGCGCGTACGACGTCGAGTACCTCACCGTCCATCTCTTCGGCACCGAGCATCCACAACAGGTAGTCTGGTTCGTGAGCGGCCACCTCGGCGAGCGAGCGGCCCCGATGCTTGCCACGCCGGAAAACTCGGGCCCCGTCGCTCTCGCTCTGGAACCAGCGCTCCAGTTCGGACTCGATGGGCATATACTCGTCACAATACTGGTGGAGTCCAGTCAGGTCCTTTGGCAAATGGTCGTAGCGCGCGAGCTGTGCGGACAATACGGCGGCGGACGTGCGGATGTCGCCAAGCGCCGAATGGGCTTCGGGATGCTCTCTACCAAGATAAAAGTGCGCTGCTGCCGACAGGTCGCGACGTTCCTCGTGGTGGAAGATGGCCTGGACGTCGACGACGCGGCGCCCCTCTAGGTCGAAGGCCAGGCCTGCCCGCCGGAATTCTACCACCAACATGGGCAGGTCGAATCGGCGAACATTGAAACCGGCCAGGTCACAATCGTCTAGCAAGCTAGCTAATGACCGCGCGCGCTGCGCGAACGATGCTTCGTCGCGGATATCTTCGTCGGTGATACCGTGAACAGCGGTTGCTGCGGCAGGGATCGGCATACCCGGGTTGAAGCGGCGCACCCGCTCGAGCACATCTCCCTGCGGCATGACCTTGATGATGGCCAACTCGATGATGCGGTCCTGGGAGACGGACAGGCCGGTGGTTTCCAGGTCAAGGAAGACGAGAGGGCGGTCGAGCGTGAGGGGAATGCGCATGGTCTGAGAACGACCTCGGTCGCCTAGCCTTCGTTGGCGCCCGCCCAAACGGACGAGAGCGCTTCCCGGGCGACCCGGTCCTGCTCCTTCTGGTGGTCCCCGTGTTTGCCTTCGGCAGTGCTGGCCCGCTCGGGCCGCGCCACGTAGCGCAGGGGTACTTGGCGGGGGACCACCGCGCGGAGCTGCGGACCCACGTACGTCAGGGCGCCCATATTGCGCGGTTCCTCCTGCACCCAAACCACCTCCTCAAGCTTCGGATAGATGGCGACGAGTTTTTCGAGGAGTGTGGATGGGAAAGGATAGAGCTCCTCCAAGCGAGCCACCGCCACTTGTGGCACCTCCGCACGCGCGGGATGGGACTGGAGATCGTAGTAAAATTTACCAGTGCACAGTAGCAGCCGGGTGATTTCTCCTCGGCGTTCTGCCGTATTTGGATCGTCTAGGACCGGATGGAAGGTACCGTCCGCAAGTTCGTGCACTTGAGAGGCTGCGGCTGGGAGCCTGAGCAGGCTCTTGGGGGTCATCACCACCATCGGTCGCTCAGGGCGCGCGTGGGCCTGGCGGCGGAGCAGATGGAAATACTGCGCTGGGGTGGTCGGGTATACGACCCGCAAGTTGTCTTCGGCACAGAGCAGAAGGAATCGCTCGAGGCGCGCCGAGGAGTGGTCCGGGCCCTGACCCTCGTGTCCGTGCGGTAGCAGCAGCCCGATGTTGGCCAGTTGGCCCCACTTCTCTCGGCCTGACGCCACGAACTGATCGACTATCACCTGGGCGACGTTCACGAAATCCCCGAACTGACACTCCCAAAGGACTAAGTCCTTGTCGGTGGCGACGCTATAACCGTATTCGAAGCCCAACACGGCGGTTTCCGAGAGCGGCGAGTCTATCACCTCGAAGCGACCCTTGCCGACGTGGTCGAGCGGCGAGAAGACAGCCCCCGTGCGGTGGTCGTGCAGCACTAGGTGGCGCTGACTGAACGTACCCCGCTGTGTGTCCTGTCCCGTCAAGCGAATCACGTAGCCTTCGCGCAGGAGCGACCCGAAGGCCAGCGTCTCGGCGTGTGCCCACTCGATGCGGGTATCAGCCTGGAAGTCCTCGCGCCTCTCTACCAGTGCACGTGCCAGCTTTGGGTGAACCTCAAACGTGTCGGGCCAGGTAAGTATGGCCTCGTTCAGGTCGACTAGTGTCTCAAGCGGAACCCGTGTGTCGAGTTGGGGGGCGACGGCGACCTGCCGATCCGAGAAGCTGTCCTCGTCTGCCGCTGCGGGAGCGCTGGCCTCCTCGTCGAGGCTGTCTTGCACTTGGCGGAGTTCTTGGACCACGTGGTCAGCCATGGCCTTTGCCTTTGGAGGGTCTACGATGCCCTGCTCGGCCAACCGCCGTGCGTACAGCGTGCGCACGGTCGGGTGTGCGGAGATTTTTGCGTACAGGACCGGTTGTGTGTACGAGGGCTCATCACCCTCGTTGTGGCCGTGCCGCCGATAGCCCACCAGATCTATGACCACGTCGTCACGGTACTCGGCACGGTAGGCCATCGCCAACCGTACCGCAGCGAGGCACTCCTCGGGTCGGTCCGCGTTCGCGTGGATGATGGGGAAATCGTATCCCTTGGCCACGTCACTGGCGTAGCGGGTGGAGCGGGCCTGGGAAGGATTGGTGGTGAAGCCTACCTGATTGTTGGTGATGATGTGGATCGTGCCGCCGACGGTGTAACCATCGAGCCGTCCAAGGTTGAGCGTCTCGGCCACGATGCCTTCGCCAGCGAACGAGGCGTCGCCATGGATCAGCACCGGTGCGACGGCGGCTATGTCCTGGTGGTTGTGCCTACCCTCACCACCGTGCTGTATGGCACGGGTCATCCCGGTCACGACCGGGTTCACGAACTCCAGATGGCTGGGGTTCGGGGCCACCAGTACCTGGATGACCGAGCCATCGGGGAGCCGTATCTCACCCTCGGCTCCGTGGTGATACTTCACGTCACCCGTGCCCGCCACCGCGAGCACACCGTCTCTTGCCTTGACCTCCCCGAACGTTCGTAGAATGGCTCTGGGGCTGATGCCGATTATATGGCGCAGCACGTTCAATCGTCCACGGTGAGCCATTCCTAACAAGACCGCGCGGCACCCGTCCTTAGACGCCTCCGAGAGGGCGAGGTCCAGCATCGGGACCAGCATGTCGGTCCCCTCGATCGAGAAGCGTTTCTGCCCGAGGTAGGCCCGGTGTAAAAACTGCTCGAAACCTTCCACCTCGGTTAGTCGCTTCAGCAGGAGCGCTTGCTCGTCGGGGGGCAGGGGGGCAGTGTGCACCCCCGACTCGACTTGCTCCCACAGCCACCGTACCCGCTCGGGATCTTCCAAGTGCTCAAACTCGTAGCCGATGTAGCCTGAGTAGGTGTTGCCCAACCGGCGCAGCGCGGCAGCCACTGTCTCCCCCGGTCGCACACCCTCGCGCATTACCACCGAGGCGGGGATCTGGTCCAACTCCTCCATTGAGGTGCCGAAGAATTTGGGATCGAGCTGAGGATGACCGGGGGGGGCACTCCCCAGGGGATCCACTTTGGCGAGCATGTGTCCGTGGTCCCGGTATGCTTGCACGATCGAGGCGGCGATGCAGCCCGCGGGGACCAGCCGCGCCATACGTCCGTCCCCTTCCGTTCGTCTCTCCACCTGAGGCTCGGTCCGAACGGTCGCGGTGGCCGCGGGAGCGTCTGTACCCGTCTGCCCACCGTTGGAGGAAAGCCCCTCGGGCACGAGGAGTCCCGCGCGCGCGGTCTCTTCTGGACCTAGCGCGAAGAAGTGTCGCCAGGCCTCCGGCACGGTGTCGGGATTCCTGGCATACTGCTCGTACAGCTCCTGGACGTAGCCGGCGTTCTGAGGGTCAAAGGGGATCGTGCTCATGGGCTTTCGGCGTTCCGGAAGGGAGCCGTGAACAATGATCGGTGTGAGGGGAGCGATCGAAAACAAGTCATTGTCCCGGAAAGGTAGTCGGTTTCCGGCAGCGCGGGAGCGGGTTGATCCACGAGATGGGATCCGGCGCCCATTTTGAGCGTAGAGGGGTACGTGACGATGCCCGCGGAGCGCCTGGGGCGCACGGTGACCGAGGTTCAGCGCGATGCTGACGTGCCGCTGTGGGAGCACCCGGAGTGGCGGGACGGATTCCCCTGGCTAGTCCAGGGCGTCACCGGTGTTGGTGCCGCCGCCGAGCCCTTTGACCTCGCGCTGTTCGGCGACGGTCGGACGGGTGAGGTTATGGGACGCTGGCAGGCACTGGGTCGCGCTACTGGCGCCATGCGGGTCGTGCATGGCTACCAGGTGCACGGTGCTGCCGTGTGCTTCCACTCCGAGGAAACGCCCGGACTCCACGTGAGCCCGGACACCGACGGTCACGTCAGCGCGACGCCCGGTGTTCTGCTGACGGTGTCGGTGGCCGACTGCGTTCCGATCTCGCTCGTCGATCCCGAGCTGCGGGCGGTGGCGCTTTTGCACGGCGGTTGGCGTGGGATTGCCGCGGGCATTCTTGAGCGAGGCATCCGTGTGCTCGAGGAGCGCCTGAGCGCCCGGCCGGCGGATCTTCGCGTGCATCTCGGTCCAGCCATATGTAGCGAGTGCTACGAGGTAGGTCCCGAGGTGTATCGCGGACTGGGCTTGCCTGAGCCGTCCCGACCCGAGCGAATGGATCTACGGGCACATGTGGCGGAGCGGGCCCTGCGTGCTGGGGTGGGGGAGGATGGTATCACCGTGTCCAAGCATTGTACGCGGTGCGGCGGTTCTCCGTTTTTTTCGCATCGCGGCGGTCGGAGCGAGCGTCAGGTAGCAGTGCTAGGGCTATCACCGTGACGGCCCCTGCCGGAGTTCCCGCGCCTGGCATCTGCGCAGTGTGCGGATACCACCGTTGGGTGGAGGTCCGGGAGGGCTCCTCGTTCCTCTGGTGCGGGAAGTCGTCTCTAGACCCTCGCTTTCCTAAGTATCCGCACCTGCCCGTGCACGACTGTGCCGGGTTCGCACCAGAGGCCAGGGAAAGTCCGCTCGGTCCATCGGAAGACTGGTCGTCCTAAGCGCCGAGTTCAAGCCGGAACTTACGCACGGCCAATAGTGACTCTTGCGGGCACTCTTCAGGCGGGAGGTGGCCGCACCGCTCCACATCGAGCGTGAAGGCCGTTGTCAGCGGACCAAGCTCCGGTTGGGATTCGTGCACTCAGGCCAGGTCGCGGGCACGCCCGTGCGAGCATCGACGGGTAGCTCCCGCCTCGTACGGGGGATCCGGTCGGGCTCCTCAGACGCTAGGTAGGCGAGCATAGCGGTCAAGGTCGCGTTGGTACGCAGATTATGGGTAACAAGCTTATCATAGGTGTCTCGGTTGGTATGCCAGGTGTAGATGCCGTAGCCCCAGCCTGTAGAGTTCATCCCGAATGCGGGTGCGCCGGCGCAGATGAAGGACCAGTTGTCAGTCATCCCACGTCCCGGCATACCTGGGTCAACCAGCGTGATCCCGCGGGTCAACTCCTCCGGGATGTTTTCCAGCCAGGCGCTGAAGTAAGCCCCTGCACCCACGATTCCATCCATCGTGATGCGATCGATCCGCCCGGTCCCGTCATCGTGGTTGAGGAGCACCTGAAGCCCCGATACGATCTCTGGGTGGTCCTCCGCGAAAGCCCGAGAGCCGTTGAGTCCCTGCTCCTCACCGTTCCAGTGACCCACCAGAATAGTACGCTTGGGATGTGGGTAAACGTGCCGGAGGATGCGCATGACCTCCATCATCAAGACCGTGCCCGATCCGTTGTCGGTGGCTCCGCTCGCTCCGTCCCACGAGTCGAAATGGGCCGACAGTAGTACGTATTCGTCGGGAAGCTCGCTTCCCGGGATCATCCCGATTGTGTTGGCGACCGGCACCTCACCGAGGGACTCGGCCTCGGCCTCCAAGCGCACTACCGGACCTTGTTCGCGAACGGCTAAACGCCACAGCAGTCCGTAGTCCTCGCACGACACGTCAACCTGCGGGATCGCCTGGGTCGCTGCGGCAAACACTTTGTCGACTCCCCAGCCTCGCGACCATTCAGAGCTCAGGATCCCGGCAGCACCCGCGCCCTCGAGCATCTCCGCGAGCTCGCCGAGTGATGTTACCCCCGTGGACCGTGCCCGGTCGATCCAATCCGCCCGTGTAGAGTCGAGGTCCAGCTGATGGCGCGCGAGCGATTCGGGAGTGGCCCACTGCTCCCAATTGCTCTCGGGCCGGCAACTGGGCTCGGGGGCTGTCAACAGGACGAACTGCCCGTGAACCTCTGCAAGGAAGTTTGCGAGTGCCTGGGTGTCGGCGAGACGGGGAAGCGCGACTACCGGTCCTTGGACCGGTCCCTGAGTTCCCGGGCTCCAGGCTAGCATGGTGGCTTCGAGCGTCCGTACTCGGGGCTCCACCATGTCCAGGTGGGAGGTTCCCCGCCGCCACCCCATCCAGGTTCCATACGGTTCGCTCCGGGCTTCAATTCCCCAAGAGCGGTACGTATCGATTACCCAGTTAGCGGCGGCCTCTGAGCCAGGCGACCCGGTGAGTCGGGGACCCAGCGAATCCAGCAGCACCTGGGCAAGTTCGGCGACGCGGGACTGTTCGATCCCCTCACGCCAGATTGCCTCGAGCACCAGATCGGGGGAGGGGGGAGGATCCTGAGCCCGCACTGCGGGCGCCACCATAAGGAAGGCGGTTGTGATGGCCACAATGGCGCTTCTCATCGTTCCCCCTGAGGACCCGAGGTTCTCTAGGAATCCAGCAACGCCATCACCAGCCCGCTACGAACCTTAGGCTCGAACCAGGTCGACTTGGGTGGCATGTGCCGGTTCTGGCGGCATACCTCAATGAATTCGTTCATGGTGACTGCGGCGAGCGTTACCGCATAGGTCGCCCGCCCCTCGTCTACCTCCCGTTGAAGCCACGCGGCATCCTTGTTGCTGCCGACAAAGGTGAGCCGGTAGTCACCGGCGTCTGCGATCCCGAAGACTTGAGCGAAGAGGTTCTTCTGGACGATGCCGGAGTCGATGACTGCGGACGCGTCATCGGGATCGAAGGTGCCCGGAATCGGTCGCAGGCGCAGCCAGCCCCGGTCGGGCGTGTAGAGCCCGATGTCGTGGGTCTGGGTGGGTTGGTAGGGGCCGGTTTCGGCGGGCGTATCAAGTCCGAATTTCTCTCCGATGGCAGCCGTGAGCTGCTCCGTTGGAAGCGCGGATACTCGCACGAGGCGGTTGTAGGGTCGGATACCCATCGTCCGTGCGGGAAAGAAGACGCTTAGGAAATTTGCGTATCCGAGCATGGCTGCGGCCGCGCTCCGGTGATTTCCGTCAGCCACGTACGCGTGTGGTTCCTCTGCGAGGAGCTCTCCGAATCGCTGGATAGCCCGCGATTCGCGGCAGATCCATACGCGGTGCCGGTTTGCGCCTTGATCGACCACCTCGAAGTCCGGGGGAACGCCGTCGGCGTGCGCTTCCAGATGGTTCTGGAATTCGCCCGACGCGTCATCGACTCCGTTGTTAACCATGCCGATAATTGCATGGGTTGCCTGGATCAGGTCGGCCCGGCCGCGTGCTTTCGGCTCGCGGACTCCCTCGTTACGGATGATGGTTCCTCGGGGGGTCGCGTCGGTCCGGATCTCGTCGGTGCGACCCATGCCTCCTAGACCGATCTGGCGCACATCCGGGCGGTTCGGGTCTTCGATCTCGTAGACCCAGAGGATGTCACGCACCTCCTCCGTCAATTCACTCGCCCTGAGCTCCTCCATATTGACGGTCGCTTTGGCTAGGGCATCCCGTGAGTCGCCCCTGCTGATCGTTTCGGGCGAGTCCGCCTGGCAATGGGCCATGGTCACACGCAGCACACTCATGGGATTGTCTTGAAGGAGGTCCCAGATTTCGCGATCACTCTGAAACTCGTCGTAGTTGGGTGCGCTGATGCGAGCGGCTGCGGACGAATCGATGGGGATAAGGGCGCGGCGGACCGGCGTGATCGTGATCATGTGTATAGGCGACCCATCGGAGGGCTTTCTTGCAGTGAGTGTATCGGAACGATATCGATTTTCGAAGGGTGAAATGTAACGTTCACGCAAGCCCTATCCCTAAAGTTCCAAGGCGGGGATAACAGCATTAGGTGCGATGGTACGATATATGCCCCGCCGGACTTGGTGGAAAGTCATTTCGGTGTTTTGCGCACCCGGCGCGAGAAGCTGATCTTAGATTGGCGGAAGCAGCAGCAGTCACGGGCGGCGGTCCGGCTCACGATCGAGAAGATGCTCGACCCAGGGAGGCACAATTGCCACGCTCGGACCCGTCATAAGGAGGCGGCATGACGTTTTTCGCGTTCCTGATCGCGATGTATTGCGTGGCCTCGGCAGCCGACCTCGCACGGTTTGTCACGGATCTAGACCAATGAAAGTAGCCGTAACAGCGGATGTACACCTCAGTATTGGGGATGCTCATCCAGAGCGCTACAGAGCCCTTGAAGACGTCTTCAGGCGAACGGACAAGGCAGGGATCGAGCATTTGATCATCGCCGGCGATTTGTTCAACGAGGACTTCCATAACTACTCGGAGTTTGAGAGTCTCTGCCGCGATCACCCCACCGTTGAAGTGCACATCATCCCCGGTAATCATGATCCGGGCATCAGCAAGAGGAGCATCACTGGGGCCAACGTTCACATCTACACAGAACCTGAAATCCTGGAGTTAGATTCGCTCACGTTTCTGTTCGTACCGTATGAAAAGAACGCGAAGATGGGCGAGAAGATCGCCCAACTAGAAGACGCGATCGACGGAAAAGAGTGGGTACTGGTCGGTCACGGTGATTGCTACGGGGGCGTGAAAGAGCTGAATCCCTTGGAGCCCGGCACGTACATGCCGCTTTCCAGGAAGGACCTAGGGAGATTCAAACCCCGGACGGTATTTCTCGGCCACATCCACAAACCTCACAGTCCCCACGATCATGTTCACTATGTGGGCTCTCCGTGCGGCCTGGACATCAGCGAGACGGGACACCGAAGATTTCTTGTCTACGACACCACCGACGGAAGCATTGAGGACAGAGCCATCGAAACCGATGTGCTTTACTTCACGGAGACCTTTCTCGTTCTGCCGAGGGAGGACGAAGTCCCGCTACTCAAGCAAGAAATTGCAAAACGGATCGAGTCCTGGAACATCGACGCTTCCGATCACGCGAAAGTGCAAGTCAGGGTGGAAGCCAACGGGTACGCGAAAGACAGGAGCGCGGTACGCGAGGCACTTGAACGGGGATTCGCGGGCTTCGCCTACTACAAGGATCAACTGCCGACGATCGATAATCTGTCGGTGAGTTCGGACGATCAACTGGAGGCCATATCCGAGCGTACCATGAAGCTCATCGAGAAACTAGACTGGCATTTCGGGGGCGATGAGCCGAGGAGGGAGGAGGTAGAACTCGCCGCACTTTCCGTTATCTACGGGAATTGAGTTAGATCATGACCTTCAGAATTGATCGGATCAAAGTCAAAAGGGCCGGCCCCCTCGAAAGCGACTTCGAATTCGAACCCGGCGACCTGAACCTGATCTATGGCAACAATGAAACCGGCAAGACGTATGTGGTAGAATCGCTGATCAGGTTTCTGTTCAAGACGAACAAAGGGGCGCCCGTCGCTCGAAATCTGAGAGGCTGGGACATCGCAGGCAAAGCCATCGTCTCGGGCTTGAAGAGTGACCCGGTCACGTTCACGATGTCGGGTCAAAAGTTGGAGGACTACTGGGAAGATGGCCTCGGTCTTCCGCGAGACCTCGCACGCCTCCTCGTTGTCCGAGCCGGTGAGACTCTACTGGCCGAGGAGGTAGATGATGGCGTCGGCCGTGACATACTCAAGGATTACCTGTCCGGTGAGGGGCTACTCGACAGGATCGATAAAAATATCCCGAAAAGCGTACGTAAGGCTAAGGTGGAATACCGCCAAATCGATATCGACAAGCGACTGGACCTGGTACGCCACAGGGACTCGTCGTTCAAGCTTCGTAAGGATTTGCAGAGCCTCATCGACGATGTTGAAGAGGGTTATGCCTCCGCCGATGCCTATTCGCTCCGAAAGGAGAAGGCAGCGCTCGTCGTTCAACTCGAGACGCTAGAAGACGCCAAGCGTTACCACGCAGCGCAACTGGCAGGACGAATAGAGGGACTCCAGAGAGAGAAGGGTGGGCTCCCCACCGAAGGCGAGTTGGAGAGGATCGAGGCCGATGTCAGGACCTGGGTATCACAAAAAGCAGAGATTAAGACCAAGTCGAAGGACTTCCAAGAACTGGAAAGCACCAGCTCAGACTTTGAGTGGACAAAGCACGCGCTCGATGAGTACAGGGACCTCACGTCCGGAGCAGTTGGCGGCGGCCACAGGGAGGTATTCATGCTGTTCGCGCTACTCTCCGTCACGGGGACGGTGACCTTTGGCCTGCGCGGAGACTCCCTACCCTTAATCGTGAGCGCCGTTCTTTCGTTGCTCTTCGGCGCCATGACGTATCTGGACCTGAAGAAAGCTGCTTCATTTGCAGGCGAGAACACCGAGTTGGAAAAGCTGAAGGCTGGATACCGCACCAAGTTCGGTTCCGATCTCACGGACAGGGCGGTGCTCCGGACAAAGCTGGAAGAGCTCACCAAGAACCAGGGTCGTGCCGACGCGTTGAAGGAAGACTTAGACAAGCTTTCCGAAGCAACGGGCACCCTCAAGAGGAAAACTGCTGCGACCCTGGAAGCCTGGACGGGCAGTGAGGTCCCGGCAGAAGAGTGGCGGCCCACGATCCTAGACCTCAAAGAAAGAAATGTTGGCCTTCAGCGGCAGATTGACTCGATCGGGATCGAGTTGGCGGCGGTAGGCGTACCCGGCCACGAATACGTCGAGGAGGACCCTGGAGAAAAATGGGATTCGGAACGTTACGCTGAGATCACAAAAGACCTTAGCGTTACCGATGAGGCGCTGAAACAGGGGGAGAAGGAACTCGAGGCGCTCAAGCTCCAGGCCCATCTTATCCTGGGGACGGCTTCCGAAAACTCCGACTTGGGAGACCTGATCACCGATCTCGGCAAGAAACGAAACGAGGTCGCACAGGCATACCGGGAGAATACCGCTGAGATCCTGGCGAAAATCCAGGTCCACACGGTGATCAATCATTTTCGACAGGATGAGAACAGCAGGATCGCGGAGGGCTTAGAGAGAGACGAGCTGACCGAACCACTCCGGGCTTTTACCGGTCGCTACCGAAGCATCCGACTGGACGATGAACAAAAGGGTCTGGTTCTCACCTCGGACAGCGATGAGGACTACCCGCTGGATTCCATGAGCACTGGGGCTCGGGAACAGGTCTTCCTTGCCTTGCGGATGGGTTTTGCGTCGATCGCCATGGGAGGGCAAACCGGCTTTCTCATCCTGGATGATGCTTTCCAGCACTCCGATTGGAACCGACGGGAAAATCTCGTCAAACGAACTCTGAGCTTCGTTCAAAGTGGCTGGCAGGTTTTCTACTTCACGATGGACGACCACATCAAGGGGCTGTTCGAAGGCGTGGGGGACAAGATGGGCGACGGGTTCAAAAGCCACAGCCTGGGTTAGGCGTCGGTATGGTCCCCACCAGGGTCGTCCTCTTTCCTGTACCGGGGCCAGCCAGGCGGGCGGGCAAGGTGGGTCCGCTTGTGGTGTTGCGTGGGGCGTAGGGGGGCTTCAGCGATTCAGAGTCGGGCAAGGCTGGTGGGCCGCACCTTTTTTGCGACGAATACACCGATCAGCACCTTGGTGAGGTCGCCTCCCAGGAAGGGCAGGACACTCAGAGTCATGACCGTTTGCAGATCCAACTGGGTCAGAAACGCAAGCTGTGCAGTCCCCCCCACGTAGATGATCAGCATGCCTGCGCTCAGCGCCCCAAAGAGGCGAAGTGCACTCGCCGAAGCTTTGCCGGCCAGAAGTCCACTGACGTAGGCTGCCGCCGGATAAGAGATCAGGTATCCGCCGGTCGGCCCAAGCAACCAGCCTATACCCGCGTGTCCTTGTGCGAAAACCGGTGCACCCCCCATACCCACTGCCAGGTAGGTGGCCATAGTGGTCGCGCCGAGGCGCGGACCCAGCACTGCACCGGCCAGGATCACGAAGAGGGGCTGGAGGGTCATCGGAACCGGAGTCCAGGGAAGCGGCACGGCCACCTGGGCACCGAAGCTGGTGGCCACCACGAAGGCTACCATGGCGATACCGATACGCGCACGGCGGTCATCCACAACTGGGAAGAGGGCAAAGTCTCTCGCGGCATTTCCAGGACCTACCTGCATGCAAACCTCCCGTTGACCAAGCCGGTCTCTACTTCGCCTGTTATTCTATTTCGAAGTACAGTTGGTAGTGATCGGCGCACCCTGGGTTGAAGCGTGTCCCACAATGGAGGCAGGAAAACGCATTGAAGTACTCGGAGATCGTCAGCGTCTGCCCACATGACCCACATAATACGGCTCGCTGGTCACGTTCGTAAATAGACCATACCTCCGCGGGGTGGTCGGTGCACTCTCGATGGCACTCGAAGCATGCCATCCATCGCTCGCAACACTTCATTCGCAGGGCGATGGTGTCGTGTCGGCCCCGCCAGTGGGAGCAACGGGTCTGGGCGTCGATGCCCACGCCAAACACGGGCTCACCGTTCACCTCTATCGATGAGATGGGGGTCATCGGTGCGGTCGGACCCCTTATCTGCTCAGGATGGGCGGAACGCGACCACGGGGTCGACACGCGTTGCCTTGCCGGATCAGGACCAGGGGTTTTTCCACAGCTGTACCGTGCGTAGCTCAGGTTCGAGAGGGGTCCCCCATGTCGTTTCTATGCTCGCCCAGGAAACCGATCTTCATTCTGCCCCGGCCCCTCGCAGATTCGCAACTCGGGACGAACAGAACAGTGCTGTATAATACAGCGATGGGTGTGGTGAAATGGGAGGGTGTGGTGGATGGGTGCTGGGGGGCCTTGACCGACGATAACTGCTCAACGAAACTCGCATGCTACGTCGATCACCGTGAGCCACTCACCTCCCATTATATACACCTGGACTGACGGGGTCCCTGCGCACTGATTCGTGAGAGGAACCATAAAGGGTCGCCGGCGAAAGGAGGCATGAAGATGTCCAGGGTGCTTTTCATCAATGGTCAAAGCGAGCGGGTGGCGGAGATCTTCTCGGAGGAGGCGCCGCGCGAGGGGTTTGAATTGACATGGCTACCCCGCCGTGTTAGCCACGAGGAGAAACTCCCATTGATGCGTGAGGCGGACTTCCTGGTCCTCCACCCGGCCCAGATCTCTGCGGACCTCCTGCGAGAGGCCAAGAGGCTGCGCCTGATCCAACTCTTGACCGCCGGCTATGACAAGATGGACCTGGGTCTTACTGCCGGGTTGGGTGTCCCGGTGGCTACCAACGGCGGGGCCAACGCTTGGTCGGTGGCCGAGCACACTGTTGCTCTCCTCTTGGCTCTTTACAAGCGCCTCGTCCAGTGTGACCGGGCGGTGCGGGAGGGACGGTGGCGGGATCCGATTTCGGGGTTCAACACTTTTGAGGTGGCGGGCAAAACCCTGGGTTTGATTGGGGCGGGGAACATCGGCCGTAAAGTAGCCCGGCGCTTGGCGGCGTTCGAGGCCCGGGTCATATACTACGACGTCGTGTCCGCTCCCGAGATAGAGAAAGACCTAGGGGCCCGCCAAGTCTCTCTGGAGGAATTACTGCGAGAAGCAGACATCATCAGCCTGCATGTCCCCGCCATCCCGGAGACCGAGGGAATCATTGGACGGGAAGCACTGGACATGATGAAGCCCACCACCGTCCTACTCAACACCAGCCGCGGGGCCGCGGTGGACGAGGAGGCCCTAGTCGAGGCCTTGAGGGAGAATCGCATCGCTGGAGCGGGGCTGGATGTCTTTTGCACGGAACCCTTGCTCGCCGATCATCCTTTCGTGCAACAGGACAATGTCGTCCTTTCACCCCATGTCGCGGGGCATGGATACGAGGGCTGGTTCCGCCGGTCCCGTTTTGCGTGGGAGAACATCCGGCGTGTGACGACGGATGACCTCCCACTTTCTGTGGTGCTTCCTAAGCCAAAGAAAGGTTAGACCATGAAGATAAGAGTGAACCAGAAGACAGATTTCCATTTTATCGGCAAAGGTGAAGATATTGACCTAGAGTTGCCGGTTGACGCCGCCGCGCATGTGGGTGGGAAAGGCAGGGGATTCAGGCCACCAGCCCTTCTTATGTACTCTATCGCGGCGTGCATGGGAATCCATACCTATGAGGCACTTCACCAGGCCGGTAAACACGTGGAAGATGTTGAGGTGGAAACGGACGGGGAGCGCCGGCCAGACTATCCAAAGGTCTATACGAAGATCATGCTGACGTTCCGCATGAAAGGACCAGATCTCACTGACAAGGATGTCCGGGACGCCATTCACGAAGCACTGACCCGCACCTGCAGCATTGCCGTTATGGCGAGTCAGGTGGCTCCCATAACCTGTGAATACGAAGTCGGTTCCTTGAGGGGGACCGTCACGGCAGCGTAGAGAGGAGGTGACCCAAGTATATGAATGAATCCTTCGAGAGATTGGATCAAGATCTTCGGACACTGCTCAGCACACCGGTCGGCTCTAGAAGGGTCAAGATTACCGATCTGACCCCGAGGGATGGCCAGCAATGCAAACTCGCCACTAGGGTTTCCACGGATGACCTTCTCCCCCTCTGCGCGGCCCTGGACAAGTGTGGTTTCTATGCGGTGGAGGTATGGGGAGGGGCCAGCTTCGACGCCTGCTTGAGATACCTGAAGGAAGATCCCTGGGAGAGGCTCCGGCGAATCAAGGAGGTCATGCCCAACACCAAACTTCAGATGCTCTTAAGGGGGCAGCACATCCTCGCCTATAAACCCTACCCGGACCGAGTCGTCCGCAAGTTCGTCGAGAAGGCGGTGGAGAACGGCATTACCGTCTTCCGGGTGTTCGAGGCCACCAACGACTTTCGGAACGTCGAGGTGGCCGCCAAGGCGGTCCAGGAATTTGGGGGAGAGGCCCATGTGGAGGTGAACTACACCATCAGCCCGGTGCACACCCTTGAAAAGTGGATGGAGTATGCGGAGCAGGTGTTGGAGATCGGGGCAGATTGGCTATCGCTGAAGGACGCAACGGGTATCATCATGCCCTTCGATGCCTACAGGATCATCAAGGGCATGAAGGACCGTGCCAAGGAACTGCCGGTCCTCCTCCACACTCACGATATGACCGGGGCCTCCAGCATGTGCCACCAGATGGCCCTACTTGCCGGGGTGGATATGATTGATACGGTGCTAAGCCCACTGGCTTTCGGCTCTTCACACCCCGCGACCGAAACGATGATCGCTGCACTCAAGGACACACCCTTCGACACGGGCATAGACCTGAAGCTCCTCGAGGAGCCTACCAGGATCACACGGGACATCGGGGAGAAGTATTCGGAATACACAACGAAATACGCTGGTGTCAACGCCGAGGTGCTCAAGCACAAGATGCCCGGCGGGATGATCTCCAACATGGTCGCGCAGTTGAAAGAGGCTGACCGGATGGATCTGATGGAGGTGGCTCTGAAGGAATGTCCGAAGGTGGAGAAGGACTTGGGCTATCCGCCGCTCCTGACTCCCACGAGCCAGATCGTCGGCTCCCAAGCGGTATTCAATGTGCTTATGGGAGAGAGATACCAAATCATCACGCAAGAGGTCATGGATTACGTCGCGGGTAAATACGGTCAGCCACCGGGCCCGGTGAGCAGGGAACTCGTGACTAAGATAATGGGCGACGAGTCTCCTGATTATTCGTTAAGGGCAGGGGACCTCGCCGACCCGGGGGACTGGGACAGAGCGGTGAAAGATCTCGGTCCTCTGGCAAAGAGCGACGAGGATATCCTTTTGGGGGTACTCTACCCTATGCAGGCCAAGGACTTCCTGACCCTCAGGGAAAAGGGCGACCTTCACTCATAACCTGATTGAGTTAGAGATATGGGATGGGAATAGACTGGGGGCTCGCTGTGCAGATTGGTGGCTTTGGATTTGTCATAGTCTTTGCCGTCCTAATCATGCTGGCCCTAGCTATATGGTTCGTCGGGGTGATAGTTGGCAGAGTCGCTGCCAACAAGGTTGAAGGTGGGCAAGAAAGAAAACGAACTTAGGGACTGACTGAAACAATATGCTAGGATTCCATCAAACCGGCTTTGCCGACCTTACCTTGGGGCATGTCGTCTTGATATGTGTGGGGCTCACCTTCATCTATCTCGCTATTGTCAAGGATTTCGAGCCCTATGAACTCCTTCCCATTGGGATAGGGTTGATCTTGGCCAACCTCCCTGGCACTGGACTCTTGGTTCAACCTCAGGAGACGGGAGGTGAAGTTGGGACTGCCGGTCTCTTGGGAGTATTGATTGAATTTGGTCTCCTCAGATATACAGTCCTGCCTCTGCTGATCTTCGTTGGTCTTGGTGCGTTGACGGACTTCGCCCCACTCATAGCTCGTCCGCGACTCTTTTTGCTTGGGGCAGCGGCACAAGTAGGAATAATTGTTGCCTTCCTCGGCGCTTTGGCTTTGGGGCACTTTGGTATCGCCGAGTTTGGATTGGAGGAAGCGGCTGCTATCGCAATCATTGGCGGTGCTGACGGTCCCACAACCATCTACGTCACCTCCCGGCTTGCGCCTGAGATGATGGGAATCACGGCTGTGGCCGCGTATTCTTACATGGCTATGGTAGCCATCATTCAACCTCCCATAATTAGAGCTCTCACATCAAAGAGAGAGAGAGAGATCTATATGGAGCCAGAGTTACGTGAGGTGTCAAAAACAGAAGAGATCTTGTTCCCCATAGTATGCCTCATTCTGATCATATTACTGGTGCCTCGCAGCGCACCCATCGTGGGAATGTTTATGTTCGGAAACTTGCTCCGGGTAAGCGGTGCGGTAGAAAGGCTTTCTGACACGGCACAGAATGCCTTTATCAACTCAATCACGATACTCCTCATGCTTTCTATCGGAGCAAGTATGCCTGCCGAGTTAGTAATGCGCCCGGAAACCCTTATGGTTCTGGCTTTGGGTCTTGTCGCCTTTGCTTGTGGGACAGCCGGGGGTGTGCTTATGGGTAAGCTGATGAAGATAGTTACCAAAGAGCCCTTCAATCCGATGATAGGTGCCTGTGGTGTCTCGGCTGTGCCAATGTCAGCTAGGGTGGTGCAGAGAATGGGACAGGAAGCCAACCCGAGCAATTTCCTACTGATGAATGCCATGGGACCAAATGTGGCTGGCGTTGTAGGTTCTGCTGTTATCGCTGGGATCTTGTTGAGTGTTCTAGGCTAGTTGTCCTCGTTTTACGGGTGATGCTGATAGTGTGAGGAGAGGGGATGGCTGAACACATTGTGAAGGCCCCCATGAGGGGAAGGGTTTTCCGGGTTCATGTCGAAACGGGGAGCCAAGTCAAGGAGAGAGACCGCATGTGCGACATCGAGGCCTTGAAGATGGAGATGCCTATCATGGCCCCGGTGAGCGGCACGATCAA
Organism: Gemmatimonadales bacterium UBA2988; assembly: GCA_002346665.1. Taxonomy (GTDB): domain Bacteria; phylum Gemmatimonadota; class Gemmatimonadetes; order Longimicrobiales; family Gaopeijiaceae; genus UBA2988. The sequence continues at coordinate 295,567 of DEAG01000028.1, forward strand.
AGAGGTCTGTATCTCTGTCGGTCAGCAGATCGGGGGGGGCGACTCACTGTTTGTGATCGAGAGCTAGGGTGACTATTTGAGGTGACCCGGCAGTTGCAGCCCGGCATCGGAGATGCCCCGGTCTTTCCCGGCGTCAGATGCCCGTCGCAGCCCGCACTATCGTACTACATGCGCGACCTTTGGCTAAAGCCTGAAACGGCTGTAGGACTGTAACGAAGGAAGTGAATTTATCGGAACGATCTCCCCGGCTTCACGTACGTGTCGAACCACTCGATCATCTCGGCGAGCGTGTGCAGCACTGACTCACGACCGCGGTAGCCGTGAGACTCGTTCGGCAGCATCACGAGTCGGACGGTCGCTCCGTGCCCTTTGAGCGCGTGATACATACGCTCGGACTGGATCGGGAATGTGCCTGAATTGTTGTCCGCAGTGCCGTGGATCAGGAGCAGCGGTTCGTTGATCTTGTCCGCGTTCATGAACGGAGACATCTCGAAGTAGAGTTCAGGTGCCTCCCAGAACGTACGCTGCTCGCTCTGGAACCCGAACGGCGTGAGCGACCGGTTGTACGCACCGCTGCGGGCGATGCCGGCAACAAATAAGTCCGAGTGCGCGAGCATGTTGGCAGTCATGAAGGCGCCGTAGCTGTGCCCGCCGATGCCGATGTGATCCGCCTCCGAAACTCCGAGATCCACGAGTAGGTTAACGGCCGCCCGCCCCCCGGCTACGAGCTGTTCGACGTAGGTGTCGTTCGCCACATCCCCTCCGACGATCGGAACCGCGGCGCCATCCAGCACGGCATAACCCTGCGTGAGGAAGAACAGGTGCGAGTATCCGCTGATGTGCGTAAACCGGTACGGTGAGCCTCGCACCTGCCCCGCGAGATTATCCGTCTGATATTCGCGCGGATACGCCCACACGATGGACGGTACCTTGTCCCCCTCTTTGTATCCGGGCGGCAGATAAAGAGTGGCCGAGAGCTGCACCCCGTCCTCACGTGCGTAGGTAATGAAACGTTTCTCCACCTCACTTAGCTGGGGGTGTGGGTTCACGAACGCAGTGATCTGGTCCCCGTTTCCACTGCGTATTTCGCGGATGAAGTAGTTCGGAAAGTCTCTTGGCGACTCGTGGCGCGTGAGTATCCTGCTGCCTTCGTTGTCGAGCATCTCGATGATCGCCTCATAGGACCCCGCGGACGCTTGCCAAAGTCTCTCGGTCACCTTGGTGCGCACGTTGAAGCGGTCGAGGAAGGGTCTGTCTCCGTCGTCAGATCCACCAGGACCGGACAGGAAAACCCAGTTGCCATCCTGGATCATGCGATAGTGGCCCTCTGCGTCAGGCGCCATCATCGGGCTGCCCGGGTCGTTGTAGCGATCCTCGGTATTGACCTCGGAGATGAGTTCGGGTTCGGAACCACCGGCAAGATCGATTAGCCACGTGCGGCGTGTGCGCGTGGGCCGTTCGGACTCGACCAAGAACGCCATCGACCCCTCGCCACGTCGGAGACCGGAATAGCGGAGGGTTGTGCGAAAGACTTCCGTGCCCGCCCCGGCGAAGGGAGCTTCGAGCCGCATCAGCTTGTCCCGCTCTGGAGCGGGCTCCCGCGTATCGCCACCATCGAGCGCTTCCACGTAGACGATGGTATGCTGATCGCCGTCCAGCCAACCGAAGTTGCGAGGACCCGTTTGCACCCCACCGATCGGCACGGTCTCCCGCAGCGGCACGTCGGCGAGTGTGGCTATCACGTTCCCTTGGGCGTCCCAGACCTCAACATCCATGGGAAAGGAGCGATCGGTGACTAAGTAGCTAAAGGGCTTCTTCCTGCGCTCGGCGAGGAAGTAGTCCCCGCTGGGCGACGCTACGAGCCCAGCGTAGTTGCCCGAAACCCCGATCGGGCTCGTCACACCAGTCTGTACGTCCACCAGAATCGGCTGAGACGCCATGAAGTAGTCGTATAGCGCGACGTCGTGCTGGTCCTTGAGCAGGTCCTGGTAGGTGCGAACAACCGCTGTTACGCCCAGGTTCTGCTGCATCACCGGGGCTGCGGGTACCGCGGGCTTCTCAGGCGCAGCGCCGCGTCCGTCGATTAACTGATGACATAGTAGGCGCCTAGAGTCGGGTACCCACTGACATCCGCCTCCTCGTGCAGTGTTGAGGACTACGTCCGGAATCTGCTCGGCCGTGGCAACCTGGACGTCCCCGATCCAGAGTTCGATGGTGGAATCGTTGTCCCGTGTCACGAAGAAGCGGGTACCGTCGGGAGAAAACCCAGGCGAGCCCCAACCGTTATCATGAGAAAGATCGATCATGCGCTCGCTGCCATCCGACACGCGCATCACCGAGAAGCCCGTGACCAAGCTGGGGCTGAAGCGTGAGTGGGTCGCCGGGTTGATGCGTCGGCCACCGATGCGCAGCATCGGCTGGGACATGTCGGCTAGCGACGGCATGCTCTTGCGGTGCGCGAGGATCAGCCACTCGTTGTCGGGACTCACGCTCACGGCCGGAGCATTGGGTGCATCGAGGATTTCGACTACATCGGGCGGCGGCAGGCGGTACCCGTCTTGGGCAGCCAGAGGTGCAGCAACGCTCGACGTGAACAACAGGGACGCAAAGACACGACAACGGTGCATGGTATCCCCCGGGTAAAACCATCTGTGACCGGCCCTAGTGTCTTGTGACTGAGCCGGACCCACATGATCAAGCACAGATCAGTGGTGGACAACCCTATGGTCGGTGACCCGATCAGTTATTACGCTCTTCCCTGGCAACCAATAACTCCCACCCCTCTTCCCCCTTTTTCTTTAGGCGTCCAGCCATATCAACCCACACCCACTTCTCTGGACTCATACCTCACGTTGAGTTCGGGGCACTTAGCCCAGGAACACGCCGTCGACCGCCTGGAACAGCAGGGCT
>DEAG01000021.1 GCA_002346665.1 Gemmatimonadales bacterium UBA2988
GGACGAACCTCTGGTGTACCGGTTGTTCCGCCAGGAGCACCGCCGGGTAGCCACGTTCGGATGGGATAACCGCTGAAAGCATCTAAGTGGGAAGCCCACCCCAAGATGAGCACTCCCGCTTCTTCGGAAGCCTGAAGGGCCGTGGTAGATCACCACGTCGATAGGCGGCAGGTGTAAGCGGTGTAAGCCGCGAGCCGAGCCGTACTAATTGCCCGTGTGGCTTGACTGGCGCCCTCCTCCTCCATCAGAGGTCGAACGGAGAGGACGTCACAAGCACGTCTTCAACAGCACCACCAAAAGACGCATTACGGACACCCCAGTGTCTTGGACACCTCCCTCACCCTGGTTCGAAGTGGTTGGCGGTTTAGCGGAAGGGTCACACCCGTTCCCATCCCGAACACGGCCGTTAAGCCTTCCAGCACGGATGGTACTGCTGAGGAAACTCGGTGGGAGAGTACGTCGCCGCCAGCCTGCCTGTGAACACCCCCGTCGGTCACCAAAGACCGACGGGGGTGTTCGTATGCGCAGAATTTTTGCGGCCCGACAACAGCTTCAGGCGTCCCGACTCCATGATAAAATACCGTGTCACACCAGTCTCCTACCTCCTCTCGCTTGCATTCTTCGGCTGCACTCAGGATTCGTCACCGCATAGCGACCTACTCCACAGCCCTTCGCTACAGTTGGTGGTAGAGCGTCAGAAGGAACGCGACGCCCCATCTCTCGTCCGTATGCTCACACACAGGAACCCTTCGGTCCGCGCAAGGGCCGCGTTCGCGCTCGGCTCAGTCCAGGACCCAGGAGCAACCGCGAAACTCACGGCACTACTCAGAGATGACGTTGCAACGGTACGTGCTGACGCCGCCTTCGCGTTGGGGCAGCTCTGGCCATCCTCACGTGCGGTCGAATCTGCACTACTCGAGGCGCTCGCTGACGAGCAGGAAATCGATGTGCAGCGGAGCCTGATCGACGCCCTGGGAAAGGCGGGCAACGAAACGGCATCCGAAGTCCTCACGAACATAGATCCGGGCGGACCCACCGGCCCTGACGCCTCACTCGCGTTGAGCCGGTTGCTGGCGCGTGGTGAGGCGACATCGACTGCGCTCGATGGTCTCTTGACGCGTTTGGTTCACACCAACCCCGCGATCCGGAAGAACGCCGCGTGGGGGATCGCTAACGCCTTCATTCCGGGCGCCTGGCGAACGCAGCGAGAACGGGTGTACAACGCTCTGGACGGATACGATCGCAGCGATGAAGCCGCAGCCAATCTTCTCCGGGCGCTGGGCACGCTCGCGGACCCGGAAGCCAGGCGGCGCATCGTCGACTGGTTGGTCGCTTCGCCGGATTGGCGGACCCGGTCGACCGCAGCGGAGTTGCTAGGGGGCGCAAAAAGCTCCGAGGAACGTGCCGCATTGTTGCGGGCGTTAGATGATACCTCTGCCCACGTTCGCACGGCAGCGGCAAGCGCCCTCCTAGTCACTCCCCTCGAAACGTTGGATCTCGATCGCATCGCTGCCTGGGTGGATGAGCACCCCGACGACCGTCACACGCCTGCAGCCCTTATGTCGGTGTTGGCTGCCGGTGGCCGTTCCCGTACAGTACTGGACTGGATAAGTCGTCTGGCCACGAACGACATATCCAAGTGGCGGAGGGCCATCGCGGCAGCGGCTCTCTTGCCTGGTGAGGAGGCGGTAGCCGTCCTGGCCGAGGCCAGCCACTCGCCATCTCTCACGCTGTCTGGAGAAGCGATCCAGGCTCTGGCTATTAAGTGGGTACAAGGCGAGCGCACCTCGTCCGGGCTTGTCTCGATATTCTATGAAGCGTTTGTGCGGGGGCTCCGGGCGGGAGACCCAGTGACTGAACCCTTGCTCCGCCGAGTGCTGCGGGATCCGCTCTTCGTCGCGCTGGGGTCCGACTCAGTGCTGTCTGAGTCCCTACCGACGACCGAGACGGAGCCGGCACCGTTCCCGCCGCTCGACTGGCCCTTCCTGGCCGAGCTGGGTGCGCATCCGCGTCTCGTGCTCGAGACCGAACGCGGGGTGATCGTGGTCGACCTCCTCACCGAGGAAGCCCCCCTCACGGTGCAAACCTTGGCACGATTGGCCCGAGGGGGTCGGCTGGACGGCGTCCCTTTCCATCGGGTGCTGCCGAATTTCATGCTGCAAGGGGGGGACGTGGAACGGGGTGACGGTCTCGGGGATCCCGGGTTTCGGTTACCCAGCGAACTCACCCGTCTGCGCTATGTCCGGGGCACCCTGGGCATGGCCCGAAACGACAAGGATACAGAAAGCTCACAGTACTTCATCACCCATTCCATGCAGCCTCATCTAGACGGAGGCTACACCGCTTTCGGGATTGTGGTAGAAGGACTGAATGTCGTAGACGCCATTCTGGAAGGCGATCGTGTAGAGCATGCCAGGATTGAGGTCACAGCAGCAGCCACTCCCTAGGGTTCTGCCGCCCGGGACTGGAACGGTTCCATCAAACACCCCACCGCTTCAGCGGGATCCTCGGCCGTCATAACGGCGCCTGCTACCGCGATCCCAGCGGCCCGAGTGGCTGCTACCTCACCTGCTCGCTCCGGTGTGATTCCTCCGATTGCCACTACCGGGACCGCAACCGCGGTCGCCATCGCGTTCAAACGCTCGAGTCCTATCGCAACGCCCGCATCCGTCTTGGTCGTGGTCCCGTACACTGCACCGCAGCCTATGTAGTCAGCTCCCGCCCCCACCGCGCGGCGTGCCTCGGCGACATCGTCACAGGAATAACCGATGATGAATCCAGCTGGAACTCTCTCCCGGAGGGCAGCCACTGAGATGTCTTCAGGTCCCACGTGAACCCCATCGGCGCCGGCGGCCAGCGCCACGTCGAAGCGGTCGTTCACGAACAAAAGGGCCCCGTATCGGCCAGTAAGTTCACGGAGTCTCTGCCCGACCTCTAACAATTCACCGGAGCTTTTCTCCTTCTCCCGGAGCTGGATTGCCGGCGCTCCCCCGAGCAGGGCTTTCTCCACTACTGCCTCCATCGCGCGAGGTGCTGCCAGCCCTTGATCGGTGATCACGATGAGACGGAGTGCGGATAGGAGTTCCGGACGGAGCGTGCTTATGGTGCACCCGCCCTCACCGAATCCCACGCCAATCTGGCCAGCGCCTTCGCGCGGTTGTGCTCCGCGAGCGTCCGCGTGAAGACGTGCGACCCATCCGGCCTCGCGACAAAGTAGAGGTAGTCGACCTCCCTGGGATTGAGGACGGCCTGCAGAGCGGCGTCCCCAGGTGATCCGATCGGACCCGGAGGAATTCCCGGTTGCGTATATGTGTTGTAGGGGTGGTCAGCCACCGAGTCGATGGCTGCAAATAAGAGACGCTCTCTCGGTCCTCCCAGCGCATACAGAACGGTGGGATCGGCCTGGAGTGGGTACCGCCTGCGCACCCGATTCAAGTATACCGCTGCGATCGTGGGCATCTCGTCCCAATGGCGCGCCTCCGCCTGGACGATCGACGCTAGCGTGACGGCTTCACGCTCGGAGATCCCGATTTCCTCAAGGCTCTGCCGACGCTCTGGATTCCAGAAGGAGCGGTAGCGATCGGTCATGGTCCTCAACACGACCGTAAGAGACGTGCCGGGAGTGAAGCGATACGTGTCAGGGAACAAGTAGCCTTCGAGTCCTGGTCCCGGTACTTGCCAACGTTCAGCGAGCGAGTCCGCGAGTAAACTTAAACGCACCGTATTCTCTGAAAGACCGGTTACTCCAGCGATGCGAGGAACCATCAGAGCGAGCGTCCATCCCTCCGGAACCGTCATGGGAACCGTCACCACGCGTCCTCGGCTGAGTGCGTCGACGATTCCGGACCACCCCTCACCTTTGCGAAACTGGTAGATGCCCGCTTTGATGGTTCGGTCAGCGCGCTGCAGTCGAACGAAGGCCCGAAACAGCGGTGCCCTCTCGACCACTCCCCTAGCTACTAGGGTATCCACTACTTCCTGGACAGACGCCCCCCGTGGAACAGTCAACTGTACGGGGGCTCCAATGGGTTCGCCCCCACAGGAAATGCCGATCCACACTGTCATGATGATCAGGGGTCGGTTCACGAGATGTCACCGTGGTCTCGGGTCTCGCGCTTCCGTGCGTCCAGCCAGGATTGGAGGATTAGGGCAGCCGCGGCCCGGTCCACACGACCCTTCCTCTCCCGTACGCGTTTCGGCAGGCCGATCTCTCGCACTGCCCGCGTAGCCCGTATCGAACTGAAGCGTTCGTCGATGTATTCCACAGGGATTCCGAGACGTCGCCCGAGTTCGTCCGCCGCTTTTCGTACCTGGTTGCACCACGGAGTTTCCTCTCCCCCCAGGTCCAGCGGCAACCCCACCACAATACTAACCACGTCATGTGTCCGTGCGAGTGCCTCCAAAGCTTTTAGGGGAGGACGCTTTCCGGGCCGGCGCTCAAGAGTGTCCAGGGGAGAAGCGAGGGATCCGGTGGGGTCACTCAAGGCGACGCCCGTCCTGCGTTCTCCGAAGTCAATGCCCATGATCCGCCCTTCGCCAGGAGAGTCCCCTGTCACAGCGCTGCGAGGGCCTCCTCCAAGTCCTGCCCCTCGAGGATGAGCTCATATAGGTTGTTGACCGTTGCCAAAGACCCAAACGCGAATGCACAGAGGTCGTCGCCGCGAGTGCGGCAGCTTACCTCGATAACCGCGACCGATCCGCCCGCAGCGCCGGTCAGAAGTGCGGACAGCATACCAGTCGAGAACGTGCAGGATGGTTGTTGTTCACCATTACCACCCATGGCTTCGGCCCAATCGGAGCTAGCCAACAGGCCAACTCCCTCGTGCACTGCCCGGTGTGTGAGTGTTCCCCACCCGCGCTTGCCGAGCGCTGTCGCCAAATGCGACCAGAAGTTGGCATTGTCGAGTTCGGACAACTCTCGTTCCGAACTGCGGCGGAGGCTTTCCCAGATGGCTTGGCCACTACCGAAGCCCGCAGTGTGAAGGGCTTGGATTGCAGGTAGGGACCCAACCTCCCGCTGCAAGTTTTGTCGGAGCATCGTGAGCCCGAGGGCCGGGATCACGACGTCGCGCTCTGGCAGATTGGTCGACTCCATCCACCCTCCGGAGGGTAATATGCAAAGCCTTCCGCAGACGGAACGTATAGAGCCCATCGTCGTACGATTACCGCCGCTCCGGACACCAATGCGGTCTTTGAGCAATATAACGGGCGAAGACATACGGGCCACGCCGTTCAGATGAGCCTCACCTGTCCTGACCAGGAGCTTCGGGTGCCAGGGGTATCGGCACTCCGTACGATTCCTGTCCGGGTGTCCGTCGCGGTTGCTCTCCTTATTACCATCCATTTCCTGTTTAAACCTGCACCGGTCGCGGCACAGATTATTGAAAACGATACCATTCCCCTGATCCACGTAGACTCCCTGGTAGTTTCAGTTTTGGGGAGCCCCGTGCGAATAGGGGAGTCCGCATATCCAATCTCTGTCGTGGGCAAAACGGAATTGCGCGAGGGGAAGACTGGAATGTTTCTGGAAGAGGCCCTTGAAGGGCTCCCTGGCGTGCAGGTTCAGAACCGGTTCAACTACGCCGTGGGAGAGCGGATCTCAATCCGAGGCTTCGGTGCACGTTCACCGTTTGGCGTCCGCGGAATCCACGTTGTGGTGGATGGGATTCCGGCCACTCTCCCCGACGGTCAGTCCACCCTTGACCATGTGAACATCGGCTCCCTGGGACGGGTCGAGGCTCTTCGTGGACCTGCCTCGGCGCTCTACGGAAACGCGTCCGGTGGCGTGCTCCGCTTCGAGACAGAGATCCCTTCCCAAGTAGGCGCTCGCAACGAGCTTACGACCGTGGCCGGGAGTGACGGTCTCTTGCGCGTCCAGAACACAACGTCCGGGACTGTGGGATCAACCGGCTATTTATTTAGCGTCAACCGGCTCAGCTACGAGGGCTTCCGGCGCACCCAGTCCGGTGATCCTTACGGAAGTGCTGAGCGGTACCACGTTAACAGTCGGCTCGTGACATCCCTCGGCAGTGGTGAGCTAGGCATCAGCCTGAACCACCTGGATCTCGACGCCGAAAACCCCGGGTCTCTGCGTCTCGACCTATTGGAAGAAGACCCTCGTCAGGTGTTCGCTCCCGCGTACACAAACAACCAAACCGGAAAGGAGATACAACAGACACAGGCCGGTTTCACTTGGACCGGGCCAGTGGGCGGTCTCACCGTGGAAACCGCTGTTTACGGACTTGTCCGCGATTTCCTCAATCCCCTCCCTGGCGACATCGTCGATGTATACCGTAAGGCTGTGGGAGCGCGGGTCACGCTGGGCAATCCGACCGAAGACAGGGTCAATATACGAGGCGGTGTCGACATAAATCTCCAAGACGACGATCGTCGCGAATACGGCAACAACGATGGCGAACGCGGATCCATCCAGCAGGACGAGACTCAGTACGTCAGGGGCATCGGTGTCTTTCTTCAGACGTCTCTGTCCATGAACGAGAGCATCAGCCTGACCGCGGCTGTTCGCTACGATCGTTCCCTTTTCAAGGCAGACGACCATTTTCCCGTCACCGCAGGTGTCAACGAGGATGACTCCGGAGAGCGCACACTTGACGCGTTCAGCCCGACCGTTGGGATCCATGTGGTGGTCGGTCCTGAGGTGGGATTGTTCGCCAATTACTCCCGTTCGTTTCAGACACCCACCACAGTCGAGTTAGGGAATCGTGAAAGTGGCGCCGGAGGATTTAATCCAAGTCTAGGCCCTCAGACGGGAAAAACCTTCGAGATGGGCGTACGGGGGATCGCAAGCGACCACGTCTCTTACGAGTTGGCTCTCTTCAATACCAGACTCCATAACGAACTCATAGCGTTCGAGAACGTTGATTTGGTGAAATACTACCGAAACGCTGGATCCACGACGCGAACTGGCGCCGAAGCAATTCTCCGTGCTCGGCTAAGTGATTTTGCTAGCGTACAAGGAGCGTACACCTACACGAAGGCGCGTTTCTCTGATTACACGACGAAGAGCGGCGATGATCTCTCCGGAAAGAAAGTGCCTGGGCTTGCCCCGCAGCAAGTTCAAGGAAGTATCCGGCTAGGCCCAGACGCATGGTACCTGGTGCTGGCAACCGAATATACGGACGAGATACCGGTGACCGACTCGAACAGCGCGCCATTCGCTGACGCGTATAACTTGTTTGACGTTCGCGTTGGTCTGAGCGCCATTCAACTGGGTCCCTTCGAACTTATTCCCTCCGCTGGCATCCAGAACCTGTTCGACAAAACGTTTGTTTCATCAGTAGCAATCAACGCTTGGGGAAACCGATACTACGAGCCAGGTCCTAGACGGACGTTCTACTTAGGTGGCACTCTGGCCCTGGGACACTGAAGTCGTGGAAGGCTGCGCCTACACGGTCGTTGTGAGGGGTGGGTCTCAGGGAAGCAGTACGGTTACCCTGGGGTTCGGGGCATCCCAATTTCCGACCACTGGTGTTCCACCGGGTCGGTCGGAACGGCGTGGAGAGCTTCTAAGAGTTGAGTCCGACACCCCTATCTGGTAGAGCCTTCGTAGGTACTGAACCTGACCCCTTCCTCGTGGAGGGCGGCGGACAGCTCGTCAGCGCGTTTCGCGGCCATTCTGAGGGCGAGCCCGCACTTGGCCTTGCTTTCTGGAGGTGCTGGTACGATCTCGGCCGGGATGCTCCTCTCACGGGCCGTATCCTCGGCCCACAGGGCCATATGTGTGGTATCGAAGGTGAACAGCAGCTCGGCCGTGGCCTCGCTCATCGCTCCGGAGGGTCGCCGATACCAGTCCTCTGCGATGGCTGGGTGCGGGGACGGCGAAAGATCCCCCGCCCGGAATCGTCACACACCTCCGTGGGTTCGGTACCTGGTATATAGTACTCGGTGTACTCCTCTCCCTGGCACCATTGGCTCCACAGTTGCCCGGTTTTGAGATCCACCTGCCTGGTCGTGAACTCGGGTGGGAAAGGCCACTCCGGTGGAATGGGGAGCGCGGCCCCCGGCCTCAGCCCGTACTCGTCCGGTTCGGCCGCGAGCGCCACCACAGTCGTGTCGCCGTAGTAGACTCTGGTCATGAACCGGCCCCACGAGGGAGCGGCTATCCCACCGCCGGTGGCACGCTCTGTGATCGGCACCGGCAGGTCCATGCCGAACCAGAGGGTTGCGACCAGATTAGGGGTGAAGCCGTTGAACCACACGTCCGTGGCATCGTTGGTCGTGCCGGTCTTGCCGGCCGCCGGAACCTCAGTGGGAAGACCGCCCCCATAAGGACTCGGCCGGCGCAGCCCCGCACCCGTTCCCTGGTTGGCAGCATCTTGTAACAGATCTACCATCAGGCGGGTTACCAAGCTGTCAAGCACTTGCGTGCGCTCGGGCTGCGGTTCCCACAGCACCTGGCCTTGGGCATCCTCGACTTTCATGATCGGGAAGGCTCGCGCTCGGGTACCCACCGCTGCGAATCCGGAATAGGCTTCAGCGACTTCCATCGGAATCACCTCGACGGCCCCGATCGTGGTCGAGGGGAAGCGTTCGATATCTGTTCGGATACCCATTCTCCGGGCAGTCTGGGCAACGGTTTCGATCCCTACATCCTCCCACCCCAGCTTGATCGCGACCATGTTGACAGACCGACGTAGCGCATAGCGCAGCGTAATCGGCCCCTGGAAGGTCTCCTCGTAGTTCTGAGGCTTCCACTCCTCTCCGCTTATCTGCGGGTAGATCACCGGTGAGTCCACGATTACCTGCGAGGCCGGGATGCCGCTGGCGATAGCAGCGGTGTAAACGAACGGTTTGAATGACGAGCCGGCCTGGCGGCGGGCCAGGCGGGCGCGGTCAAACTTGGACTGGCGGAAGTCCCGTCCCCCGATCAAAGCGCGAACCGCACCCGTGTGGGGGTCAAGGGCTATCAACGAACCCTGCACGTATGGAGTCGCTCCGGGGAACGACTGGACAGTGTCGGAGTCGGCGTACTTGGGATGCTCGAAGGTGGGTAGCTCTTCGATGCGATTCCAGCCGAACTCCATCGCGTCCTGGGCGGCGCGCTGCATGCGGACGTCCAGAGTCGTGGTAACGTGCAGACCACCCCGGTAGATATCGTCCCCGAAGCGTGAGTCGAGGATCTGCCTTACCCACTCCTCGAAGTAGGGCGCGACGCCGTGGTCCGTGGCTTCCAGCTGAGCCTCGGTGGGAAGCGGCTCTCTCCCCCACCTCAATTCGTCCTCCCTACTCAGATAGCCCTCCTCCGCCATGCGGTTGAGGACAAGGTTGCGGCGAGCGAGGGCAGCTTCCGGCCGGCGGAACGGATCATAGCGCGCGGGCACGTTCAGGACCGCCGCTATCAAGGCCGCTTCGGCGGGGTCCATTTCCGCGGCGTCCTTGCCAAGGAACGCCCGGGCTCCTGCCTGGATACCCCAGCCGCGACCCATGTAGATCTCGTTCAGGTAGGCCTCAAGGATTTGATCCTTCGTATAGGATCGTTCTAGCTCCAGCGCCACCTGAAGTTCCTTGAGCTTCCGTATATACCGACGCTCGAAACCGATCTGATCCTCAAACATGTTGCGCGCCAGCTGCTGGGTGATCGTGCTACCTCCCCCCAGGTTGCGGAAGGTGAGCACTCCCACGGCCGCCCGTATGAACCCGTTCACGTCGAAGCCGCTGTGATCATAGAAGCGCTTGTCCTCGACCGCGATGACGGCTTGGGACACGTAGGACGGAAGAGCGGCCAACGAGATCGGTGTGCGGCGCTCAATGCCGAGTTCTGCGATCAGGATACCGTCGTGGCTGTAGAGCTTGGATGTCTGCTGGGGTTCCCACGTTCGTATCTGGGCGATCGAAGGGCAGTTGGCACAGAGATTCCTCCAGGAGCCCCAAGCTACCCCTGTGCCCAGGGCGAGCAGGAAGATCGCTACCATGACGGAAGGTCTTCGGGAGAGGCGTCTGGCCATGGAGGACCCTGTGGAAATGGCCCGCTGGGACACAAACGTTTAGGAAAAGCCAATGCATCCCAAAAGTTGCAGGATCTACACTAGCGCGGCTTCGGGGGTCCTCTACAGAGATGACTCGTAAAATTGGGAGGGTTGCTCTTACAAAGTGGGCCTGGGTAGACTCGAACTACCGACCTCACGCTTATCAGGCGTGCGCTCTAACC
>DEAG01000013.1 GCA_002346665.1 Gemmatimonadales bacterium UBA2988
AGCTCGGACGGCGTCCTGATTCAGATTCCTAACGCGACGAACCTGTCGGCGTTGACCGGCGATGCGGCGCCCGGCTATATCGCGGTAGGTCAGTAACTATGGCGCACGGCGCACGCAAAGAGGCTTTTGCTAACGACCAAGGCGCTGGCAGTGCCGACCTGCTTGCGGCGCCCGGTGCCGGTGCCCAGTACAGCTTGATGAAGATTCAAGCGAATATCAGTACGGCTGCGGGCACGGGGACTCACACCATTGATTTCACCGACGGGTCGACTGTTTTGTTCGCGATGGCAGCCGGCGATCGCGGGAACTTCGAGTTCGACTTCACGTCTCGCTACCTCGATGGTGGCAAGCCGTGGGGCAACAACGCGAAGATAACGGTGGTGGTGCCTACGGGCTGTGTGGCGAGTGTTAACGTAATCGCCTCACTGCGGGCGTCGTCTGGTTAGTTAGGTGACGCTCACGAACGTAAGGGATCGGGCGCGGCGGTTGTCGCGTACCGATTCCACGTTCGCCTCAGACTCCGAGGTGAACAGCTGGATCAACGAAGGAAAGAACGAGTTCTCTTCTATGGTCGGAGGGTTTCGTCGCGAGCAATACCTGACCCTCGCGGCCAGGTTTGATACGGAAACCAACTTTGCTGTCCGGGTGACGATTACAGGGGGGACGAATGCCACGTCTGCTACAGATGTTGCAATCACGGCCCACCAAAGGGTGGACACGACTGGAACACAGGTTGCGACGGATTTTCAGACCGCTCTGAGAGCGCTGGGGACGATATCAAATCTGACGGTTGCTTACTCCACCACGACCTACAAGTTCACAGTGGACTCGATAAACGGCACCGATATCAAGTTTGAAGCGCCATCTGGCAGCAACTATATCGACGCCACGTCGCTTCTTGGCCTATCGGGATCGTCTGGAGCCCAGACCTTTGTGTCAGGCATTCCAGAGGACTGTTTTGTGGAGACTGATTTGTCTCGGTCGTGGGAAACCATTGACCGCGTGGAGTGGGACCAATATCCACTCATCAGGGGGGCCTGGGACTCGGCGATGAGTGTCCAGCAGCAGGGCGATCCGGCATTCTTTGCCGTGAGCGACAACATGCGAATCCGCGTGTGGCCATCTCCAAACAGCCAGAAATTGTTTCACGTGAATGGCCGGGGGAAGCCGGACGACATCACCTCTGACATAACCTTTATCCCCGACCAGTACCACAACGCACTGGCCCACTATGCGGCGTGGAACATCCTCGAGGAGACGCATGAGCCAGCCCTCGCGGATCGGAGGTACCGGTCCTTCGCTTCCTATGTGAAGCGCTACAAGTCGGCGAGGATTCAGGGGGATAGCCGGATAGGCGACGAGCGTGCCGAGTATTCCGGCAGGCGCCTCGAGTACCCGGCCAGCGTAACGCTCTAATGGGCCTCCTTCAGCTCACCGACTTTTCAGGCGGCTATGCGACCGACCTGGATTCCGAGCAGATGGCCAAGGACGAGTTGCTGACGGCAACCAACTGCCAGTGGCGGAACAAGATCGTGAAGCGGAAGGGGACCAATCAATACGGCAGCGCCGATGTGAGCTCGGGTGTAGACGACCTGGTGGGCGGATGCCGGGTATTCCTCAATGACACCTGGATATTCATCATCGCGAAGGAACTCACGAACCCCAATAAGGTTCGTCTCTACCAAGGGGCGGCCGATTCCTATGCGGTAATCACCGACGAGAACGGGGCGGACTACGACCTATCCCCGAACAAAGAGGTTTTGTTTTCCGAGGCTGTCGGTGGTGCGGTCATCGCGGTTAACGGGACCGACCGGCCGACGGTCATTTATTGGGATCCGGACAAGAGCGGCGGAGCCTTTGTCGCGCAAGAGCTCGACCGGTATGACGAGCGGGTGCGAAAGAACTCAGAGTGGTCAGCCGGACAGTTCACGGTTAGCGGGAACGTTTACACCGTCGACACTGACGATGCACAGAATGACGACACGGCCGACTTCCAGATATCCAGCACTACGGTCAACGACGGTCATTACGTAGCCTCTTCCTATCCTTTTACCTCGATCACCTACGACACGATAGCTGGAAGCGATTCCGACATGAACGACCATGTGGCGACGTTCGAGTATTGGAACGGTTCTGGCTGGACGATTATCGGAGACGGGAAGTGGGACCAGGACCTGCGAGAAGCGTGGGCAACGGGAACCAAGACTGCGGAGTTTGATATACCGCTCGACTCTGACGGGGTTCTTGCCTGGGAGACCTATCCTCCAACGACGGCGGGCGGGGGAGAAAGCGCCAGCGCGGTGGCGGCGCTGGCTACTAAGTACGTAATCAGGGTCAAATTTACCACCCTGGACGGCGCAGGGGCCGCGGTGACCTGCAAGAAGATCAGCAAGGTGGCCCACACTCACTACCTGTCCGAGAAGCTCAAGGACGAGCGGCCCCACCTTGTTACTGTCCATAAAACGTATCCCGTCCTTGGCTTCGGAAATAACTGGTGGGTTGGCCACTTCGACTTTACGGTGGGCCCGACGGTAAAGGGGTGGCGGGAAAGGAATATCGAGGCGGCGGTCGAGGGCGGAGAGAAGATTCAGGCGATGGTCTCCCACCAAGACTACCTGGCCATCGTCAAGTCGGGGGCCATCTACGGGATGTCTGGGATATTCGTGGACACCCGGACGGTGAAGAAGCTCGCCAGCGTGGGCACCTCGAGCGGTCCTTCTGTGCAGGTCGTAAAGGACATGCTGATGTTCCTTGGCACGGACGGGAACATTTATATGTGGAACGGCACCTCTCACACCACCGTGAGCACCCACATAAAAACTGACCTGGACAGTTTTAGTAGAACTAAAAGCCCGGTTGCCACAAAGTGGCAAGGTGAGTACTGGCTGTCATTCCCTTCGAGCGAAGTGGTTATCACCACAGACCCTGACAGCTTTCGGGTCCCTCCTGATTCAAACGGCGAGGGCCGGGTGAGCTTCTACAAGTTCACCAGCTACCGCGTGGACCATTTCATAAACGTGGAGGGCGCGGGGGAGTCCACGATCATGCTCATTGGCACCGATCGCACTGGTGGCGGAGAGAAGCTGCGCCGCCTCGACAACGGGGCCACCGACCAGGGCAGCGCTGCCATAACCATGACCATGAAGACCAAAGAGTTTAGTGATCGCCAGTATGGCGTTCACCACCGCGTGGGCCGGCTGAAGCCTTCGATTGATAGCGGAAACGGCAACCACGCCTTGACGGTGGGCAACGGCGAGGGCGACACCTCGGCCCACACGATTACCAACACGACAGACTACGTGACCCCTTCTTATACGGTTGACGGCGAGAGAGTGTTCTTGCAGGTGGTGCACAACGGGAGCACCACGGCCGGCGTCAGGGGGTTCGCGGTTCCTTTGTACCCTAGGAGGTTTTAGAGGTGGCTCAACAGTTTGGAGAAAGTTTCGAGGACATCTTTGGGGAGCCACGGGGCCCTCTATTCCAGGAAGCCGAGACGAATGGATCCGGGACGAGTGGTGTCATGTCACAGATAACAGCGCTCATCGAACAGCAGCCCGAAGTCGAGCGCCGGGTGACCCGGGTCGATGTCTTGGACGCTGATGGCAACCCCGTCTTGGACGATGATGGCAGCCCAAAAACACGGCTTGTCATCCAGAAGCGGGTCAAAATCGGCGAAGACGAGGATGGCGGTACCGTCTGGGGCGATTGGGCAGAAGAAGAGGGGCACGACTACACCGAGTACGATGAGCGGATTGACGCCGTTCGGGAAGAGCTCGACGACTTCAGGGATATCCGGGGCGAACGAACCGCGGGAGAGGACGGAATCCTCGGTACCGCGGATGATATCTGGGTAGGAGGAATCGATGACGAGCAGAGGGATCTAGACAAGCTCATAGCTGCAATCGAGGGTACCGGAGGGGCGGACGACCGGGCTGAAGCGGAGAGGGTCGCCGCCAGGATGCTCGGATTCACGACGACCGCAGGAGAAGACGGGATCCTCGGCACTGAGGATGATGTGACCGCCTACGCCAACTACCAGGCTTACCAGCAGGGCCTCTTGGCCGATCAAGCCGCCCTTAGAGGCGGGACCTTTGACGCCCTGGGGGCGGAGGAGCGGGCTCGCAGGGAGGGGAGGTTCGAGAGACATCTCCAAAGGATGGACGAGTCATACGCCCACATTCTCGGGGGTATCATGGCGGAGACCGGGTCTTCTGCCAGGTACCTCATGGCGGCCGACGAGGCTATCCGCCGCCAAATAGAACTAGTCGATGGGTTTGAAGAGTCCCTAAATACAGCCGAAGACTTGGCCAGAAAGCAGGCTTGGGAAGAGGTCAGGGGCGCCTATCAGTTCGCCGTTAACTCCAACCGAGCAATCCAAAAGGATGTCATAGATCAGCTTTACTCCTCGCGCGTGGCCGCCGCCCAGGCGCAGTCGCAAAAGATTGGCCTGATGGTCCAGCAGTACAGCGCCGAGGGGGACGCCCTCTACCGGTGGGCGGACCTTCAGTTCAAGGCCGTGGAGATGGATCTCGGCCTCCAACAACACATCATGGATCAGATGGACGCCATGTATGAGCGAGACCTGAGGCCATGGAAAGACGAACTAGAGGCGCTGGGCATCCTGCTGGAAGCACAGGAAACCCAGGCACAAATAGACCTGGCCGCCGCACAAGAAGATCTAGTCATTGCGGAAACAGAGGAACTTAAAGACGACAGCCTCCCTTGGGATGAGATCCCTGGCGGCGGGTCCCTTCCTTACGGCCCTGACGACCCTGACGACCCTGACGCGGGCCCGACACCCGAGGAGGTGCAGCGGGAAAAATCAGAACAGCAAGTGGGGGGAGCCCTCATAACAACCGGGCTCGGCATAATAGGCACCGCCGTCGGCGCCGCCGTCACGGGCGTCGCCGTCGCGGCCGCCGCCATTCCCGTCGCCGCCGCTATCGTCATTGGCGCTGTAGTTGCTTTTATCGGCGCGCTTTTCGTTTTTTAGGATTAGTAATTCCAAAGAAATGCTCCCCAAAAACACAGATTTTCAAAACATGCTTCATGGCCGCGGCTCGGCCATGGGATTGCGCAAGATCGGGAGGGCCCTGACATGGCAACAGCGGCAGAGCTAGCGCGGCGGAACGCCGCGGCAATGGAGGGTTTCCGCAGTTCACTGCGGGGCGTGCGAGAGGGGGCGGCGACTCGCGCCGGTTTCCATGCGGCTGAAGCTGCAGACCTTCGGCATGAACGTTTCGATCGTCAGCGTGAAGCTCGGGCCGAAGCTGCAGACCTTCGGCGTGAAGCGCGGGCTGCAGATCTGGCGAGAGAGATGGCGGAAGCGAACCGCAGGGCCCAGATGATCAATTCCATAGTGGGGATTCTGGGGGGCATGGCCCAGACCTGGGTCTCCTCCGCGGTACAAGCGGGGCAGCAAAGGGCGGCCGACGACCGGCGGGCCCAGTCGGCGATTGACCTCCAGAACCTGCAGGCCCAAAACGCGAGTGACCTCCAGGCACAGAGAGATGCCGCGGTGTTGAACCGGCAGCGACTCGCCGACGAGCGACAAGTCATGCGGGACTACAGCAAGTACCTGCGAGAATGGCAGGCCCCCGAGACTCCCGCGGCCGCCGCCGAGCCACTGCCCGAGCCGCGCTCCTCAATTTTCGACCCCGAATACAAAGAGAGCATTATGAGGAGCGACGTACAGGCCGGGTGGGAGGGCGTGGAGCCCCTACTCCGAGAAGTTGGTCTTACGAACGAGTTTACTGAAAATTATGCAGGCTTTATGGGCGAGGGCGATACTCCCGAAGATGGCCAGAGAAAGTGGAGAGATGCCGCCGTGGACCGGACAAAGCATGCTTTCTGGTCAGCCTTTGGCGAGATCGTGGTGGACAACCCGGACGTTCTGAATGATTCCGGCGAAGCAACCCGCGAGGACATTGAGGCGTGGAATAAAGCCCTGGGTGCGGGCAACTGGGACGAGGCGGAGAGGCTGCTGGGAAACAACAGTTCTTTGGTCGCGTTCCGCAACTTTGTTTATGGCCCCCCGACTACAGTCGATGAGCCCGCTTCGGATGCCGACCCAAAACTTCAATCCCTGGGCGAAATTTTAGCGCATGGCGCGGGCTCTGGAGGGGCCGACACGGGGGGCACTTCTGCAGTCGCAGAAAATTGGATCGCAACTGGCGAGGGCACGCTGACGGACCTCGCGCTCAATGCACTGGGAGGCGTGTACGTTCCTTCCTCGGGGGAGGATCACGACCCCATTCCGGCAACGGAGAGGTCGGATAGGGCAAAGGACGCGTTGGTCCTCGCGGAAAATGAGGGGAACCTTACCGGCGAGGAAAGCAGGCTTGTCCCCCAGCTAATCCAGTTTGCGGACCACCTGCAGGAGCTCGAGAGCCTGAACGAGCTACAGGCAGCCAGGGGAGAAGAGTCGCAACACGATCTGGCTCGAGACTGGTTTGAGCTAGAGAAGTGGATCCAAGAAATAGAGCAACCGGGGGACGAGTTTGAGAACGTGGACAACTGGCGGATGCATCAGGGCAGGGCATGGCCCCGCGAAAGGTCTGGCGACGTGGCTGTTCGTGCGATAGAAGGCCAGCTGGGCGCGAGGATAGATAATCTTAGACTTAAGCTGCCGACTGACCATCCGTTACGCCGCCACACTACTACTCTTGTCCCTGTAATTGGAGGCGCCGGCATGCCAAGAACACACGCATGGTCAGACTTGTACGAGCCCGAATAAAGACGGGGTAGCACGTGGCCCTTTACTCTTCTGCCTCAAGGTATTCCTCGCGCCTATCAAGGCCCACGAGAAGGGCTACTGCTCCCTTTGCCCGGGCGGCACAAGAGGAGTACACGGAGGACAAGGAGGCTCTTCGGCCAGTAGAGGTCGTTCTTGATCTTCTCTCCAGGGGCCAGTACGCGTCAGCGAACTTCGTCCAGGAGATGCTCACGGGAGAGGGGTTGAACAAGGCCCTCCAGGGGGCGTGGCAGGGCGTTACCGGAGAGCGGAAGGGCGACTTCGAGGACGTTCTGTTTGGGTCCGAGGGCCGCCGGGGGCTGTTGGGGGACGTCGAAGAGGAGGACCGCACTTTCTGGCAGAAGGCGGCCGGGTTTGCAGCGAACGTGCTGCTCGATCCAACCACTTATCTGGGACTGGGTCCAACCAAGGCGGCAAGGGCGGCGGCGAAGGTTTTCGCTGATGATGCTGTTGTGGCCGCTCGCGGGGCCATAAAGAACTATGACGAGGTAGCGGAGAAGCTTCTTCAGTCAGGTCGGAATATTGGGGAGGTGGCCAGAAAAGGCCCCGAGAAGGCCGCTCGCGCCCTGAAGGCGGCCGGTGCCCCCGGCAACCCCCTTGACGTAGCCAGGCAGATGGACGAGGTCTGGCGGGACGCCTATCAAAAGGGCCTCCGGATGCCGAGAGAGGAGATGGTGGCTTCCATGCGGAAGCCCTTGCAGGAGGAGCAGGATCTCCTGGTGAAGGCAATGGCGGAGGTAAACCCCACCTCCTACACCGGAACAGACGAGTGGCTGCGGCGGGTCGATGCCGGAAGGTATTTGGACGACGTTGAGAGGTCGATAGGTAGCTACCCGGACTACTTCAAGCAGCCCGGTGGATATGGACGTTTCGGCGGTGACGAAAAAGCTGCAACGGATTTTCTCAGGCAGTTCAATCGCGCAAAGACTCTCCGGAAGCGCATCACGGAGCTCGACACCCCGGAGCTCACCAGAGAGTTAGACCGGGCCGGCGAAAGGTCATTCAGGATTCTTTCGAGGGAGTTTGGGAAAGGTTCAGAGCTGGCTCGACAGGCCGACCGCTTCCGTCCTCGGATTGACTGGATCCGAAAGGCTGTCAAGGCGGCTCCTGGGGGGCAGCGACTCACCGACGCCTGGTGGGCGGTGAGCAACCGTGGTCCCGTTGGGGCCATCCGTCGGGTGTTCGGGTTTCGCAACGCATACCAGAGGCTTATCCGCCAGAGTTACATGAAGGGGGTTGATAGGCAGACACAGGTCTTCGCGGAAAACCAGATCTTCATTAACAGGCACTGGAAGAAGCTAAAT
>DEAG01000011.1:0-73272 GCA_002346665.1 Gemmatimonadales bacterium UBA2988
CCATCTGTCGCGATTCCTCAGCCTCGTATGTTGTCGGATCGGCTCCGCTCGGCGTCAACTAAATGAGGAGATTCGACCGGTTCGCGCTGCTCCGTGTACACGAACTCTGTATCCCAGAGGTCAGCCCGCTTGGTGCGCTTCGTGATCAGCTTCCATTGCCACCGAAGCTTCTCGAATACCATCCCTATCATCGCAGGAGGAACGAACGGCAGTAGCCAACGTGCGATCCGGCTCCTACCCACGCGGAAAACCCCGTGGATGGCGGCCTCCAGCATCCGTCTCTTTTTCGGGATCTCCTTCGGCCGATAGCCGTACTCCGGAACAGGTCGCCCCGAGCTCGCCAGATGCTTCATACGTACGAACGCACCACGCTTCTTGAAATCAGTCATGTGCGAATGCATGTCGAGGGCCTGATCTACATCCATATCCTGAAGCTCTAGGACCCCGGCAGCCCTGCCGCGCTCAACCAGTTCGATTCCCGCCGGCGTGCGTCCGTAGACCAAGGACCAACCTTGACCTCGCTCCTCGTAGCGCGGAGCCCACGCATCCGCCGCAGAGACGTCCGCGAATTCGTTGGAGTGATCGGTACACACCAGGCACCGGTCCACGATGAAGAACGGCGTCAGATAGTTCGCGTAGAATTTCTTCAGGCGGTACTCGCGACCATCTCGCAACTTTACCTGGAGGAAGCCCGGCCACTCGCCCGCTCGATACTGCAGATCCTCCACCTCCCCCGGATCCTTAACGCCCTCCGACCGGAGGTAACTGCGAATAGCCTCAAAATAGAGCGCATTCCCGCAATACGAACCAAGCAGGTACTTGATCTTCAGGGCTTCGGGGTGGCCGGCCATCTGTAGCTTACGAATCGAGTGAACCTGGCAGGGAAGCCCAACATATGCGAGAGGCCCCTCTACGTTCACAATGTCCTGAAGAACGGTGTTTGTAGGTGCGAGGGAATACTTCGATTGTTGAGTGAGCCGCAAATCATCCGGGTCCCGAATGACAAGAGGAACTGGTCGAAGAGGTTCCTCCGGAACGGTGCCCAGTGCCAGGACAGCGGTCACCATCTCTTCATCGAGCAATAGCTTGAGGAGTGCCGTAATGACACCGCCACTCGCCGCTCGCATTCGGATATTGGGGTCCGTCGCGTATCCCACGTACATGGGTCCGTGAGCCCCGATCAACGGGTTGTCCGGCTGCATCCCGTGCGTGAAATCGTTGAGGGCCGGGAAGGACACTTCCCGTCCAGAACACCCGAAATAGCACCGGCCATCACAGTCGTCACAGGCCTGTACCAACCGTGGCAGGCACTCTCCGAGGACTTCATCAAATCGGATGGCCTTCGTGGTGCACACGCCGACACAGGACCCGCAGCGAGTACAGAGGTCCGCGTTTATGACTTCCTTCTGGAGTCTCTCGAACCAGTGGCTCATCCTGGCCTCTTTAGCATCAACACACCGGCTCGAGATCGGTCGCTACCCCTGCCGCGCTCAGGGTGTAGCTTGCCACTCCGTCTTTTGGGATGCGGTACAGGCCCACGCCCTCCGGCAATCGGTCATTTGCCCAGAAGTGTGCGGACGGAACGTGTCTTAGGCGATGCGTTCCCCCAATGGCGATGGTCGCCGCAGCTGCCTCGCGTGGAAAACGATACACAACCGCAACCGCGTCATCACCCCAGCTGATCTGACGGGTCACGTGCATGTCGGTTCTGCCACCCCTGCCGAGCACGAATGCGCTTTTAGCGGCTCGAGCAAGCCATGCGGGGGGCAGCCGCAACATCCCGATCAGATAGTTAATCACGCGAAACGGCACCATACCCCAGCGGAGGGGGCTAGCTGCCCCACGGTACGACACGGCGGTGAGCTGGGATTCCAGTCCGTCTCTATCCTCCGCCAAGAGCACCGCCGGCGTCTGCAGTGTGAGAACACGATTACTCAACAGGACAAGAGCCCCGTAGTCTCTCACCCGAAAACCCTCTTCGTGTTGTGAGACGAAACCAGCCCCATGCGAAGGGGATAACCAGGTACGCCATCGCCCATGGTCAAGGACGCGTACATAGGGCTCGCTGATCACCTCGGATGTGACGTCGATCCAGGCCTGTCCAGGATCGACGTGAATCCTCCCCTGACCCAGGGCGACGGCAAGCGCCCAACTATAGCCGTATTCCACGAAATAACGGTCATCCATTGCGGCTAGTGAAACCCGGTGGTTACCGGCTGTGTGACGCTCGAGAATGGTGGAAGCCGACGCACTGCCGAGGCGAGCGAAGTACAAGAGACCGAAAGGCAACAGATATTCCGTCCCCCGAGAGTAGAGAGGACCCCCGGTCGCCCCATCTGGTCGAACGTGATTCACAAGGAGACGCATGAGCTTCTCGGCAGCGCGCCGGATCTCGTCGTCGCGCTGAAGCCAGTCACTGATGGCAAGATAGTCCAGGAGCACGGAGCTATACCCAACATCGAACCCCCCGTACTCAGGAAACCAACCTTCGGGCGTCTGGTGGGCCAGCAGCTCCGCCTGCATCCCCACAGCAATCCCTTCCCAATCCTGCCGGCCGTACAAGACTGCAGCGGCTCTCACCGCCGCAGCCGCAATCGCGCGCTGGTTCTCACAATACACGTCGCTTCGTTTGGCCAAAGCCGCCACCGCTCGCTTGACCGTGGAATACACGCGGGTCTTTTCATCCGAAACCCAGTGCCTCCACGCCGGGTCGTTCTCTGCCAGGATGAGGGTCAGCACCACACAGGCCAGGGAGAATCCGGTCGCTACGTAACTCCCCTCGAAAGGATACCACTCGTCGAAAGAGCCACTGCGCCTTTGGCAGCGGCTCCATTGCGAGAGCGCCCCGGTGAGATCTCCCTTGTCCACCGGTGCGTCGAACTCAACGCTTGCTACAAACGCCGATAGAATCCCATTGAAATACATAGCATCGGGGAAGTCGCGCTGCGCTCGGTAGAACCAGTAGGGTTTGTCGAGGGAACCCCGTGAAGGATGGCCGGGCTCCCGGTTCATGAGCGTGAGAAATCGACCCAGGGAGGACTGAAACTCGTGGCGGTAGGTGTCCTTATATGCGCCGTGGACGTGCTGGTCGGGGTTATTCAGCTTTCCGCACTCCGGGCTGTGGTAGCCTCGGTGGCCCGCCGCAAGACCACGAACAACCCCTCCTTTCTGAGAACCTGTGCAGTCCCAACGTGGCTACCAAATCCATCTTTCACACCACCCACGAGAGGGATGCTGGGTGGCACGGAGAAGGGTCAAGCACCTCACTACGTCCCTCCACCACCGATCGGTACTGCGTTAGCCCGGGCCTGGTCCATCGCAGATTGCGCCGCCTCGAGTGCCTCGACGATCTGAAGTCCGTGGCGCCCATCCGTCAGTGGGCGCTCTCCTGTTTCGATGCAGTGTGTGAAGTGCTCACACTGTAATTTTAGCGGCTCAGCGAAATCGAGTTTCGGAACAAGGACATCGCCAGCCCGCACGAGTAACTGAAACTCGCCGAAACTCTCGTAGGACCCCAGGGGAGCGTTGCCTTGCACCGGCCTGGCCACTCCCTTGTCGTAAAGCACGACCCGTCCCTCAAGGCTGACATCGTCGTAGACCACCATCTTTTCACTCCCCACGATTGTCATCCGTCGGACCTTGTGGGGATCCAGCCAGCTGATATGGACGTTGGCACCTACTCCTCCCGGAAAATCGAGAGTCATGAAGACCGCATCTTCGATATCGGGCTGAACGTACGAGTAACCTCGCGCAACCACTCGCTCGGCAGGCATACCCAGCCAGTAGTAGAGGATCGAAAGATCGTGCGGCGCAAAGTTCCAGAGAGCATTCACATCCTGCCGTATGATTCCGAGGTTCAATCTCTGCGAGTAGATGTAATAAATCTCCCCCAGTTCCCCAGCCTCGAGGTACTCTTTGACTTTGCGGACCGCCGCGTTAAACAGAAACACATGGCCCACCATGAGCGTGAGGCCAGCTTTTTCCGACAGTGCGATCAGCTCGCGGCAATGCTCGCTGCTATCAGCCAAAGGCTTCTCAACCAAAACGTGTTTACCAGCTTTCAATGCCGCCGAAGCAAGTTCGAAATGGGTGGACACTGGCGTGGCGATGATGACACCGTCCACCTCGGAATCTGCCAGAACGGCCTCATAGTCCTGCTGCAGTTTCACACCCGTGTGCACCCGTGCAAGCTTCTCCAACAGCTTGGGTTGCACGTCACAGAGCGTGTGCAAGCGCGCGTTAGGAAGCGCCGCAATGTTGCGTGCCAGGTTCGGTCCCCAATGGCCGAGTCCGACGACAGCTAGGTTGATCATGAGCTATAGAACTCCGTCACAGCTTCCACGACCTGCAAGGTCTGGTTATCAGTCAACTCGGGGTATAGTGGCAGCGATATGACTTCTGCCGCCGCCTGCTCAGCGGTGGGGAGACTGAACTGGTTCCACCCACGTCGCACCATGGCTGGCTGCCGGTGGAGAGGTATCGGGTAGTGAACCCCGGCACCGATGCCTCTCGCGCGGAGGTGAGCCAACAGGTCATCACGTTGCTGTGAACGAATCACGTAAAGGTGGTGTGCGTGGCGTGAATCTGGAGGGTCATAGGGAACCACCACGGCCCCGCCGTCGAGCAGTTCTGTGTAGCGCCGCGCGTGAGCGCTGCGTGCCTGAGTCCACGCATCGAGATGCGGCAACTTCACCAGGAGCACGGCTGCCTGCAGTGCATCGAGCCGCTCACCCCACCCGAACTCGGAGTGCTCGTGCTTGCTGGTGCGACCGTGGTCGCGCAAGCGACGCACCCTTTCCAACAATTCATCGTCGTTCCCCGTCACCATTCCCGCATCGCCGTACGCGCCGAGGTTCTTGCCCGGATAAAAACTGAAGCATCCGAGATGCCCCATGGCGCCGCAACGTCGCCCGCGGTACTCCGCACCGTGGGCCTGAGCAGCATCTTCTATGACCATCAATTCGTGGCGACTAGCTATGTCCAACAGTGGGTCCATATCCGCAGGACGCCCATAAAGGTGGACAGGAACTATCGCCCGTACTCGCCCATTGCCGGCAGATCGAGACCCTCGGTTCCGATCAATGACCACATCTTCGACACAGTTCGGGTCCAAGTTGTAGGTGGCCATATCGATGTCGACAAAAATGGGGGTGGCCCCAACCTGCTGAATGGCTTCCGCGGTGGCGAAGAACGTGTAGGCACTCGTCACAACTGCATCGCCCGGACCAACACCACATGCCTGGAGTGCAAGCCGAAGAGCCGCCGTACCGGACGCCACTCCTACGGCCTCGCGCACCCCTATGTAATCGGCGAAAGCTCTCTCGAAATTCGCAACTTCATCGCCCAGTATGAAGCCCGTATGGGTCAGAACCCGTTGAACCGCAGTATCGATTTCTGGCTTGATCAGAGCGTATTGGGCCTTTAGGTCGACCAGGGGAACTCCCATGATTATCGGCTTCCATCTTCGGTCTGCGCCAACTTGTACGCTTCGAGTGCCGCCACGTCTTTGATGACCTGGGCGGGGTTGCCGACAACCACCTTTTCGTCTGGAACATCCCTCACTACCACTGCCCCAGCTCCCACGATCGCACCCCGGCCGATCACTACTCCCGGAAGCAGCGTCGCGTTAGCACCTATCTTCGCTTCCGACATCACATGCGGCCCCCGGAGGCTAGACTTCGTTGTGGGGCTCAATGGATAGAGCGCGTTTGTGAACACGACATTCGGCCCAACCCAGGCGGCTTCTTCGAGTATGGTGTATTCCGGTATGAAGACATTCGAATGGATACGAACGTGATCCCCGATCTGTACGTGATGCTCGATGATAGAATGGCTGCCGACGCTCACATGGTCGCCGATCTCGTTCATCTCCCGGATCATCACGCCGTGGCCCGTCTGGAAGTGGCTGCCGATTTGGTTGCCGGAATAGATGACGGTGTGCGAGCGAATCAGCGCCCCGGCGCCGATCCACGTCTCTAATTCCCCGAACTCCCTACCCTGTGGGGGGTGACCTAAGACCACATAGCTTCCGATCCTGGAATCCTGGGTGAGATGTACCCCTGGATAGACATCACCTGAGGGGGAAGCGGGACTCACTCCCTAATCTCTGACGGGCAGGGTTCTTCCCTTCCCCGATTGTCGAGCCAGGGAAGATGTTGTCGGAGTGTCTGTACCGTTTCCTCGAGGTGTTCACGCCGGGACATTCCCACGACTACGGATCGGATCTCTGGAAACTGACCCAAATAGCGGTAGGCCTCATCCGGGTGGAGGTGGCCAGAGGCCAGCGTGGACATGGCCACGAAATCGAGGCCGGGTCGCCGCACTGTCTCGGCGCACTGCTCGAGGGATGGATTGACGTAGAACCCTGCCGCATTGAGAGACGCCATGACTAGTGGATTCGTCCACCCCATGGCTTCGAGCCTATCCCGGAGCAGAGGGAGATTCTTGGTGGTCAGTCCTGCCTGAACACCATATGTCTCTTCGACATGGCGACGATAGATGGTGAGGATATGCTCAAGACCCAACCCGAGAGCCAGATCAGTGAGCGCATCGTGGAGGAAAACTGCTCCAAGTTTGAGGTTCTTGAAAGGAAGCAACTCTACGTCGAGAAGGAGTCGTAGCATCTGCTCCAGGTCATTGTGCATGACACCCTTGCCTCCTTTGAGCATCAGCGCGAGACGCTGTCCCAGCGGCGCCTGTCCCAGGGTGTCGAAAATCAGATTTGCAAGGCCCTTTTCATTCGAACCCCGAACGTACTTCTGGATGTATGGAACCAACGGATAGATGCGGATGCGGGACACCAATTCTGACTGCGCCGCCAACACTCTGGACACCTCCGCAGCGCGCGGATGCGTCGACATCATCACCGCCGAAACACCAATATCGTCGCACAAACGAAGAACGCCGACGATGTTCTCCACGTTCGCGAATTTCTCTGCCTTCTCCGCCCCTCGTGTCTGCGAGAGGTGGTCGACGCCAAAGAACGAATTGTGACCGGCGATGATCGGGTCAATTGGTTCAATTGCAGTCATGCGGACACTTCCTCCGGCGCGCCGTTAGCCGCTGATGAAGTGTAGACAGCGTCTACGATCCGCTGCACATGAATAGCCTGGTCCATGTCGATGTCACCGGGTCTTTCCATGCGCACGGCATCCAAGAATGCTGCGTCCTCACGGGTGTACTGCGGACCACCGATATCGATTTCCACGGGGCGATAGAGATCGACGGCGTTCCAGACATTCCACCCCGGGGAGAGCTCACCGAACCCTCGTTCCAGATATAGCCGAACGGTGTCATCCGTCACGATCAGGTTTCCGTCCACGCCCTGAAGCTCGATGGTAATCTCTACCATCCGCCTGAATCGTACCGACCAGGACGAATCAACCCAACCGGTGACACCGCTCGAAAACTCGAGAAAGATGTGGGCGAAATCCTCGACCTCCTGAGAATAGACGCTCTGTACGCGCCCGTTGACCCGAGCTACAGGCCCCAGGTACCAGGTGAGGAGATCCAGCAAGTGGGATCCCTGACTGAGCAAGACTCCACCGCCCGACAAGGTCTTGTCATAACGCCATCCCTTGCCACGGCGAAAAAGCTGTGAAACGTAGATGGTTGCCGTCACGCGCTGGATCGGCCCGAGACATCCGGAGCGGACCAATTCGCGCCCCTTGACGAAGGAATCCACGTACCGCGTCATGTAGCCGACCATGTGGGCCATGCGACGTTCACGAAGTTGCTGGACCAGTCCTTCTGCCTGCCCTGCGTCCGTGGTCAGCGGTTTTTCCACAAAAAACGGCAGCCTCTTATCCACGCACGCCATACACATCGGCACGTGTTGGTCCACGGGCGTAGCGATCACCACGGCGTCGAGCTCGGCAGAGCGGATCATGTCCTCAGCGTCCGTGAACATTTCGACCGAGCCGGTCAACTCCCCCAGCGCCGAGCGAGCCCACTTGGAGGGATCTGCTGCCGCGACCACCCGACTCCCTCGCAAACCGTTGAGGATGCCCGCATGCACCAGGCCCATTTTCCCGAGACCCGCAATCCCCACCCTGATCTGCGGGTCAATCATGCTTCCACTCCTTGACCGACTCTGAACTGTCGCGAGGCCTAGCCGTGTAGTCGAGCCTGTCAACTCGCGATTTTATGTCTTTCGCCAACTGGACTGTGAACCCGAAGGAAAAGAGCTGAACCCCAACCATGACCAACAACGCGATGAGCACGAAGGATGGTAGACGCGTGAACATTTGCTTGACCTCGAATCCGGCCTGCCCGGCGATAAAAAAGAAATACAGGACAGCGGCGGAAATAAGCCACAAACCCAACGTATAAAGCCAGCGAATGTGAACGCCGGACCGAACGAGCAATATCGGAAGGGTGTACATGATATATTTCGGAATAGATCCCACGACGCGTGATTTTCCTTGTAGCCTAGGTCGCCAACTCGAAGGAACTTCGACAATACGAAATCCCTTCTCATGAGCGTCGATGATAGACTCCTGCACGTATGTGTGTGTGCCTACGATGTCGAACTCTCGAACCACCTCCGGCCGCATCGCCCGAATACCACCGTGTGAGTCCGTGATGGGAAGTCCCGTGAACCCACGGAGGATTCGGGCGAGAATGCTCGTGCCGATCCGATTGATCCAGCGATAGGGGTATTTGACCAGGCTGGGTTCCACAAAGCGCGATCCAAGCACCAGGTCGGCCTCGTTGGCCGCCAGCGGGGCGAGAAACCTGCCGAGTTCCCCTGGATCTGACTGCCCGTCAGCATCCATGGAGACAATAATCTCGGGATCAAAGGCCAGACTGGCTTTCCACCCACGCTGCATAGCATATCCGAGACCCTTCCCCCCACCGATCACGACGTGAACACCCATCCGGCTTGCGATCGACCGGGTGGCGTCATTGGAATCGTCGACAATGATTAGCACCGGGTCCCTGAGTCCCTCCTCAGCGAACGCACCCCGGATCTCGCTAATCACGGACTCGATGGTTGCCTCCTCGTTAGCGGTCGGCAACACCACGCAGATCTGCCATTGGCGTGGATCCGAGGAAAGCTCAACGTCAGGCTTGATAAACAGTGGTCAGATTCCTTTGCTCAAGGGTTACCGGTAATCGTCACGTGCATAGGGTCCGTCGGGCGCTGACCAACCGAGCGGTCCATCAGAGCCGCAACACTTCAAGAGGTGCGGCATCAACGGGCAGGCAGCGTACCAGGTCGAGCACTCGCGCACCGGCGGGACACAGATCAATTAGCCTCTCAGCCGTGACAATGGCCTTCCCGACGACAATCAACGCCGGCTTGGACGGGTCGTCTGTAACGAGGTCCTCGAGATCCTCCACAAGGAGACTTACCAGGTGGGGAATATGTTCCTCGACGTACCGAAGGTTCCGCCCCTGGAGCATCTCCAGTCGCACCTCGGGATCGAAGATCTGTATCTCGAAGCCCTTGCCTAACAGTCGCTCCGCTAGCTCCACAAGGGGACTCTCGCGTAGGTCATCGGTTCCGGACTTGAAACTCAATCCGATGAGTCCGATGCGGCGCCTATCGGCACCCCCGATGAGATCCACCGACCGGGCAATCACGGACTCGTTACTCGGGCCAACGGCAGAAAGGAGCGGCGTCGGAATTCCGTGGATCACAGCCGTCCGGGTAAGTGCTCTGAGGTCCTTGGGCAAGCAAGAGCCACCGAACGCGTAACCCGGGCGGAGATACGCCGGAGAGATATTGAGGATGCGGTCCTCGCACAGCATATCCATGACGCCGCCGCCATCCGCATGAAAGACCCTCTCCAATGCGCCAATCTCGTTTGCGAAAGCCACCTTCATGGCGTGGAAAGAGTTGCACGCGTACTTGAGAAGCGAAGCCGTACCGGGCGACACGGCGACGAAGGGAGCATCGATTCCGGAGTACAGCTCCCGGAAAACCGGGATAGCCTTCGCGTGATCCGTCCCCACCACCAGGTACGGAGGATTGAGGAAGTCCTCTATCGCGTTGCCTTCCCGGAGGAACTCGGGGTTGAGGGCGAAGAAGACATCCTTCTCCCAACGCTCGGCAAGGGGTCCACTCGCAAGAAGCGGCAGGACTTCAGCAGCCAACTGCGGGTGCGGCAGGGTGGAGCGGAGAGCGATGACGTAAGGATTCGGGTGCCCCCGAAGCGCTGCTGCAACGTCTTCAAGCACCCGCTGGATCTGGACGGTCTCGCAGGTTCCGTCAGTTCTACTGGGCGTCCCGACGCAAATCAACGCGATATCTGTATGCGGGATTGCCTCTTCCGTCGTGCTCACGGGAATCACACTGCCGGTCCGGATACCTTCTCCCAGCAGCTCATCGAGACCTGGCTCAGCCACGGGCGTACAACCCGCACGTAGCGTACGTAGCTTCTCGTCCGAGATCTCTACCAGCCAAACCTGGTGCCCGAGGCTGGCAAGACATGCCGCGGAAACGCAGCCGACATACCCCGCCCCAAACAGAGCTATATTTATGGTCTCTCACTCTCCTTCAGAGCAGGTTCCCCACCCACTCCCATTCGCCGTGCGGCAAGAACTCCCGCGAACAGCCAGAACGCTGAGTTCTCGACACTAAAAAGGTTGAATGCGCTGAAAAACGACAGGCAGAGGGTGGCAGGAATGTACGCTGCGCAGGCTAGGCCAAGGCCGCGGACGAACCTGTCTTGCCTGGAATGATAAATACCCCAGGCCATACCCATGAGCGCCACCAGAAGCCAGCCATAAGCCACAAGCCCAAGCACTCCTTGATCTGTCAAAAGCTCGATAAAGTAGTTGTGGACATCATACGACCCCAAGAGTATTGCGCCCATCGGGCCGAATTCTCCGCTGTGCTGCGTGAAGATTCCACCTCCACCTCCGAACGGCACGACCCAGGTGTATTCTTGGATGAAATTCCAAGCGGCACCCCAGATGGCGACCCGGCCTGAGGTGTACTCGCTGATAACCGACCAATCAGAAGAAGCCACAGTCCCTAACGTGAATACGCGGTCCCAGACGGTGGCGGGTAGCCAGAAGGGTGTGAGGATTAACCCCACTACCCCCACCCAAATAAGCTTGCGGTACTCGGTCAACGCCAATACAACGAGAGCTACAGCAGCAGCCAGGTAAGCGGCCCGGGTGAAGGAGTACAGGAGCGTTGCTATCGACGCCACCGATCCGGCTAGGATAAGCCCACGAAGCCACTTTCTGGACGTATAGGTGAACGCGAACACCGCAAACGGAATAGCCAGGGCTACGACGCGGCCGTGACCGGCCAGCATGCCAAGCCTTGTCGTAATGGTGCGCGCTCCCATGTCCAGGGACACGCCACCGACTAAAGCACTGCCGAACACTAAGCTGCCGATACCGACCGTCGCGAGCAGGCTGTACAGTCCCCACCTAACCTCGCGATCGCGCATGGGGAGGTTCGTACCTACGAAGAAAAAGATCAGTGGCAGGAGCGGAATGGCAAAGTAGCCGAGAATGAAGGACCCCAGATCTCCCATGGGAGGGGAGCCAGGCCGCAGTCGAGCACGCACAATCGCGATCATCGCCAACAATAGGACGGCTATCATGGGCCCAAAAATGCGTCGGTCCCCGACCAGTGGCCTGTGCTCCTTCAGGGATCGCACGGCCGTTCCCACGAGGGCTCCGAATAGCAGAAGGATAAGGGGATCAAGGCCCGGGATGCCCAGCATCCTGCCTGGAAGGAGACCGTGAAAGGGAGCGATGGCAACCAAGACCGGGAACGCCAGCGCCGGCAGCAACGGCATGGCAAAAGCTACAAAAACCGCGACCAGGCCACTCAGGGCCATCACCACCGACCGCTCTGCGACAAGAGGAGGGACGACCATTCCCGCAATCAGGGCAGCGAGAAAGACCGCGGGCATGGTTCCCGAGGTCAATACGGGACGGTTAAGCGCCAGACGATTCATCTCTAAGACGCTCCGTCGGGATCCCCGCAGGCGGCGTGATCCGATACACCTTCACTTCGGCCGACCGCGTCGGCCCATTTGGGACGGGGAATGTGGTAATTAGCTCCCAGCGCTCCTCGATCGCACTGTAGAATTGGTGGGAGCTTGGGAAGGCCTCCCGGCCTGTCGGAGTGAAGAACCGCGAATACCAGTGGCTGGACGTCACAAAATATTGATAACCTTCTCGCTCGAAGAACTCCGGATAGAGGGGAGTCACCATTGTGTTCCTGGACGCCATGGCGGCTGCAGATGTCGATTCGGCCTCCGAGGACTTCCAGGTCGGCTGATGAACCATGAGGAGATCATAGGTCTGTGTTCGGGACCGCTCGGCTACTTCTATCATCAGACGACGGTAGGTCGAACGAGCATCTGCGATATACTCTTTCCCCAACATAGTCTTCTCGTGTTCACTCCTGGCCGACTCTTCCC
Organism: Gemmatimonadales bacterium UBA2988; assembly: GCA_002346665.1. Lineage (GTDB taxonomy): Bacteria > Gemmatimonadota > Gemmatimonadetes > Longimicrobiales > Gaopeijiaceae > UBA2988. The sequence continues at coordinate 12,396 of DEAG01000011.1, forward strand.
AGCGCGCCCTGAGGCTAGCTACCGTCGGCTTCAACTGAGGTCCGTAGTTGTCTACCGCGATGCGGGTACCTGGTGGGATATGATCCTCAATCCACCTCTTAGCTACGTTCCGATTGTCCGGAGCGATGAAGGCGAGATTCGTCCACACAACGCTGGCCGCTGCCGGAGCGAGCACGATCAGCGCCACAAATGCTACTGTCGCGGTCTCCCCGATCCGCACGGGGATTCGCCGGATCCAGGTGGCCAAACTGTCTATCCCCACACCGACCAACAGGGCCAAGACCGGAGTGACAGGGAGGATATACCAGAACTTGGCCGCCGAACGCGACATCACGACAAAGTAGACGATCACCGCACCAAGCGTTACCCACCGTGCCCAGGTCGGTCGGAAGGCACAAGAAAGCAGGCCGACAAGGGCTGCCCCTGCCAACGTGGGACCGAACACCGCAGGATCAACTAGGTACCCACCGAACCGGAGCGCCCCAATCCCAATAGTGCCTTCTGCAGAGATCTGTGTGGAATTGAACACGGTGTACATCAGATCACGAATGACGGCGTCCAATTCGAACAATAGATAGGGAAACCCGATCAGCAGGCCAGCAGCGAAGGCTCCCAGGGCCGCAGCCCCCGCTCCGGTCGCCCTCAACTTCCACGGCGGCAGCCGTTCCCTGACCAACCAGGCCACCCAGGCCAGAATCACGGCCCCCGCCCACAGGATCGCAGGAAACTTGGTTGCGGTCCCCAGCCCAACCCAGAGGCCGGCAAGAGCAAGGTGCCGGATCCTCCCCGAATCCAGAAAGCTGACCACGCTGATGAATACCAGAACGACAAAGAAGACCGCGGGTACGTCCGGCCGGGTATAGTGGGAGTACTCGGCGTGCAAGGGCAGGAACGCTAGAGCCAGGCCGGACAGAAATCCCACCCTCCGAGAAAATAGCCGCTCGCCTAGGCGGTACGTCAGGACAACCGTAGCAGCTCCGACCAGAGCCTCGAGCCCGCGACCGGTCAGGTACACGGCACTGGGATCCGTCAAGTAGCTGACGGCGAACTCCGAGGCCCCCTGATAGACCCCCAGAAAAACTCCCAGAAGGTAAAGAACTCCGAAACCACCAAATAGCACGAAAGAGAATAGCGGCTGGTACTGGAAGGTCAGAGGAATGGGGTTCCCTGTACCCAGGGCCAGAGCGTTGTTCACAAGGACGTGCTCAGCCGGTCCGTAGAGTGCTGGTAACCCGAATCCAATCCCCCAGAGGCGAAGGGCCAGGGCCACTCCTCCGAGCCCTACCATGATCCAGCGTCCATCACGCCGTACGGACGCAGACCGACTAATACCCATGTTCATGTGTACACCCTTCCCCGCAGCAGGCGCCAACAGTCGCGGAAGAAAAGCGAGGGATGTGCCCGGTAGACGTCGCGCCGGTCCTGAAACCGATACCAGAGGCGACGGACGCGTCGCCCGAGCGTTGCCCTGCGCAACTCCATATTAATGTCTATGTAGAAACGTGGGTGACACATGGCCAGCAGGTGCAGCAAGATGCGGTTCCCAATCCGCCCGGACCCGAATGCCGCATCGTAGGCCACGATCAGGACCCGGCTACTCCAGGGCGCCTTCAACACTCTCAACCACAGACGGAAATCCAACCTCTCGTTACCCGTCAAGCTCACCCTAGTGAACTCGATCCCCATGCGATCCAACCCCTCCCGAAGGCCCCACTCGATCAGCTCCGCTTCCCTGCCACTGTTATTTATGAAAGCGACCGCCTCCTCGACACGGGTGAGACCGTCACTTCCCAGCGCCTTGGGTAGCTCTTCACCGCATCTCTGTGCTAGGTACTGGCGCTGATACTCTATCGCAGATTCCTCACTTTCCCGAAACATCCTGCGGTATCTATCAAGCGCATCGCGGGTCCCCTCAACATCACCGCCCTGGATCAGGTTCACGGTCTCTTCAGGGTCATTCAAAAGATCGTAGAATTCTTCACGGTCCGAGTCCTCAAGGCCATGGTACAAGACATACTTGAAACGTCGCCCCCTGAGACCGGACACTCGATGATCCTGGGCCAGATAGCGGGCGTCGATCCGAACGACGTGCTCATCATTTGCATGATCCCCGCTAACGATCGACTCCTCCTGCAATCCGTCCCCAAGAAGATGGGCCACAGAGCGCCCCTGAACCCGCGGTGCACCGTCCTCCACCAGGCGGCGACGTTGACCGGACAGCCCGAGAAGGTCAAGCAGTGTAGGCGCCACGTCGAGCGTGCTAGCCATCTCGTCGACCTTTTTCGGCCGACAACCCGGATACCACAACAAAAAGGGCACGATCACGTTGTCATCGGTCAGGATGAGATCATGTCTATTGTAGAACGGCCCTCGCCGCTTGATTAACTCGTTGAAAGACTTCCTACTGGGATCCGGGAAGCCGTGGTCGGAGCACATGACCACCACGCTCCGTTCGTACAATCCTCGCTCTTCGATCACGCTCAAAAGGCGCGCCACCCGATCTGAGACGGATGGATCCCTCCGGCCATTAATGTGAATGAAGGTGAAGACAGGGTCGGGAAGTGACGAACGAAGCACGGCCGTCGCTGCTGTCTCAACCGTGGCGCCATCCCAATGTTCCCAACTTCTCGCCCCCGAAGGAAGAAACCGAGCTGGGACCGGCTTGAGAATCTCGCGGAAATAGCGTCGAGCTTCACGGTAAAAGCTCACGCCGAAACGCTCGTACCCCTCTTCGGCCAGCAGAGACCCGAGATTTCGGAACTCTCCCTGGTCATACCGAAACGTCTCAAAGCTTCGACTCAATAGGTACGACGGTACCGAAGTAAACATGGAGCTCAGCGACATCACCGTGCTCGGCGCGACCGTAACCATGGTGGTGAATTCCACCGCCCGCTCCGCAAAGCGATCCATGACGTCTAGACGCCCTAGTCCCAACTCGTCATCTGGGCAATGATAGCTGCGCACCCCATCCACCAGTATCCAGATGAGGTTCCATGCGCTCGCTCCTGCCTGCACTCCTTTCTCTTGTTGCTTGTCTTGTTTCAAGTTCGGGTCATCCGCACGGTATTGTACTCACAGATTCCTGAAGCACCCCTTTAAAGCATATAACCCCAGGAGCGATGCGCCACGAAGAGACCTCGCTACGGTAGATCATATTTATATCACGTTCCGTATCGAAACGATGTGTACTACGACCCTGAGACTAGGAATCTCCGCAGTTCTCATCACGCTCTGCCGTTACCATGACATGGAATCCCATACCGGCTAGCCCAGGCACCCGTTCGATGACTCGATCGACCCGAATCAGAACGGAGGTTAGCGCCCGCGCAAAGGGCAGCACCTTGAGAATCGGTACGATATCTGGAAAGCCGGCCAAAGCGTATGCGAGATAACCGAAGCGTCGGGACTCAAGTATGCGAAAACCGGCCGACCTTATACAGCGGTTGAATTCGTCCGAAGAGTATCCTTCATCGGCCTCTTCGAAACGGTTCGAGAGAACATACAGGCACCGCCTCGCAGTTCTTACCAGCCACGAGTCGTTGCACGGCTCGGACACCACCAGCCGCCCGCCTGGGCGCAGAACCCGACGCAACTCACACAAAACAGCATCGAGGTTAGGCATGTGATGCAGTGACCCACGACACACGACAGAATCAAAATATTCGTCCTCGTACGGCAGCAATTCTGCGTCAGCCCGCACTATGGCGCCGAGCCTTACTCCAGGCGTCTCGCGACGTGCGGCCAGACGAAGCATATCGGGCGAAAGGTCAACCGCGTGCACCGACTCGAAATGGCTCGCCAGAGTCGACAGCATGACGCCCGTTCCACACCCACAGTCGAGGACACGGCCCGACACCGGATGTGTGGAAGCCAGGATTTCATCGTTCCAGTACCGCTGGAAGAGAGCGGAGAATGCGGGTTTGTAGCGCCGCACGTACTCCGGAGCGAGGTGCTCGTGCAACTCAACCTCGCGCAACTTGTGTAGCCGCTCCGACTCAGCGCGTCCTGCGGAATCAGACGTCGTCACAGCATCGGCAGCCGATGAGGGGTCTCGCGGACCCGATGTCCGGCTCTTCAACTCTTCGCCATCGAGCTGGCCTCGTCTGATGGATAAGTACCGGATGTCAGTTCAAAGAGGTCCCGGAACAACTCCAGGTACCGTGGACCCACGCTACGAATATCGTGCGACCTCCGCGCGAAGGCGCGGGCCCGCTCTCCCACAGCGCGGCGCTGCAGAGGGTCGGCTAACAATCCCACCATGTCTCGACTCAACTGGTCAAGTGTACGGCTGTGTAGACCCAGCCCTTCGCGACAGATGACTTCGTCGGGATCGCAAGCAAGCGTGACTACAGGCATTGCGGACGCCCAGGCCTCGATGAAGGTGTTAGGAAAACCCTCTGTCTCCGACGTGTTCACAAGCAGAGCGGACCGAGCAAAAATACGGACGATGTCCACAGTACCAGATTGAAATAACTCTACATTCGGCAGTTCCGATGCCTCCCGGCGTATTTGATCGTGGTACACCGGCTCGTCTCCAGGGCCCATGAGGATGATAAAAGGAACCTTCCGGTGTCGCCGGGCGAGTTCCAAGAGTAGATCCGGTCGCTTCAGCCTCGAGGCTCGCCCGATCCACAGGACTGAACCCCCGTCCTCGTCCGTTCGTCGGTCAATACTAAGAAACGATGACAGGTCGAGTCCTTGGGGGATAACCACAGAGCCCCTATGATAGTGGTGCCCCAGCATATCCTGTTGCCACTTCGTCTGTACCACTACACGATCGGCCTGGCGGAGCCCATGTGAGTAGGCGATTCGGTCGCGACCAGCAACCTTGAAGTGACGCTTCACTCGATCGGGGTCGACGTTCGTGTCGCTGGTCACCATAAACAACATCTTACGATTGTTGAATCGGCGATACAGACCCACGATTCCGGTCAGGTATCCGGCCCCCGATTGCACGTAGACGTCCGCGTTCGCCCGCGCCATTGCGCCCCAGGTTCCAGTGAAACGCGGGTGAAGCGAGCGTAGACCGGGCAGCCCGCTGTCGGCTCGGTATGGAACGATAATCGGGACGGAAGGATCGAGCCCTGCGTCGAGCCAGTAGGCAGGTTCAATGCCGATCAGGTTAACACGTCGCTCTTGGGCCGCCAGCCAGTTGGCTAGAATGACCACGAGCCTCTCGGCACCCCCGTATTTCCACAGCCCACTAGCCCCTTTGCCAGCAGAAGGGCCTAGCGCCACGAAGCAGATTTGGGGATCGACCTGGTTACGTCCGCCAGTTCCCCCGACTCCAGTCCAACTCACCACCGGCGGCACGCTACCCGCGACGAACTGAACCCCTCACCTCAACACCTCGCCCTAGGGTCGGCGTACGGCAACATCATCGGCAGCCCTCCGGTTGACCAGATCTGCGAGGAGCCCGATCGCCAGTACGTGAATGCCTCCCATAATCAACAACACGGAGAGTTCGGCCACGTTCTGGTTCTGCACAATATCGAACGCCAGTTTGGCAGCCCCGACCACGAACAGGACTATGCTGATCGGGAAAAACACCTTCAGCGGGTTCACATATATGACCATACGAACGATCTGGAAGAGAAGGCGCTTGGTGTCGAGAATCGGGTGAATCTTTGATTTTCCGAACCTCTTGTGATAATCGATCGGCACATACTCTACGCCTGCTCCCGACTGCATCATGGCTAGAGTAATGGTCGTGCTGAAGGAGAACCCCGAGGGGAGCAATCTAAACAACCGCAGAGCGTCCTCTCTATGAAAAACCCGTAGTCCCGAGTTCAGATCCGGGATCTTCGCATCCGCCAGGTAATTGGCCAACCGGAGCAGCAATAGCTTGGGAAGTCTACGGAGAAACGGGATGTTGACGTTAGCGCCTATCCTGGCTCCGACCACCATGGCGACGCCGTCAAGCTTGGCGAGAAGAGTCGGGATTACGTCACACGGATAGGTCCCATCCGCGTCGATCGTGACGATCACGTTTGAACGCGCGATACGAATCCCAGTCTTCAGAGCCTCGCCGTAGCCGCGACGGAAGGAATGCTGGTAGAGCGTGACCCCAGACTCCCTGGCTATCTCCGCCGTTCGGTCTGTCGAGGAATCGTCGACGACCACGATCTCGAAGCGGTGGGGAGTGTCGGCCATGGCAGCCTTAACATCTGCCAGAACCTGGCCGATACCAGCTTCCTCATTGTGGGCGGGAACGACGATGGTGACGTCCTTTTGCATCACTAACCTCGGACTTCAAAGGAAGCACTCAGTCGCTAATCACTTCGTGCAGGACCTCCAACAAATAGTCTATATCCTGGGGGGCCAGATACTGGTGGCAACCAACATAGAACCCATTGCCGTTTACCCAATCTGCTACCGGATAGTCGTCCACGTCGATCTGAAACAGGCGTTGATAAACCGGCTGGTTCAAGAGCGGCAGCATGTCCCGAGTCTCTACGCCACGCTTCTCAAGTCCATTCACTACTCTGGACTTCTCCTCATCACGAAGGACAATGGGGTACATCATGAATGCGTGATCACACCCCGGTCGTATCCGCGGAAGCTGGATGCGATCCTCCAAGTCACGGAGGCCGTCCGTGATCCGAGCGGCGTTGGCTGCCCTCTGCTGAATCGCGACCTCAATCTTCTCCAGCTGTGCCAGCCCAAGCGCCGCTTCGAGTTCGGTCGCCCGATAGCTGTAGCCTACGGAATTGAACCTGAAGCGCCGGGCAACAATATCCTGAAGCTCTTGGTCCGACACGTCATCGTCATCGTCAATTGAGAGGTAGCTGGGGTCCCGACCATGATTGAGTAGCGAGCGAATCTTGACCATGTAGTCGTAGTTCGAGGTCGTATTCAGCCCCCCCACACCAGTAACCAGCAAATGTGCTATATAGGTCGAAAAACAACCTATGTCACCCATGCTGCCCACCGGCTCACCACGGTAGCGGGCAAACATCGTCTCACAGGAATCCTCTATGACCTTGAGGTCATATCTAGCAGCAACATCGCGGATCGGATCCATCTCACAGGGCAAGCCGAAGAGATGCACAGGTATTATCGCACGTGTCCGGGTGGTGATCTTACCTTCGAGCAGAGCTGGATCCAACTCGTAATACTCTCGCTCGACGTCTACGAAGACCGGCTTCATCTGGTTATGGATAACTATGTTGGACGTAGCAACGAACGTGACTGCCGGCACCACGACCTCATCGCCGTCCGACCAACCGTGGATCTCCTTGAGAGCGTGGAGGGCAAGCTGCAGTGCGCTCGTTCCACTGTTGCTCATGACCCCGTGCGCCGCCCCTTGCATCTCAGCGAAGCGTTGCTCGAACTCGCGCATGAACGGTCCATAAGACAATCGGCCAGTGTCCAGAACCCGGCCGACGTATTCCCTCTCTGCCTCGCCGATCTCGATACCACCAACGCAGATTTTAGGCTGGCCCTCGGATACGACGCTCTCTTCCTGCCTATCCCCCAATCCAAACTCCTTTCCAAATATGCTCGCAGGGACTACCGCTCACTCCTACAAAGGTCATCCGGACTACTCCCGACCATGCAGTCATCGTGTCCTAACTACACTGCCAGCGCCGGCTTCACCGCTTCAGCTTGGAATAGCCTTCGATACATAGCTGACTGAAACAGAAGATCGGGGTCATAGCGTTGCTTGAGTGCCTCGAATTCTCTCCAACGAGGGAACATCTGCTGGAAATGGTCGACGGTCAACATTTCGTCTTTCGCCAAATATGATCGGCCGCCAGCTTCAAGCACCAGTTCGGTCATTCTGTAGAACAATTCTGCCTCCTCGGCCTTCCCGCCGGCGTTCAGGGGAAGATCAATCCCGATCGAACAACCGTCGACCGAATAGCTCAGCATAGACTCGTCCGCCCGGTGGCTCTTAATCGCTGTCAGATGCGACGGCCGTCCGTTCTGCTGCGTCAGCTCGATGAGCTTTCGCATCGTCCGAGCGCATGAATCAAAAGGGATGACAGGCTCGAGCTCGAGATAGCCGCGCGGCGTAAAGAGGACTCGCCAATTCGGTATCATATCCAGAAGAAAGGTGAACTCGAAGTAATTCTGGACATAGGGACTGCGTCTCGTGCTGACTTTGTCGGTATGGAATTTCACAGTATTGACCGCGCTCATGAGCGTGTTCCCGAAGAACGGCTTGAGCATCGGCCACACCCAAGTACGGGGGAAAACCCCGAGAATGTAAGGGGAGATGTATCCTAGGATCTCACTTTTGGCACTCCGCGACGGCCTCTCAATGAAGCGACTCGTATGAATAGTACCCCGACCGAGATCAGCCCCCCGAGAGAAGCAATCCACCCACCCAATGTGGAAATCCGTCGTTGACCGAACTGCCTCGAAATCCTCCAGCATGCTCTCCAGGTTGGGCACGGTCCACTTGCTTACTTCCAGGTATGGGGACGGGATCCGCTTGCACTGCAGAACGATCTCGAGGAATATGCCTAGCAAACCCAGACCGCCAATGGCGGCGAAAAATAGCTCCTGGTTCTCAGTCCGACTGCATTGGTATACCCGCCCATTACCAGCCAGCAGTTTGAACGCCACGACAGAGTCGCCGAGATTCCCCTCGTTCCACGCATTCTTGCCGTGGACGTTGTTTGCCACTGCACCGCCCAACGTTGGGTGTCGGATTCCGGGAACGGACGAGACCACCCAGTTGTCCTGCAGACAAACCTGTAGTGCCTGCTCGAATGTCACCCCCGGCTCTACTGTCATTTGACCGGTAGCCGGATCCCAGGCAAGGATCCGATTCATGTGGGTGAGGTCGATGACGACCCCGTCGGGGTTCAGGATGACGTCTCCGTAGCTGTATCCGGCCCCGCGCAAAGTCACGGAAAGGCTACGTCGACGCGCTTCCTCCAGAACCAGGTCTATTTCCGCCCGACTCGATACCCTCGCCACATATGACAAGGCATGGGACGTCAATGTCCACCCTGAGGTCCGCTCGTAGCTAAGCACCAACCATCCTGAGGAAGTTTCGGCCCAAGATGCCCTCCCGTTCTCTATCGGTAATCTTGAGCCGCTCGATCCATCCCTTAATAACACCGTAGTCATAGACGCCGGTAGCACTCGAGAAGCCATAGGGACTATCGGTGCCGTAGAAACATTTCTCGGGACCTACTGCCGCAACAGCGATCCGCACAAAGCGCTCGCTAAGATGCGGACTCGAGAGATCGATGTAGGCGTTCGCATGATCACGGACGAGAGGCCACATCTCCTTGAAAAAGGGCATGCCCGCGTGAGCAAAAATGATGCGCAGCCGTGGGTAGGTCTCTGCGAGCCACTGATACGCCCCCTGCGCCCCGAACCCCAAGTGAATCAGCAATGGCAATCCCAACTCCTCGGCACGCTGCGCAATCCCCGACAACTCTCTCATAGGGTAATGATGCCAATAGGGATGCACCTTAACACCGATCATGCCCGGCACCGCCCTCCAGCGTTCCAAGTCCTCGATCACGTTGGGGTTGTCTCTCGGAGTCAGGAATATCCAGCCCCAGAACCGCTCCGGCATCTTCTCCAAGGCCGCGGCCACACTCTCGTTGTCCGGTTCAGTGGACTTGATGTACCCTTGTCGCCCTTGGGTGAACGGGCGCCACAAGGGACGGAGCGCGCCGTACTCATCGTAGAACGTTGTGCTCACGGCAGCGGCCGCCGGCCGAAGCAGCGAAGAGTTCATCATTGTGCGCTGCACAGCCAGAAGCACCGCAGATTTCTCCGGCTCCACCGTCTCTGTGATCCTGGGAATGAGCACGACCCTGTCGATGCCTTCCTCGTCCATTTTACCGGACAGCATCTCCAGGCTGAGAACTCGCTCGTCAAGATGGGCGTGACAGTCAACTACCATATATCACCTCGGAATCGGGAGTCCGATCGCACACTCGATCACCTTACTCGTCTTTGTCCGTAAATGCCCCAGCCACAATCCGTGAAAAAATAGCATCGGGCAGGATCCGCATGGCCTCGAGTATAAGTCGGAGCAGGCGTGGCATGGTGACGCTAAGCGCACGCCGGTCGACGGCGGCAAGAATGCGGTACACCGCCTGTTCACTCGTCAGTCTGAACCAGCTCGATGACCCTGAACCCATCCCCGTATCCACTGCCCCGAGATGAATGGTAGTGAACGTGATGCCATCTCGGCTGTATCTCCCTCTGAGAGCCTCAAAAGCTCGAGTGAGAGCTGCTTTGCTGGCACAATATGCAATCCACCGCGCGTCACCTCGAAACGCCGCGAGGGAAGAGATTGCAACGAAGTGCCCCGCTCCTCGCTCCCGAAAGTTGGACATGAATATGTCCACCCACCTCATGGCTCCGAAGAGGTTTACCCGGACCACCTCCTCAAATCCGTCGCTTGTGAACGGACTGCCAAGGCGCTCCGGGTTGATTCCGGCGTTCAGAATAACCACGTCGGGGCGGAATCCGGACTCCTCCATCCTCGCCGCAGTGGAGCGCACCTGCTCATCTTGCTCCACGTCGCAAACGGAAAAGGAGAAACAGTCCTTGCCAAGGGTCTTCTGCAACTCTAGCAGATGGTCTTCTCGGCGAGCGATACCCCACACTCGGTGCCCGCGCCGAACGAGCTCCCGCACCATTCCGCGCCCAATTCCCGAAGAGACCCCCGTAACGAAATAGCTTGGCACGATTTCCTTTCTCCGGATCAACCCTACTGATCTAGCCCCATTATAGTTAGCCAAGTAGTTCTCAAGAACATTACCTCGCAGACGTATCGGGCGAAGCCAACACCCTGACCGCCATGCGCTGCACACGCCGCAGGAATATATGGAACAGTGTGTTGGCTACTGAGAGAAGGTTTGGGATCGTAAAGGCCTTCGAGGCCCCGCGTTCCCGATCACTGTTAGCTACTTGCACTTCCACCACGGAAATGCCTTCGTCCAAAAGTCGGCACAGCAACTCTGCCTGATAGCCAAATCCTGCGGTCTCCGCAAACCACATCCGAACGTTGTCAGTCTTGTGCAAAACCGGCCCGTTGTAGTACCGGATATCATGACCACTCAACAGGTTCACTAGGAACGTAAACGTTAGGCTGAGAATTCTGCGTGGAATGGTCCTGGTCTCGCTGAGGCCGAAGTACGGTACGACAGCGTCGGCCTCACCGACGTGGGAAAGGATCGAAGCAATGGCCTCGGAGGGCTCAGCTGCGTCGCCGTTGACGAGCATGAAGTTCTCGCAGGATGCGCGCTGTGCAGCGATGAAGTAGTTCCTACCCAGACCTCGGCAAAAACGATTCCTGATCAAGTTTAGCCGCACGTCTGGATAGCGCTCGATACGCCCAAGAACCTCCCGCACAGTACCGTCACTCGATGCATCGTCAACAACGATGATTTCGTACGGAAAGCGCAAGTCGCGCATTACCTGGACGATGTTGTCAACCGTAAGACCCACATTACGCTCCTCGTTTAAACAAGGAACGAAGAGGGTGACGGATTCTTCTTCCACTTCTCGCATAGCCACCTTAACCAGCCAGGCCGTCGCCCATCGTACGGCCCAGGAACCTCGCCCAACGAGCCATACGTACACCTTTAACCGTCAGATCGACACGGTCCTTTGAGACTAGCAAGAGTCCACTTTCACCCATGAGCCGAAGGCGATCCTCGAAGCGCGAAGATGAGGTGTATTCATCTAAAAGCGTTCCGAAAACAACGGTGTGTCCAGGCTCGACAAGTAGTCTCGCTACAAGAGTCAAGGATACCGACCGGGCAACACCCGCATAGACGAATAGATAGAGCACCACCAGTAAGAAATCGATCGACACCACCGCAAAGATCTCGGGAAGGAGGCCGCCCACCAGTAGCACTGTGAACAGTGAAATCACCACACCCATCGCTGCCATACCACTCAGAAGTCCGATTCGCGGAGATCCTGAGGGTAAAATCCGCCAGACCGCGACATGGGTGATGAAGAAGATCCCCATTCCGGTAGTCACCGACAAAGCGATATCGACGCTCATGAGGTTCCTACCCGACCACCTCTAGACGGAGGAGCCTTCGCATCCCGTAACCTACGTGGGCCACGAGCCTGCCAACCGAGGTGAGTGGCCCGATTTGATCAGCAGTGCACCGTATCAGACCAATTCGCTCCAGTCCCTCTATACGCTTGGAAAGTAGCCCCCTAACACCCATGCCTTCGCCATAGCCAGACTTCAGGTCCTCAAAACCAGCTCCGCCATCTAGCTCGAGAAGATCGACGAGGATTCTCAGCGAATACCCTCGTGAGAGCAACGATCGAACTTCCACGTACACCAGCCAACCGGCTGCGTACAAAGCGACAACACCAGTCCTCAAACTGACCAATTCATCCCCCGGCCAGCCCATCTGAGCTGTGGCTTCCCAAAGGACACCGACACCGATGACGCCGAACACGAGGAGAGACGCAGCGGCCGGGCCGGGACCATTGACACGTAAGGTACGATTCATCAGCACCTGCCATCCCCGCTGTAATGCTATGACCCCGATCAAGGTCGCTAGAACAACGAACGGGGTCACCACCATACGCGCCAACTCTGTGAGCTGAATCACGGGGAATCATCGGTCATGCATATCAGCCCACGCCCTACCCCTCCCGACTCGAGATTCTCAAGGCCGCGGTTGACGTCGTCGAGGGAGTACTCGTGGGTGACAAGCTGTTCCGCCCTGAGCTTCCCGGCGAGGCACAGTTCCGCATATCGCGGAATGTCCCGGTCCGGAACGGTCTCCCCTCCCCACGTCCCCACAATTCTCTTCCCTCTGATCAGCTCCATGGGGTCAAGAGACAGCATTTCTCCGAAGGGCAGATTACCCGCGATCACGCACAGTCCGCCGTTCTCTCGAACACAGCGGAAAGCCAATGCCATGCTCGACTGCTTGCCCGCTGCCTCGATCGAGTAATCTACCCCGCGACCATGTGTGACTTCGAGGATGCTCGCCAACGGGTCCTGGGCCCGGGCGTTCACCACGTGGGTAGCACCGGCCCGGCGTGCCAGTTCGAGCTTATGATCCAGCACGTCAACCGCGATCACTTGGGATGCATCCGAGAGGGCAGCGGCGAGGACAGCACTCAGCCCGATTCCTCCCACTCCAAAGATGGCTACGCTATTTCCTTCTGCGACTTGGGCGGTGTTGAAAACAACGCCAGCGCCTGTGGGAAACGCACAGCCCAGGAGGGCCCCTTCACGCAATGGGACATCGTCCGGAATCCGCGTGACCCGATTCTCGCAGGTGACGGTTTGGAGCATGAAGGTGCTCATAGCCCCCGAGTTTATGGACCCCTCATCACTCCCGTAAACGGTGGATGGCACGTCAGCGCCGTTACCCTTGATCCACGACAGCACCACGCGATCCCCCGGTTTGACTTTCCCGACACCTGGACCGGTCTCTAGAACCGTTCCCGAGCCTTCGTGTCCGAGAGTATGTGGGAGGAACCGGTCCTCGCCTCGCTTGCCACGGGCCTCGAGTAGTTGCGTATGGCAGATTCCACTGTATGCGATGTCGACAATAAGCTGGCCCGGCTTTAGCGGGGGAGTCGAGAGCTGAATAACGCGTAACGGCTCACCCAGTTCGAAAAGGACAGCGGCTTGTGTTTCCACAGTTAACGGCGGCTCCATACGGAGTGATAGGTGAGAAGTCCGAGTATAGATAAGCTGTCGACCATCTCTTCTCCGTTGATCATGTCCAAACAGCGAGAGAGAGGAACCCACTCATGACGTTCCACTTCTTTAGGTTGTGGTTCCCGGTCAGTCGTAGAGAAGTCGTGCGTCAGGAATATACGAGTCGGGTTATGCAAGGTATCGAGTCCTGGATGGAAAGTGATCAGCGGTGTCAGGTTCTTGCACCGCACCCCAGTCTCTTCCAAGCACTCTCGCACTGCACTCACCTCAGGTGTCTCTCCCCGATCTACCCTACCGCCCGGTATCTCCCAGGAAGGACCGTCAATCAGGAGGCGATACTGTTGGACTAGAAGGATGGATTCACCTCGTACCACGATCAGGCCAGTACGCCAACCGTAATCGGTTACGTAGTACTCCTTCGAGAAGGCGCCAAAATCAGCATGTACGCGATATACCTGCTGATAGCTGTTCTCGTATACGACTTCCCGGGGACCGATCCGAGGCACATCCATGTAAACCTCTTCCTCTAGCTTTCTATCACTACGTCACCGGATTACTCGGCGATGAACCAGTAATAATCTCCCGTGTAGCCGACCTCTTCAAAAAGCTTTTTCCAATCATCAACATGCATATAGGTCAAGGCAGTCAGGTTCCATTTGAGCATGCGCTCATGCTCTTCCTCTGTCCGCCAGGCGTCGATGACTATGAACGAGCCTCCTCGGCTTACCCTCTCGACCTCCGAGATTGCCTGTTTGCACTTCCCTAGGGGAAGATTGTGGGCCGTATTGATCGAGATTACCAAATCGAACGATCCGTCATCGTACGGAAGCTCCTTGGCATCCCCCACTTCGAGGAATGGCTTCATCTCCTCCATTGCGTTATCGATCGCATACTCGGACACGTCGACTCCCACAATGTTCGCACTGGGCATGAGCTGCTTAAAGTCATACAACATGAACCCCTTGCCGCACCCCACATCCAGGATAGAAGCATCGTCTCGCAGCGCATAATGGTCCCGCAAGCGCTCAACGGTCGCCTGCCAGAACCTAGGGTGGTAGGAGTAGCCTCCATAACCGTACAACCGATCCCCGTCGAAGAACTCCTCGCCGAACTGGCGCGCAACGCGGCGATGTTCGTCGGTGATCAGTCGTGCTCGTTCTTCAATCGGACGCGGACTCCGTGGATATTGATCCATCAGGTTGATTTCAGCCATTTTACGTCTTCTGGAGTAGATTCGTCTCGAAGTACCTGGATGTTTCAGCCAGCCCTTGCTCGAGGTCCGTAAAAAGGAAGCCGGGAAGTGCAGACAGCAGCCTCGCAGGGCTCACACCCTGGTCCACTTTGGGCCTATCTCGCTCAACGTATTCGATGCGGACATCGCGCCCGGTAAGTTGCGCTACACACGCCACGATCTGCTGGAACGAATGGCTCTGGCCGCTAGCCACGTTGAACGTCCCGACCCTATCACCCAGAGCGAATTGAACCGTGATGCGTACCACATCACGGTAGAACACATAGTCACGGAGTTCGCTCCCATCCCCGAACAGTGTTACCTGCCCGTGAAGCATCATTGATCGGATGAATCTCGCCGGACCATACGTCTCCAGATGATCACCCGGACCATAGATCTTACACGGCCGTAGACAGACAAAGGGGGTACCAGTTTCGCGCGCAACCTGTCCGATCAGACACTCGCCTACAAACTTAGCGGCCCCATATGGGTTGGTCGGCGCGATCGGGGTTTCCTCGGTGACCTCCAAATTCGTCGAGGAGTCCCCGTACACAGACACGCTGCTGAAATAGAGACATCGCGCAACCGGACACTGCTCTAGGGCCCGTGCAATGTTTGTGGCCATAGCCACGTCCTCCATGAACCCCTCGAACGAACCGTGGGCGTGACGCGAGCGTGTAACAACAATGAGCACAGTTCGTGTGTCCAACTCTGCGCACAGGGTATCGAGACAGTCGGGGGACGTCAGATCAAGCGTATCGGAATTAAGTCCAACCGCCTCTACTCCCTCGGCATGCAGCTCTCCGAGGAGAGCCTGGCCGACAAATCCACTGCCTCCGACTATTGTCACCTTGGGCGTCGGCATAGAAACGAAGTACCGATCAGACCTTGTGGACGTAGGAGAGCGGTTCGTGCTGAATCTGCGACCAGTTGGCCTCAATCCACTCGACCACTTCATCGATACCCTGGCCTAAGGGCACTTGAGGCGCCCAATCCAACTCCCGTTCGGCCGTGGAACAATCGAGCCAATAACGTGCGTCCTGTCCAAGCCTCTCTTCAACGACTTGGATTGCAGTATCAAAGTCTCTCCCCATTCGTGAGCAGACCTCTCGCACTACGTCTGCCACGCTCTGGTCACTGGGCACGGTAAAGTGGTACGTCCCAGTAGTGCCACGCTCGATCGCACTAACAACCCCAGCTACAACATCACGGACGTGGATGAATGACTTCATCGCCCTTCCACCTCCGTGGAGCTCGAGGGTCCTTCCCAACTTCAGGTAGATCGCCGTGCGGGGTATGATCTTGAAGAGTTGCTGGTGAGCTCCGTACACGTTGGTCGACCGAATGATGGTGACCGGGAAATCAAAGTTCTCCTGGAGGGTGTTCAGGTACATGTCCGCCGCAGCCTTTGAGATTGCGTAAGGTGTGCTAGGACGAAAGGGGGCGGCCTCCGTCAGAGGAGTCGGGCAAGTCCCGAAGATCTCGGCGGAAGAGATATGCACATAGCGCTCAAGGTACGCACACCGGCGAAGGTGGTCGCATAGCCGAGCCACTCCGAGGGTGTTCGTATCAAAGTACTCTACCGGGCGCTCATGGCTGAGAGCCACCTCACTCAACGCGGCTACGTTGATAACCACCTGAGGCTGTATTTCCTGGAGCGAGCTAATCAACTCATCGAATTGCCGAACCAGATCGATGCTTCGGAACTCGAAACGAGGATTATCGTGACGCTTGTACGGCAGGAACAGTGGCTTGTACTCAGGCGAGCGGCTGATGCCCACAACTTCATTACTGGGGTTCTCTAACAAAGCATCGACGATATGGCTTCCCGTAAAGCAGTTACTACCGATCACCATGAATGATGTCGGAGTTACAGTCATGCCGATTTTCCTGAGTGAAAGGAATGAACCTTATCGATCATGTAATCGAGCTCTTCCGGAGTCAGGTGCTGATGGGCTGGCAGTGTGATGATTGTCCCGCAATCCCGCTCGCACACGGGGAAATCTCCTTCCCGGTAACCGAGATGCTCGGCCGCGACCTGCAGATGAACGGGGATCGGGTAATGAACCTTGGCTTCGATTCCCTTCTCTTGCAGGTATTCCAGCAGACCGTCTCTGCGGCGAGCGCGGATCACGTACAGGTGGAATACGTGCTTCACACCTTGGCGACGTCGCGGAATCAACACCGACTCGCCGAGGTCGGCGAGAGCTTCATCTAGTTTTCGTGCGTTGGAGATACGCTGTTCGGTGATCCACTCGACCTGATCGATCAGGCGATTACCGATCACGGCATGGAGGCTGTCAAGTCGCGAGTTGCCGCCAAAAATGGAAACCTCGTCACGACCCACTAGGCCGTGGTTTCGGATGAGTCGCAGTTTCTCGGTAAGCTCAGTCGAACGTGTTACGACCACACCGCCATCACCCCACACATTAAGATTCTTCAGCGGGTGCAGGCTAAAGCATGCCGCATCTCCCCACGAACCCACAGGTTGGCCGTCAATCTCAGCCGAGATCGACTGACACGCGTCCTCCACAACCGCCAAACCGTGCTCTCGGGCGATCTCCATAATCCTGGGCATGTCCGCCACGTTACCGGTGTAATGAACCGGGAGTATAGCCTTCGTACGGGATGAGATCGCCGCTTCGATGCCTTCGGGATCGATCACGAATCCGTCCTCACTATCCACGAACACGGGACGCGCTCCCGTCATCGCGATAGCTCCAACGGTAGCGATGAAAGTCATCGGAGTCGTGATAACCTCATCTCCCGGCCCAATCCCGAGCGCCTTGAGAGTGAGCGCGATGGCATCCGTGCCACTACCCACGCCAACAGCGAAAGGCGCCCTACAGAGGGCCGCGAACCTTCGCTCGAACTCCTCTACTGCAGCACCAAGGGTGAAGTCACCCGTGGCAACGAGCTTGCGCAAGTCTTCGAGATAGTCATCTACATCCGCAAACTGTCTGTCTAGGTACGAAAACCTCACGTTCATCGACGGCTCCATGATCATTTACGTTCGGTAGAACTCATGCACAGCTCCTACGACCTGTTCCAGCTGACTCGACTGTAACTCGGGATAGACAGGTAAGCTCACGATTCTTGTCACCTGGTGCTCCGTCACGGGAAAGCTGCCTGGCGGATTCCCGAGCTCGGCGGCTGCAGGCTGGAGGTGGATAGGTACCGGGTAGTGGACTGCCGTGCCAACCCCCCGCCTCTTCAGGTGAGCGCGCAATTCGTCACGACGCTCGGCCTGAATGACAAAGGTGTGGTAAACCGCTCGCTCATGAAGCGCGTCAATCGGCACCACGACCTCCTCAAGTGATCCCAACTCAGCCTGATAATAGGCTGCGTTTGCACGGCGCTTCGCCGTCCATCGACCCAGGTATTTGAGTTTCACGAGAAGCACAGCAGCTTGCAGCGCATCAAGCCGCGAGTTGGTGCTCCACGTCACGCACTCGTCACGGGTACGTAGTCCCAGATTTCGCATAACCCGGAGCTTCTCATAGAGATTTTCGTCGTCCGTGGTTACCACGCCTCCATCACCGCACGCGTTGAGCGTTTTTAGGGGGTGAAAGCTGAAGCATCCAACATGTCCCAACGACCCTGCCCGGCGACCCCGGTACTCAGCCATCACCGCTTGAGCGCAATCCTCTATCACCAGCAACCCAAACTCTCTCGCAATCTCCACAATCTCGTCCATAGCAGCAGGGCGCCCAGTCAGATGCACCGGCATGATCGCCTTCGTGCTCGGCGTAATCGCCTCAGCGATACGCCCGGGATCGATGTTGTAATCTTCCCCCACATCCACGAAAACCGGACGAGCCCCGGCTAACCCTATGGATCCGGCGCTAGCAACAAAAGAGTTGGGAGCCGTGATTACTTCGTCACCCTCACCGTCGCCCACGCCGAGGGCCCTAAGGGCTAGGACGAGTGCATCTGTTCCGGAATTCACTCCCACGGCGAAACGCACGCCGCATAGCTTGGCGAAGTCGCGCTCGAAGCGCTCCACCTCTTCGCCCAGAATGAACTGGCCTAGGGTGATGACGGTATCGATCGCCTCGAGCAGCTCTTCTTTTATAGCCACGTGCTGGCCCGCAATGTCCACGTACGGAACCTGCCGCACGGGCGTCGACATTAGTGTGCTGGACATTGTGTCGTACTTAGAAGGGGCCAGCGAAGCTTGGGTCGGGAATATCTTCAGGAACTGATGGCTCTTCTACTATGCCCGTGGGACTGAGCCCGAACATTGCCCTTCCGGCAGAAGCTATCTCTGCCGCCCGGGGATAAAAGCGGTTCGCGATAGCCGGAGTACTGGGAGACGGACAGTCCGGAAGGCCGATTCGGTGAGGGGGGTGCTTGAGCTTGGCGAAAGCTCGTTCCGCAGTGAATGCAACCACCTCGGCACCAATGCCGAAAGACTTCCAACCAGTATCGGCTACGATGAGACGGCCTGTCTTGCCCACGGAATCTAGTATGGCCTCCTGATCCAGCGGCCTTAATGTCCGGATATCCAGGACCTCAGCTTCGATCCCGTCCTCCGACATCACCTCCGCTGCCTGCAGGGCCTCCAAGGTCATGTATGAACTGCTCGCGATGGTCACATCGCTACCCTCCCGCACGACTCGGGCTGCGCCGAGGGGCACACTGTATACACCCTCCGGCACATGGCCTTTGACATTGTGAAGCCACCGATGCTCGATGAATATGACTGGGTTGTTGTCCTGGATGCTTGCAATAAGCAATCCCTTGGCATCGTAAGGCACTGTGGGCATCACGACCTTGAGTCCAGGTACGTGGGCAAACCAAGCCTGCAGGCTCTGCGAGTGCTGAGGACCTTGCCCCCAGCCGCGCCCGACCACCAGGCGAATCACCAGCGGCAAGTTGCCCCCTCGGCCGCCAAACATGTAATGCCAATTCGCAGCCTGGTTGACGATCTGCTCCATGCTCAGTAACGCGAAGTCGAGTCGCTGATGCACCAAGATTGGGCGCATCCCCACTAGCGCACTGCCGACTGCGACCCCCGTCATGGCGTTCTCGGACGTCGGCACGTCGAACACCCGATCAGGGCCGTACTTCTCCTGAAGCCCGACGGTCGTCCCGAAAACGCCCTTCGGGTCCGGCACCCCGAGCCCCATTAGGTACACTGTCGGATCCTCGGCCATGCAGAGATCGGTAGCTTCCCTAACTGCCTGAGCAAAGGTTATTTCTCTGTCAGGCATCGGACTCCGTTTTCCGAGTCAGGGTGCATAGACATCCTCCATTAGATTACTCTCATCCGGGAATGAACTCTGCTTGGCATACGCAACCGCGTTCTCGATCTCCTCACCCACTTGGCTCCTCATGCGCTTTATGTCCGGAGGAGACAGGGTACCTTCTTCTAGTAGGCGAGTCTCCAGTCTCTCTATGGGGCAACGTGCTTTCCACTGTTGAAATTCGACTTCGGTCCGATAGCCGATCTCGTTGTCATAGGCAGGACCACAGTGCTCGCGCCAGCGATAGGTCTTGAACTCAACGAATCTCGGTCCTCCGCCTCCGCGCGCTTCTTTAATTAGCCGCCTGGAAAGATTGTATACCTCCACCACATCGTTCCCATCGGCCTCATGGCTCTCGATGCCATGTCCCTGGGCCAGATCGATCACTGATTGGCCCTCTGGCTGCCGCACACCTAAGGGGGAATACACGGAATAGAGGTTATTCTCACAGACGAACACTACGGGGAGTCGCTCGAGGGCAGCAAAATTGAGGCTCTCATGGAACACGCCTTCCTCGCATGCGGCCTCTCCGAAAAAGCTCACCACTGCTCGCTCCTCACCCCTCATTACCGACGCCCGGGCTGCGCCCACTGACATCGGAATCGTGCTACCCACGATTGCGGTCGCCCCGAGAAACCCGACAGAACGGTCAAGAAGGTGCATCGATCCCCCCTTGCCCTGACAGCAACCGGTTACCTTGCCATACATCTCGGCCATCATCGCTGGGAGATCGCCCCCCTTGGCGAGGTAGTGACCGTGGGATCTGTGCCCACTCATAACGTAGTCGTCCACGGACAGATTCTCGCACACGCCCACGGACACCGCCTCTTGGCCGATGCATAGGTGCACCGGACACCTCATCTCCTGTTCATAATAGAGATCCGCGATCCGCTCTTCTATGATCCGGATGCGAAGCATCCCAAAATACAGATCGCGCAGCAAAGCAGCATTCATTGACGACATGCTATTCCAAGTTCAGTTGCTGCATCGTGTTGATGTTGTAGTAACGACCATCGGTGAGTGAATCGGGAAGCTTGCCGGCACGGAACGCGCTCACCAGTTCCTCCACCGCATCCGCGATCGTCCGCCTTGCTGTGAAGTTTAGCTCGCGCGCAATCTTCTCTGACGAGATACGATAGGAGCGCGGATCGTTAGACTCGGTTGTCACAACCTCGATCGGACCTCGATCGGGCATTTCCTTCTCCACCACCCCACGAACAACCTCGGCGAGTTCAGAGAGTTTGTGGTTTTCGTAACCCGCATTGTATGTCCTGCCAGCGATACTCTCTTTCGGTAGTCGCAAAAGCAGTACATAGAGATCCACCATGTCCTGAATGTGAATATTGGGCCGCATCTGAGTTCCCCCAAAAATAGTGATGCGTCCTTTGTTCACGGCGTGATTAGTGAGAATGTTCACTATCACATCGAGTCTCTGTCGCGGCGAGTACCCGCAAACTGTTGCTGGCCGAATCACGACTGTCGTGAAGTCTTCCGATTGACGATTGAGCAATATGGGCTCACAAAGCCCCTTGTACTTGTTGTAGTCAGTGATTGGCAGCAGCGGGTGGTCCTCAGTGACGTTTTCAGCCTCACTGACGCCGTACACACTCGACGTGGATGCATAAATAAATCGCCTTACACCACCCTCTTCGGATATGTCGACAAGCGGGCTGAATGCGTCATAGTTGATAGAACGGCTCAACCCGGGGTCAAGCTCGAAGCTCGGATCGTTAGAGATGCAGGCTAAATGGAGAACCGTGTCGCAGCCCTTAACCGCCCGCCGAAGCACATCTTGGTCTCGAATGTCCCCTTTGATCTGCTCTAGCCCAGGGTGGCTCTTGACGGCGTCCAGCACATGATCGCCGAACAGATAGAGATCTAGAACGCGAACGCTGAACCCTTCTGCGAGCAAGCGAGGCACCAGTACAGCCCCGACGTAACCCGCACCACCCGTTACGAGTACCTGCCGTGCAGTATTCATTTGACTTGGCTGGTCTCCTGGTCTGTCAGCGCTCTTGTCATTGCGCAATCGGTGAGAAAGTGTGCGAGAACGGAGTGTGCCATTTCTACATTGCCATACAAATCAGATGGCACGTAAAAGTTGAGTTCTCCGGTGGCCCGCAAGGGATTCTGGGCGCTGAAACCGGAGAACGTGATTACCTGGCACTTACGTTCCACCGCAGCCCGCGTACTGTGTAGAATATTCTCAGATCGACCTGAGCTACTGATAGCGATGAGGAGATCATCCGGATCTGCCCAGAGATCAACCAAACCAGGAAAGGCAGATTCGTATCCATCGTCGTTCGAGATCGCGGTCAGCAGCGGCGCCTCATTGAATACCAGAGCTCGCACTCCGACCACTTTGCACAGGTCATTCTGCATGTGGCTCGCGATCGCCGCGCTACCGCCATTACCCACGAGTATAGCTTTGTGGGCAGCAGGCCCGAGCGATTCGATCATCGCCACAGCTCTCGCCGCGCCCTCATCGAGGTTCACGCTGACACCGCTACTGTCGGTTACCTGAATGCCCAACAGAGCACTAGTGAAATCACGGAAATACGCGGATATATCGCTCACGATACCATTATGTATAGGGTTGCCCCGAGTATGTGTATGAACCCTGACGAAGAGCTGTCTATTTCAGTATATGCTCAATGTGGCGAATCAACGGCACTCTCTGGACTGGCTCTCTATTTCCGACTGTGGCAACCGCCTGGGCCCCTACGGCGTTACCGATGAAGCCGGCGACCTCTATTGGAGCATCTTGAGCGAGACACAACGAGGTCACCGACAGGTATGCGTCGCCCGCACCCATTCGATCCACCACCCGCCCCGCAAAAGCCGGGATCTCGACAAAACCCTCTTCTTCGCTGTAACACAGGGAACCATGCTTGCCTCGGGTAACAGAAGCTCTTCTGGCATTCAACTGTCGAGCGACCTTCTCCGTCATACCGTACAACTCACTATGCCGATCTCGAGCTTCTAGCCTCATCTCATTTTCCGCCATGCAGATGTAATCTGCCCGCGGATACCTGGATATCGTGTGGTACCCCAGGTTGCCGGCATTTGATTGTGCGTTGACCGCCAGGAAACGAGCCTTGTCACAGATAATATCAATAGCCTCGTGACTCATCATACCATGTCCGAAGTCGACTACCACCACCGCGTCGAAGCGGGGAACGGACTCCTCTAGTGTAGCGCACAGTCTTGCATTGTCATCTGCGTCCAGTGTACCGGCACTCATCTGGTATATATCCAGCATCTTCGTGAAGAAGTAGTTCTCAACGAAGCGTTGCTTGACGATCGTGGGCGCATCTTTCCGGTATAAGAATGTCTGACTAATCTCGTTATTGAGGTGCTCCCGTACGAAACTCTCCTGGGTTTCCTCTGTTCCTAGAAAAGTGACGAGCCCCACGGAGTCCGCGAAGCTAGCCACGTGATTGCCGACAGCGAGGATCCCACCGGCGAACTTCTCTGTAGAAAGGTGCCGCATCGCGAGCATCGGCTCCTTCGACGATTTCCCGATCGCCTCACAGTATCGATACTCATCGATAATAGCCTCGCCTATGACCAACACGCTGACAGACTTAGCGTTTTCTAGATATCCCGTGACCTCATCTATTGAATGACGGCTGGAGAATTCAGCTATATAGTCGCTGACTTCCGATGAGAAAACCGGCAAATGTCTGTTGATGAGATTCGAGGCGCTGAAAGTGATGTCATCAGTAAACGCAAGCTCACCACCGATCGACCGGACCGCGTTTTCCTCTAGCGTGATCCCGCCCGTGCGGTCGTCATCCTTATCTTTGTAATCGGAACCTTTGACATAAACGTGCGGACGTAGGCGCTCGATCGGTTCAGTAGCCAGCGGCCACCTATTGATTGCCACGTAGTCCACGCAGTCCAGCGCGGCAAGCGACTCAGCACGCAAGTCTTCGGGAAAAGCCGGCCGGTGCGGCCCCTTGTTTACGTATCGATCCGCCGTGAGCGTCACAACGAGTATGTCCCCAAGCTTCTTGGCATGCTCGAAATGTCGAATATGTCCGACATGTAGCAGATCGAACACACCATGACAAAGGACTATTTTTTTGTCAGTGCGAATCCGATCGAGTAATTCTGTTAGTTCCTCGATCGGTTTGACCTTGTCATTCCGTAACATAGTCACGCATCCCGCGGTTTATCTGGATTGTCAGCTATCTATGTGCGCTTGTCACTGTCACTGAGGTACTCGAACCACTCCCGGGTGGCCTCGGCTACCGAAGCTTCATCCCACACCGGAGCGTCCTGCCACTCCTCGATGCACTCCGACATTATTTGCACTCCTTCTTCAAAGCTCACTCTGGGCCTCCAGCCCAGTAGCCGAGAAATCTTGCTGGTGTCCGCAAATGTGCACTCAGGTTCACCCGGCCGCTTCGGAATGGATACTACATCGCCTCCTAGGAGGCTCACGAGGTGATTGACGGAATAGCTATTCCCGGATCCGACATTCAGCACCTCGCCATCTAATTCGGACTCCGCCGCCTTGACCAAAGCGTCTACCACATCGGTCACGAAAGTGAAGTCTCGGGTTTGCGTCCCATCTCCGACTACCGTAAAAGGCTTTCCGGCCAGCTTCTGTGCTAGAAAGACACCAAAAACTGCCCCATAGGTCCCAGTCGTGCGAGACCGAGGACCATATACATTGAAGAGCCGAAGTGATACCGCCGGAACGCTGTACACCTCGCTCCAGTGAAGCACGTACCGCTCGCCGACATACTTCGTCAGCGCGTACGGGTACATAGGAGCTATCCGTTCCGTCTCCGGCGTCGGGAACTCCTCCGAGATTCCGTAGCACGACGAAGAAGCAACATAGATGAACCGTCTAACGTCCGCGGCACGCGCCGCTTCTAGGACGGATACTGTTCCTTCTACGTTGGCCCTGTGGTATGCCAGGGGTTTTTGAATTGAAGGCACGATATCGGCCAGCGCTGCCAGATGAAAAACCCACTCAGCGTTTTCGAAAACTGTATTCGTATCTTGTAGATCTGCGACATCGACACGGCGAAAGGATAGTTTGGGGTGGTCTTTCACTGCCTCAAGATTATCGATCTTCCCGGTCGACAGATCGTCGAAGACACGAACGATGTGTCCATCCGCGAGCAGTCTCTCCACCAAGTGACTGCCGATGAAACCCGCCCCCCCGGTTACGACAACTGTACGCGAGTCATCCAAATCTCGATTACCTCTGGTAAACGCACTTAGGTTCACGTATGAAACACCCTCTTAAAGGTAGGGTCAAAAAGCTCTGTGCCCCAATTCGACAGAGCAGTCTGGGAAGGATAAACCGACTTCTCAATAGATAATCGTCGGATGGAAACACATCGGCGGGACTTGGATGGTCGTCGCATCTTCACAACACAGTTCAAGCAGAAGCAGATCACGTGGATAGTACGCCATAAGTTGACGGTTGCTGAGTTGGCACGGGAGTTAGCAATGTCCCTTTCGATCGTACGGCAGTGGCACCACCTGACCATGAACGGAGACTCAACATCCGTGGACGCTAAACAAAAAGAAAAAATCGTGCCGGTAAGCGACCTCCGATCTGGCCGATAAATTCAGAGCTTCTCACCGCGATGTTCCCACTTCCCTCGGAAGGTGACCCAGAACGAAGCCAGGATAAGCCTCAGGTCGAGCCCAAAGCTTCGATTTCTGACGTACACGAGATCGTAGCGGAACTTGTGCTTGCGGATTATATCGCGAGGCGCGTAGATCTGTGCTATCCCCGTCAATCCCGGGCGAACTCTGGAGCGTTCCTCATACCCCGGAACATCCTCAACAGGAACCGGCAACTGCTCACCCTCAATCTCGATTTCTTCCGGGAGAAGAGCCCGCGGCCCCACGAAGCTCATATCGCCAACAAGGATGTTCCAGAGTTGGGGTAACTCGTCCATCGCGGTGGCCCTGATTAACCTCCCGATCTTGGTTACCCGATCGTCTCCAGCACTCGCCTGGAGCGGCCCAAAGCGTTTATCCGAATCCTCCACCATCGATCTAAATTTCCAACTCTTGAAGCGAGCGCCACCCCGCCCGACTCGCTCGTGCCCATAGAATATGGTGCCACCGTCAGTCAGCTTGATGGCCGCTGCCATCACTGGCCACAACGGTAATGATGCTATCAAGCCCAGGGCAGCGAGAGAGGCGTCGAAAACCCGCTTCGACAACGGGTCCGGATACAGATATATGTCCGCCAGACGTGCTTGCTCATCGGCAAATTTCGTGTGCATCCGCTCACCTGGATAGGAACGCACCTTCAACCACACTATGGATACGCCTCGCGTGTAACAAAGCGCGGACCGTCCTACGATGCCAGTCAAAGCTGACGAGCTGGCGGAGCCTCGGAGCGAGGTCCTTCTGCAACACGCGAAACAATTCGTCTATGTCACGATCGCTCAAACTCTTCGCCAACTGCTGAAGCTGGAGTCCGCCCTGTATCTCATCGTCCAGCCGGCTGCGCCATGCATGCTGATAGCTGGACAAAGAGTCAGCGGACAGCTTGCCACTTCGAAGAGCATCACTCAACACTTCAGCAGCTAGCTCAGCGCCGATTAGACCGTAGTAGATGCCTCCTGCCGTAGTCGTCTTCACCTGTCCAGCTGCCTCCCCGACGGCGATTACTCGATCTGCCACACTTGGATCGACAGGCCCCTGGACAATACCACGGCTCATGATCGTATACCCGTGTTCACCGGAACTGGCGAACCCATCGCCGTTGAGACGAGACCGTATGGCATCGGTCTTCAAGAGCTCCTTGATGAGCGTTTTCCCGCCCTGTGACCCCAGAAGCCCGATACCAGCCGTCCCGTGTCCCCGTGGAACTGCCCATGCGAAGAACCCTGGAGCGAATCCTCGACCGAAGTACAGCTCCGCGCCTTCGGGCAGCTTGATAGGCAGTTCAGCACGGGTCCCTTGAACGAATCCAGGAGGACTGCCGAGGCTGAGTTGCTTGTGCAACCACTGCCGATAGCCAGTAGCCACAACGATCGCTTTTCCTCGTAAGAGCTGCTGACCCCCGTTGACATCGGCCGTGAGCTCTACTCCTCTGTCGGTGACCAGAGTTTTTCGGGCCTTGTGGCCTCGCAACAGGCAGGTACCGGCGGCAACAGCTCGTGAAACTAGCTGGTCGTCAAACTGAGTTCGGTCCACAACGTGTGCCAGAGGCTGTTCGGGGCAGTACGGCACCTCCAATCCGGAGGGGGAAAAGAAAGAAACGCGCAGTATCGAGTCCACGATCGATTCCCGTGGAAGATCGAAGTGCGCGAATGCTTCAAGGCCTATGATCCCTGAGCAGATGATCCTGCTACGGGGCCCCTCGTTCTCATCCACAAGCGCCACGTCATGACCTGCCGCAGCCAGGTTTGCAGCAGCAAGACTCCCGGCGGGTCCCGCACCTACTACTAGCACCTCAAAGTTGGATGCCTTCATTAGGATGGTCGGATCTACTCTTAGAAGAAGGTGTGACGGTAGTGGCGCATCGAGGACAAGCTCGGCTTCGTTTTCTTGAAACCGTCAGCCTGAAGATGTGAGCAGTTCAGATACGGAGGGTTATTACACTCCCCACGGTAGTGGCCGCGCCTTGCACACTAGCCGTGAGACCATCCCACTCCATAGCAGAGCGGTCACGCTCCCTTACGTGTGATCAAGTGCTTCGCCAGCACCGAGAAACCTCGCAGGTTCTTCTGGAAGTGCTGCACATCGGTAAGGGACTCCCGGACCTTATTGAAGACATAGCGGGGACGGAGGTAGAACCGGCGGCGGCTGAGGTCACAGAAGTCCTCAATCTCCTTGTTGCTCAGGCCGGGCCGCTCCACGGTCGAGCGGTGCTGCCCCTCTCCATCGTTCCACTCGGAGAAATTCTCGGTGCGGAGCAGCCCCTCGGCCTTGTAGAAGTCATAGTCGTAGGTCCCGGGGGATACCATGATGGGGTAGAACTGGGCCGAGTCGATGTCCAGGGACAGGGCGAAATCAAGAGTCCGTTCCATGGTGTCACGCGTCTCGAACTTGTTGCCGTACATGAAGCAGCCGTGGATGTGGATACCCACATCCGCGGCATTGGACACGAAGTCCTGGATCCTGACCATCTTGGTACCCTTGCGCATCTTGTTGAGGATATCCTGGTCGCCGCTCTCGAAGCCCACGCAGAACATCTTGAAGTTCGCCTGCTTCATCGCCTCCAGGGTCTCCAGCTTGACGTCCGCCCGGGCGTTACAGGTGTACTCTAGATTAGTCACCCCCCGCTCCACCATCAGCCGACAGATCTCGCGCACCCGGGCCTGATCGGCGGTGAAAGTGTCGTCCTCGATCATAACCCCCTTAACGTAGGGCAGGTGGGTTTCGATGTATTCGAACTCATCCACCACGTTCTCCGGGGAGCGCGTGCGGTACTTGTGGCCGTACATCACCTGAGGAAGCTGGCAAAATGAGCACCGGTAGGGGCAGCCCCGGCCGGTGATGACCGTCACCATGGGTGTCTTGGTGTGGGCCATGAAATAATCGGGGATGTTGAGGAACTGATTGTAGATCTTGGTGACGAACGGGATAGCATCAAAGTCGTGGATAGGCTCTGATTTGCCTGTGCTGACGACCTCTCCGTTCCGGGCATAGGCCAACCCCTTAACATCCCGCCATTCCTCCCCCGCCATGATGCGGCGGGACATCTCCTGCACCGTGTGGTCGTACTCCCCGTCAAGGATTGCATCCAGTTGCAACCCGTTCTCCCGGATGTAGGCGAAGGTATCGTCGATGGTAGCCGTGACGTGGGGGCCTGCCACGCACACCACCGCCTCCGGCTGAGCCGCCTTGATCTCGGAGGCCAATTTCAAATCGCTGTAGATACTGGGGGTGGAGGTGTCTAGGACCACTAGGCGGGCGTCGTTCTTGCACGTGCGCTCTACCACTTCCTCGAAGGTAAGCTCCCCGGGGCTGCCGTCGATAACGTCGATGGTTACCCCCTCCACCGTGGACGCTGCCGCCGCCGCGTAACACAGGAAATGGGGATAATAAAGGGTGTTGCTCTTGGTAACGCTGGGGCTCCGGGACTCCCGAGAAAAACGCCGCATGAACGGGGGATTGATGAATGTGGCGTTGATCGCGTCGGTGGCAGCTACTTGAATCATTTTATCGGGCCCTTAGGGTAGCCTGTAATCCCCTGGTCCTAAAAGCATCACAAGGTAAAAAACCGACCCAGTTCACCTTACAGTTCCAGGACAAAGATAGACTTGTGTAGGCCCGGGTCAATCTTTCCCTGAATCTCCCGGGCGTGGCGAAATGTCGTGATTAATACAGCGTCGGGATCCAGCTCTCTTATCGATGCCGGAGGCTGAACAACCATCGTCCCCCTCGTTGCCCCCTGCTTGGCGGGGTCGTCATCCACGACTCCGACCATCTCAAGGCCCAACGATTTCGCCAAGGGATAAGTCGTCTCCATCACGTCTCCACTTCCGTAGAAAACGAGCCGGCTTACGCCTTTTCGCTTGATCTCCCGCAGACGTCGCCGGATCCGTTCCTGGACGTCCCGGAAGCTTCCGAGTACGGAGCGATAATGCTGATGGCTCAGCCGTCGTCGATATTCTCTCCCGCTGGGCGTTAGACAGTACGCGTAGGGCCTCACATTCGGATTCAGAACCTGAACGTAGCCTTCCTTGATGAAACTTCTAATGCACCGATTTACGAGGCTCACAGCCATCCCTACATGTTCCGCGAGGCTCCGTTGGGACACGTTGAGGTTCTGATCCAGGTCCTCTAGGATGAGGAGCTGGCGAAGGATACTGCGCGCACCACTGGCTTCCTCAGTCACGGGCTACCCTCACGCCGCCGTAGGAATCTCTCGATCGCCCTGTTGTTCACAGTACAAAACATTCGTTTCAAACAGGAACATCGGTGCCGTCCAATCAAGCTCGTAAAGCAACTGCAGTAGATGACCACTCGGGTTGTGAGTATGGTGCCAGCAGCGAAACCACTGCCGGGGCGCCGGATCGGACCGCCTAGAGGATAAGCGCCCCTTTGTCCTTCACAGTCCAGCTACGCGGCGGGGAACTTCCTTAGGAACCCAGGACCCGGGCCGTAGCGTACCGCGGAACCTGTCAACGATCGTGAAACAACTCGAGGGAGTAGCAATCTCCCGTGTGTTGATGGGGAAACGGGAATTTACTCAGACGGGCTCTGGGAGCGGTTTGGACGTCGGCGCTGGGGTAGTGGGAAGCCAACTCCTTCATACCTCATCGTCTTCCATCGCTTGTCCCCTCACCTAATTCCGGACACAGCTCCGCCCCGTCACTCCCAGTTGTGAGGCACACTCTGGTTCATGGATCACATGTGCAGCTATGTATTGGTGCAGGGAATAAGGACTGCCCTGCCCGACCCCCGGAGTGGATACCGCAAGGAATGGGTAGCATTGGCTTGCGTTCCATTCCAGCCTTCCAGACTAAAGCCCACCCTGGCTGTACGCAAGGCTCCGTTTTTACGCTTCCACAGGCTTACGCCAGCCCCAGAATAGGACCCCATTCCCAGGTGTAGAATTACCCGTTGGGCCCCTCCTCCGAGGTGATGTCGGTATGCTCGATAACGACGCCGGGATCTGTGGGCCCTTCGTCCAGGTCCGAGATGCCCCGTGAAAACCGACCAGATGCCGCTCATGGGTGAGAATCGGATAACCACGGGTCGATGGCTCGGCAGGATACGGCTTCGCCCTGTCAGTCACGAGGTTCGTCTGACTCAGGCCAGTGATCTCAATGTGGAGAGATCCAGATGCACACTCACCGCCTGGCGGATGGCGGTGAGCCGGATGGCGACCCGGGCCTGCCCCCGCTTCTCCAAGAGCAAGCCTCGCATCCCCCGGAAAGGACCGCGGGTGACCAGCACGGAATCTCCGATGTCGAAGAAGTCGGCCGGAAGAGGCTCTACGGCTGTCTCCTCAATACCGGCCACCAGGAGTCGGACGGATTCCAGCTCCTCCTCACGGAGGGGAGACGGACACCCGTTCGGCCTAACCACATCCACGATGCCGTGGATCCGGACAACATCGTCGTACTGATTGAGGTCGAAGCGGACGAAAGTATACCCGGGAAAGAGCGGGAAGGCCACGCGTTTCTTCCGGTCTGACCACTGCCGTTCCTTCTGCACTAGGGGCAGGTACGCCTCAAACCCCGCCTGGCTCAAGAGCTTACCGACCACCTTCTCGGCCCGGGCCCGGGTCCGGCAGGCGTACCATCGCGCCCCCCGGTAGAGCTCCGTAGAAAAGGTGCTGCCGGCCTTCGAGAACCCCTTGACCGGGCTCTTAAATGAATCTCTAGGCATACGATCGGTCCGAGTCGCGTTTTCAAGGAAGCTATCCCGGGGCAGAGCGCCCGACTCTGCGGAACCATCCGAATCCAAGGACGAGAGCGGAGACTGATGTTCCTTTATCTCGCCGACAACAATGAGAACGCTTGTTTCCGAACGCAAGCCGTCGTTCTTCGTCGCTTCCGCGGGACACTACCGGACTGTCGCATGCTACGACTAGCGATGAAGGACTGGCACCACACTCTACCGCACGCCATCATCATCGCCGCGGGCATGGCATCACGCGTGGACACGCTGACAAGGGATCGCGTCAAGTGAACGACGGAACCGACTTCCTGGTGGTGGGTGGTGGCATCGTCGGCCTGGCCGTGGCCCTCGAGCTGCGCCGCCGAGGGCTCGGCTCGGTGACTCTCTTGGAAAAGGAGCCAGCTCTGGGCCTGCACACCTCAGGGCGGAACAGCGGGGTCCTCCACGCCGGAATATATTACGCCACCGACAGTCTCAAGGCCCGGTTGTGTGCGGAGGGGTCCCGGCGGCTCCGGGAATACGCAATCGACCGTAAACTTCCCCTGAGGACCTGTGGCAAGGTCATCGTAGCATCCTCGGAACAGACCGCTCCCCAGATCGACGTGCTATACCGACAGGCGCTTCACAACGGAGTACGGGTGGAGCGGATCTCCCCGGATGAGCTAAGCCGCATCGAACCGGAGGCTACCACCCATGGTGTGGCACTCCATTCTCCGGATACGGCGATCACAGACTCTAGGTCCATCCTGCAGTGCCTGAGCGAGGACGCCGCGGACGCCGGAGTGCGCATCGAGCGGGGAGTCCGAGTTATCCGAGCAGACGACCAGGCGAGAGTAGCAAGTACAACCGCTGGGCCGTGCCCCTACGGAATACTGGTGAACTGCGCGGGCCTTCACGCCGACCGCATTGCCCATGCGGCCGGGGTGGGCCTCGAGTACGCCATCCTGCCCTTCCGGGGCATGTACCGTAAGCTTCGCGCCGAAGCGGCGGCCCGCTTTCGGGGACTCGTCTATCCCGCTCCGGACCTGCGCGTGCCCTTTCTGGGTGTTCACATCACCCCAACCGTCCATGGTGACGTGACCCTGGGGCCCACCGCTCTGCCCGCGCTCGGGCGGGAGAACTACGGGTGGATCAACGGAGTGCGACCGCGTGAAGCGGCGCGCATGGGATGGGACCTGGGGCGAATGCTCATCCTCAACCGCCACGGCTTCCGCAAGATGGCGGCCGAGGAAGCGACCCGCTACACCAAACCAGGCTTCCTGAGGGACGCCCGCACCCTAGCACCTCGGCTGCGTGGTCGGGACGTCACCGGTTGGTCGAAGGTCGGGATCCGGGCCCAGCTCATCAACCGGAAGCGGCTGGAGCTCGTGATGGACTTCGTAGTCGAAGAGGGCACACGCTCAGTACATGTGATGAACGCGGTGTCGCCGGCGTTCACATCTGCGCTTCCGTTCGCGGAGTTGGTGGCCAACCGGGCCGCAACAATCCGCTAGGGAACCGCCCTTCCCGCCCTCTATTACTCAAGCAACCACACGAACCACCACACTGCTCGATGTAGGGACGGACACCCGCCAGGGCGGTCAAATGCCTCGTCGGGGAAAGCCTTCAGGACGTACAGGTAGCGGATGTCGCCTTGAACCACCTAGAAACGGACGTTGGTCTCTAGTTCGCACGAGGTTGGCAGTGATGGTGGGGTCCCTAATCAGCTCTCCCGTGACACTTCTTGTACTTCTTTCCACTCCCGCACAGACAAGGGTCGTTCCGCCCCGGCTCAGCCGCCACGGTGACCGGCGTCTTAGCCCGCTCCTTGCCCCGATTCGTGGCAAGATCCCGCGGATCAGGACCCCTACCTAGGCCCGACATGTCCGTGCGTGCTTTCCGCGACATTCCCATCGCATCCACTCGGACCGGGACCTCTCCGATTGCTTCCTCGCGCCGCGCGACCGCCCCTCTACCCACCGCTGTGTCCGGCGTCGCCGACGGCCCCGACAACACCAATCGCTGCTGCGGCTGCGGCCGAGCCTGCGGAGGCTCTCCGATCTGAGCCCGGAAGAAGTTCTGGGCAACCGTCCTTCGTAAATCAGCCATCATGCCCACGAACATTTCGTACGCATCCTGCTTGTACTCGACTAGCGGATCCTTCTGTCCCCAGCTCCGGAAACTGATCGAAGTCTTCAGGTGATCCAGATCGTACAGGTGGTCCTTCCACTTGTCGTCGATCGTGGTGAGGAGAACGAAGCTCATTACACGCTCTCTGAATTCTCCGAAGCCCTCGAGCTTCCTGTGGAACGCGTCTCGACCGGATGCCAGCACCCCATCGGCCACATCCTCCTCGTCGGGCTCGTCGTCGGGATCGTTCTGCTGCGGCAGCTGATCGGCCACGACGAAGAAATCGAGGAGGAGACGTTGGCGAAGCCCGGCCAGGTCCCACTCCTCGGGCGACTCATCCTCGGGAGTGAACTCCTCCACTGCAGCGCGGAGGGCGTGCTCGATCATCTCCCAGGTCTCACCTTTGAGGTCCTCGCCACCCTCTAGCGCGAACAGACGAAGGTCGTAGATGACCTCGCGCTGCTGGTTCATCACGTCGTCGTAGTCCAACAGGCGCTTGCGGGATTCGAAATTGTTCATCTCTACACGCTTCTGGGCCCGCTCGATGGAGCGCGTGACAAGCCCGTGGGTGATCACCTCACCCTCTTCGACTCCCATCTTATCCATCGCCGAGGCGATCCTGTCTGACCCGAACAGCCGCATCAAGTCGTCTTCGAGCGAAAGGAAGAACTGAGACTCTCCCGGATCCCCCTGCCGGCCGGCGCGGCCGCGGAGCTGTCGATCGATGCGCCGCGACTCGTGGCGCTCGGATCCGAGGATGTGGAGCCCCCCCACCTCGATCACGTTATTGTCGGGACGCTCCGTCACCTTATCGTCATAGAGCGTCGGGTCCACGGGCTGAATCTCGACGACATCGAGTCCCTTGGCCTTCGCCCACCCGACAGTACGGGGTGCCGTGACGCCGCTCCCCAGCTTGATGTCTGTCCCGCGCCCGGCCATGTTCGTCGCGATGGTTACCGCCCCAGGCCTCCCGGCCTCAGCCACGATCTCTGATTCCCTCTTGTGCTGTTTAGCGTTCAGCACGTTGTGGGCCAGACCGCGACGCTTGAGCATGCGCGACAGTGTCTCCGAAACCTCCACGTTGGTGGTCCCAACCAGCACCGGCAGCTCCATGCGGTGGAGCCTCTCTATCTCGTCCATGATCGCGTTGAATTTCTCGCGCTTGGTGCGAAATATTAGGTCTTCCCGGTCATCGCGTACGACGGGTTGGTTGGTCGGGATGACCATGACGTTGAGGTCATAGATCTGGTGGAACTCGTTCTCCTCGGTCTCCGCTGTCCCCGTCATCCCAGATAGCTTGTCGTACATACGGAAATAGTTCTGGATGGTGATGGTGGCGAGCGTCTGGGATTCACCCTTCACCTCCACGCCCTCCTTGGCCTCTACCGCCTGATGGAGTCCGTCACTCCAGCGGCGACCGGCCATTTGC
Organism: Gemmatimonadales bacterium UBA2988; assembly: GCA_002346665.1. Lineage (GTDB taxonomy): Bacteria > Gemmatimonadota > Gemmatimonadetes > Longimicrobiales > Gaopeijiaceae > UBA2988. The sequence goes on from DEAG01000011.1 coordinate 47,387, forward strand.
CGACCCGTGAACTCGTCCACGATCACGATCTGGCCATCCTCGGCGACGATGTATTTCTCGTCTTTCTGGTAGAGCGCATACGCCTTCAGCAGCTGGTGGATGACGTGGATTTTCTGGCTCTTCTCGGCATACTCGGTTTCCAGAGCCTGGATCATCGAACGTCGCTCTTCGGGCGTATACGACTCCTCTTTCTCTATCCGCCCGAGCTCCTCAGAGACGTCCGGCACCACGAACGCTTCGGGATCGTTGGGAGCGAGCTCGTCAAGCCCCTTGTCCGAGAGGTGCACGTTGTGCCCCTTTTCGTCCATGGCGAAGTAGAGCAACTCGTCGACCTCGTGGAGGCGTTTCTCGCGCATGAAGTCCCCTTCCACACGCTGCACTAGCTTCTGCAAGCCCGGATCCTCGGCGAACAATTTGGCCAGCTTTCGGTGCTTGGGCGTCCCGCGCTGGACCGCCAGGAGCTTCTCTCCGGCCTCGTCATGGAGCTCCTCCTCCAGGTCCTTCTCCGCGTCCGCCACCAGCTCGTTGGTCACGCGGAGTTGCTTGTTGAAGAGGCTCCGCACAAGCGTGTTGTACTGGTTGAACGGGGTGGAGGTGTCCCGCCCGACCGCGCCGGAGATGATGAGCGGAGTCCGAGCCTCGTCGATCAGGATCGAGTCGACCTCATCGATGATCGCGTAGTGGTGGCCGCGCTGCACGCGCTGTTCTAGCGTGTGCACCATGTTGTCGCGCAGATAATCGAAACCGAACTCGTTGTTGGTGCCGTACGTGATGTCCGCCCGGTACGCGGCACGCCGCTCCGGCGTACCCGGATCGTAGCGGTCGATGACGTCCACAGTGAGGCCGAGGAAGCGGTAGATCGCCCCCATCCACTCAGCATCTCGCTGGGCCAGGTAGGAATTGACAGTCACGAGGTGTGCGCCCCGGCCCGCCAGCGCGTTCAGATAAAGTGGCATGGTGGCGACCAGGGTCTTCCCCTCCCCGGTGGCCATTTCCGCAACCTTCCCATCGTGCAAGGCGATCGCACCCACGAGCTGCACGTCGTAGGGAATCATGTCCCACGCCATAGGATGGCCCGTGACCATAATCTCCCTCCCCACCAGCCGCCGGCAGGCGTCCTTGACCACCGCGTAGGCCTCCGGGAGGAGCTCGTCGAGCACCTCTTCGACCGCCACCATGATCTCCTTCTCCAGACCCGATACCTCAACCGAGAGGCGCTCCCGCTCCTCCGGGTCTTCAGACTGGCGTTTTTCGTCCCGCAAAGTGCCGGCGCGCTCCCGGAGCGAGCCGCTCCGCTCCCTGATCCGATCGCGAAACTCCTCCGTCTTCGCGCGCAACTCGTCGTCGGTGAGGGAGGCCAGGTCCACAAACTGCCGGTTGATTTCCGCGACCGCAGGCCGGAGGCGTTTTGCTTCCCGTTCGTGACGGGAGCCCACCACCTTCTTTATAAGGGCTTTGAGCATTCTCGGTTCTACTAGGCGTGCTGAACAGCGGGCGGCGGGTAGAGCGTTTCCCGCTCGATGATTATGCGAGCCGCGTCCGGCACCAGGTGCCGGATCGATCTCCCCTGCCGTGCCCGCGCCCGCACGTCGGTCGCCGACACATCGATCCGGGTGACCGGCACGACGCACGAGGGGACGGAGACCCCAGGGTCCACGGCAGCGGGATCCTCCCCCTCTCGGGCCATGACTGCGACGGTCGCCAGCCGGGCTATTCCTTGGGGGTCTTTCCAGTCCGCGAGTTGCCGCCACTGGTCCACTCCGATCAGAAGCACCAGTTCGGCCTCGGGATAACGGGCGCTAAGTTCCCGCAGTGTGTCGACCGTGTACGAGGTTCCCGCGCGGCGCACCTCTATGTCGGAAGCGACTAGAACCGGATCGTCCGCAGACGCCGCCTCCAGCATTTCCAAGCGCAGCCCCGGAGGGGCTGTCACTCGGCGCTTGTGAGGGGGTCGTGCAGCGAGCACGAGAAAGACGCGGTCCAGGCCCAGCCCCGCAGCCGCATCGCGGGCGACGATCAGGTGGCCCACGTGAGGCGGATCGAAAGTCCCGCCCAGGACTCCCAACCGATGCGCACGAGCGGGGATCACAGCTCGGCACCACCCGGCGTCGCCGCCTGCGACGCTGAGTCATCCGCGAGGCCACGCGCCTCTTCAGAGGTCGGATAGCTGTCGAGGATCTTTTGGCGCGTTTCCTCGACGAGATCTTGGTAACCGATCTGCTCGTACGCCCTCATGATCCCCCGCAGGGCTTTGGGGGCCCACGAGGTGTCGGCATAGTCGTTCTCGATCGTTTCATAGTATGTGATCGAGGATTCGTAGAACTGCCGCCGGAAATAATAGCTGGCGATAGAGTAGAGCTTCTCGGCTACCTTGACGCGCATCTGCTCTGCGATAGTCGCCGCCACTGTCGCCGCCGCGGTTCCCGGGTAGTCGGCGGCCACGTTACCGCACAGGACAAAGGCCTCTTCGGTGGGCTCCTGGTCGCGCTGGATGCTGGGAGAGAGGGCAGCAGCAGAACGGCAGCGGCCCATCGCCGCATCGGCTGCGGACGGGTGGTCGGGATAGCGGTCGGCAAAGTAACCGTATTCGGCCGAGGCGGTAACGAACTGCTCCCGCCGGAAGTAGCTCTCCGCCAGAAGAAGCTGGGCCTCAGGTGCCCGCTCATAAGAAGGAAACAGGATGAAGAGGCGGTCGAGCGCGAGTTGGGCTTCGCCGTATTCCCCCTCGTCAAAACTGGTCACGGCCAGCGCGTATAGGTCTGCCGCCAACATCCCCTGATAGGGAAGTTCGCCCCGGCAGCCTGCGACCAGCAGGGCTGCGAGGACCAGGCTGAGAGGTTTCGGGAAGCGGGTGCGCATTCCTGCTAGGTACACGGTAGGGGAGGCCTGGTTTCTCCAACACGATAGAAATCCCAGACCACGGGGGCCACAAGGCGGACCCGCTCCTCCCTGAGTTCGGGGTAGATGGGCAGGCTCAGGCCCCCCGCGCACGCGCGGAGTGAGAGGGCAGAGCATCCGTGCCACTTGCGCAACCGATTGCATGCGTGGCACCTACCAGCGCCGCAAAGACCTGCTCCAGTTCAGCGACTTCGGTACCGAGGGTGAACCGCTGGGAATCGAGCGCGGCACCCAACCGCGCAACGACTGCCTCGCGGAGGCTCGCACAGTGGTCTTGCAGATCGAACAGCGGAACGGCCTGCATGCCCGCGCTTCGCGTCTCAGCACCGCGCAGCGGGCTGTTCAGATCGGGAAGAGCGTTGGAGCACGTAGTCGCGGTACGTCTGCTCGATACCCGCGCGCAAGCTGGTCCGCGGCTGCCAACCCAACTGCCTCATTCTGGTCACATCGAGGAGTTTCTGGGGTGTCCCATCGGGGAGATTTTCGTCCTGGACTATGCGTCCCTTATAGCCGACTACCTCTCCGATCAGCTGAGCTAGCTCAGCGATGTTCACGTCCTCACCATAACCTACGTTCACGATCTCCCACGGCACGGTGTCGGCCTCCATCAAGACAACGCAGGCGTCCGCCAGGTCGTCCACGTGAAGGAACTCCCGCCTGGGTCGACCACTCCCCCAGACCACGACCTCGTCGCGTCCTTCCGCCTTGGCCTCGTGAAATTTACGGAGAAGGGCTGGCACAACGTGGCTGGTCTCTAAATCGAAGTCGTCCCCCGGACCGTAAAGGTTCGTGGGCATCACGGATAGGTAACGGGTGCCGTGCTGGCGGTTGAAAGCCTGGCAGAGCTTGATGCCGGCGATCTTGGCGATTGCATAAGGCTCGTTGGTGGGCTCTAGGGAACCGGTGAGGAGGTGCTCCTCCTTTATTGGCTGTGGGGCTAGCCGCGGGTATACGCAGGAACTCCCCATAAAAAGCAAGCTCCGGACTCCCAGAGCATGACCCATCCGGATCACATTCAACTCGATAGCAAGGTTTTCCGCGATGAAGTCCGCGGGATAGCGGCTGTTGGCAAGGATCCCTCCGACCCGGGCGGCGGCCAACAGGATCACCTCCGGTCGATGGCGCCCGAGCCACGCTCGCACCGCGCTTCCGTCCGCCAGGTCAAGATCTTGGCGGTCTGTCAGAAGAAGATCGGTGTAACCTCCCTTCTCAAGGCGACGGACCAGCGCGCTTCCGACCAACCCGCCGTGACCGGCCACGAAGACTCGGTTCGAGGGATTCAGATCGAGGCCGCTCCCCGGACCGCCATGTGGTGACCTGCTGTCCGCATGATGCCCTCCTGACGCGCTAGCGTGACGTCGTAATCGACCATCATGCGGACCAGATTAGGGAAGTCAACCTCGGCCTTCCACCCCAAACGCTCCCAACACAGTGTCGTGTCTCCCTGGAGAACGTGAACTTCACTGGGACGGAAGTACCCGGGGTCCACCTCGACATACTTCTCCCACTCCAGATCGACGCAGCCGAACGCTTCTTCCACGAAGTCCCGCACCGAATGGCAGGTGCCGGTCGCGACCACATAGTCACCCGGCTCGTCCTGCTGTAGCATAAGCTGCATAGCCTTCACGTAATCTCCGGCAAACCCCCAGTCCCGCTTGGCCTCGAGGTTTCCCAGAAAGAGCTTTGTTTGAAGACCCTCGACGATCCGGCCCACCGCACGCGTGATCTTGCGAGTGACGAAGGTTTCCCCCCGCCGGGGTGACTCGTGGTTGAAGAGGATGCCGTTGCACAGGAAGAGTCCGTAGGCCTCCCGGGCGTTCACCCCGTACCAATGCGCCGCAACCTTGCTCACACCGTAAGGACTGCGGGGGTGAAAAGGCGTGTCCGCCCCCTGAGGGGGTGGGGAAGACCCGAACATCTCCGAGGACCCAGCCTGATAGACACGAACGTCCTGACCGGATTTTTCTCGGTAGTCGAGGACCGCCTGTAACATTCGTAGGGCGCCCATCGCGACAACGTCAGCCGTGTACTCTGGTTCCTCGAACGAGACCTTGACGTGCGACTGCGCGCCCAAGTTGTAGACCTCGTGCGGCTGCGCGCGATCGATTACTCTGCGCAACACCGCCGAATCGGTGAGATCTCCGTAGTGCAGGATGACCTTTCTGCCCACCTCGTGGGGGTCCTCGTACAGATGGTCGATACGGTCGGTCGTGAATACTGAGGACCGCCGGATTATGCCGTGCACCTCGTACCCTTGGCTGAGGAGCAACTCCAACAGGTACGATCCGTCCTGTCCGGTTATACCGGTTACCAACGCACGTTTCTGATCCATTAGCTAGCTTCACCTGCCGCGAGCGAGGTCACAATAGCCCAAATTACCGGCCCTTCTGAAACTCCGCCAGAATTGCACCGGCGGTCTTCTGGAGGCCTGCGCGCAAACCAACATTCACCTCGTATCCCATGGCCGCGCGGATCTTGGTGAGGTCCGCCAGCGAGTCCTGTACGTCCCCTGGGCGCGCCGGACCATGCTTCGCTTCCACCGCCGACCCCAACTCCTCCTGGACCATCTTCCACAAAGCGTTGATCGAGGTCCGCTCCCCCGCTCCAACATTGAATACCTGGCCGGACACTCGGTCCGTAGCAGCCTCGGCGGACAGCAGATTGGCTTCGATTACGTTCGAAATATGGGTGAAGTCTCGGGTCTGCTCGCCGTCCCCGTTTATCGTTGGAGAACACCCCTCTAGCGCCATCGTGATAAAGAGCGGGATCACAGCCGCATATTGGGAACTCGGGTCCTGGCGCGACCCGAACACGTTGAAGTAGCGCAGCACCACGGTCTCGAGCCCGTGCACATGGGCAAACACGCACGTGTAGTGCTCTCCGGTGATCTTCGCGACCGCGTAGGGCGAGCGGGGTCGCTCCGCCATGTCCTCCCGCTTCGGCAGGGTGGGCGTGTCCCCGTATGCCGAACTCGATCCGGCGTACACGAAGCGGCGCACGCCCGCGCCGTGTGCGGCGACCAGCATGTGTAGCGTCCCGGTGGCCGTCACTTCGTGGGTTAGTGTCGGGTCGGCCACGGACCTCTGGACCGAGGGGACAGCGGCCTGGTGAAAGACGTAGTCTACTCCGCGGCAAGCAGCTTCGCAGACCAAAGGGTCCGTGACGGACCCTTCGATCAGTTCAATCCCGTCCAGAGCATGTTCTAAGTTCACCCGGTGCCCAGTGGAGAAGTTGTCAAGTACGCGCACGTGAGCACCCTCCGCGATCAGGCGATCCACGAGGTGGGATCCGATGAACCCCGCTCCTCCAGTGACCAGCGCAGTGGCATCCCTCATCTGGCATCCGAATCCATGAGCGTACGGGCGACGGCACCCTTTTCGACAAGCGCCCTGAAGAACGGGATCGTGCGCTGGAGCCCCTCCCGAAGCGGGACGTTCGGCTCCCAGCCGAGCACGTCACGAGCGATCGTTATGTCGGGCCGCCGGATCTTGGGGTCGTCCTGGGGGAGCGGCAGAAAATCGATAGTGGACCGGCCTCCGATCTCCTCTAGGACCAGTTCCGCCAGTTCCTGAACTGTGAATTCGTCAGGGTTGCCAATGTTCGTCGGGTCCACACGATCGGACTCGAAGAGTCGGTAGATCCCTTCCACCTCGTCTGACACGTAGCAGAACGAACGAGTCTGAGAGCCATCTCCGTACACGGTGAGCGGCTCTCCCCGGAGCGCCTGCACGACGAAATTGGACACGACGCGTCCGTCCGCGGGTCGCATGCGCTCCCCAAACGTATTGAAAATACGAACGATGCGCGTGTCCACCCCGTGGAATCGGTGGTACGCCATGGTCATAGCCTCTGCGAAGCGCTTCGCCTCGTCGTAAACTCCCCGGGGTCCGACATTGTTCACGTTGCCCCAATAGGTCTCGGGCTGGGGGTGAACTAGAGCGTCTCCGTAGACCTCGGACGTAGAAGCGAGGAGGTACCGCGCACCCTTGGCCTTGGCTAAGCCAAGCGTCTTAAAGGTGCCCAGGCTCCCTACCTTGAGCGTCTGAATGGGGAGCTCGAGGTAGTCCACGGGGCTCGCGGGAGACGCGAAATGGAGGACACCGTCGAGCGGGCCTGCGACCGACATGTCGTTAGTCACGTCGTGCTGAACGAACTCGAAGTCAGCGTTATCCCGGAGGTGGGCAATGTTGTCAGAACTTCCCGTGATGAAGTTGTCCATCCCGATCACCTGGTGGCCGTCCACAAGGAAACGATCGACCAGATGTGAGCCCAGGAAGCCCGCCGCACCGGTGATCAACACCCTCACTCTCGATCTCCCGACATTGCCACCAGAGGCTTCCCAATAGAGTGATACTCGAATCCGTGGGCCTCCATCATCTCCGTCTTGTAGAGGTTGCGACCGTCGAATATCACGGGCTGTAGAAGGAGTTCCTTCATGCGAGGAAAATCCGGGCGACGATAGGGATGCCATTCGGTGTGAATCACCAGGGCGTCCGCACCCTCGAGCGCAACGTAGTTGTTCTCTTGATATTCGACCCGGTCCCCCAAGCGGCGCCTGGCCTCTTCGATTGCAACCGGATCGTGAACCACGACGCGAGCCCCACGCTCGATTAGACCCTCCATAGTCACCAAGCTCGGGGCGTCCCTCATGTCGTCGGTGTTCGGTTTGAACGCGAGTCCCCAGATCGCGTAGATCCGGCTAGAGAGATCATCACCGAAGCGCGCCACGATCGCATCCAGCAGCAGCCGTTTCTGGCTGTCGTTCACAGCCTCCACAGCCTCGAGGATGGAAGCGTCCAACCCGAGCTGATTGCTCGTGCGTATGAGCGCCTTCACGTCTTTCGGGAAGCAACTTCCGCCGTAGCCCACCCCCGGGAACAGAAAGTTAGGCCCGATGCGTGAGTCCGACCCGATCCCCGTCCGAACCTGATCCACATCGGCGCCTGTCGCAGCGCACAGACGAGCAACCGCATTCATGAAGCTGATCCGGGTGGCCAGCATAGCATTAGCCGCGTACTTGGTGATCTCGGCGGACGCCACGTCCATAATCATGATCTGATGGCCAGTCCTGACGAATGGTTCGAACAGCGTACGGAGCACCTCAGCTGCCCCGGGGTCGTCCACCCCGAGCACGACCCGGTCGGGCTTCATGAAATCCTCGACCGCGGCTCCCTCCTTCAGGAACTCCGGGTTCGAACAGACGTGGAACGAGTGCGTGGCGTCGACCGCGATCGCCTGCCGCACCTTGTCAGCTGTACCCACCGGGACTGTGCTCTTGGTGATCACGATCTTATCACCATTCATAGCTCGCCCGATGGTCCCGGCCACTGCCAGCACATGCTGGAGGTCCGCTGAACCGTCCTCTCCGGGGGGAGTGCCCACGGCAACGAAGATAATCCTGGAGTCTCGGACGGCCTGCGCGACATCGGTGGTAAAGCGAAGCCGTCCTTCGGCTAGGTTATGCCTCACCATCGGCTCGAGTCCAGGCTCGTAAATTGGGATCTCACCCTGGTTGAGACACGCGACTTTACCCTCGTCGACGTCCGCGCACACGACGTCGTGGCCGGTCTCGGCCAGGCACGCGCCCACGACCAGACCGACATAACCGGTCCCGATTACGGAGATGTTCACGACGGCGCGGTGATAACCCGGATCAAGCGCCGAGAAATGTGGTAGCCACTTCTTCTGGCGTCGGGACTGTGTCACTGCGCGAATCCCACACACCGTAAGGGTACACTGTGTAGGGGACCGGCTTTCTCCGCTCCGAAAGCCAGCAACACACCGACTTGTAACTAATAAATGGAAACGGAGAAACCATTGGCCTGGAAGGAGTAATAAAGGATTGCGGTAGGCAAGATAGGGGTGCCTGGTCACACAGCAAAGCCCGGAGTGAACTGGTCCCGGCTTCCTAGACAAATGGGTGGCCTAATCATGCTATCTCCGGATGAGCTCCTGGTGGACTCGGACCGGGGCCCTATACCTATGCCGTTCCGGCAGCCCCACGTGGGTGCTTTCCGCGACGCACTGGTGCCAGCAGCCCGTTCACACACATCAACCTGAGCACTCAGTTCTTGCCCACACGGAGAGGGAAAGCATTATCCTACACTCATGCCCACCGGAACGCCGCCACCAGACCCGCCTCAGAACTCACGCGTGAGCTGAACTGATGGTCTTTACAGGGACGCTTTTACTTGCTGCGGTCCAGGTGGTGTCCGGCTCAGGCGCGGATCCCTGCACCCAAGCGATTCGCTTGAGCATGGATGGCCAGCGCACCGAACTCGTGCGAGCGGCCGAAGAACTGGGTGCGCAACGCCCGCATTTTTTCCTTCCCGCCGCGTCACCGATCCGTCTATGCGTCGACTCGTTTCCTGCGCTCCGCTCGTGGGGCGTTCCGGATGATCAAAGAAAGCTGTACGTGGCCCCACTTCAGATCCACGCCGTGCGCAATTCTGCCTACCCTAAATCGATCAATGATGGCTTGCTCTGGGCGGGTGTGGGCACCTCAGCCGCACTCACCGGCGGGGTAGAAGTGCAGTGGCGATGGCTCACGATCGGATTGAAGCCCACCGTCGTCTGGCAGCAAAACAAGTACTTCAAGACCCCAGCCTTCCACATGGAAGGGGTGCCCATGAGCTTGCGACCGCCCGGCACCCTTATCTTGGGACTCTCCCGTTTTGCCAATGTTAATCACCCGGGAGTAATCGACTACCCTGAAAGATTCGGTGATGCATCGTTCGGCAGCGTGGACGCTGGCCAAAGCTTCATCAGGTTGGACGCGGGCCCCATCAGCGCAGCGTTATCGCACGAAAATCTCTGGATGGGCGCAAGCGACGTGTTCCCAATCATGCTCAGCAACACGGCGCCGGGCTTCTGGCACGTACGGTTCGGTACACGCACACCGGTCCGGCTGGCCTGGTTCAACGTGGATACACACGTGGTATGGGGCGCGCTTCAAGAATCTGACTACTTCGACGGCAGCGGTCAGAACGACGAACACTTGTTCGCGGCCCTGGCTGTATCGATTGAGCCTACATTCGTGCCGGGATTGAAGCTGGGGGCCAGTCGTATCGCTCATCTGGCTGAACGTCCCGGCGGTCACTCTCTCGGCTTCTACCTAGACCGCTTTATTGATTCACCCGCGTTTTCACGGGTGAGCACGAACCTACCGGAGAATGGATTGGGTGCAGTGTTCGTCTCGTGGACGATTCCAGAAGGTGGTTTCGAGGTCCATGCAGAATGGGTGCGTGAAGACCGGTTCTTCAATTTCCAGGACCTGTTGCGTGAGCCGGATTGGACACAGGCCTACGGGCTAGGATTCGGTAAGATCTTCAAGACAAGCACGTCCGTATCGCGATTTTGGGGAGAGCTGGTCCACCTGGGAGAATCGGCTCCGGTACGGGCCGGTAAAGGGTTCTTTTCGTACTACACACACCGTCCGGTAACGCAGGGACATACCCATCGGGGCCAGCTCCTTGGGGCTGCCATCGGTCCAGGATCCGATGTCCAAGTGATCGGCTTCGATCACTTTCGTGAGAGTGGCTTACTAGGAGGATACATCCAGCGAACGCGCTACGATGACGATACGTACTACCGACAATTCTCACGTCGCTACGGCGAAGCGCGCCACGACGTAGAGCTCACTGGCGGGCTTCACGCCACGCGCTTTCTGGGTTCCGTGCACCTGCAGGCAGGAATTTCGGCCAGCCGGCGTTACGACCGCTCCTTTCTGGTACTGCGAACTTCAGGTACCAACCAACAAATCGAAACGAACTGGGGTCTGGATCTTCGCTTGACCTGGCAACCAAACCTACAGTAGGTAGCTACTGCGTGCGCTGAGGCATGAAGCTCTGCATACTAGACTCTGCACCAAGCTGTCCTTCTAAGCCGCTGCCCCAGCAGTACAACGATCCCTCCGCAATCGCGCACGCGTGGGTGGCGCCGCTCGTGGCAAGCTGTGATACCGTGAGTAGTTCACTCGTCTGCTGCCTACCGGGCTGCAGGTGGACCGGCTGGGGTACGTAGTGAGCTTCTACATCCCCGACACCCAGTTGGCCAGCATCATTGCGGCCCCAGCACCAAGCATTACCTGTGGGCTTTTCCACGCCACAGGTGTAGCTGCTTCCCGCAGCAATGATCGCAAACGCGCTCAGTCGTCGAATGAGCGTGGGCGAAGACGACCCGACCAAGCCTTCGCGGAATACACTAGCATCCCCCATCTCGCCGTGCTCGTTGCTACCCCAGCAGTAGGCACCGTCATCCTCACCGACCGCACAAGTGTGTGATCGACCGCTGCTGATCTGCCGAAACCGGGGCGCCCCCTGGACCGCCGCCGGATCGAGCCGGGTCAGCGCTGACGATCCTGTGCCGAGCTGCCCGGAATCGTTCCTGCCCCAACAATAAGCGATTCCACTCGCCAGAGCGCAGGTGTGCCAGGCACCTGCACTGATGCTCTCAAAGCGCAGCTCGCCGACAATGGCCTGGGGCCAGATGACCGTGTTACCTGAGCCATTCCCATTTTGGCCATAACGGCCGTTGCCCCAGCAATACACGACGTCGTCCAGCGCAATGGCACACGTATGGTGCGCCCCCGCGCTGATGGCCTTGAACCTGAGCGTGGTGGTGACTTCCACGGGGACGCTGTTGCGCGGATCCGTTGGGTTTCCACGTTCATAAAAGCCGTTCCATCCCCAGCACAGGGCACGCCCGTCCTGTGCCAAACCGCAGGTATGCGCTTCGCCGGCACTGATGTCATCGAAGCGCTCCGTAGTTTGAACGGCCGTGGGTACGAACCGGTCTTCTGTGTCTCCCGTACCCAACTCACCGTCCGCGCCCCGTCCCCAACAGTACGCCTTGCCGTCAGTCGTCAAAGCGCATGAGTGCCCACCGCGAGCAGTGACGGCTTTGAAAAACTGGCTGAGCGGGGGGGCTAACGGATCCGAACAGGCAGATAGTGCCGTGCAGGTCACCAGCACTGCAATCAACTTGGTCATCAGTATTCCAACCTCGTCTGCTGCAACAGGCTGAACATACGTCGGGCAATCGCCGTGGGTTCCAGGTGGGCCACGCTCGAACGGGCTGCCTCACGCATGGTAGCAACGCTTGCCGGGTCACAAGCAAGGGCACTGACAATAGCCTGCTGGACCGCACCTACGCTCTCCGGCGCGAATACCCAGCCGTTCTCTCCGCACCGCACCAGTTCTTCCACCGCCTGGCTGTAGCTGCTTCCGATCACGGGCAAACCCGCCGCCAGCGCTTCGTTCACCACCAGACCCCATTCGTCACCCAGGGTGGGAAACACCAGAAACTCAGCCTCGCCGTACCATCTGGGCAACTCGTCGTACTGCACGTTACCGACCCAATTCAACATCAACCCGGAATCCCGGTATTGCTCTTCGAGCGGAACCCGCAAGGGCCCATCCCCCACGATGTCAAGGCGCACTCTCTGGTGCTCCTGAAGTTGGGACATAGCCGCAAGCAGGAGTGCGATGCCCTTTCTCTCGCTGACGCTGCCCACGTAGAGAAGGTGACGAGCGGCTGAGCTCGGCCTGCGTTGCAGCGGCAACTGCAGGAAGGGTCGCAGTTCGGTGGTCTGGGGTATCTGCGCTATGCGGGCGTGCGGGTATCGGAAGAGCCGTATGTAGCGTGCGCCTGACTCGCCGTTCACGATGACTCGGTCTACCCGGCGCAACAACCAATTGCGCAATGCCCTGCGCAATTGTCCGCGTTGTGCTTCCAGGCGGTCGGTGAGTGTGGCCCACAGAATGACAGGCACCCTATGCCTGCGCCCATAACGAACTGCGGAAAGCGAGCGTGCCCCAAATTCGCCCGTGATTATTACCTCGGGCTGGAAACGCTCTAGTTGGCTAGCCGTGTCGAGGGGAATATGCAACTGGATGCGTTCCCGGAACCCGGCACCCCGCCAGGTGCGTGGGGCCGTGAGCGTGCGCTGCACAACCACGTCGAGGCCAGACCAATCCACAGCCCAAGCACGGTTATCCTCCATCACGGTGGAAAGCAGAACGCGCATTTCGCCAACCTGCAAGGCCAGTGCCCGGAACACCGGCAACCGGTATGGCGCAATAAAGTTGGTGAGCAATGCGACTCTCATGAGGTGTCGCCGAGAGCCTGCCGGTCCTTCAGCCGCTGGAGCCATAGGCCGGGAGCCAAGAAGGCCAGCCCCAGGGCACCGAGTTGGCGCAGTCCGAGTCCGGGCTCAATCTGGAACGCCCGCAGAGCCGCCCCCAAGCCACGCCTCCCGTGACCGATGCGCTCCTTATGTAGAACCGGCTGTCCGCGGAGAGTCGCTGCAATCAAGCGATGCTTATGCTCAGCTACAGCGCTGCCAGGGGCGGTACCCAACACCTCTACCAGGACCCTACCCACCGCAATCTGTCGTTCGACCAGCCGAAGCAGATCGTCGGATCCCACGAACTGTTGGGCATCGTGCCGGCGATACCATCCCAGTGCAGCGGCCAGCGAGTAGCCCCATGCACCAAGTCCGGTAAGCCGCGCCAACAGGTATGCGTCTGCGTCCCAGGATAAGGAAACGTCGCCCGCAAAGCCGATGGGTTGAGCAACCAACGGAAGGGCGCGGCGGGCGATATCGCGACGCAGGCTGAAACCTGAGGTGGCAGCCGTAAGCGTGCGCTCGATGATCGGTTGTGCCCTCGGCGGCACGGGAGCATCTCGCGGGATGTCCGGTACCGTGGGACCCAGCGACCGGCCTTTTCCATCTACCACCTCGAGCGCGTGCCGTACCCACTGTACTCGAGGATGCGCCTGGAAAACGTCGAGCACGCAGTCGACTTTTCCGGGATGCCAGGCGTCGTCGGCATCGAGTAGGCACACCACATCGCCCTCGCACTGTTCGATCCCGCGAGCGAGGCTCCTAGCCTGTCCACTATGCGTCGTACGAATCACTCGAATGCGTGCCCCAAACGAAGCCAGAACCCGCAGCGAGTCATCCGTCGAGCCGTCATCTATGACGATGATTTCGTGCAGGGACCGTGTCTGTGCCAACGCGGACTCGACACACTCGCCCAGGAATTGCCCGTAATTGTAGTTGGTGATGACCGCGCTGACGGAACGCTCACCCACGTCCATCAAGATGCCGCAGCTGCCGAACGCAGATCGGCGACGAGCCTCTGCGTCTCTGGCCAAGAAGGCAGCACGCAAGCCAGCACCAGTATACCCAGGCCGCTGACCCACCCTAACGAATTAAAGAAAAGTGCAACGCTGAAGGAGGAGGTCACCGCTAGCGCGCGCCCGTAACTTGGTTTTCCCATGTGGCGACGCACGAACAAGTGCATCAGCGGATAGCTGACAATGGTGGCGGCTTCGGCGACGCCATAGCCCACGAGACCAGCCTGTGGCACTACCGCAGCGGCTACTCCGAATAGCAGGACCAGCTGCACAAAATGCACGATGCCCACGTCTAGGTTACGGCGAACGACATACAGGGCAGACGAATGCAGCGCGAACATGGCGTTCGCCAGAAAACTCAGAGCGAGAAAAGGATATACCGTGGCCAGCGGTTCCCACGATCTGCCCAATAACAAAGGCAGGAGAGCGGGAGCCACCCAGGCGAACAGGACGAGCACGGGTCCCACGACGAGGGCCTGAAGCCACATCCCGTCGGTGATGGCTCGAACGAGGCGGTCTGCGCTGGACTGCACACGGGCCAGAGAAGCCGTTGACACTCGCCATGCGATGACGCCGGCAAAACCCAGCTGCGTCACGATTTGGGTAGCCAATGACACAATGCCGACCGCTTCGGCTCCCAGGTAACGGCCCACGACGATTGGATTGGCCAGCCGGCGCAACTGGTAGATCCAGATGGACAATGAATAGGAAAATCCGTAGGAGAGCATCTCACGGGCGAGAGCCGGCTGCCAGGCGGGTCGTGGAACGTAGCGAGCGGCCCACGAAGTTCCCACCAACAGGCCGATCTGCTGGCACCACCAGCCCGCGACGGCCGCCCAGCTGCCGAACCCGGCCAAGGCAAGAGGAACCGACACTGAAAAGAACATGGCCTGACTGGCGAGCTCGATCCAGGCGACACGCTTGTAGTCCAAGGCCCGGTCGAGCTGAGCGGTGGCCACCTGAGCGACGTTGATGAGCGGCAGAGCAACAAGCAACGCCAGCGCCGTGCTGGAGACACCTTCGATCCGGGTCCACTGGTCGAACCAGAACGCAAGCAGCGCGCCCACAACCAAGGCGACGATCCCCGACAGCGCCAGCAGCGAGGCAGCCACGTCCAGACCATCCCGTTCAATGGGACGCTCGCTTCGCACCAAGAATACGCCGATGCCCAACTGTGCTCCCAACTGGAGAGCACCGAACAACCCTAGAGCGGCGGCATACCGACCATACGCCGCGGGCCCCAGCGCACGCGTGAGCAAGAGTATCCCCACCACGTTGATGAACAGGCCAGCCAACTGGCGGAATCCGAGGTACGCACCGCCACGCAGCACTTTAGAACGTAGACTGTCACTCCCCGATACCTGGCTCATGGCGGAAATACGACCCGGACCGGCGTCAACGAACTCTGCGACGTGGGTACGCCCAGCTGACCCGAACTGTTATCTCCCCAGCACCAGATTTGAGATGCGGCCACAGCGCAGGTATGGGCAAAACCGACGCTCACGAGACTCACATCGGCTAAACCAGAGATGGCGCTCGGAACCTTGAAATCTCCATCCTCGCCCGCTTGGTTCCCCCAGCAAGCGGCTAGCGACGTTACCAGCACGCCACAAGAATAGACATCGCCAGTACTGATCGATTGGAAGAGTGCTGAGCCTACGGGCAACGGTGTCCTTGTCCGAACGAAAGGGTCCTGACCGGTTTCACCGGTTCCGTTGCGACCCCAGCAGTAGGCGGTACCGTCGGTAGCCAGAGCGCAGGTATGGCGCGAGTGCGCGACAATGTCGGTGAACTGCAAGCCTCCGGCCACGGCTTGTGGAAGTGTCTCGGTGGCACCGAAGGTGGCACCCGTACCCAACTCGCCATCCCCGTTGAAGCCCCAGCAATAGGCCGCACCGTCGAGTGCCAACGCACACGAGTGAAATTCGCCAGCGGCGACGCGTGTAAAGGCCGTTGCGCTCTCGGCCATCCCAAGCAGTCCTGATTGCGCGTGGTCGTCGGCGCCCCAACACATCAAGGTGCCGTCCAGCGTTATCCCGCACGTGTGCAGGTAACCCGCCGAGACGGACACGAAGCGTTCTTCACTGGCCACCGGAGTAGGAGCATGGCGCAGGAAAAGGTCGCCGACGCCGAGCTGGCCACTGCCGTTGTCCCCCCAGCAAAAAAGCTGGCCGCTTGGTACCAGACCACAGGTGTGGAACCAGCCAACCGCCAGGGACTCGAATTGAAGCCCTAATCTCACCGGCACGGGCATGGCACGCTCTGTCTCGGAGCCGTCCCCCAGCTGCGCCTTGTTATTCCGGCCCCAACAATAGGCATGGCCAGTCGTGGAAAGTGCACACGTGTGGCCGTAGCCAGCACCGATAAAACTGAAGATCCGTGTGGGGTAGAGGCGGAACGTGGCCGACGAGCCTTCCGCCTCGGCCAAGATCAGCACTTGCGTGCCCTCTAAGGGCATGATCACGCGAACACTCGTTAAACCGGCAGAGTCAGTGTGTGAAAGCGGTTCGTCGAGCGCACCGCCACCTTCAATGATCCGCCAGCGAACGCTAAGATGGGGCAGCGGGACGCCACCGCGCGTGACACGCACCGCCAACGGCTCCTTCAGCTCCTCGCCGGCGAAGGCAGGCTGCTGATCTCCACCCACCAACTCAACCAATAGCGGCTGCGCATCCGTGCCCGACAGGCACGACCCGAGCGCAAGGACACCGAGAACGCAGAGGACCGGCCGGATCACTGGTCTGCGCAAGATCGACTGGCCAGCTTAGCTTGGCTTAGAAGAAGCCTAGCTGAGAAGCGCAGCGACCTCTCTCAAGATCGGTCGAAGTAGCCATGCGCCTTGGTGGCACCCTTGACGCCGTAATACAACTGCCGGCGTTCATCCACCCCGTTGAGGACCGTGCCAAGGAGCAGGGCCCGCACCCCTTCGATCTGGCTCACGGCAAACTCGAGGGATTCCTGTTCGGTAACCCCCGCCCGGGCCACGAGGACCACTCCGTCTGTCCGGGTACCGAGGAGCGCAGCGTCGGTCACCACGTTGAGCGGCGGCGCATCGAATACGACGGTGTCGTAACGCTCATTCACCTCGCTCAGGAACCGACCCATCGGCTCTGAGGACAAGAGTTCGGCGGGGTTAGGTGGCCGGGTGCCTGATGTGATGAAATCCATCGTGTGATCCGGCTCCATCTCCAGTGTACGGATGGCCTCGTCCAGACCCACCGCCCCGACCAGTACGTTCGAGAGCCCGGGCTCCCGCGTCTCGCGAAACACCTCGTCCAGCGTACCGCGCCGCATATCCGCATCCACTAGGAGCACCCGCCCCCCCTGTTGGGACAGCACCAGCGCCATGTTGGCGGCAGTCGTGGATTTGCCGTCTCCAGGCATTGGGCTGGTGAACACCAACGCCTTGGGAGCCGATGTGGGGCGGGAGAACGTGATGTTGGTGCGCAGCGACCGGTAGGCCTCGGCGGCCGGATCGCCCGCCGTGATTAGACCGATCAGCCGCGGCTCGAGTGATGTCCCATTGCCGGTGGATGCCCAGGGCAGTCGGCTCGCAGCACCGGCCACGGCAGGGCGGATGATAGGGATTAGCCCCAGGACGGCCGCTCCCGTCGCCGCCTGCAACTCCCCACGGTCCCGCACCGTCCGGTCCAGGTGCTCGGCGACTACTGCCCCACCCACCCCCACGATGGCTCCTACCGCCAGCGCCACCATCAGGCTCAACCACGGCTTCGGACGGATGGGATCGGTGGGGTAGATCGCCGGATCTATCACTCTCACGGAGTAGTCCTCCACCGCCGCGACGACCTCGGCCTCCTTCTGCTTGGTCTGAAGGATGGTGTAGAGAGTGGACAGGATCGTCGCCTGACGCTCCATACGGGCATAGGTCATCTGCTGGGCCGGAATGCGAGCGAGTTCGGTCTCGAAGCTGGCCAGTCCATCTCCGAGCGTCCGCACCTGTTCACCGAGCCCTCTCAAGTAGGTCTCCGCCATAGTCTTGAGCTGGAACTCGAGCGCCTCGATCCGCTCAGTAAGGAGGATGACGTCACTATCTGCCGGCTTGCGAGTCATCAGGAACTCGGTCCGGAGGTTCTCAAGTTCCACGAGCTGGGTCAGCATTTCGGCGGTCGCAACGTTTGTGATCAGTGTGGGAAACGACACAAGCTTCCGATATGGCGACGCTCCGTCGCTGCCGGCTTCTTCGCTTCCGATCTCTGCTAGGAGCTGGCCCAGCGCCTCGCGCTCGGCGGACAGCAGGTCGCGGCGGGTTTGCATCTGAGCGAGTCGATCCACTTTGGCTGGAGCCTCAGCCGCGATGCTCACGATCCCATTTTGCTCACGGAACGAACGAAGTGTCTCCTCCGCGCTGACAAGCTGGGCCCCGAGAGTATCGATCTGCTCTGCGAGGAAGGCCACGGTGCCACGTGCCTGGGCAGATCTAACCTGCTGCCGCCCAGCAAGGAAGTGGGCAGCCAGTTCATTGGGAACCGCCCGAACCAGTTCGGGATCGGTCCCGCGGTAGCGTACCCACACCACATCGGCCTCCCGATCCGGCCGAAAAACCGCGATACTCGCCTGAAGTTCCTCAACCGCAGTTTGGAACAAGATCACTGAAAAGTTGATGCTCTCGAAGGCTGCTGCGCCGGAAGCGAGGGTGAACTGCACGCCGTTGACAGCCACCACCCGACCCACTTCAACTTCCCCGTAGTCGACCACTTCTTTAGCCGGGCGCTCGAACGGACCAGGCTGATCCGTTCGCTTGGTGACCTCCCCAGTAAGATGAAAGCGTCCCTCTCCCACGGCCTCGAGAATGTAATCGGCAGCTGGAGCAACGGTGTCCATCGACAGGTCCGCAAAGATCTCGGAGCGGCGGACACGGGCCGGCGCACCCAGGATGACCTGGAGGTCCTGGGAACGCACGACTGCCTCGGCCAACGAGCGACTGCGGAGCACGGCCATTTCCGTGAACACTTCACGGCCGGCGCCGAGTGTCGAGAGCTCCTCGAACCTGGCGATACCTGATTTTTCCTCGCCGATGCGGACAGAGACGGCGGCCTCGTAGACGGGACGGACAAGAAGGATGAACGCCACCGTGAGAGCTAGCAGCACGACAGGTGCCCCTAGGATCAGCAGGGGTCGGGCCCGAAAAGCTTGGCGGACGTCTAATTTCCGCGCTCCCGCACTCTTGCCAGGTCCGTTTGCGGAAGGCTCCGTCATCGAACGAGCAAGGTGATGATGATACCGCTCAGGGTAGCCACACCGGCTACCACTTCACCTAAGTTCAGGTCTATCCAACTGCGCCGTGGGACGAATATCTCGTCGCCGGACAGAATCTCAGACTCGGAGATTGACATATCGAGACGGAGGTCCGCATCCACCACTTGGCCTCCCCGGCGAAGCACCACCTTACCCTCTTCTCCCAACTCCGTGCGGCCCCTCGCGTTGGCCACCGCGTCGGCAACGTTCATGGTCGGATCGAGCTGATAGACACCCGGTTGGTTGACCTCACCGACCACCCGGACGCGACGCAGGACAACCAGTTCGATGCCCCGGACAGACCGGATCAACTGCAGGTCCCGAATCACCTTCTCGCGCAGGCTCCGGTTGCTCTCGCGGGTGACGTCGTACTCCCCCAAAAGAGGGAGTACGACCGTGCTGAACTGGTTCACCGGAAACTCCCCAGACAACTCTGCCTGACGGAGCACCGTCAGGCGCACTACGTCGCCTGGCCGGATGACATCCTCCACACTTGCGATACCGGATACAGCCCCCGTCTGCCCAGACAAGGAATTTCCGGCGAAGGCCAGCACGAGGCCGAGGGCCAAGGGAAAAAGGCGAGCAATCAAATGTTTAGTCACTAGGCCTACCAAGGTACGAGCGGCTTCTGGGAGCATCAAGTTGATAGCAAGACCCGCCTATAGAACGCATCGACGCCTTCGGCTACCGAGGACCACGAAAGTGGGCCCTCCGCCAGCCGGCGGGCGCGCTCGCCCGCCTCGCTGGCACGGTCCCCGGAGTCTAGGGCTGCAAGCAACGCCTCGGACAGCGACGCAACCGCAGGAGCGCTGGTCCACCCCGCTCGATGAGCGTCGATCCACTCGGCCGCGTCCCCAACTCTGGGCATGACCACGGAGCGACCCGCACACAAGTAATCGCTCAGCTTTGCGGGCCAACGCCCTCGGTTACAGATCGTGTCGGACAAGGGAAGTACGCAACAATCAGCGGTTCCGAGCCAGAGCTGCAAGAGATCGAGGTCGACGAAACCCGGGATAATCAGAGCATCCGCGGGCAGGCGCTCTTGCGGAATCGGTGTGCGCGGATTGCCAAGGAGGACCAGTCGAGCGCGAGGCCGTTCACGACAAACGCGCTGCATCGCTCCGAACAGAAGCTCGATGTCCCGGGGGTAGATCAGGCCAACGTGTAACACGACCTCAGCATCGTCATCGATGCTAAGCGCGACCCGTGAACGTTCACGGTCGTGGGGACGGATGCCCTCGTGTTCGCACCCGTTGGGGAAGTTCAGAATGGCATCGGTGGGCACGCCCAACTGGACGGCGCGGCCCTCCAGGGCCCGGCTGATCACCGTGGTGCCGCGCGCGTGTGTTCGAAACGCCTCCTCGAACCAGGTCTCGACACCTCCGATCAGACGGTTGACTAAGTGGCCCGGGCGCTCTGCGATCGTCCCTCCTCGGCCCCACCAGTCCGCCCAGTCCATAAACAGAGGGAGATTGCCGCGCGCGGCCAAGAATAACGCTGGCAGGATCACCGCGGGGCGACAATCGAACGCGTGGATAGCATCGAAATCACCGTGCCGCAACCCAAGCGAGCGATGGAGCGTATTCCAGGGATCCCACCCCGTGCGCCCGCGTCCCCAGAAAAGGTCCGGAGTCTCGATCAGATCAACACCATCGCGCCGCCGCCTTCGTTGAGCGATGCGCGCAGTCGGACTGGTCGTAACCACCGTGATCTCATGGCCATGAGCGACCAGCGCCCTACCGAGTGGGAACGCCCGGAAAAAGGTGCCAGACCAGGCCACGTTGTGGTTTAGGAAGAGCAGCCTCAAATCGTCACCGCTTGCTGGCCTCCTACCCTAACGGGTACACTTGGGAGTGAGTTGGCGCATTCGCTTCTCGGTCACGACCGCCCTGGTCGTCGTCGCCCTCCTGGCGACAGGATACGGTCTCGCCACCAACCCCCTGCTCGCCGCTGGAGCCATCTTGGGGGTTATCGTGCTCGCGATAACGCTCACATGGCCCATGGTTGTTGTTGCGGTCATGTTAGCGCTAGGGCCGGTGAATCTCGGGTTTCTGACCGGGGGTTACAAGGAGCTGCTCCCAGCTTTGGGTGGCTTGGATATGAGCGGTATCCGCCTGGTCGGGATCTCGGCTGGACTGGCCACAGTGGTGCTGACGCGCGCCGACCTCCTCAAGGCACTCGTCGCCATTCCAGCCCGATGGTATCTACTGTTCCTGGCCTGGGCCGGAGCCACCCTAGCGTTTTCTCCAGCGTCACTCGAAGGCCTAAGGCTTCTTTTCAAGCTCGCATACCCGCTACTCATCTTCTTGGTGGTGGCTGCCCCAGAGCGTCGTGTGGGCGAGTTGCACCGACTGGGTGACTGGGCCCTATGGGGAGCCACGCTGCTCCTACTGATCAATCCGATCTTCGTTGTGAACGGAAGCTATGTTCTCGAATCTAACGAGTGGTTCCGCGTTTCGTTGCCCGGAAGCCATCAAAACCCGCTTTCCTTCTACCTCTTGGCCATAGTCTTGATCTGCATAGGCCGTTTCCGCGCACGTGGGCAAGCCCGATATTTGTTGCTCGGCAGTGTTGCCACTGTCTGGATTGCCCTTACTCTCACACGCATCACTTTCCTTGCCTCCTTCGTAGCCATGGCGGTCGTCGCTCTGCATACCGCCATCGCCGACCGGAACTGGCGTGTACTCCTGGCCGCAGCAGCCTTCGCTGTCATCCTCGGCGGTCTGGCGTTGGAGGGAGTCTTGGTGCGTACGTTCGGATACCTCCCTAACCCCGGGCAACTCCTCGCGCTTTCGCTGGACCCAGTGACGCTCTACCAGGCCATCAATTGGCAGGGCCGCGATACTCTCTGGGGCATTCTTCTCCTGTCATTTCAGGCAAGCCCGGTGGTCGGATTGGGACTCGGAGCGTCCAGCCTGGCAATCGAGTCTGCACTGGGTGAAACGATGGTAGCCCACAACGAGTACCTACGCCTGGCGGTGGACACCGGACTGATCGGTTGTCTGTTATTCTTTTTGGCTGTGCGGAGCTGGATAGGCGCTTCGATGCAGGCGATGCACCAAGTCGGACGGAAAGCGGATGAATACGCCATGCCGGCACTCGCTTTGATCGCAGCGTTCGGCGTAATCGCCCTGACCGACAACGCGCTCGACTACTACGGGCCGCTGACCCAGTACGTCGGATTCTTGGCTGCAGCCTGTGTGGTGCTGGGACGGGAAACTGAGGTAAGCACAACGTCTTCTGCGGACTCCGATACGGGTAACAAGGCGGTCTTCAATGACCCCCTTCCGGCGAGCCCGAGGCGATGATTTAAGCGCCGTACTCAGGCAGCAGCCTCATCTGCAGCGGTCCGGCCCCGGTGCGGCCGTCCGTAGACATGGTCGAGTTCACGAGCCACCAGCCGGAAGCACACTTGGGCAGTGAACCGCTCCTCCCATTTCTGCCGACCGGCAGCCCCCATCGCGGCACGCAGCTGGGGACGCGCTCGCAGCCGCTCGAGGGCTCCTGTGAGGGCCCCCCTGTCCTCCGGCACCAATAACCCGGTCCTTCCGTCCTCTATCATGTCGGGGATCGCTCCGCGGGCTGTCGCCACGACGGGCAGACCAGCGGCCATGGCCTCTAGCACCACCAGCGGCTGCCCCTCGTGTGAGCGGACAGGCAGTGCGAAGACATCCGCCTCCCTCAGGAGGCGTGCCTTCTCTTCCGGACCAACCACCCCGATCAACTCGACGTGCGCGCGGGCGGGCGAAGCCGCCACCGCCGCCCGGATACGGCGCTCATCTCTTCCTGTCAGCCACGCCCCCGCCAGCACCAGCCGACTGGGCAGGTCCCAGGGACACAGGGCACCAAAGGCCTCGACCAGGTCGTCGACTCCCTTGAGATCGGAAAGTTGCCCCAGGTAGAGGATGGTGAAGGACTCCGACACCCCCCGCCGCCTGGCAAGCGCCCCAGGGTCGGGAACGCCGTTGGGAACCACGCGCACGCGATCCGGTGGCACCAGGCCGGTGAAGGTCGATCGCAGCCCCTCTCCCAGCACCCAGGCAGCAGCAAGCATACCGCAGCTGATTCGGATCACTTGGCGCACCGGGAAAGAGGCCGCCCGGTAAAACTCCTGGAACCATCCGCCATGCAGATGCCCTACCACCCGCGCCCCCCCCAGCCGGGCGAATACGATAAAGATGACGTCCCGTAGGTATGCGGGGGTGTTCTGGGACAGCGAAAGCCATACCACCTCAGGTCGCTCCCGAACCATCCGAACAGCGAGCTCAGCGACGTGGCGGATCCCCAGCAGCACATTCCACGCGTCCACCCGCCCTAGGTTTTCTAGGGAGCGACGATCCGATGTATCGAGATGGGAGATCCGCCATTCTTCCGCGACTGCAGGGCTCTCCAGCAGCATACGCACGTACAGGGCCGTGCCGTGCGGAGGAGGAGGCACCGGCCCCACAACCAAGACCAGCGGACTGGTCACCGACTGACGCCCAGGGGTGGCCGGATCCGCGGAGAGAGCATCACGGTGCGGCAAGGGACAGC
Organism: Gemmatimonadales bacterium UBA2988; assembly: GCA_002346665.1. Taxonomy (GTDB): domain Bacteria; phylum Gemmatimonadota; class Gemmatimonadetes; order Longimicrobiales; family Gaopeijiaceae; genus UBA2988. The sequence goes on from DEAG01000011.1 coordinate 71,216, forward strand.
GCTGGAGGGTGTCGGGAAGGGTCAGTAGGCCCCATGGCCCCGCAGCACCACCGGAACGGTGCGGGCCAGGATCTTAACGTCGGTCCAGAGATTCCACTCTTCGATGTACTTCAGATCGAGGCGAATCCATTCGTTGAAGTCGTGGATGTCCGACCGCCCGTTGATCTGCCAGTAGCAGGTGATGCCCGGGGTCACCACCAGCTTACCACGGTGCCACGCCTCAAATTCCTCGAACTCCTCAGGCAGGGGGGGGCGTGGTCCGACCAGGCTCATGTCTCCTTTTAGCACGCTCCACAACTGCGGGAGCTCGTCCAAGCTGTACTTGCGGAGAAATCTTCCCAACGGCGTGATGCGCGGGTCATTGCGAATCTTGAATGCCGGACCATGCATGTGGTTCAGGTGGGCCATCCCCGACTTCAGGTCGTCTGCGTTTTCGACCATTGAGCGGAATTTGTAGCCAACGAACGGTTGGGAGCGCTTGCCGAGGTACCTGCTCCGGTACAGGATCGACCCACGCGAGGTGAGCTTGATGAATGGGGCGATGACCGCGAAAACTGGGAGCAGCAGGATCAAGCCGATCCCGGCGCCGACGATGTCGATCGTGCGCTTTACGGCACTCCCGAACTTCCAGCGCAGCGTGTTAGCCCGCTCGGGAAGGAACGCGTCCCAGTCAATTTCCTCCCGACTTGGAATGACACTCTCCGGAACTGAGGGAGGATCGGACAGCGGGAGATCGAGGGCCTGAGTGCACGAGGCCGCTCCCGTAGAAAGAGGCGCCTCTGTCACCATTAGGTTGCCTCCATCACGTCGCCTATGGATGGGGCCCCAAAGATACCTGTGTAAGGAGGGGCCGCAACCCCTTGTCGTTCCCCACTAAAGACTTCCAGGCGCCCGCGTAGCAAACACTCCCAGTGAACCAAAGTGCTAGTCATTGTACCCACGATTAACTAGCAAGCCCCATCTACCTTAACGATCCAGCGTTGGGGATAGCCGGAAAGCAACGAGGAGGACGTGCGAGCGGTGGCGTTGCGGGCGTCCACGACGACCCTCGAATGCTCGACCACCGCCGCATAGTCGAACGCGGAGTGGTCGGTAACGATAAGGGTGGCGTCGACCGACTTGAGCAGAGACTCAGTCAGATCAACCGACTCCAGGCAGTGCCCGTCCTCGGACACGCTCGGCACGTACGGATCGCTGAACACCACCTTGGCCCCGTCAGCCTCAAGCAGTCGAATGATGTCTAACGCCGGTGACTCGCGCACGTCGTCGATGCCAGCCTTGTATGCTACGCCAAGGAGTAACACGGTGGATCCGTTCACCGATTTCCGGCTCGCATTCAGTGCCTGGCGCACCTTACCCACCACGAACAGAGGCATCTCAGCATTGATCTCTGAGGCCAGTTCGATGAAGCGCGTCTTGTAGTTCAGGGTGCGCATCTTCCAAGACAGATAGTGGGGATCGATCGGAATGCAGTGCCCCCCCAGTCCCGGTCCTGGCATGAACTTCATGAACCCGAACGGCTTGGTCGCAGCCGCCTCGATCACTTCCCAGATATCCACACCCAAGCGATCCGCAATGATCGCGGTCTCGTTTACCAGCCCTATGTTCACTGCTCGGAAAGTGTTCTCCAGAATCTTGGTGAGTTCAGCGGCCTCAGCCGAGGATACTGGCACCATCGTGTTGATGAAGCGTTTGTAGAACGCGTTCCCAACGCTGGTGCAGTTCGGCGTGGCTCCACCGATCACTTTGGGGGTGTTGCGGGTTTTCCAGGTCGGATTGCCGGGATCGACCCGTTCTGGAGAAAAACACAGGAAGAAATCCACCCCCACCTTGAGTCCGGTCTGTTCCATAGCCGGCAGCATGAGTTCACGGGTGGTGCCGGGGTAGCTAGTGGATTCCAGCACCACGAGCTGGGCAGGCCGGAGCGCAGCTACCACAGCATCGGTGGCAGCAAGGATGAAAGAGACATCTGGATCACGGGTCTTAGAAAGCGGCGTGGGAACACATATCGAGATGGCGTCACACTCCGCCAACCGGGAGAGGTCGGTGGTCGCCTC
>DEAG01000011.1:73579-82437 GCA_002346665.1 Gemmatimonadales bacterium UBA2988
TCGAGCCGGCCCGCTAGTACCTGGTCAGCGACGTCGTCGTCGCGCAAGTCCTGGATGTGGGTCTTGCCGGAGTTGATGCCCTGGACCACTCCTTCCTTGACATCGAATCCCAGCACCTGGAGGCCGCTACACGCGGCCTCCACCGCCAACGGAAGGCCTACGTAACCGAGACCGACCACCCCGAAGGTGAGACCGGCGGATTCAAAACGTTTGAGGGTATCGTCAACCATGAGGAACCGAAGGAACCACGTGAGGGCACGTTCTGCGCTCGAGACTAAGAAACATGAGGCGAGCTGGACCGCACATCAAGCAGCCGCTACCAGCCGAAGTTTACCATTACTCGCCTACCAGCTCCACCGTAATGCGGGCTCGGGCAAGCGGCTCCGGCTAATTCCCCCTTGATCACATAGATGGAACCTACCTCCTTGCAAGCGGAGCGGTACCCTCTGAACTTCCTTCGGCAGGCGCCATCACATTTCATCCCACCACCGCCGTATCGCGTCTGCCAAGCCGTCCAACGTGTGGTGGTCAGGCACCGCCACCACCCGGTACCCTAGGGCACGTGCCGCTTCCGCGGTCACCGGACCGATCGCAGCCACTGGCAGTCTCAGAACAACCTCGCCCACGAGGTCAAACAGATGGCGCGCGGCGGATGGCGACGTGAAGGTGACCAGTGTGGGAGACGCACTAGAGAGAAGACCCGTGGTCATTCTCTCCTCGATGGTCTCGGGAAATGCCGAGCGGTATGCGATCACCATATCCACGTGAGCACCACGGTCGCGCAGACCGGTCGCGAGTACCTCACGGGCAACTTCGGCGACGGGAAGGAGAACGAGCGCACCGGAAAAGCGCTCGCCCCGGCGATCGATTGCCTCGAGCAGGCCCTCCGCATCGAAGCGCTCGGGCACCAACTCCGGTGTCCAGCCAACACTTCGCGCCACGGCAGCGGTCGTGGGCCCCACGACCGCGAGTCGTCGTGGTGGATGCCGATCGGGAGCAGACCCTCGCGTGACCAGCGCCTCCGCCACCCATGTGACCCCACGCGGTGACGTGAACATCACCCAGTCGTATTCCTCCCATCGATCCAAGGCCCGCTCGAGTGGATCAGGGTTAGCGGGTGGTTGGAACTCGATCATGGGTATATGGACCACATCGGCACCCAGGCCTCCCAACACCCTCGATAGGTCCTCGTCTTCGCCAGCGGGCCGAGTGACAACAACGACCAGACCCGTAAGCGATTTGGCGGCGTTACCCGGTCCCCCCTCGGTTTTGGTCACTGTAGCACCACTCTAGCCTCCAAGGTGAGACTCCGATGCCTCTGCAACTCATTTGGACGAATCCCGACGATGTGCAAGATAGCGCGTAAGCTCTGCCAAGCGATTCCATTCAAGCAACTACTGATCGAGAACCCCTAAATTGCCACCGCCCCCACAGCTTGAGGCCATGGGGGCGGTGGCAACCAAAGGCAGAAAACCCTCGAACTACTCTAGCGCCGACCTTACCTTCGGCGCTTTGGTGATCTTACCGGCAGCAAGGCAGGATGTGCACACCCGCACTCGACGACGTGCACCTTCCTGGTCGACGATCTTGGCGGTTTGCAGGTTGGGCAACCAGCGCCGCTTGGACCTATTGTTAGCGTGGCTCACATTATTCCCAGTTCCTGGGTGCTTGCCACACACATAGCAGATTCGGGACATCGTCCAATTCCTTCTCTGGTTGAGCGGGCCGAGCGTCAGTCCTTAATTATGGTGATGGACGCTCCGCTGGCATCAACATTTCCACCTCGACAAAGTCGGTTGCGAACTCCACGATGAGCTTATCAGATTCGCTGATCGAGCCAGACGCCACCCAGTCGGCGACGAGGCTTTCACTGACCGCCGTGATCGTCCCCACGATGTCCACGAGTTCGTCGACCCCTACCGTCGTGTCGTCCTCAGTACGGACGAGGAAGGGATTCCCGTTGGGCAACTCTACCCAGAAGCCTTTAGTGCCCACGAGGCTCATCACACGTACGCTGTTGACCCTGACCATCTGCCCCCTGAATGTCGCCGCGCCGGTCTGGAGCTGCTCTGCCTGAATCTCCGTGAATTCGGGCATGACGGGCACCTCGACCACAGTTTCTTCCTCGAGGGCCGGATCAGCGTCCGGCTCTCCTCCCCCACATCCAATCATGGTGACCAATCCTAGCAACACGAACGGTGCCACCCGCCGTACCTCATCACGATTCCGACTGTTGCTGTCCATGGTTAGCCCTGCCTGGTTTAGGTAATTCAAACCCGTACTACCACGTAGATCTAATCGACTAACTCTATCAGTGACATATCAGCGGAGTCGCCCCGCCTCGGACCGAGCTTGAGGATGCGCGTGTATCCGCCCGGCCGCTCAGAGTATTTTGGGCCGATGTCCCCGAACAATTGACGCAACACTTCGTGATCCTGGATGCGCCGGGCCGCCAATCGCCGGGCGTGCAGATCTCCCCGCTTTGCCAGTGTGATCAGCCGCTCTGCATAAGGCCGCAGTTCCTTGGCCTTGGCCGTCGTGGTCTCGATACGGCCGTGGCGAAATAACGCCGTCGCCATGTTACGCATAGTCGCCCTCCTATGGGAGGCCGTGCGCGAAAGCTTCCTACCCTTCTTGCGATGACGCATGATCCGCTGGTTCTAGCGTGTGTGAGGAGCTGTATCTCTATCCGCGCTCCGTCTCGGCGGTCTCTGGTTCTTCTTCAACGAAAAAAATCCTTCCGTCTTTCCCGTCCTCCAACTTCATCCCGAAGCGAAGCCCATGTTCCTCAAGGAAATCCTCGATCTCTTTGAGCGATTTCTTTCCGAAGTTACCGATCGAGAGCATCTCTTCCTCGCTCCTTTGCACCAGGTCGCTCAACGTCTCGATGTTCTCCTTCCGCAGCGAATTACGCGACCGGATCGACAGTTCGGCAAGATCTTCGATCGGCTTCACGAACAGGTCCTGCAGCGCCTCGGGCACTGCCACGGGACCAAGGGGTGTCGCCTGTGGAATCCCGCCCTGGCCAAAGTAAAGCATGTATTCTAGATGCTTGCGCACCAGCTCGGAAGCATACGCCACAGCGTCCTCTGGGCTTACCGATCCGTCGGTCTCGACGAACAGGGTGAGGCGATCGAAGTCCGTACGCTGGCCAACCCTGGTCTCCTCAACGGTAAAGTTGGCCCGCCGCACCGGGTTGTAGATCGAGTCGATCCGCACCAGCTTGCCGGAACTCGAGTCCTCGGGTGCCCCCTCCGGAACGGGGTGCTGATCCGCGAGCACGAAGCCCCTCCCTTTGTTGACGTAGAGCTCGACGTCGAGATCGCGGTCCTCCTGGAGCGTGAGAAGGTGGTGGCTGGGATCCAGGACCTGCACGCCCGCTGATGTCTGCACCTCGGCCGCGGTGACCACACCGACCTCCGACACATGTATCTCCAACGTGGCCTTGTCGACGTCGTCGTCCAGCGTGATCACCAAAGACTTCAAATTCTGGATGACCTGGTGCACATCCTCGACCACCCCAGGGATGATCTGATGCTCGTGCATGACCCCGCTGGTACGGAAAGCCCACACCGCCCCACCACGCAGGGACGAAAGCAGCACACGCCGTACCGAGTTGCCGAGCGTGTGTCCGAAACCACGCTCGAGCGGCTCGATCACGAACCTCGCGGACCGTCTGTCCGCGGAACTATCAGCGACATCGATACGCTCAGGCAGGACCAGACCGGTCAGATCGATTTCCACGTTCTCCTCCTGTCGCCCCCGGAGGGGGCGAATGCATTGTGCTGCCCGCGAGCCGAAACGGCGTGGCGCCGTCCAGCCGCCGGCGCTACTTCGAGTAGAGCTCGACGATGAGCTGTTCTTGTACCGTGAGCGGGATGTCCTGGCGCTCCGGTGTACGGATGACCCGACCAACTCGGTTCTTTTCGTCAAAGGCCAACCACTCGGGAACCTTCGCCCGCGTGCGGGCAGCCAAGGCTTCCTGGATTGGGAAGAGGTCCAGGTCCTGAGCCCTCACCGCAACCTCATCTCCCACTCGAACGTGATAGCTGGGAATGTCGACCACCCTCCCATTCACCTCGACATGCCTATGCCGTACGACCTGCCGGGCCTGGGACCGACTTGAAGCGAGCCCCAGACGGAAGATGAGGTTGTCCAGCCTGGTCTCCAAGTTCACCAACAGGTTCTCGCCCGTAACTCCTGGTTGCTTCACAGCCAGCTCGAACAGGTTGCGAAATTGCTTCTCTTGAAGCCCATAGACGCGCTTCAGCTTCTGTTTCTCGCGAAGCTGCCCCGCGTACTCCGATTGCTTCCGTCGCCGAGCCTGCGCAGGCCCGTGCTGACCGGGCGGATACGTGCGTCGATCGACTGGGCACTTCTCCGTGTAGCACTTGGGGCCCTTGAGGAACAGCTTCTGCCCTTCACGGCGGCAGAGCTTGCAGACCGGTCCCGTATACCTTCCCATCGTTACCTATTCCTGACCTTTAGACTCGGCGCTTCTTCGGCGGCCGGCACCCATTGTGGGGCAAAGGCGTGACGTCCCTAATGGACATGATGTTCAGCCCCGCGGTAGCCAGCGCCTGGATCGCCGATTCGCGACCTGACCCTGGTCCCTGGACCAATACTGATACCCGCTTCAGGCCCGCGGCGACGGCCTCGCGGCCAACCGTTTCAGCGGCCACGGTGGCTGCGAAGGGCGTCGATTTCTTGGATCCCTTGAAACCCACCTTGCCGGAGCTCGACCAAACCACCGTGTTTCCGGAGCTATCGGTGATCGTGATAAGGGTATTGTTGAAGGTCGCCTTAATGTGGGCGACACCATCGGCTTCGACGACCCGCTTGCGCGATTTCGCGCGCCCAGCTCCAGCTTTGGGGTTGGCCACTCTCGTTCGTCCTCACCTTCTCTGGGGTTAACAACTTGGATGCGCGAGCCCCGGCCCGGCCCGTGCGCTACTTACTTCCTCGGTGCCTTCTTCTTCCCGGCGATCGCTCGCCGCGAACCCTTGTGCGTGCGTGCGTTCGTGTGCGTCCGCTGCCCCCGCACCGGGAGACCGCGACGATGCCGGAGCCCACGGTAGCACCCGATGTCCATGAGACGTTTAACGTTCATGGACACCTCAGTTCGCAGCGCACCTTCCACCTTGAATTTACTCTCGATCTCCCGGCGGATGCGACTCACGTCTTCCTCGGTGAGATCGTGGGTGCGCACGTCCGGGCTGACCCCTGTACTACCCAGGATCTGGTTCGCCCGAGACCGTCCGATCCCAAAAATGTAAGTGAGGGCGATCTCGACCCGTTTCCCACGTGGGAGATCGATACCTGCGATTCGTGCCATGGTGCCTCAGCCCTGCCGTTGCTTATGACGGGGGTTGCGCTTGCAGATAATCCGCACCACCCCACGGCGACGAACTACTTTGCAGTGCTCGCAAATCGGCTTCACGCTGCTTCGGACCTTCATTCCAGCGCCTCCATGATCCGTTTCCGGTAGAGCTTAATATGATAATGGACAGACGCTCCATCCTCAAGCTAGTTTAGGCCGGAAAGGGTCCTACCCCTCCTGTCGGGACCGGGGCCAGGGTCAGAATCCGAGGCTCTGCAGCGGTAATCGCCACGGTGTGTTCAAAATGGGCCGACTTAGAGCCATCAGCAGTGATCACCGTCCAACCGTCCTCCAACGTCCTTACCGCATCGGTCCCAGTGGACAGCATCGGCTCGATGGCCAACACCAAGCCTTCTCGAAGCAGAGGACCAAACCCAGCTCGCCCCACGTTCGGTACCTGAGGCTCCTCGTGCACCTCCCGACCAACCCCGTGCCCCACTAGCTCCCGGACGATACCGAGCCCGGTCCCCTCAACTGCGCTGACCACGGCCGCGCCTATGTCGCCCACATGATTACCCGGGCAGGCAGCCTCGATCGCTCGTTCGAGGGCATCCTCAGTCACGCGCAGCAGGTTCCTCGTCTCCTCGTCTATATCCCCCACAGCGAACGTCCAGGCGGAATCGGAGCACCACCCCTCAAGCCGGACCCCCACGTCGATCGATACGATGTCTCTCTCGGCCAAAATCCGGCTAGAACTCGGGAGTCCGTGCACTACTTCTTCGTTTATCGAGATGCACACGCTACCAGGAAATCCGTAGAGGCCCTTGAATGCCGGCACCGCCCCCTCGTGTGAGCGGATGTAATCCTCGCAGAAACGATCCAGCTTACTCGTCGAGACACCTGGCACGACCCGCCCCTCCACCTCCCTAAACAACCCGCCGATGATCGCGCCGCCCCTAGTGATGAGATCGATGTCGTCGTGGGACTTGAGGTTGATCATTCGCTTACCGAATCCCAGATCGCGCGCTGCACCTCAGCCACCGATTGATCCGCCTCGATCCTGCACACGGACGCCTCGGCATCGTTGAAGTAGCGCACCAAAGGGGCCGTCTCGCGCCGGTAGACCTCGAGGCGACGGCGCACCGTGGCAGGGTCATCGTCGGGACGGAGCGTCAGCACCCCCCCGCACCGGTCGCAGATCCCGTCCTGCTTGGGCGGATTGAAGTGCACGTTGTAGATCATATCGCACTGGCCACAGCTCCTCCGTCCCCCCAACCGCTTCACGAGGACATCATCCTCCGCCTCGAGCACCACCACCACGTCCACCTTGCGGTCCAGCTCGGAAAGGACGCCGCCCAAAGCCTCAGCCTGGCTCACCGTCCGCGGGAAGCCGTCGAGCACCACCCCCGCGTCACGATCCATCTTCTGCACAACCTCGCGTACTAGGTCCACGATCAACTGATCGGGAACTAGTTCCCCCCGGTCCATGAACTCCTGCGCCTTGCGGCCCAGTTCGATGCCGTCCCGCCGGGCAGCCCGGAGCAAATCACCAGTGGCGATGTGACGTGAGTTCATGGCCTCGGCCAACAACACCCCTTGGGTGCCCTTCCCCACCCCCGGAGGACCTACCATGATCACAACCACCGGAGGCCTCCGGCGATCCCACCCGTGTGGAACTCAGAAGTGACAGGCAGAAAGCACCGGATCGGAACCGCGCCGGCGCCCCAGGGACGCCGCTCGATTGCACCTGCCGTCACATGACCCTCTGACGACCCCGGATCTTGACCCGGCCCTTCTTCATGAATCCGTCATAATGACGAAGCATCAGCAGCTGCTGAGCCTGCTGAACGGTATCCAGCCCCACGCCGACCACAATCAACAAGCTGGTCCCTCCGAAGAAAAAGGTTTGGATGTTGAAGATGTCGAAGATCCAGAACGGAAGCAGGGCTATCAACGCCAAATAGATCGACCCGGGCAAGGTGACGCGGGTGAGCACCCGGTCGATGTACTCGGCAGTCCGCGTTCCGGGCTTCACCCCCGGGATGAACGCGCCCTGTTTCTTCAGGTTCTCCGCCAGATCAACCGGATTGAAGATGATCGCGGTATAGAAGTAGGTGAAGAACAGGATGAGCGCCGCGTAGGTAACGTAATAAGGCCAGGTTTGGGGCTGGAAGATTTCTGACAGGGTGCGAAGCCACGGCGTACTCGAGAAGGCGGCGAGGGTGCCGGGAATGACGATGAAGGACTGGGCAAAGATGATCGGCATCACTCCGGCTGAGTTGACCCGCAGGGGGATGAAACTCTTCTGGCCCTCCTGGATACGGCCACGTCCGACCACCTTGCGCGGGATCTGCACAGGGATCTTGCGCGATGCCATGGTCATGGCTACGACGCCGGCACACACACCCACTACAACTACCCCCAGAACGACCAGTGCCAGAAGCCCGATCTCACCCACACTCAGAGCCTCCCAGGTGCGGAGGAGTGCAGCCGGGAAGCCCTCGATGATCGAGAAAAAGATTAGCAAGCTCATGCCGTTGCCGATGCCGTGCTCAGTGATCTGCTCACCCAGCCACATGATGAAGAGCGCACCTGTCGTGAGCGCAGTAACCGTAGTGAAGATGAACCCGAAGCCCGGCGTGGTCACCGCCCCCGGAATACTCTGGAGGAAAACCGCGAACCCATACCCCTGCATGATCGAGAGCCCAACCGTGGTATAGCGCGTCCACTGAGTGAGCTTCTTGCGGCCGTCTTCCCCCTCCTTCTGCATCTTCTCGACAGTGGGGAAGACCGCGGCCAGCAACTGGAACATGATGCTAGCGGAGATATACGGCATGATCCCGAGGGCGAAGATCGTGGCCCTCGAGAGGCCGCCGCCCACGAACATGTCGTAGATACCCAAGAACGTGTTCTGGAGCGTCCCAAACTGTTGCCTGAGGATGCCGACATCTAACCCAGGCACCGTGATGTGCGCACCCGTACGGTACACCAGGAGGACCAGCAGTGTGAAAATTATCTTCTGCTTGAGCTCCGGGGCCCGGAGCAAGTTCGCGATCGGATTATTGGCCATCGACCGTTACCGGGGCTCCGCCGCCTCGACCGCCCGGTCATCACCGCCAACTCCGTTCAGCACCACGACGCTCCCGCCAGCACCCTCGATCTTCTCGCGTGCACTCTTGCTGAAAGCGTGTGCGGAAACGGACAGGGAACCCCCCAACTCCCCGCTGCCAAGCACTTTCACGGGACGACGCAGGCTCGCTATCAGCCCGGCGGTCTTGAGGCTCTCCGGTGTAACAGTGCCCGTGAGCCCCTTAAAGTCGCGGACGTTCACGACCTGGTATTCGACCCGAGCGAAGTTCTTGAACCCGCGCTTGGGAATACGCCGATGGAGGGGCATCTGCCCGCCTTCGAAACCCGCCCTGGACTTGTGGCCGGCGCGCGATCCGGCACCTTTTTGCCCCCGTCCAGCGGTCTTGCCTGTGCCAGAACCCTGCCCTCGGCCCAGCCGTTTCGGGTTGCGGCGGGAACCCGCCGCGGG
>DEAG01000011.1:82740-83058 GCA_002346665.1 Gemmatimonadales bacterium UBA2988
CCCGCCGCGGGACTCAAATCGTGAAGCTCAGCCATCGCTATTCCTCGTAGCCCTCGGAAATCCGCTACTCGACGTCCTGGACGCTGACCAGGTGGTTGACCTGACGGATCATCCCCCGGATCGCAGGAGTGTCATTGTGCTCAACACTGCTCTGGTGATGCTTCAGCCCCAACGCCTCGATCGTGCGCCGGTGCTTGTCGGGCCGGCCGCTCAGACTCCGGACCTGCGTCACCTTGATCCTGCCGCTGCTCGAGGTCTTCCTTTTAGCCACGGTTAACGACCCCCAGTGATTCCACCGTGGTGCCACGCTCGAGAGCC
>DEAG01000011.1:83371-83781 GCA_002346665.1 Gemmatimonadales bacterium UBA2988
CCTGTTCCAGAGTGACCAGTCGCTCGAGCCCTTCTACCGTAGCCCTCACAACGTTGATCGGATTGTTAGTGCCCAGGCACTTGGTGAGCACATCGGTCACTCCGGCAACCTCGAGAACGGCCCGCACGGGACCACCGGCGATCACTCCTGTACCGGGGGCAGCAGGACGGAGAAGCACCTTTCCGGCGCCCCATTTCCCGAGAACCTCGTGCGGCAGAGTGCCATTCCTGAGCGGCACCAACATCATCTTCTGGCGCGCCCGCTCGAAGGCCTTCCGGATGGCCTCGGCCACCTCGTTGGCCTTGGCAAGTCCGATGCCGACGTTCCCCTTCTTGTCGCCAACAGCGACCAGTGCTGAGAACGAGAACCGCCGTCCACCCTTTACAACCTTGGCCACACGGTTGATGTGG
>DEAG01000011.1:84072-84634 GCA_002346665.1 Gemmatimonadales bacterium UBA2988
CCTTGGCCACACGGTTGATGTGGATGACGCTCTCGACCAAATCGCTTTCGCGACCACGACCTTTCTTTTCCCCGCGCTTCTCTCTGGCCATCAGAACTTCAGTCCCCCCTCACGGGCGCCTTCGGCGAAAGCCTTCACCCGGCCGTGGTATTGGTAGCCTCCGCGATCGAAAACAACGGTCTCGATACCCTTCTCACGAGCCTGCTCAGCCAGCCGCTTGCCAGCCACACGAGCGTGCTCGACCCGCCTGTTCTTGCCCGCCTCGGGTTTGAAGTCCCTTAACGCCTCGTTCAATGTGGAAAGCCCGAGGAGCGTGTGTGACTGCTCGTCGTCGACCAGCTGCCCTTCCATGTTCCGGAGGGACCGGTGCACTACAAAACGCGGCCGCTCGGCCGTGCCCCACACCTTCTTCCGGATCCGCCGGTGGCGTCGAGCGCGCAACACTGCGCGGCCTTTCTTGAGATTCCCGATTTTAGCCATAGATTTAAGCCCCAGCCGTCTTGCCGGCTTTACGCCGGATCTGCTCTCCCTGGTACCGGATCCCCTTGCCCTTGTAGGGCTC
>DEAG01000011.1:84934-85911 GCA_002346665.1 Gemmatimonadales bacterium UBA2988
CTTGCCCTTGTAGGGCTCCGGGGGTCGGACTAGACGAATCTCAGCCGCTACCTGACCAACCATTTGCTTGTCAGCGCCAGAAATCACGATGGTGGTAGGGTTCGGTGTCTCGATAGCGATGCCGGGGGGGGCGTCGTATTGAACAACGTGGGAATAGCCCACGGTCAGCTTGATCCCCTTCCCGCTCTTCTCAGCCTTGTAGCCCACCCCCACGACCTCTAGTCCCTTCTGGTACCCCTGTGTCACCCCATCGACCATGTTAGCAATCAAGCTACGGGTGAGACCGTGCAGGGCCTTGTGGCCCGCGTTGTCTGAAGGGCGCTCCACCACCAACACGTCGTCCTGAATCGTCACCGTCATTTCCGGATGCGCGTCCAGTGTAAGGTCACCCTTGGGTCCCTTCACCCGGACCGAGTTCCCCTTCACGGAAACGTCCACACCCTTGGGCAGCTCTACCGGTCGCTTACCGATACGGGACATTGTCGTTGTCCCTACCAGACAAAAGCCATGAGCTCACCACCTACCTTTTCCTGCCGGGCACCCCGGTCGGAGAGGAGCCCGCGCGAGGTGGACAGGATAGCCAGCCCAAGGCCGTTGCGGACCCTAGGAATGTCCTCCACAGCCACGTAGCGCCGGCGCCCGGGGCGGGACACTCGCTCCAGGTGCCGCATAACCGGTTGCCCTTCGTGGTACTTGAGATACACTCGCAGAAGACCGTGCATCCCGTCGTCCAGAACCTTGTAGTTGAATACGAAGTGATTCTCCTTAAGGATACGGGCGATCTCGACCTTGAGCTTTGATACCGGTATGTCGACCCACCGGTGACCGGCGCCACCGGCGTTCCGAAGGCGGGTCAACATGTCTGCGATAGGATCCGTGATCATGATCGATTCTTTCCTTTACCAGCTGGATTTACGGATCCCGGGAATCTCGCCCTTCAGGGCCAGTTCGCGGAAGCAGATGCGACACACGCCGAA
>DEAG01000011.1:86232-87500 GCA_002346665.1 Gemmatimonadales bacterium UBA2988
TTGCGGATGAATGCACGTGGCCGGCCGCAACGCTGGCAACGGTTGTTGCGCTGCACTTGGAACTTGGGTTTGCGCTTGGCCTTCTCGATCAACGCCTTCTTTGCCATTCAGAACTCTCTTTAGAACGGGGTCGTCGGGGCAGACAGCTAGGCGGCCGCCTGGCCGATGATGACCGGAGTCTCTCCCCGGAAGGGAAAGCCCATCTCCTTGAGGAGAGCAAAAGCCTCGTCGTCTTTGTTGGTGCTAGTGACCACGGTAATGTCCATGCCGTGTACCTGCTGGACACGATCGTAGTCGATTTCCGGAAATATGATCTGTTCCTTCACGCCGAGCGTGAAATTGCCCCGCCCATCGAACGAGCGCGTCGAAAGCCCGCGAAAATCACGGATCCTGGGGATCGCCACACTCACAAGCCTATCGAGGAAGTGGTACATGCGCTCGCCACGCAGGGTCACCGCGACTCCGATCACCATACCCTCCCGAAGATGGAAATTGGCGATCGACTTGCGGGCCTTCGTGACAACAGGTTTCTGCCCGGAAATTAACCCCATTTCCTCCACCACGCTGTCCAAAAGCTTCTGATTCTTGGAAGCCTCACCCAATCCGCAATTAAGTTTGATTTTCTCGATCCTCGGCACCTGATGCTGGTTTCCCCAGCCGAATTGCTGGATCAGCCGCGGCGCCGCTTGATCCTGGTAATGCCTCAGCAGTCTCGATTCCAGCTTCATAGCGGGCTTGGCGCTGAGCCCGCCCTTGGCTTGGGCTTCGCCCTTCCCGCCCTGGACATCTTTCTCCTTCTTGGGCGATTTCCCGTCCCGGCCTTGCTTCTTCGCCATCGTGATCTCGGTCCTCTTGGGCGCGGGTCGCTGCTCAGCCCGCGTTTAGTATGGGCATTACTGCGGACGGGGAATCGGGTTTCCGCTCTTCACCGCCACACGCTCCTTGACGCCATCTTCCTCCAGCCGTATCCGAACACGGGTCGCGTCCCCAGTGGTCGGATCCACCAGCATGACGTTGGAAATGTGGATGGGGGCCTCGAACGTCACGATTCCGCCTTCCTGATTGGCTGCGCTCGGGCGCATGTGACGCTTCCGCATGTTGACCCCTTCCACCACCACTCGATCCTTGTCCTTGAGGACCCGTAGGACCTTGCCCTCCTGGTCCCGATGGTTCCCCCGAATCACTCGCACGCGGTCATCCTTCATGATGACGTGTTTGACGCGGTCCATGCTCAGAGCACCTCAGGCGCGAGTGAGATGATCTTCATG
>DEAG01000011.1:87790-87921 GCA_002346665.1 Gemmatimonadales bacterium UBA2988
GGCGCGAGTGAGATGATCTTCATGTATTTTTTCTCGCGAAGCTCGCGACCGACGGGTCCGAAAATCCGGGTGCCCCGAGGATCGCCATTCGGCTCGATCAGCACAGCGGCGTTGTCGTCGAAACGGATGTA
>DEAG01000019.1:0-559 GCA_002346665.1 Gemmatimonadales bacterium UBA2988
GTATCGAGAAGTACTGAAAGGACTCAACTACTCAGAAGGCCTAGCACTCCTTCCTCATAAAGACATTGCCAGCTGGATCCGGGATACAGCCTACGACGTAAGCCTTTCGGCTGGCTGGGATTTTAGAGGAAGACCTCAGTAGCCGAGAGCATAGCAATCTCTAGATAAACTAGAAATACTTGGCTCCTTAGAGCTGCAGCAGGCGGTTCACCTTAACGACTAACCCTCGACCAGCAAGTTGACTGCGCCGACCGAGAACGTCCGTGTCACGATCTTCAGTATAGACCACAAAGAGTTCGCTTCCAGGTGCCCACTCCCAGCGTAACCTGACATTTGTACTAAATGTGTTGCTCCCAGAATTGTACTGCACTAAACCGCTGACAAAGGCCCGAGGGGTCAATGAGTAGGTGACTCGAGTAAGCGCCACATGTCGACCTAGACTTTGTTCGGGAAGGTCAATCCAATTGAACGAAATGCTGGGCTCTAGGGAAAGCTGAGGAGTGATTGTGATCCACCCCTGGGCAAACCCTAGAGACTTAATATCACCGTGGTAGTAGCT
>DEAG01000019.1:893-2877 GCA_002346665.1 Gemmatimonadales bacterium UBA2988
GCCGGGCTGAAATCCTACCAAGCAAAGGGCTGTTAGGGCCCATGATGTAGCTAGCTTGGACATCTTGGAACGAATAACGGCCCGCAGCCATAATCGCCCCGGATATGCCTTCATCATTGACCAAATTCTCATAAGAGTCTGTATACGTGAAGCCCAACTGATCACTGTTCTCGAACTCGATGCTGAAATCGCCTCCCCGTTGGCGACTTTCTACGAACCCCGCCCGCTCATTTTCGAGATACTGCACATTAGGCTGGAACGTGATCTGGCGAATCCCTGATATGGACTCCGTACGAGGACTGAAACGCGCTCCTGCTGACGATTGCCTGAACCCTTTTCTGCGAAGAAATCCGATCTCCGGATTGAAATCATCACCGACGACAAGATGACCAAGATCAAGTCCCCACTCGTCCGCATCGTATCGGAACGCGCCCTGATAACTGGCATCTAGTCCATTGAGGCCTGACGTTTGAGTCTCGGCGTAGTACGTCCGGAAAGTCGTTTCATCATTGAAGGCCAAGACGCCATCCATGCCCCATGCTTGATTCGACCCTTCTCCGACGAGGGACTTCGAGCGGTTCTGATAGATCATACCGACGCTACTTCGGGAGAAGATATTTCGAGCCAGTCGGAGGACTGTGAAATCTGTGGACTCGGCACCAACATTAGGTTCGGCATCCGACCGGATACCTACTAGACCTAGGTCGAAGGCACCTATCTTTCCCGTCATACGACCACCCGCAACGATCGGAATCTGCTGCCCATCCTGCAGCCCGATACGGCGACTGTAAAACATAGTAGGAGCACCACTTCCACCTCCGCCACGACCTCTGCCTCCGCGAGCTGAGCCAGGAGGACGACCACCACCACCACCACCACCGAAGTCAAAAATCCCCCGACTCTCTAGAAAAAATTCTCTCTTTTCAGGAAAGAAGAGACTGAAGCGGGTAAGGTTGACCTGCTGTTCATCAACCTCCACCTGAGCAAAGTCAGTATTGTATGTGAAGTCTGCTAGAAGGTTCTCTGTGATGCCCCATTTGACATCCAGTCCAGCATCCGCGTGGCCCTCATTACGAATTGCCGGATCCGCGCTAACATCAGTCCGCAAACCAGAGATGCCAAAAGGCTTGACCTCCAGTACTCTGCTGGGTGGGGGAGCCTCCAGTCCAACCAAAGTCCCGTATAAAGAGACCCTATTGGAAGAGGGTCCACCCATACGGCCCACCGAAAGTGGCAACCAGGTGAGGTGGTTCCACTCGTTTCTTCTCCAAACAGTGCGACGCATCTGGATGCCCCACACCTGCTCACGTCCTGGACGATAACGCAGGGAACGAAATGGAATCGCGTATTCAGCCGTCCAACCTTGTTCAAAGCGCTGTGTCCGGACCTCATATACCGGCTGCCAATCACGATTAGGCGGCCCTTCATTAGCGATCTGATAGTCTGTCAGTGCGCCCAGTGGGTTTGTATAAAAGCCCACACCATTCCGACGATCGAAAAAAGTGTCGAAGTAGATTCCAAAATTATCATTCTGGCGAGCCAGCCTAGAGTCTCGACGCATCTGGGTCGCGATCGGAGCATCAGGGCCCTGTGAATCCCAAATTCTGGCCCCAACGTAAATGTTCTCATCATCGAATCCCAACCAGACCTCTGTTAGCTCAGTCGGTTCCGCACCAGCATCGGGGATGCTCTGGATGAACTCAGTGATAGCTTGCGTCTCTTGATAGAACGCCTCATCCAATACGCCATCTGTATCCATAGCTTCGGTTACCCGCACCGCACGTACTGTGACGCCTGCCTCTCCAGCTTGGTTAATAACAGCTGGGGGAATAGGCGGGAGAGGACCTGGAATCCCAGTCGGAAGGTCACCGCTGCCAGTGTTCTGCTGGGCAGAAAGCCCCGCGCCACACACTAACAAAAGAACTACTAGAAGCCCGGACGACAGGATATTGATCGGGACTTCGAGATTTGGGGTATACCCTTG
>DEAG01000019.1:3263-13176 GCA_002346665.1 Gemmatimonadales bacterium UBA2988
CCCGGCCATTTACTTAAGAATCACTTAAGTCGCCGGCGGAAAATCGCCCAAATACTCGCAGTTGCAAATGCCCACGACGCTTCATCTGTAGTACCCAATGACTAAACGTGCTCGAGTTTTCCAAAAACCTTCGACCATGAACTAGTCGAATCAACGTTGTCTCGAGAGAGGTTCATAGTATGCCGAAAATGTCGTAAGCGACCTTGCCAGGCATCTGCTTACTCTTGCCTATAGAAACAACATGGTTGATCCAGTCATACTTTTCTGATGCAGTGTGGAAGACGGGTCGAACTCGCCAATACCGTCCATTTTCTCCTGACCGGACGATTCCGGTGTAGGACATGTAGATGAATTCGCCATCATCTGTTTCCAGAGTAATGCGCACGTCGAGACTGCTATGGCCTGACACCTGTGTAATCCAGTCGGCCCCTCCGGAATGGACTATTCCTGCGATTCTTGGTCCACCGAACATTCCACCGGCAACTGGTGCAATACTGGTATGTCCGGCATCAATCTGAGCATCAACATCAAGCACTAATTCAAAAATGAATTCCGATTCAAGTTCGCTTGCCGGGGTTTGCGCAGACGCTTCTTGACTAGCCCCAATTGTCGCTACTGTCAGAATGACCGCACCTATGTTACCAAATCCTTGTCGGAATACGGTTCTCTTAATACCGCTCATTTCGGTGCTCCTCTTCTTGGCATTGAATTGGATTCCCAGTAAAGGCTTTCGTCCGTGGATTAGACCAGTAAAGACACGCACTAACAAGCACTTGGCCGGTGACTTACGGGTGACTTGTTCTTAGCATCCTCTCCAAGTGGTTTGTCCTAGTCCCCCATTCGGAGGCGACCAACATCAGCGTCTCACTTCGAAAATTAAGTCGAGCAATCATAAGCCAGGGCACACTCGCAGGAGTCATTGTCCTCTTATCTTTTTTGAGCGTTCCGATTGGGGCTCAGCAGACACCAGATCAAACAGGCTGGGAACTGACCGGGCTTCCCGCAATCAACTACGATTCCGATGAAGGTTTCGGCTATGGAGTTCTTCTAGAAGCCTACAACTACGGAGAAGGAGGATACGCTCCCTATCGGTTTACGGTTCAGCCCACCATAAAATTTACGACCAAGGGGCGCCGTGAGCTGACTGTCTTCTTCGATGCCCCCCACGTGCTTTCGAATGGGTGGCGCATCGACGGTTCTCTCAGGAGTGAACGTCAAATTGCATCCCCCTACTATGGGCTAGGAAATACCTCGGCCTACAACAAGGCGTTAGAAGAGATCGAGGGACAGTACTACTACAGGTTCGGGCGTACCCGGACTCAGGCGACAATGAACCTCCAACGTGCGGTCGGAAATTTGCCCGTCCGCGTCCTGATTGGAGCTGGAGCAACACACACGAGCGTAGAATTGTTACCCGAGGACGCGATTAGAACGCTTCTCAGTCAAGAATTACTCGGAGGAAACATTCCAGGGGGTTGGTCCAATCACCTTCGGACAGGCCTCGTTTGGGACACCCGGGATCGGGAGACCGGACCCCGACGGGGCACTTGGTCAGAGCTTCTCATCCAGGCCGTTCCGGATTTCCTAGGAAGTGAATCGCAATACATCAGGTGGACCCTAGCTGACAGGAGATACTTTCCGCTGGGAGATCGCCTCACTTTCGCAAATCGCTTTCTTCTGCAAAACATTGAGGGCTCCGCCCCCTTCTACGATCTGTTCATCGTCCAGACATCATTCAAACAGGAAGAGGGGCTGGGAGGTGCAAAGACACTGAGGGGAATCCCAAAGAACCGCTATATGGGCAAGGGGATGTTCCTCTGGAACGCTGAGTTGAGGTGGCGTGTGCACGACTTCACTATGGCAGGCAAAGCTTTCCATCTAGTTCTTTCTGGATTCTTAGATAACGGGCGAGTGTGGGAAAATGACTTGGAGGTAGGTCAAATCCTTTCGGATCTAAAGACCACGTTAGGAGGCGGTGTACGTGTAGGGATGGGCGAGAACTTCATCGTGGCAGTCGATGTCGGCCATTCTGTCGAAGCCACAGCTCCGATTTACATCGGCCTAGGTTATCTCTATTGACCGACTGCTTCCTCCATAAGCCGTCGCGTTGCCTGATCAGGTAGTTCGCCCAAGCCTCCACCCATATTCTCGACGAGGTGTTCCGGGTCCGAAGTAGCAGGGATCGCGCAGGTAACCGCGGGATGTGAGATCACATACTTGAGGAAGAATTGACTCCACGCCTCGCAACCGAATGAGCCCGCCCATTCGGGAAGCGGCCGGTCACGCACAGCTCCGAAGAGCCTTCCGCCGGCGAAGGGGCGGTTTACCATCACAGCGATTCCACGCTCCTGCGCCATCACAAGAATTCGTTCGCCTGCCGCTCGTTCAGCGAGGCTGTAGTTGATCTGCAGGAAGTCGATCCGTTCTGGCTGAGCCTCGAGAAGCATCTCGACGGCCCCGTACTGCCGCTCTGACGACGTAGTGATACCGATCTGGTCAAATCGTCCGTCTGCCTTCCACTCTTCCAGCGTGTCGAGATGTAGCTCCACGTCGCGGAGGTTGTGCACCTGCATGAGCTCGATATGGGAGGGGCGCTGCAGCAATGCCATCGACTGCTGCATCTGATCGATACCCTCGGATTGTCCATCGATCCAGACCTTGGTTGCCACCCACAGGTCGGAGATCAATCCTGTCTCGACTGCTAGGTCGCCCAGTACCTCCTGAGAGGTCCCGTACATCGGTGAGGAATCCACCACCCTTCCGCCCAGCCGATGGAACGTGCGGAGAACTTCAGCTAAGGCAGTGCGTTGGGCCCGGTCCGACCCAACGTCAAAGGTTTGCCATGTGCCGAGGCCAACAGCTGGGATCTCCTCTCCTGAGCGGGGGATTCGCTTCATGATAACATTGGTCTGATTACTTATCACCGAACGCGCCTCTCCGCGAAGGAGCTCAGGAGTCACGGCTGCTGCGGCCAGGGCACTAACGCCTAACTCAAGCACCCGACGGCGAGTCACGCCTGAGTCAGCTCCGCTGGTGTGGGAACTCTCATCGCCTTTGAGGTCATCCATTTCTCGCGTGCGTCTCCTCATAGCACTCCTCCTGTCTTACTGATCGAACCGAGTCTGCTACGCATCATACAGTCAGGTCCTTGGATTTTGCCATCTCTGAGTTTTGGGAGAAGAGCAAGTATCCAGTTGTCATAGGCATTGAGACTAGTAACCTCCTGCCCTAACGCTTCCTCTGGGGATGTTCTAGCTACATACACGTTGACGCCCAGAAGAGGGTCATGAGGATTACCCCGGTGCTAATAAGGGCAGCTTGTATCAGCCCTCCCATAAGATTCCATCCATCGTGTGCCTCTACTCTAACAGGATCTCCTGCCCTAACACTTCCTCTGAAGATGTTCTAACTACTCCCACGCTGCCACCCAGAAGAGGGGTGGCTGGATGCCCACGGAGGGACTAGTTGCCCTCGGGCTCCGGGGTCACCCGGTCTACGATCTGGGCCAGCCTCTCGTACGCCATCGGATCGTTCTGGTTGAACGACTCGATGGCGCCCGCGATCCGGCTGTCTGGCCCAACGACGATCACAGCTCTGCTGTCGATCATGTTGTTGTCCCGCAGACCACCCCCGAACGCCGTATAGGTCGCGCCGTCGTTCCCCGCATCGCTCGCGAAGAGAAAGGGGAAGTCCTCCTCGTGGAGCCAGGATCCCAACTCCTCAGAGGAGTTATGGGAAATGCCTATCACCACGACGTTCTGTCCTGCGTTGAAAAGGCTTGCGTACTGATCACGGTACGCTCTCATCTGAATCGTTCAGCCACCCCCCCGGACGCGGAAGAAGAACGCGAGGACGACCGTTTCGCCGCGGTAGTCGCTCAGGCGGACGGGTTCATCGAGGACCCCGTACCGGGTCGCGCCCGGGAGCGCGAAATCGGGGGCCATCTCACCCACCGCGAGCAATCCACTCGCGGCCTGAGCGCCAGCGTCGACCGGCGCGCCCATCGCGAATGTTCCCGCTAGAAGCACGACACATATCGCTTTGCGCATCTGAGTTCTTCTCCTGAGAGTTCCGAAGGGTCGTTGGAGGCAATATCTGTCGAGTGTCCGATGTGTACCAGCCCCACCCAACAATCGCCCTTAGCCCCCGAACAAGGGTTAGTTCGGAGCTCAACAATCGGATGCGTTCGGACGAACAAAAACACTTCTGGATAGCTGGGTGTGGCTGGGTGCCACGGAGGGGGGCTAGTTGCCGATGACCGCGAGCCCATCGGGAATCCAGAAACCGGATGCAAGCACCCCCGGTTCGTCATTGGGATCTACATCGGGATCCACGAGGTTGTCCGCCTGGCAGGACGAAAGCAGCGAAAGCACGAAGGCCATCAGCCCAAGTGGCTTACGGATCACGGTCGGCATTGACCTCGATCCGTCCGTCGAAACCCCGCGACAGCCCACTCTTCACATACTCCTAACAAGACCGAGTTGAGGATGAAGCGTGCTCTTTGCCCGTACATGGTCGACTGGTTCCAGTCCATCGGGCTCTCCTTGTTGCAGAACCCTGGTTGATAGGAACCTGTCAACCATCAGTGTAGGCTGTACCGACTCTCGGGTTGGATGGTGGCGAGGTCGTGGCCGGACGCTTTGACGAACAGCACGGCCCCTTCCTCTCCGAGTATTGCGATTTCGTGACCCTCGGTCATTGAGCGGTAGTACTCGAACACCCACCCTACCGTAGGCTCGCCTCGATATTGCCGGCGTCGACCGTCAGCGTTGCCGCGGTGGTCTTGCGAGCCAGGGCCAGGGCAACGAAGGCTTGGGCTACGTCCTCAGCAAGGACCTCGCGTCTCAGCAGATTGCCGGTTCTCAGGTATTCCTCGGGGCTCTGGCCGCGGGCGCCGGCACGTTCCTCTAGGAGGCCGCCCGCGAACATGCCGGTGTTGACACGGTCGGCGTTGATGGCGTTCGAGCGGATGCCTGCGTACCCGTACTCCAATGCATACTGCTTGGCCAAGAACAGGGTCGCGGCCTTGGGTAGCCCATAGGGGCCGAAGCCGGGACCTGGATTTACCGCCTGCTTGGACGCATTGAACAGCAGAGCCCCACCCGTGCCCTGGGCCAGCATCACCCGCACCGCGTTCTGCGCCACGGTCTGATGTCCAAAGAAGTTGAGCTCGAAGCTCTTTCGCAGGGTCCCATCGTCCACTTCTCCGATCTCTCCCTGCCATGCGGCTCCTGCGTTGGAGATCAAGATGTCCACACCCCCGTAGGCCTCGCATACTGCGTCGAATGCTGACCGTACGGCGTTCCCGTCGGTCACGTCGCAGCGAAAGCCCAACCCGGCGATCTCCTCCGCCACTTCCTCGGCTTTGCCCCCATCCAGATCAAGCAGCGCCACCTCGGCCCCCTGGGCAGCAAAGGCCCTCGCGGTGGCGGCACCGATCCCGCCCGCTCCCCCGGTGATCACGGCCACCTGGCGCCCCAGGGGTCTTTCCGCGGCTTTCGACAGCTTGGCCTGTTCCAGAGACCAATACTCGATGTCGAACGTGGCCGCCTCGTCCACCGGCAAATAAGCGCCGATGGCTTCCGCGTCGGTTATGACCCGCACAGTGTTCTCGGCGAGGTCGGCGGCGATGCAGGCGGCAGCAGCAGAGTTTCCGACACCGAACAGACCCAGGCCCGGCACCAGCACCACTCGGGGCATGGGATCCAGCGCCTTCTTCGGTGGCTCGCGCACCCCGTCGTGGCGGGCGAAGTAGGCGCGGTAGGCCGCTACGTATTGGGCGACCGCCTCACCCGCCCCCTCCAGGAACGCGTCGCCCAGCCCAGCCTCGGGCGCCGAAACCACGAGCGGGATCATCTTCGTGCGGATAGCGTGGTCGGGCGTGACGACACCTACCTGCGAGTAGCGGCCCACGTCCAGACCGTTCACGTAATTCAGCACGGCCTCCGACGTGCGGAAATTCAGGATCATGCGGACGGGATCGGCCACCGAGTCGTCGCCCCGCACAGCCAACAACCCGCGCACCACGGGCGCTACCTCGGCCACAGGTGGGAGCTCCTTTGGCAGCTCGACACTTGGAAAGATGCCCCCAACCACCTCTGCGATGTGGTTTTCGGCCAGGGTGACAAGATCGATCATGCGTTCGTAGGCCTCCCGCGCCGTGGCGCCGAAGCTGAAGATGCCGTGCTTGCGCAGGATCAGCCCTTCGACTTGCTGATGCGCCTCAAAGACCCGGGTCGCCTCCCGAGCCAGATCGAAGCCCGGCTTCACATAGTCCACCAGGGCCACACGGTCGCCATAGACCTCCCGCAATAGAACCTCGTCGGCGTCCTGGTCGGTGAGCGACAGGACCGCCGCAGAGTGGGTGTGGTCCACGAATTTGTGCGGCAGGAACGCGTGCAGGAGGGTCTCGACGGACGGGTTCGGCGATGACGGGTCTATCAGCGCGCCGCGCTGGAAGCGGACCATGTCCTCGTCGGACAGCACCTTTAACGAGCGCAGTTTCAACAGGGGTTCCATGCGCACGGCAGGCAGGCCGGGAGGCTCGATGTCCGCCATGTCCCAGCCCGAGCCCTTGACGCATAGGACCTGGACGTCTTCCCCCAGAAGATCAGTGACGGTGGTTTTCACGGAGGTGTTGCCGCCACCATGCAGCACCAGCAACGGGTCTCGGCCCAGTAGGCGGGACGTGTAGACACGGAGCGCCAGATCCTCACTCACACCCTCATCGGCGTATCGGGCTACCGTTTCGTCGGCTTCTCGGTCGGTCCAAGCGGACTTCATACGGCTTGCTCAGGGTAGAGCGACGCCAGCCCCTCGGAGCTCGCGTTCGCCACTCCGCGCTCGGTAATCAAGCCTGCGACCAGCCGGGCCGGTGTCACGTCGAAAGCGGCGTTCGCCGCGGAGCTACCGTCGGGTGTCACCTGGACCGTGACGACGGATCCGTCCTCACCCATGCCGGAAACGTGCGTGACTTCCCGTGAGTCCCGCTCCTCAATGGGGATCTCGGCGACGCCATCCGACAGGCGCCAGTCAATGGTGGAGTGCGGCAGAGCCACATAGAAAGGCACGCCGTTGTCGTGGGCGGCAAGCGCCTTCAGGTACGTGCCGATTTTGTTGCACACGTCGCCGGTGCCCGTGGTGCGGTCGGAGCCGGTGATGCAAACGTCTACACGGCCATGCTGCATCAGGTGGCCGCCGGCGTTGTCGGCGATCACCGTGTGCGGGACTCCGTGCTGCCCGAGCTCCCAAGCGGTGAGCGACGCGCCCTGGTTGCGGGGGCGGGTTTCGTCCACCCACACGTGCAGGTCCAATCCCGCATCGAAGGCAGCGTAGACCGGGGCGAGCGCGGTGCCGTAGTCCACGGTGGCCAGCCAGCCCGCGTTGCAGTGGGTAAGGATGTTGAGGGACTCCGCGGCTCCCTTCTGCTTCTCCTTGTCCCTGGCGAGGTCGGCGAAGAGTCGGGCCCCGTGCTCCCCGATGGCCCTGCACGAGGCCACGTCATCGTCGGCGATCCTCGCGACCGTCTCATAGGCCACCGCCACGCGATCAGGAGGCGACGCCCCACCCAGCACCTCCCGCATCGTCCTCAAGGCCCATTGCAGATTGCTGGCCGTGGGGCGGGAGGCGTAAAGTGCGTCGCACGCTGCGTCGAGCGCCTCGTCGGACTCGTCCACGCCCAAGGCCAGGCACACCCCATAGGCCGCGGTGACGCCGATCAACGGCGCGCCCCGCACCTGCATGGAGCCAATGGCATGGACCGCATCGTCCACGGTGCGCAGGACCACGGTGACGAATTCGTGGGGCAACCGGGTCTGGTCGATGATCTCCACCGTGCAACCGTCCGCTCCCGGCCAGATGGTGCGGTAGGGCTTGCCGTCGACGTTCACTCGCCCTCGAATTCCACCAGGGTCAGAACGCTCACACCTTGTTCTTCCAGACGCTTGCGACCGCCCAGGTCGGGCAGATCCACCACGAACGAACAGCCCACGATGTCAGCCCCCGCCTGATGCAGGAGATCCAGCGTGGCGAGTGCCGTGCCGCCGGTGGCGAGTAAGTCGTCCACAATCAGCACGGTCTCGCCCTCGCCCACCGCGTCCCGGTGAATCTCGACACGGTCGGTCCCGTACTCCAGCTCGTAGTCCTGGCCGATTGTGTCCCACGGGAGCTTGTCCTTCTTGCGCACCGGGATGAAGCCAGTGGAGAGCTGATGGGCAACCGCACCACCGATGATGAAGCCCCGGGCCTCGATCCCCGCCACCGCGTCGACGCGCTTCCCTGCGAAGGGCTGAACCAGATCGTCCACCAGCTTGCGAAACCCGAACGGGTCCTTCAGTAGCGTGGTGATATCACGGAATTGAATACCGGGCTTCGGAAAATCCGGGATCGTGCGGATACGGGACTTCAGTGGCATGGGCCTTTCCTGGTTACGGGTTCAAGACGCGGCCCGCCACCGTATCCAGCATGGCCGTAATCGCCGGGTCGCGGGCCTCCGGCGCGGTGATGATAGCGGTGTCCAGGGCATGGTCACACCCCGCCGGGCAAGCCGCGGGCCGATTACGGAGATCCCCTACTACCGCCCTCACGAGCGAACGGGCACGGTCCGCGTTCTCGGTGAACACGCGGATGATGTCGGACACCTGCACGTCGTCGTGGTCCGGGTGCCAACAGTCGTAATCGGTCACCATGGCGACGGTGGCGTAGCAGATCTCCGCCTCCCTGGCGAGCTTGGCCTCGGGCATGTTCGTCATACCGATTACGTCGCACCCCCAGGTCCGATACAGCTCGGATTCGGCGAGGGTCGAAAACTGCGGCCCCTCCATGGCCAGGTAGGTGCCGCCCAGAACCGCCGCCACGTTTACCGACTTCGCCGCCGCCGCTAGCGCACCGGTGAGCCGCGAGCATACCGGGTGCGCCATGGACACATGAGCCACCAGTCCAGGTGCGAAAAAACTCTTTTCCCGCTGGATCGTGCGGTCGATGAACTGGTCCACGAGCACGAACGTGCCGGGGGGGAGCTCTTCCCTGAACGAGCCCACGGCGGATAGAGACAGGATATCGGTGACGCCGGAGCGCTTGAGTGCATCGACGTTGGCGCGGTAGTTGACCCCGTTGGGGGGCAGCTTGTGGCCGCGCCCATGCCGGGGCAGGAACACCAAGGGCTGGCCCTCGAGGTCGCCGAACAACAGCTCGTCCGAGGGCTCGCCAAAGGGCGACGAGACCCGTACCCACCGAGTATTCGACAACCCCTCGATGTCGTAGATCCCACTGCCTCCGATGACCCCGATGACGGGCTTCGATACGGTCATGCACCCCCTTCCTGATCAGTAGGCTTAAGCAGGCTTCCATGGCCAAGGGTCCGCAGAGTAATCCGCCCGGGCTACCCTAGCAACGGTGTCCGCTACCCTTGGCGCGTGATCCGCTCCAACACACGATCGCGGTCTAGCGTACGTCGCTCGAACGTGAAAACCCGAAGGACTCTTGTCGTGGTGTAGAGCCCCTCGGCTACACGCGGGAGGTCGACGAGTCCGGAAAGGCCACCAGCACCCAAGCGCTCCACCTGCCCCGAACGCCGCTCGACCAGCAAGCTGAGCTGAAACATGGCACGCTTGGCCGGGAAATCGATGAACACCTCACCCGGTTCAAGGCCGACCTCTTCGGCCAAATCATCCTCGACACCCCGCTTCAACGGGGTCTCGGAAAGCGCCCAGTCCTCCACGACCCGATCCCCCATTTCTGCAGCCGTCACCTCCACCGCCCGCTTCGGAAGCCGACGGGACCTCAGAGCAGGAAGAGCAACAGAACGGCGTTCGTCTTATCCATCCCCTAATTCTGTTTGGGCACCCCAAGACTCGCAACTTAGACGGGCTAAGGTCTGGGTGGACCCTGCGGATGGAACCTCCACCCGTGCTTC
>DEAG01000008.1:1710-49180 GCA_002346665.1 Gemmatimonadales bacterium UBA2988
ACTTGTCGAACCGTCTGTAACCGGCTCTAAAATGATCCCACAACACCACTAGCGCAACACTTACAGGTTTGGCACGTTAATGGTTTAGGCTCTTCCCCGTTCGCTCGCCGCTACTTAGGGAATCTCGTTTGATTTCTTTTCCTCGGGGTACTGAGATGTTTCAGTTCCCCCGGTTGGCTTCCCTTGCAGGATGACGAAGTATTACCCTCGCCGGGTTTCCCCATTCGGACACCCCCGGATCAAAGCTCGCTTGCAGCTCCCCGAGGCTTTTCGCAGCTTGCCACGTCCTTCATCGCCGGTTCGTGCCAAGGCATCCACCATGTGCACTTATCCGCTTGACTGAAGCGCCACCCGAGTACTGGCTTCTCAGCCGCACTCAGGCTGCTCCTCCAGTCCACCAAAAGTCGATCATAAACGAACACCCCTACTCGGCTCGGCCGCCAATTACGACGGCCCCGCCATAAGGTGTCCTACACACATCTCCCTCACCCTGAAACCGCACCGCGTCTAGGGACCACCCAGACGCGCTACGGTCGATGTCAAACAACAGGCCTTCTCCGCGCTCTTAGCGGAGCCAGAAAAAATAGCCCGTGGACAGCGGAGGGTCAACGGTTTCTCGATGCACGTTGAGTGGTCTCGGAAGCCCTTCCTAATACAGTTCTCTGTGGCCTCCTCGCGCGCCGGGCCAGAGTGCTGTGGCTGCCCAAAATCACATGCCCCCCTCTTCCAGGAAGAGCGCCATTTCTTCCCCCGTGACGTGGAAGTCCCCGAGGTCCGATCCCGCCTCTGGTGTGTGCCAGTCCGACCCTCCAGTGACCACGAGGCCGGCCGTACGGGCGGTCCGTTCCAAGCTCGCAGCCCGGACCGGGTTGGCCCTAGGACGGTAAACCTCCAGTCCCCGGAGACCGCTTCGGACGAGTCCGGGCAGGAGGGTGTCGATCAGATCGGCGGGAGGGTGTGCCCAAACAGCTATTCCTCCGGCAGCGCGTACCACTGCGACCGCTCCGGCTGGATCCAGCAGCGTGATTGGCACGAACGCGGGGTGTACGTCACCGATCCATCGATTGAAGGCATCGGGAACATCCTCTGCATGGCCATGCTCGACCAGAACGCGGGCCAGATGAGGGCGACCGATGCTCCCCCGTTCGGGGCCGGCGGCGTGCAACACTGCATCCATGTCGACCTGGATGCCCTGCTCCCGGAGCCGTCCGATCATCTCCTCCATGCGGCGCTCCCGCGCTCCCATAGCGCGGACCTCGTGATCCAAGAGCGCGGGTGCCGCTGGGTCGACGAAGTAACCGAGCACGTGAATATCCCGACCGCGGAAGGTACTGGACAGCTCGACCGCTGGGATCACGTGAAGGGGTAGACCGGCGGCAGCGTCCCGGGCCTGGTCGATGCCGGCAACCGTGTCGTGGTCCGTGAGGGCGATGACGTCGAGGCGTCCAACTGAACCTAGGGCAACGGCCGCGGGACTCCACGCTCCGTCGGACGCGGTAGTGTGAATGTGTAAGTCCAGCCGCATCGGCATCGAGCAGCCTCGATTCCCTCGTGGAACACAAACAGGGCGGGGCATCTCCCCACCCAAGGTGAGGGACCGGCTCGGTCAGACCAGGGGGTTGCCGACTGGCGCCAGATCGATCCCTGAGTATTCCTCGGTGAGGATAGTGACCTGATTCTTATCCACCTTGAGGACGCCGCCGACCACATCGTACTCCTCAGCGCCCCCACTGGCCCGATCCACTGAGAGTTTGCCCATCCCGAGCAGCGTGATCATGGGTGCATGACTCGGAAGGATCCCGACCATACCGTCACAACCCGGGGCCACTACGGATGACGCCTCTCCCTCGAACACCAATTCTTCGGAATTCACCACCCGCACGCGGAGCGTGGCCACCTCAGGCATCCTCCTTCAGTTTCTCGGCGTGCTCGATCACCTCGGTGATACCACCCTTCATGTAGAAGGCCTGCTCGGGAAAATGATCGAATTCGCCCGCAGCCACGCGCTCGAACGAATCGATCGTGTCATCGAGCTTTACGTAGCGGCCGGGGAACCCGGTGAAGACCTCAGCCACGTGGAACGGCTGTGACAAGAAACGCTCGATCCGCCGAGCCCGATTCACGATCACCTTGTCTTCCTCGGTAAGTTCGTCCATCCCGAGGATAGCGATGATATCCTGAAGATCCTTGTATCGCTGCAGGATCTGCTGCACCGCCGCCGCCACCTTGTAGTGACGCTCTCCGATGAACTGCGGGTCAAGGATGCGCGAACTCGAGTCCAGTGGATCGACTGCGGGATAGATGCCTTTTTCAGAAATGGCACGGGACAGGACAGTCTGCGCGTCCAGGTGGGCGAAAGCGGTAGCCGGTGCCGGGTCAGTCAGGTCGTCGGCGGGCACGTAGATGGCCTGCACCGAAGTAATGGAGCCTTCTCGGGTAGAGGTGATGCGCTCCTGGAGCTCACCCATCTCGGTACCCAGGGTGGGCTGATACCCTACCGCTGAAGGCATCCGCCCGAGCAGAGCAGAGACCTCGGAGCCCGCCTGTGTGAACCGGAAGATGTTGTCGATGAAGAGCAGCACGTCCTGCTTTTCGACGTCGCGAAAGTATTCGGCGATGGTGAGCCCTGACAGCCCAACCCGGAGCCGTGCACCCGGGGGCTCATTCATCTGTCCATAGACGAGGGCCGTAGATTTGATGACCCCCGACTCCTTCATCTCGATCCAGAGGTCGTTCCCTTCACGAGTGCGCTCGCCAACACCGCAGAACACAGAGCGCCCGCCGTGCTCCTGGGCGATGTTGTTGATGAGCTCCATGATCACAACTGTCTTACCCACACCTGCGCCGCCGAAAAGACCAGTCTTGCCACCCTTCACATACGGGGCGAGTAGGTCGACGACTTTTATCCCGGTCTCGAAGATTTCGGTCTTGGGCTCAAGGTCCTGGAACTTTGGAGGCTCCCGGTGGATGGGCCACCGTGTTAACCCGCTCCCGTTTCCGACCGGACCCATCTCATCCACTGGTTCACCCAAGACGTTCAGGATACGGCCCAGTGCTACCTCGCCGACCGGCACCGTGATCGCCTGACCAGTGTCTTCCACGTCCATGCCACGCGTGACGCCATCGGTGGACGACATCGATACCGCGCGCACCTGACCCCGCCCGATGTGCTGCTGCACCTCAGCAACGAGGTCGATGTCCTGACCTCCTTCCACAGATGCCTGCAGGCGAAGCGCATTGTAGATGTCCGGCAGGTGCTCCGGATCGAACTGTACGTCCAGCACCGGTCCGATGACCTGGACGACCTTTCCGACTGCATTGGCGATCATGATTCTCGTGCGTCTCCGATCGGGGGACCGCGGCTACTCGAGCGCGGCCGCGCCGCCGACGATTTCGGCGATCTCTTGGGTGATCTGGCCCTGACGGGCCCGGTTATAGCTGCGGGTGAGAATCTCAAGGATATCACCCGCATTGTCAGTTGCATTCTTCATCGCGGTACGCCGTGCGCCCTGCTCCGCCGCCATGTTCTCGACCAGCGCAGTGAACACCTGATTGCGCACGAACGGGGCGAGCAGTCGCTCGAGAATAACTGGTCCCGACGGCGACAGGATGAAACCATCGGCCGGCGTTGTCTGTTCGGGAACCGGCACCGGGAGGATCCTCCTACTTCCCGGCGGTGCCGACATCGCCGACCGAAACTGGGAGCTGATCAGATAAACGGCGTCCAGACCACCTTCCTCGAATTTCCGTCGTAGTGGAGAGACGATGGACTCAGCATCCTCGGGCGTGGGGTTGTCGCCCACGTCGGTACGCATGGTTTCCATCGGCTCGCGCCGGAAGCGGAAGAACGCGATCCCCTTCCGGCCCACCACATGGAGTTCCGTCTCGATTCCCTGGGATCGGAGCTCCTGCAGCACTCGGCGGGCTTCTTTGATGAGGTTGGTGTTGAAGCCCCCGGCCAACCCACGATTGGCGGTAAGCAACAGCACCGCTGCCCGCCGCGAGCGCTCTGGTTGCCGAAGCAACGGGTAGCGTTCCGCAAGCTCAGGCGCGTACAAGCTCTTGACGGTATCTGCCAAGGCTTCCGCGTAGGGGCGCGCGGAGCTGACCCGGTCGGTGGCCCGCTTCAGCTTGGACGTGGCGACGAGCTCCATCGTCCGCGTGATCTGGCGGGTGTTCTCTACCGACTTGATCCGCCGCTTGACGTCCCGCGCTCCAGCCATGGTTCAGTCCCTCTTCGCTCTCAGACTGTCGCGGGCGCCGGCTTGGCCCCGGCCTCGTCGTCCGCTCCTATCTTCTCGCTCTCCTGCAAGTCCGCGAACGTCTCGTTGTAGGCCTGGATGGCTGCGATCAACTTCTGCTCGACTTCCTCGGAGATGGTTTTCTCCTCCCGGATCCCCGATAGCACATTCGCTGCGTGCGCCGCCAGGTAATCCTGGAAGCCTCGCTCCCACGCCCGCACCTGATCCACCGGCATCTGGTCAAGGTACCCATTGGTTACCGCGTAGATGGTAGCAACCTGGTTCTCCACCTTCATCGGCTGATACTGGGGCTGCTTGAGTGCTTCCACCGTGCGCTCGCCGCGCGCAAGCTGTCGCTGAGTAGCGGCATCGAGGTCGGACCCGAATTGCGCGAAGGCCTCGAGCTCGCGGTACTGCGCGAGATCGAGCCGGAGGCTGCCAGCTACTTTGCGCATGGCCTTGATCTGGGCATTACCACCCACACGCGAAACGCTGATGCCGACGTTCACGGCAGGGCGCACACCTGAGTAGAACAAGTCGGGCTCGAGATAGATCTGCCCGTCTGTGATCGAAATCACATTGGTAGGGATGTACGCGGAGACGTCGCCCCCTTGGGTCTCGATGATCGGCAGGGCAGTGAGCGAGCCACCACCCTGGTCGTCGGAAAGCTTGGACGCACGCTCCAGCAGGCGCGAATGCAGGTAAAATACGTCCCCTGGATACGCCTCACGCCCCGGCGGGCGGCGCAGCACCAGTGACAGTTGACGGTACGCCTGAGCCTGCTTGGTCAAGTCGTCGTAGATCACCAGCGTGTGCTTGCCCTGCCACATGAAGTGTTCGGCCAGGGCAGTCGCCGCATAGGGGGCGATGTACTGCATGGGGGCTGGGTCGGAGGCATTGGCGGCGACGACGATCGTGTACTCCATCGCACCGTGCTCGCGGAACACCTCCACCACGTTGGCCACTTTTCCTGCGCGCTGCCCGATCGCGCAATAGATGCATATGACCCCGGTGTCTTTTTGGTTGATGACTGCATCCACCGCGATTGCCGATTTTCCGGTGCCACGGTCTCCGATGATCAACTCACGTTGACCGCGGCCGATGGGGATCATCGAGTCGATAGCCTTGATGCCGGTCTCGAGCGGCTCCTTCACGGGCTGGCGCTTGACGATGCCGGGCGCGACTACATCTATCTGACGGGTTCCCTCGGTAGCGATGGTACCGAGTCCGTCGATAGCCTGACCGAGAGCATTCACGACCCGGCCCGAATAGCCGTTGCCCACCGGGATCTCGAGCACCCTACCCGTGCGGCGTACCTGGTCCCCTTCATGTAGATGGGTCCAGTCGCCCATGATGACGGCCCCGATATTGTCCTCTTCGAGATTCAGCGCGAGCGCGGTGACACCCACACCAGTCTCGGATGAGGTGATCTCCAACATCTCACTCGCCATCGCACGGGTGAGCCCGTATATGCGCGCGATGCCGTCCTTCACCTCCAAAACTTCTCCCGTCTCCTCGGCGTGAAGTTCCTCCTCATAGTGCTCTATTTCCGAGAGGAGGACGTCTTTGATCTCGCTAGCGCGGAGCTGGGAATCGTTGGCCATGTTCTCGTCCTGAAGTGGTCAGCTCGGCGCGCCAGCACCGGAACTCCGGAGCTGGGTACCGAGCAGCTTCCTGCGCATCCCGTCCAACCGCCGCCGGAGGGAGCCGTCAAAGATGGTGTCGCCTGCGCGCACCACGATGCCGCCGAGGATCTCTGGTTTAACAAGAACGTGTGGAATAGCCGTACGACCGAGCAGTGCGGTCAATCGGTCAGTCACGGCCTTCAGTGCCTGCTTGTCGAGAGGTCTGGCGACGGTGACTTCGGCGCGTACCCGGTTCAGATGCTCGTCGACTAGGTTGCGGTATTCGCTAGCGATATCTTTCATGAGCCGCTGGCGCCGCTTGTCGAGCACCACCAGGAGGAAGTTCAGGAACGGACGTGGGAGCACTCCGCCGAACGTCTCGCGGACAACTTCTTTCTTGTCGGAGAGGGCGATCCGCGGAGTCTGCAGGAATAGTCCGAACCCGGGGTTGTCGTCGAGCAGGTGCGATACCGTATCAATGCCTTCCTGGTATTTCTCGACGCTTTCGTGCCTCGTAGCCAGCTCGAATAGCGTGCGCGCGTAGTTCCGAGCTACTGTTTCGTCCCTCATGTTCCCGCACTCCCATCTTGCCCCTCGCCCTGCCGTGACAATTCGTCGAGGTAACCAACCACTAGGTGACGATCCTTCTCCGGGTCGAGTTTTTCTCGGATAAGGCGGGCGGTGGCAGCCAGCGCGAGGTCTACGGATCTCTGACGGATTTCGTCTAACGCAACATCCTTCTCGCGGTCGATCTCCCGCTTGGCCCGCTCGATCAACGCCTGACCTTCGGATCGAGCCTTCTCTTCGATCCCTTTCCGCACCAATTCGCCCGCGGCCTTGCCCTCGTTTACGATGTCCTGTGCCTGACGTCGGCTCTGTGCCAGCTGGGCTCGATGCTCCTCGAGCAAAGTCGTGGCCTCCGCCTGCATGAGCGCGGCTTCGTCCAGTGCGCTCTGGATACGCTGTTCTCTGGTCTGGGCAACTTCCAGGATCGGTCCCCAGGCGAACTTTCCTAGGACGACGAGCAGGAGCACGAAGACGACAACGGTCCACAGGCTGAGCCCGAGGTTGACGTCGAATAGAGCTGCTCCTCCCCCCTCGGCCTCTTCCGCCGCGAGCAACGGACGGGGAACTGCGATGAGGACCAACACGGCCACCCTCGCACAATCATTCCAGTACTTCATCGTGTGTCTCCGAACCACCGACGGGTGGGCGTCATGACGTCGCTGCTGAGGCCGCCATGCTCGGTCATGAAGAATTCAGGCCAGGAGCTTGTATAGAATCGTGATCACGAGACCAAAGAGGGCGACGCCCTCGATCAGGGCCGCCATAATGATGGCCGCCGCCTGGATCGAGGCTGCCGCTTCCGGTTGCCTGGCAATGCCCTCGGCGGTGGCCGCCCCGATCCTGCCAATGCCGAGACCCGCACCCAGCACCGTGAGGCCGATGGCCACACCGGCCCCGAGCAAGCTTTGGTAGTTTTTCGCCGCTTCGGCATCCATAACAGGGGCGGTTTCCTGCACGGCGGTGAGTATGGCGTGGAGCATGGTTCGGTCTCTCTCTTGAGGTTATCGAAGAACGGCTACTGTGAACGATCGCGTGTCACAGTCGGGTTGTACGGCCCCGTGTCGGGCATAAATTGGTGTCAATGTGCGTGCCTGATCAGCCCGATGAATACCGAGGTCAACAAAGCAAAAATGTACGCCTGCAGGAATGCGACGAAGACCTCGAGAACCATGACGGCTGTGCCCATCAGAGTACTTGCGACGGCTACACCGGCAGCCGCAGCTAGGATGTTCATGAAAACGAAAATCAGACCGCCCAGGGCGAAGATGAGCGTGTGTCCGGCCGTCATGTTAGCGAACAGCCGGATGGTGAGAGCGAACGGCTTGGTCAGTTTACCGAGCAACTCCACCGGCGTGAAGATCATCAGCATGGCGGCCCTGGCGAGTCCGCTCATTCCCTCCGGCGCAAAGAAGATTGTTCGCATGTATCCCCGTGGACCCAGCCCCCGCATACCCGACACCTCGATCACGATAAAGGAGCAGAATGCCAGTGCGGCAGTAACCGAGAGATTCCCGGTGGCGGATCCACCCCAGGGCACGAGCCCAAGGAGATTCATGGAGAGGACGAAGAAGAACAGCGTGAGGATGAAGGGTGTGTAGGCGTCGGCTCCGTGTCCGATGCTGCGCCGCACAACCTCGTCCCGGAAGTAGAGGATCACTGCCTCTATGGCGCCCCCCATTCCGCCCGGAGCCTTCCCTTCACGCCGTTTACGAGCAGTTCGGGCCAACGGCAAGAAGAAGATAACACATAGGAGGGCGGCAAAGCCCATCAGCACCACGTGCTTAGTGGGTGCCAGATCGATCACGCCCAGGGGACCGGCATCCAGCAACCAGCCGGTGGGGAGATGCAATGCCCCGACGAACGGAAGCTCTAGTTCGTTCGCGTCGGCCAGGTGATGCATGATCAACTCGCCCATGTCGAACTCGCCACCAGCCTCGGCGGCGTGCTCAGCCGTCCCCTGCGCGGCTGGTCGACCCATCATCCAGGGGCGTACGCTCATTCTCTCCTTTATTCGGTCAGATCTCGGGTTGCGCCGAGCCCCAGGAAGCGGGGCTCCATCAACAACATCACGAAAAAGAACCCTGCCAAACCCAGAAGTGTGGGTAACGGTGGAAACCGGGGTGAAGCAACCAGTGCCCATCCGGCAAGCCCGACCACCGCCATCCTCACCGCGGTTCCTCCTACCCAGGCCGCGAGGAAAGCGTTGGTCCCGACCCCGACCCGCATCAGCGCCGCGAACGCTCCGATTTGGACCGGCAGCGCTACGCCCGCCGCCGCGAGTACTCCAGCGAGACCAGGCCCATCCAGCGTTACAGCGGCCACTAAAACCGCCGCGCCCACGACACCGGTACAGGCCAAGGTGTACCGAAGGATCGGCGTCAAACCCGTGGTCCTTCCGAGTCGCGGTATTTCACCAGGTGCGCATAGAGGCTGTATGACCCTGCCGCACCCCCACCCAGCGCCCCTAGAATCGTAAGGAGAGGCACCGTGCCCAATTTCCCATCGACCCACCATCCAACCGCCAGGAACAACCCGACGGATGCTGCCAACTGCAGCCCGAATCCGGTGTAGCGGGCCATGGAGGCTAGGGCCGGCTCAGGCTCCCGCGCATCCTTTCCAGCGTCGGACTGCGGCATCGATTCTCCCTGCATCCCCTGACCGGCTGAGCCGCACCAAGTTAGACGCTTGTGAAAAATTACGCAAGCGCCCCCAGAGGTCGTTTATTGGCTTCCAGAAAGGCTTTTCGTCCACGCTTGACCGTGCTTCGCGAAACGGTCTATCTTCGCGGGATTCTGGGGCTTATGGGACCTGTCTCGGACCCCGCGGAGCGCATGGGTTGGGTCACCCTAGCAGGGCAATGTACGGGAGGGAGGCGCCCGCATTCGCCGCCAGATTCACACCGGAGCCAAGGTGGCTACTCGAGAAGAAACCGCACTGCAGCCCGAACGTGACGTAGCCCTACTGGAAAGGGTGGCTCACGTGTCCGCAGCCCTCCGTTCAGAGGTGGAGAAGCGGATCATAGGGCAGCAGCATGTGGTTGAGGGCCTCCTTACCGCGCTGCTAGCGAACGGCCACGCGCTTCTGGTGGGAGTCCCGGGTTTGGCCAAGACTATGCTTGTTTCCACGGTTTCCGACGCGCTGGACCTGAAGTTCAGCCGCATCCAGTTCACCCCCGACCTGATGCCCACAGACATCACGGGCACCGAGGTGATCGAGGAGGATCGCACCACGGGACACCGAATGTTCCGCTTCGTGCGTGGACCGATCTTCGCCAACGTGGTGCTTGCCGACGAAATCAACCGCACCCCTCCCAAGACCCAAGCGGCCCTGCTACAGGCAATGCAGGAACGGGCGGTCACTACAGCCGGAGAGACCCACGACCTCACGCCGCCTTTTTTTGTGCTGGCCACACAGAATCCAATCGAGCAGGAGGGGACCTATCCCCTTCCGGAAGCTCAGCTCGATCGTTTCATGCTAGAGCTAATCATCGGATATCCGACCCGGCTGGAGGAAGAGGAGATCGCGATGCGGACGACCGGTGAGGAAGCGCCGCAACTGCACCCAGTCGTATCTGCAACAGAGCTAATAGAGCTGCAGCACTTGGTACGGCGTGTGCCTGCCCCTCCCTCGCTGGTGGCTTTTGCGGTGCGCCTCGCCCGGTTCACCCGACCGGGTGACGAGGACGCGCCCGCCCTCACCCGCCGCTACGTGAGTTGGGGTGCCGGGCCCCGGGCGTCGCAATTCCTCGTGCTTGGGGCCAAGGCGCGAGCCGCCGCACGAGGCTCGGCGCTGCCTACCTACGAGGACATCCGTGCCATCGCCCCGTCCGTGCTGGCCCATAGGCTCGTGCTCGGATTCGAGGCGGAAGCGGACAACCGAACGACCCGGGACCTGATTGCCGAACTGCTGGACGAGAGTCGCCAGTGGACCTGAGCGTGGCTCTGCTACTCCCCTTCGACGGCGTTTGGCCCCAGGTTGCGGATAATGCGTTCCTCGCACCCGGGGCTGTCCTGGTAGGTAACGTGCGGGTCGGAGCTGCGTCCAGCGTCTGGTTCGGTGCTGTCCTGAGGGGCGATCACCCTACCCATCCAATCGTGATAGGCCCCCGCACCAGCGTGCAGGACGGGTGTGTAATTCACGTAGGCGATTGTTGCCCGACGATGGTGGGTGCAGACTGCACGATCGGGCACGGGACCAAGTTCGAGAGCTGCACCATAGGTGACCGCTGCACGATCGGGATGAACTCGGTGATCCTTCAGGAGGCGGTGATCGGAAAGGGCTCTCTTGTGGCCGCTGGATCGGTGGTGCTTGAGCGAGCTGTGGTGCCCGCGGGAAGCCTCGTGGCCGGGGTGCCTGCGGGGGTCCGCAAGACACTCGACGGGTCGTCCGCTAAGTGGGTCGAGCGAGGCGGCGACCACTACGTACAGCTGTCGCGCCGCTATCTCGAGCAGGGGATTGGTCGGGTTGGCGATGCCCACCGCGGAGAACGCGGGTGAAAAGCGGGCGAGAGATGATTTAGGCCAGGGTGACGCCCAGGTGCCCCGAAGCGCCACCTTCCTTCCTGGGCGATCCGTGCCGCGCACCGGTGTTCAAACGTAACTGCAGAGTCGTGTGTCTCAACTCGCGGGTATCAACACGAATGTAGCGACCCCTGATCAAGTCATTAGGATATTCGTCCGGTACCATGTGAGTAGCGCGTCGCCCCAGGTGTAAGAAACTGCGGCGCCGGCAGCTAGGAAGATCCCAAGGGGAATCAGCCTGCGCGTGAGCGCGGAGATGGGCCCGAACACCAGCACCGCGACCACCGATCCCAGAAATATGGTCGTGACCACACCCCAAAGGCCCAGGAATGCTCCCACCATCGCTATCATCTTCACATCTCCGCCTCCGAGCGCACGGTCCACATTGACTTCCTCGAGCCGGCCCGGCCTGAGCTTGCGGATGAGCCAAGTGCCGCCCACCCCGATGAGCCACAACGTCACATAGCCACCCACTATACCGATCGCAGACTCGATGGCGGTCACACCTCTCGGGAGGAATGCCAGGCCAAGACCCAATCCCGTTCCACCGAGCGAGAACTGGTCGGGGATGATGTAGAAGTGGGCGTCCGAGAGCGCGATCCCGAACAGGAGCGTGAGAAAGATTGCTCCACGTGCGGCTTCGGGGGTAAGGCCATGGGTCCAGAACAACCCCGCCCATACGAGGCCGCTGGTGAGTTCCGCCAGCGGGTACTGAGTGCTAATAGACATGTCGCAGTCCCGGCATCGCCCTCGCAGCGCGAGCCAGCTGAGCACCGGCACGTTGTCGTACCACCGCACCGGGTCGCCGCATCCCGGACAGTGCGACCCGGGATGCACGACGGACTGATTCCGGGGCCAACGTATGCTGCAGACGTTGAGGAACGAGCCGATCATCAGCCCTAACAGGCCAGCGATCAGGGTGACTATCCAACGTTCAGCCACGGTCACTATCCTGGGTAAGAACGTATAGGAGGATAGCGCCGGCGACACCGGTGTTGAGGGATTCTGCACCCCCGGGCATGGGAACTCGGACTGCCCCCACGGCCGCGTCCCGCACCGAAGCACGCGGTCCTGCGCCTTCGCTTCCCAACACGAGTGCCCATTCGCCCTGGGGGGTGAGCGAAGTTACGTCGCATCCGCCCATGTCCGCGATTAGGAGTGGTCCACGCGCGCAGAGGGGACCTTCCATTTCATCCCATCCAGCCAGGAGCACGCGGGTCCGGAACAACGTTCCCGCGCTGGCTCGCACCGCCTTTGGGCTATACGGGTCAACGGTTCCGTCCAGCGCGACTACACCCGCGACTCCGAAGGCGGCCGCGGCCCGGATTAACGTACCCACATTTCCGGGATCCTGAACACCGTCCAGGACCAAAAGCGGACCAGAGGGGAGATGGGGGGTGTCGCTCCTAGGCTCAGGGCACACCGCCAAGACGCCCTGAGGCGCCTCGGTGTCGGAGAAGACTGCGAACTCTGCGTCCGTCACCTCCACAGTGTCCACCCCGGCTCGGACCAATCGCTCCCGGAGCGGGTCTCCTCCCGCAAGTTCCAGGAGGCGCGGGGACACCACTGCGAACCTTGGTGGCACGCCCGCAGCGAGCGCTTCGTCTACGGAGCGTATCCCCTCGACCAGAAAGAGTTCTTCCCGTTCGCGGGTGCGACGGTGTCGGAGACGCTTGAGCAGGCGTCCACGCTCGTGGCTCAACCCCATCCCACCACCCATGCCCCCTCGGTCCTCCCAGCGGTATCTTTCCCGATGCCCTCCGACTGCCCCCGTAAGCCCGGATCAGCCGTGTGCTTCAGACGAGCAACTGTGTGAGTCCGTGTCCCGCCGTGGCGCTTACGATTGCCGGCAGCGACAGCGGCGGAGGCGCGGGTATCCAGGCAGATCTCAAGACTTTCCACGCCTTCGGTGTCTTCGGCACGAGTGCTGTCACCGCGATTACCGCGCAGAACACGATGGGGGTGTTGGCCGTGCACACCGTCTCTCTCGAGGTGGTGCGGGCACAGATAGACGCTGTAGTGGACGATCTCGATCCCGCAGCCACCAAGACCGGAATGCTTGCCACGGCCGCGCTGGTGGTCCTGGTAGCACGGACAATCAAGCGTCATCGTCTCGAGCGTTTCGTCTTGGACCCAGTGATGGTGGCGACCTCGGGTGACAGTCTGCTGGACAAGGACGCCGAGGAAGCGCTCGTCCGGGAGTTGCTCCCCCAGGCGGCGCTGATTACCCCTAATCTTCATGAAGCTCGCATCCTCACTGGTCGCGAGATTGCCACCTTGGCCGACATGCGTTGGGCGGCGCGGGAGCTGGTGCGCATGGGGGCCCGGGCAGCCCTCGTGAAGGGTGGACATTTGTCTGAGGACCAGGCCGTGGACGTGCTCTGGGACGGGCGCGCGGAGCGGACCTGGAGCCGCCCACGCCTCCCGGCTATGAACACCCACGGGACGGGCTGCACTCTGTCCGCTGGTGTCACGGCCAACCTGGCCCTCGGCGTTCCTTTGCA
Organism: Gemmatimonadales bacterium UBA2988; assembly: GCA_002346665.1. Classification (GTDB taxonomy): domain Bacteria; phylum Gemmatimonadota; class Gemmatimonadetes; order Longimicrobiales; family Gaopeijiaceae; genus UBA2988. The sequence goes on from DEAG01000008.1 coordinate 15,168, forward strand.
GGATGCTGTCGACCGGGCGGTGGACTTTGTGGCGCGTGCTATCGCCACCGCGCCCGACCTTGGCCGTGGCCAAGGCCCCGTCAATCATTTCGTCAGGAACTAGCGGCTCACCTAGAGGAAGGACCGATCGCACCAGCGGGAATCGGGTCATCTCGGAAGTTTCCGGAATTCAGCTGCACGTGGGGTTGGAACCGGGGACGGCCGCTTAATATGTGGGCACCCCAGGCATCCTACCACCACCATGTCGGATGCGGCTGTGAGGGAGCCATCCCTCTCATGAAGACCAAGACCAGACCTGTCATCGCGGCGTGGGCAGCCTCCAGTGATGCCAGAATGGCGCAAGATTGTCTTCCTACCCCTGGCATGGACATTGCAAGTTGAGTCTCGCACACAGGTGTCACATTCGTCTTTAGGTCCTCGAGCTACCGTGTCGACGACCAAAGACACAGCCAAAGGTCAGGAGCCAGCATGGGCAAGGTGATCGGGATAGACCTCGGTACCACTAATTCCGTGGTTGCCGTGATGGAGGGCGGGGAGCCGGTTGTGATCCCCAACGCCGAAGGAGGTCGCACTACCCCATCGGTGGTGGCTTTCACCAAGGATGGGGAGAGACTGGTCGGGCAGGTTGCCCGCCGTCAGGCCATCACAAACCCCAAGGACACGATCTTCTCGGTCAAGCGCTTCGTAGGACGCCGTGGAGAGGAGGTGAAGTCGGAGCAAAAGTTGGTCCCTTATGAGATCCGTAACGACGCACAGGGGCGGGTCGAGATCTTCGCCCCCAACGCTAACAAGACGTTCACACCACCCGAAATCTCGGCGATGACCCTTCAGAAGATGAAGCAGACCGCTGAGGACTACCTGGGCCAGCCTGTCACCGAGGCTGTCATCACCGTGCCCGCGTACTTCAACGACAGCCAGCGGCAGGCCACCAAGGACGCTGGTAAGATCTCCGGGCTCGACGTGAAACGGATCATTAACGAGCCGACTGCCGCGGCCCTGGCCTATGGGTTGGACAAGAAGAAGGACGAGAAGATTGCGGTGTTCGATCTGGGCGGCGGCACCTACGACATCTCGGTCCTCGAGCTCGGGGACGGCGTCTTCGAAGTGAAGGCCACGAACGGAGACACGCACTTGGGTGGGGACGACTTCGACCAGCGAGTGATCGACTGGCTGGTCGCGGAGTTCAAGCGCGACCAGGGGATCGACCTAGGCAAGGATGACATGGCCCTCCAGCGCCTCAAGGAGGCAGCGGAAAAGGCCAAGATGGAGCTTTCCACCACCATGCAGACGGACATCAATCTTCCGTTCATAACGGCGACCCAGGAGGGCCCCAAGCACCTGAACTATACGCTCGCTCGGTCGAAGTTCGAGCAGCTCGTCGAAGACCTAATCAAGCGCACGATTCCCCCCATGGAAAAGGCTCTTGCCGACGCAGGGCTCAAGCCCGGGGACATCGACGAGCTGATCCTGGTGGGCGGTTCCACCCGCATCCCGAAGATCCAAGAGGTGGTGGAGGACTTCTTCGGGAAGGAGCCGCACAAAGGTGTGAACGTGGACGAAGTTGTAGCGGTGGGCGCTGCCATCCAGGGCGGTGTTCTGGCAGGTGATGTTAAGGACGTGCTACTGCTCGATGTGACTCCCTTGTCACTCGGCATCGAGACCCTGGGGGGCGTGATGACCACCCTGATCCAGAGGAACACCACCATTCCGACCAATAAATCGGAGGTGTTCTCCACCGCTGAGGACAACCAGACTACCGTAGAGATCCATGTTCTCCAGGGCGAGCGGAAGATGGCGCTGGACAACCGCACCATCGGCAAATTCCAACTTACGGGGATCCCACCGGCGCCGCGGGGGATGCCCCAGGTGGAGGTCACCTTCGACATCGATGCCAACGGAATCCTGCACGTGTCCGCCAAGGACAGGGCGACTGGTAAGGAGCAGAAAGTAAGGATCGAGGCTTCCAGCGGCCTCTCGGACAACGAGATCGACAGGATGGTCAAGGACGCCGAGGAACACGCGTCGGATGATGAGCAGCGGCGCCAGAAGGTCGAGGCGCGGAATCAACTGGATTCGCTTGTCTACCAGGTGGAAAAGGATTCCACTGAATGGGGCGAGAAGGTGTCCGAAGACACTCGCGGAAGCCTCCAACAGAGCGTTGAGAAGGCCAAAGAAGCCCTCAAAGGCGACGACCCGGCGGCACTCAACGCCGCGCGGGACGAACTCATGCAGGTGTTCAGTGCGGCCGGGCAGGAAATGTATCAGAGCCAGGCCCCAGCCGCCGAGGACGGTGCGGATGCGACCCCGGCTGGCGATGGCGATGCCGGGGGCGATACCCCAGGCGCCGATGAAGACGTGGTAGAGGCCGACTACGAGATCGTGGACGAAGATAAGTAGGTCCCGCAGATATTGGGCAGGGCGCCGGACAACCCGGCGTCCTGCCTCTCCATCCAAGTTAGAAACCAGGACCCGCCTGGGGCACTTCGTGTAGCATATAGCTAGCTGTCATCAGCGTCGTCCCTATCGCAGAGGCTGAGGAACTCATGTACGATCCGCTGCGCTCGAAGTCCAAGGTTGCCTTGTACGGCGGGGTCACCTTCATCTTGGGCCTAGGCATTGCGTCGGGGCTCGGGTGGACCCGGACCTCCCTGGCGATGCCCATGATCGACCAGGAGTCCCCCCTTTCGGCACAGGCGGTGAAGCCGGCGGCCGACCTGAGCGAGGCGTTCGTCAATATCGCCGACGTGGTCACGCCCGCCGTCGTCCGTATCCAGTCCCGCCGGCCGGCCCGGGAGGCCGCCCGTGCAGAGAATCCGCTGCGTTTCTTTGGGCCCGAGAGTAGGAGGGACGGCCCACCCCGACCGGATTTCTCTGGGGGCAGCGGCTTCATCATATCCGCGGATGGCTACATCCTGACCAACGACCACGTGGTATCCGGGGCCGATCAAGTCACTGTCTACCTGCGTGACCGGAGATACTTCGAGGCCCGCATCATCGGGAGCGACCCGTTCACGGACGTGGCGGTGATCAAGATCGATATCCAGGGCGAGCTTCCTCACCTCTCGTTCGGTGACTCAGAGGATGTGAGGGTGGGGCAGTGGGTGATGGCGATCGGCAATCCCGGCTTCGGCACGGGCAACAGGTTGGACTACACGGTGACGGCTGGAATCGTGAGCGCCCGCGGCCGCGGCCTCAATATCCTGCAGAGGGAGCTGTTCCAGCAGTATGGCAACGACCCTGCCACGCAGGATTTGCCTGGATACGCGATCGAGGACTTCATCCAGACGGACGCCGTCATCAATCCGGGGAACTCCGGGGGCCCGATGGTCAACCTCTTCGGTCAGGTGGTGGGTATCAATTCCGCCATCGCCACCAACACCGGATACTACCAGGGCTACGGCTTCGCGATCCCGATTAACTTGGCCCGACGGGTCATGGAAGACCTGGTGGAGTACGGCCAGGTGAAGCGGCCGCTGATCGGCGTGGAGATGCAGACGGTCGTACCCGAAGACGCCGAATACTACGGCCTTCCGTCCGTGTCGGGCGCGTTGGTCCAGCGGTTAACCCCTAAGGGTCCCGCTGAGGCCGCCGGAGTGCGGGCGGGCGACGTAATCACGGCAGTGGACGGCGAGCCAGTCGGCTACTCGAACCAACTTCAACAGCGCATCGCAGAGCGTCGTCCGGGTGATCGTGTAACGTTGACCGTCTACCGGGATGGAAAGGCGCTGGAATTGGTCGTGCGCCTCGCCGAGGCGCCGATCAACCGGTTGGTTTCCAGAACGACAGAGCGGCCCCAGTTGGCCGACGAGCGGATCGGGATCCGAGTCGAGGAGTTGGACGTGAACAGTGCGCGCACGATCGGCTTTTCGGAGGCGGGTGGGGTGGTGATCACTGATGTTCAACGTGGCAGCGCGGCCGACCAGCGCGGAATTGTGCCGGGCCTCCGCGTGGTACAGATCAATGGAGTGGATGTGTCCGACCCCGAGGATGTCCGGAAGTCGCTGGACGCGGTGCGGGCAGGTCAGGTCATCGGGTTCGTGCTCGAGGCCCCCCAGGGGCAGCGGCGGATCGTGAACGTGCGTATGCCCGCTAATTAGAACCTTCTGGACGAACGACCAAGGAAGCGCGTGGGGTCCTGAGGGCCCTCAGGCCTCTTTAGTTAGCGGGGCAGTTACCGGTGCCGGCGGGGTCGTTGATCCCTCCGGCAGCGCGCCGTTATCTTTTTGCCATCCCTCAAATCGCGCGAAAGTGGCGGAACTGGAAGACGCGCGAGACTTAGGATCTCGTGGCTTCGGCCTTGGGGGTTCGAGTCCCCCCTTTCGCACTGTAACGACACGAGGACATCCCTCTTTTTTGGGCCCCCTCTTTTCCCGGCCAGCGTAGCTCCTATGACGATCTCCTCCACCCACCTGCGGATCAACATCGAGGAGCAGGAACAGTGGCGCCGGACTGTCTCAGTGACGGTGCCCGCGGACGTGGTGAAACAGGAGCGGGCTGTGGTTGTCAAGCGCCTGGCCAGCCGGATCAAGCTTCCCGGCTTTCGGAAGGGGAAGGTTCCAACCTCGATGGTGGAAAATCAGTACGGTCCCGAGCTCCAGAAAGAGACGCTCGACCAGGTGATCCGGGAATCGTACCAGTCGGCCCTGGCGGCACACGCGCTCCAACCCATCAGCGAGGGGGAGGTGGAGAACGTCGACTACCGTCCCGAGGAGGACCTCACGTTCCGGATTTCCTTTGACGTCCGCCCCAAGATCGAAGTCTCTCGGTTAGGCGGGTTCAAGGTGGAACGCCCCCGAGTACAGGTGGGCGAGGCCGAGGAGGAGCATGTGCTGGACAGATTAAGGGACCAGAGCGCGGTGTGGCGTCCCGTGGCGGATGGAGGCTTGGCGCAGGAGGGTGACCTCGTCACCTTCCAGATCACCCCTCTCGGGGAGGGGGACATCCCCGAGGGCGAGCCCCAAGGATACCAGATGGTGGTTGGAGAAGGTGATGCCATCCCGGATGTGGAAGCGGCCATCCTAAGGTTGGCCACGGGGGCTGCCGATGACTTCACGGTGCGTTTTCCTTTGGACTTCGACGACGAGGCCCGGCGTGGCGAGGAGCAGAGGCTCCGGATCAGCGTGCTGGATCGGCGTGTCAAGGAGCTGCCACAGCTGAACGACGAGTTCGCTCGCTCCGTCGGGGACTTCGACAGCCTTGACTCCCTCCGGGCGCGCGTCCGGAGCGATCTGGAGGAGGAGGCTTCGGCCGGTGCCGAAGGAACCGTCAACAAGCAGCTTTTGAATCTGGTGGTGGAGGCTAATCCGTTCGACGTACCGAGGTCTATGGTGGATCGCTATGTCGAATCTTTGCTAGGTGACACCAGCAAAGCCGACCCCGATAGCGTCGCACGGACCCGCGAGCAGATCCGCCCTGAGGCGGAGCGCGGTGTAAAACGTATCCTTGTGATCGACCACGTAGCAGAGTTGAGGGAAATCCATGCCACAGAGGAGGACGTTGACCAACGAGTGGCCGAACTCGCTGAGCTTGGGGGGACCACTCCCGCGCAGGCGCGGGCCCAGCTCCAGAAGGCAGGACGTCTGGAGGGGCTCGGGCGGGAGATCACCGAGCGTAAAGTGATCGAGTTCCTCCGGGAACAGTCGGAGATCAGTGACGAGATGTGACCGGGCACCGTGCCCGTTTGGACAAAACGCCGAAAAGGATTCCGGTATCTATGCCGATCTATCCTCCATATGTGATTGAACGCACCAACCGTGGGGAACGGAGCTACGATATTTTCAGCCGCCTCCTCATGGACCGGATTGTCTTTTTGGGGAGCAGCGTCGACGACACGGTGGCGAACATCATCGTGGCTCAGTTGTTGTTCCTCGATGCTGAGGATCCCGAGCGTGACATCAGCATGTACATCAACTGCCCCGGGGGAGGCGTGTACGCGGGGCTGGCCATCTACGATACGATGCAACACCTTCGAGCACCGGTGTCGACGTTCTGCGTGGGGATGGCCGCCTCCATGGGCGCCGTTCTCCTCACCGCCGGTGCGAAGGACAAACGTGCGGCTCTGCCGAACTCGCGGATCATGATTCACCAGCCCTCCTCGGGCGCCCAGGGCACCGCGTCGGATATTGAAATTGCCGCCAAGGAGGTCCTGCACATCCGTGAAAGGCTCAACGAGATCCTCGCCAACCACACGGGTCAAGCCGTGAAACAGATAGGCGAAGATGCCGATCGAGACAGGTTCATGAGCCCGTACGAGGCCGTCGAATACGGACTCATCGATCGTGTCCTCGAGGGTCCGGTTGTCACGAACGGTAAGAAGCCGGCTGATTCTGCCACACTCACCAGGGATTAGGGCGCAGGCCTCCGCCCCCGCACTCAGGACTCGTCATGTCCAGTGACAAACAGCTTCGTTGCAGCTTCTGCGGTAAATCCAAGGACAGCGTCAAGAAATTCATTAGCGGTCCGTCGGTCTACATCTGCAATGAGTGCATCTCACTGTGCAATGAGATCCTCGCCGAGGAGGAAGAGCGAGAGCAGGCGGACACCGTAGTCACGAGCCCGACGCCTATAGAGATCAAGGACGCGCTCGACCAGTATGTGATCGGCCAGGAAGACGCTAAGCGTGCCCTGTCCGTCTCAGTCTACAACCACTACAAGCGCGTGAATAACCATGGCGTCATGGACGACGTCGAGATCGACAAGGCCAACATCCTCCTTATTGGTCCTACCGGGGTCGGCAAGACACTGCTCGCGCAGACGCTTGCCCGTATCCTTCAGGTTCCCTTCACGATCGCCGATGCCACCACGCTTACCGAGGCTGGCTACGTTGGTGAGGACGTTGAGAACATTTTGGTGCGGTTGCTGCAGGCCGCCGATTTCAATATCGCCGAGTGCGAGCGGGGTATCGTCTACATCGACGAAATCGACAAGATCGCCCGCAAGTCGGAAAACCCCTCCATCACACGGGACGTATCGGGGGAGGGTGTGCAGCAAGCGCTGCTCAAGATTCTGGAGGGAACGGTGGCCAGTGTCCCCCCGCAGGGGGGCCGTAAGCACCCACAGCAGGAGTACATCCAGATCAACACACGCAACATCCTGTTTGTCTGTGGGGGCGCTTTCGACGGGCTGGAGAAGATTGTTGAGTCCCGTATCGGCCAGCGGCGGATCGGGTTCGCGGGAGAAACCAACGACAACTCTGTCGAGGACGAACGCCAGGAGCTCCTTAGGCGCGTGGAGCCCGAGGACCTGCAACGCTTCGGACTCATCCCTGAACTGGTGGGTCGCCTCCCCGTTTCAGTGGCGCTGACGGAGCTCGATGAGGAAGCACTCTGTAGAATCCTCGTGGAGCCGAATAACGCATTGGTGAAGCAATACTCAAAGATGTTCGAGCTGGAGGGCATCGGCCTGATCTTCGACAAGGACGCCATTCGGGCGATCGCCAAGAAGACCACGGAGCAAGGTACCGGTGCGCGCGGCCTGCGTTCGGTGATAGAAGGTCTCATGCGCGACGTTATGTTCGACGTCCCATCCCGTACCGACGTGCGCGAAGTAGTGGTGACCACTGAGAGTGTCGAGCACGGCACCACGCCCCTGCTGGTGCTGCGGCCCGAGCGGAAGGAAGCCTGAGCACCTCTCCGTGCCCACGCTGATCCGCGCCGACGGACCCACGGAGTTTCCCGACCAGCTCCCAATCGTCGCGCTTCGAGACCTCGTCTTATTCCCCTACATGGTGCTTCCGTTACTGATCGGCCGGCCGCGCTCGACCGCTGCCCTCCACGAAGCAGAGGTTTCCCCGGACCGTCTCCTCCTCCTCCTGGCCCAACGCGACCCGGAACAGGACGAGGCTGGCGAGGATGACGTATTCCGCATCGGGACCGTTGCTCGGGCGGTTCAGGTGACGCCGCTGCCGGATGGCACCTGCCGCGTGGTGCTGGAGGGAATGGGTCGGGCCACTGTGGAGCGGTTCCTACCCTCAGACGAAGGGGTGCTACGGGCTCGCGTGCAACCGTTTGCCCCCGAGACTGAGACGGGCAAGGCGACGGCTGAGCTGGAGGCGATCGGGAGCGGAGTCGCTCGGCTATTCGAGGAGTACGCACACCTGAACGAGCGGGTGCCGGACGACCTTCCCCGACTGGTGAACGAGATTAGCGATCGGGTACGCCTGATCCACCTGGTTGCCGGACACCTTCTCGTTCCTTCGCTCGACAAGCAGCCGGTTTTGGAAGCGGCTGATCCTGCCGCCGCGCTCGGTCTTCTCCAGGGACTCCTGGCGCGGGAGCTAGAGATCCTACGCATAGAGGAAAAACTGGATAAACAAATCCGAATCCAGCTTGACTCGGACCGAAAGCAGTTCTACCTGAACGAGCAACTCAAGGCTATCCATCGAGAACTGGGAGAAGGCGACTCCGACGAGTTGCAAGAATTAGAGAGCCTGCTGGGCACTCGAGATATGCCTCCCCATGCCCGCGAACGAGTGGACCGTGAGGTGGGACGGTTACGGAAGCTCAACCCCGTGGCCCCGGAGGCCGCGGTCATCCGAACCTACGTGGATTGGATCCTCGCGCTCCCCTGGACGGGACGGAGCACGGACTCCGCAGACGTGTCCCAAGCACTACGGGTGTTGGACGAGGCCCATTTCGGCCTGGGCGAGGTGAAAGAGCGCATCCTCGATCACATCGCTGTACTCTCACTCGTAGGCGAGCTTAAGGGCCCGATCCTTTGCCTGGCCGGTCCGCCCGGTGTCGGCAAGACATCGTTGGGGCGGAGCATTGCCCGTGCACTGGGACGCGAGTTTGTGCGAGTGAGCCTTGGCGGAGTGCGGGACGAGGCAGAGATCCGGGGGCACCGCCGTACTTACGTGGGTGCGTTGCCGGGTCGCATCCTTCAGGGGATGCGCCGTAGCGGGACGCGCAACCCAGTCTTCCTCCTAGACGAAGTGGACAAACTGGCGAGGGATTTCCACGGTGACCCCGGTGCAGCGCTCTTGGAGGTCCTGGATCCGGACCAGAATCGCTCGTTTACGGATCACTACCTAGAGCTCGAGTTCGACCTTTCGGACACGTTGTTCGTTACTACCGCCAATACGCTGCAGGGTATTCCTGAGCCGCTGAGGGATCGGATGGAGGTGATCCGCCTACCAGGCTACCTGGATACCGAAAAGCGCGTGATTGCCCGGCGCTTTCTGTGGCCCCGCCAAGCCGCGCAGCATGGGATCGAGCCTGATGCGGTCACCCTGGACGACCAGGGATTGGACTCGATCATCCACCTCTACACACGTGAGGCGGGGGTGCGCGATCTGGACAGGCGTGTCGGGCGGATCACGCGTAAACTGGCACGCCAGGTGGCCGATGGGGTTACGCACCCCCCCCAGCTGGGCATCGAGCAAGTGCGCGAGCTGCTGGGTCCACCTGCCTATCTCCCTGCCGATCATGAAGACGAGCTCGATCGATCGGGCATCGCGCGCGGGCTGGCGTGGACAGCCGCCGGCGGCAAAGTGCTCGACGTGGAGGTCGCGGTCGTCCCGGGAGCCGGTGACGTCCGCCTGACCGGCACCCTCGGTGACGTGATGAAGGAATCGGCTCTTGCAGCGGTTACCTACGCCCGCTCCCGGGCTCGGAGACTGGGGTTGGACCCCCGCTTTCACCGCGATCTCGACATCCACATCCACCTTCCTGAAGGTGCGACTCCTAAGGATGGTCCCTCGGCGGGGATCACGATCGCGGTCGCACTGATCTCGGCCCTCACCGACACTCCCACCCGCGCGGACGTCGCGATGACCGGGGAGATCACGCTACGGGGCCGGGTCCTCGCGGTGGGAGGCATCAGGGAGAAAACGGTGGCTGCACTCCGCTCTGGAGTGACACGCGTGATATTGCCCGCTGCCAACGTGCCTGAACTGGAGTTGCTCCCTGAGGAAGTCCGCGCTGGGATCGAGTTCGTGCCGGTCAACCTGATGGACGACGTGTTGCTGGCGTCGCTGGCCACGATGCCGGCCCCTCGCATGACCGAGGGGGTACAAAATGTACTCTCCGGTGGTGCGGAGATCGGCACTATCTCCTGAAGGCGGCGTGGCAGTGGATATCCAGACGGCGGAATACGCGGGTACGGTCGCTACCCAGACCCAGGCGCCCCCCGGTGATCTGCCTGAGGTTGCCTTCTCGGGACGCTCGAACGTGGGCAAGTCGTCGCTTATCAACGTCCTCCTGCGCCGCTCACGGAAGAAGATCGCCCACGTTTCTTCCACGCCCGGGAAGACCCGGGCCCTAAATTTCTACCGGGTGAACGATCAATTCTTCCTCGTAGACCTGCCAGGTTTCGGTTACGCCCGCGTGCCTCAACCCGTGCAGGGGGAATGGAGGGAGCTGATCGAGGGATACTTGTCGAGCAGTCCCCGGCTGCGTGGGGTTGTGCACCTGGTGGACGTGCGCCATCCCCCTACCAAGCTCGACCGGCATATGATGGAATATTTGTCGGGGGTAGGGGTTCCCGCGCTGGTGGTCGCTACCAAGATGGACAAGCTGAAGAAGAGCGAACGGGCTCGGCACCTGGTACGGGTCCAGCGGGAGTTGGTGGTTGACGTCCAGCAGCTCCTGCCTTTCTCGTCCCACACGGGAGAAGGCCGCGATGAGCTCCTGATCGCTCTAGACTCTCTACTGGAGGACGAGGAGTCAGAAGATGCCTGAGCCAGGTGGCCGGGGGCGTGCGCGGGGCGGTTGGATAGGGCCCGGGGCCGCTGCCTTGATCGCGACGGTGGCGGCGCAGGGCTGCACGGCCGCGATGGGAACGAGTACCGAGCGGTCCCCGCCCCGTGCAACCCGGGTGACAGAGCTGCTGGTGCCTTCTGGCCATGGTAGCCTGTTCCAGGACGACGTTACGTTGACGCTTCGGACGGAGGAGATCGTCCTCAAAGTGACCCCTCTCGAGGAGTGGGTTATCCGGCTTACGGCGCCCGACACGTGGTCGCGCCTCTCTTCGCTCGCCGCGGTCCATCGCCAGGAAGTAGCACGCCAAACAGGAGTAGGCGACGCTTCACTCTTCCTGGTTTCGTTCTTTAGCCTCACACCCGGCGCGTCATTCCGTCCTCAGGACGTGCAGATCGATAACCGAGGCCGTCTACAGCGCCCCCTTCTGATCCGCCCTCTCACCACCGGATGGGGGCAAGAGCGCCTCAGGCAAGAGGATGCCCAACTCGCGGTGTACGCGTTTTCCGAGGGGATAGATCTGGAACAAGCCCTCGCAGTGGAGTACGCTTCCCGAGTTAGCTCCGGTTGGGAAGAGATCTTGCGCAGGCTCGAGCTGGAGCACGGTCGCGCGGTCGCGCGGGCCGGGTTGGGTCCGCTCTAGGATCAGGTCTACAGACCGTACTCTTTGATCTTGCGGTACAGAGTGCGCTCTCCGATGCCCAACGCTTCCGCGGCGCGGCGGCGATTACCCCCTTCCTCTTCGAGTGCCGCGAGAACTGCAGCCCGCTCGAGGTCCTCCATGGTCATCCCGCTTCGGTATACGACCACACCGTGTTCTTCCGGCGGGAGTGGGTGACCGTTGCCGTGCGAGGTCGGGGGTTCTGATTGCGAAGCGATACGCATGTCGACCGGAATTGCACTCGCGGCCGGATGCATCGAAAGATCCCCGCGATAGGCCTCGAACTCGCGACGCAGATCGTCCATATCCACACGCATCTCCACCAGCGTGCGGAAAATAAACTCGAGTTCAGGCCGCAAGCTTCCCTCACCCGTCCGTGGGATGAGCGCAGGCACGAGGGCCCCACCGACACCACGCACCTCGGGCGGGATGTCGGCCGGCACGATCTCGTGTCCGGGTGCGAGCACCACCATGCTCTCCACCAGATTCCTGAGCTCGCGTACGTTGCCCGGCCAGTGGTAGGCTTTGAGGATATCCATGGCGGCGGGCGTAATTCCCGGGAACAGTCGTTCGTTACGCAGGCTTGCTTCGCGCACGAACTCGCTGATCAGCAGCGGAATGTCCTCCTTACGCTCTTGCAGCGAAGGTAGGTGGATGCTCAGGACGTTTATGCGGTAGTAAAGGTCCCGTCGGAACTCCCGCAGGGCGACAAGTTGCCGGAGATCCTGGTTGGTCGCTGTGATGATGCGTACATCCACCTGTATCGATTCCTCGCCTCCGACCCGGAGAAACTCGCGCTGCTCTAGTACGCGCAGGAGCTTGGTCTGTGTGACCAGCGGCATTTCACCGATTTCGTCCAGGAAGATGGTGCCCCTGTGGGCGAGTTCGAACAGGCCCCGCCGTGAGTCTACTGCGCCCGTGAACGCGCCTTTTTCATGCCCGAACAGCTCGCTCTCGAGCAGAGTGTCCGGGAGCGCGGCTACGTTTACGGCGATGAAAGGCTTGTGCCGTCGCGGAGACAACGCATGGACTCCACGTGCGACGAGTTCCTTGCCGGTGCCGGATTCGCCGGTGATGAGGACCGAGGAGACCACGGGTGCGATCTGGACCACGCGCTCGAGCACCTCGCGCATAGGCTCGGTCTCGCCGATGATCCCTGTCTCCTGCTGGAGGCGCCGCCGCTCAACGATGCGGTGGCCAACCACCGCAGCATCCTCGGCTGATGTCCCCGGCCCGAACGTGTCCATGATGACCCCGCCCGGCTCTTGGGGAGGCACCTCCCGCTCCGGCGACACCATCAGCCCGGGCAGGTCCAGCTCCCCCGCCTGGTGAACCAGCGCCGCGGTCTCTTTGACGCCGCCGGTGACGACTAGAAGAACCGGCCCCTTCGCCTCGGTGATGTCTTCGGAGGGAGTGACCAGGTCGACCCGATAGCCCAGCGCTCGGAACGCCTCGCGTAGGCGCCCAGCCACCGGCAAGTGGTGGGTCGAGATCAGTACAGAGCTCACGAGTCTACCCGCGGCGGCGAGTGGGATGGGGCCTCTCCGCGGAGCAGGTGTATCACGTGTCCGACCAAGGGATCCAGCACCGTAAGGCCGTCACGGACACCCCCGGGGCTGCCAGGTAGGTTGACGATTAGCGCCGCTCCCCGAGTCCCCGCGAGACCGCGGGAGAGGGCGGCGTAGGGGGTGCTGCTCTCACCCCGTCGGCGGAGAAGCTCTGCCAGCCCTGGGGCTTCCCGCTCGAGGACCGGGCGGGTGGCCTCGGGTGTGACGTCGCGCGGCCCGAAGCCGGTACCCCCGGTCGTGAGGACCAGGTCAATAGCGCTGCCGTCGGCCCAGGACAGCAGGAGCGGGGTGATGTGATGCGTCTCGTCGGGGACCACGTTACGAGCAATGAGTCGGTGGCCCACCTCCTGGCACCATGCAGCGACGGCGTCGCCGCTTTGATCCTTCCGCTCACCCCGGGCACAGGCATCGCTCACCGTAAGCAATGCCACGCGCAAAGGTCCAGATGGGCCCACCTTCACCGGCGAATCGATCCGGTGGTATAGAACGGTGGCCGCACCACTTCCGCCCGGACAGGCTTGCCGCGCAAGCTGATTGCAAGCTCGGTCCTCGGGCCGGCGAGCCGCGCCGGAACCCATGCCAACGCGATACCGATTCCCAGGCTAGGGCTGACCGTGCCGGACGTGACCACGCCCACGGGCTGGCCGTCCTCGAGCACCTCGTAGCCGGGTCGCGGGAAGCCACGCTCCTTGAGTTTGATTCCGACCAGCCTGCGCTTAACTCCGTGAACCTTTTGAGCAGACAGCGCAGTGCGTCCGTTGAACTCTCCCTTTTCCAGCTTCGTGATCCATCCGAGGCCAGCCTCGAGCGGGGTGTGGTCCTCGTCGAGGTCGTTGCCGAATAGCATGTACCCCATCTCGAGCCGAAGGGAATCGCGGGCGCCCAGACCCGCGGGAACGAGCCCGCTGGCGCGGCCAGCTGCGAGCAGCGCCCTCCACACCGCTACCGCATCGTCGGCCTTCAGGTACAGCTCGAATCCGTCCTCCCCGGTGTAACCGGTACCGGCTATGACTGCGTCCTTACCCGCGACTCTACCCTCGGCAAAGCGATAGTAGGCGATCGCCTCCACATCGAGGTCGGTGATCAACGCGAGGATCCGGCGAGACCGGGGACCTTGCAGGGCGATCAGGACGGTCTCGTCGGAACGGTCCTCGAGCTGGACGTCGAGCTCCTTTACGTGGCGGGTGATCCACTCCCAGTCCCTATCCCGGTTGGAGGCATTCACCACAAGCATCCAGCGGTCGGCGAAGCGATAGACAAGGAGGTCGTCGATGATGCCCCCGTCGGTGCGGCACATCGCCGAGTACTGGGCCTGGCCCACCTCCAGGGCGGCAGCGTCATTGACGACAACCCGCTGAATCAACCCCAACGCGTCAGGACCCCGCGCTACGAATTCCCCCATGTGCGAGACGTCGAACAGCCCAGCCGCCTCGCGCACCGCCTGGTGCTCCGCGGTGATGCCGGTCGGATACTGCACGGGCATCTCATAGCCGGCGAAAGGCACCATTTTTCCACCTAGACCGACGTGCTCGCCGTGAAGCGGCGTTTTCCGGAGGGTGTCTTCCATCAACGCATCCCGGGTTCGGGGCGATTTGCCATCAGCTTGACCAGGAGCGCCTTCTGGACATGGAGCCTGTTTTCGGCCTCGACAAAAACGCGAGAACAGGGCCCGTCGATCACTTCAGGGCTGACCTCCTCGCCGCGGTGGGCCGGGAGGCAGTGGAGGAAGATCGCGCCGGGCGAAGCTTGCGTCATCAAACGGTCGTCGACGACGAACTCGGTGAAGGCACGGGTCCGCTCCGCAGCCTGTCCCTCCTGTCCCATCGAAGCCCACACGTCGGTAGTGACCACGTGCGCGTCAGCTACAGCCTCCCGCGGATCCCGCATCAGCCGTACGTTGCCGACCGCCCGGGCACGCGCCAAGACGGCGGGATCGGGCTCATAGTCCTCGGGGCAGGCGAGGCGGAGCTCTAGCCCCAGCTGGCCGGCCGCGTTGATCCACGAATTGGCCATGTTGTTGCCGTCCCCGATCCATGCTACGCGACGGCCCTCCAGCTCCTCACCGAACTCCTCCTGCATGGTCTGGAGATCCGCCAGCAACTGACAGGGGTGGAGGAGGTCGGAGAGACCGTTGATGACGGGTACGGTGGCGAACCGCGCCAGCTGAACTACCTCGTCATGCTTGTAGGTGCGGATCATTATTCCTTCCACAAAACCCGACAGGACACGAGCGGTGTCTGCGAGCGACTCGCCCCGGCCGATCTGGATGTCCCGGTCGGACAGGAAGAGGGCGTGGCCGCCCAGCTGATACATGCCCACCTCGAACGACACCCGGGTACGCGTAGAGCTTTTCCGGAAAATCATGGCGAGGGTCTTACCCTCGAGCGCGTGATCCTGCTCCGCTCCACTCTTGAGCCGGGCCGCGCACGCTAACAGCGCCTTGAGCTCGTCCCGAGAGAAGTCGGTAATCGCCAGGAAGTCCCGCTTGGCCATCGAGCCTTTGGTGATCACAGGATGTAGCGCCTCAAGTCCTCGTCGTCGACAATCGCCTCGAGGTGCTGTAGCACGAATTCCTTGTCGATCCGTAGCGTTCTGGCACCCCTCTCAGGAAGTCCGAAAAGTGTGTCCTCGAGCAGAGTGGTCATCACCGTCTGGAGTCTTCGGGCCCCGATATTCTCCATGCGCTCGTTCAGTTGCATGGCAATGCGAGCGACTTCGTCGATTCCATCGTCTTGGAACTCCAGCGTGGCTCCCTCGGTGGCTACCAGCGCGGTGTACTGCTTGAGGAGTGCGTTCTCGGGCTCCTTGAGGATCCGGATGAAGTCCTTTTCGCTGAGAGAAGTCAGCTCTACACGGATCGGAAAGCGTCCCTGAAGCTCAGGGACCAGGTCGCTGGGACGAGCGACGTGGAATGCACCGGCCGCGATGAACAGAACGTGGTCGGTGCGCACAACTCCGTACTTGGTGGTCACCGTGGAGCCTTCGACGATGGGCAGGAGATCACGCTGCACTCCTTCCCGGCTGACATCCGGACCCATTCCTCCACGCTCGCCCGCGATCTTGTCGATCTCGTCGAGGAATATCATCCCCATATCTTCGGCACGTTCGAGCGCCTCGTTTACCACCTCATCCATGTCGACTAGGCGGTCCAGCTCATCCTGAAACAGGATACGGCGTGCCTCGGCTACTGTGACTTTGCGGTGCTTCGTTTTACGGGGCAGCATGTCCTGGAGCATTTCGGTGAAGTTGTGGTCCATCCCCTCCACTCCGCCCATGGGAATCATCATCCCCTCGAGGTTGGCGGTCTGGCTGACCTCAACCTCCACTTCGCGGTCCTCCAGTTTCCCGCCCCGGAGCAGCTTACGGAGCTTCTCACGAGTGCGCGCGCGTCTGGTCGGAAGGTCAGTGACCTCCGATGCCGCAGCCGGACGGGGGTCGACCCCGCCCGGACCCGCAACGAAGAGCTGATGCGAGTGATCCGCGGGCGAGTCGTCCGGTCCCTGCTTCTCCCCCGGGTCCTTGTCCACCTCGGCGGACGCAGGCAGCAGGAGGTCGAGGAGGCGCTCTTCAACGTGTGCGTCGGCTACCTCAGCGACGTCGTCCTCCCGCTCGGCTCGTACCATGTTGATCGCGACGTCGACCAGATCGCGGACCATCGATTCCACGTCGCGGCCCACGTAGCCGACTTCGGTAAACTTGGAGGCCTCCACCTTGACAAAGGGCGCGCCGGCCAAACGCGCTAGCCGACGAGCGATCTCAGTCTTCCCCACCCCCGTAGGTCCGATAAGGATGAGGTTGTTGGGCATGATCTCTTCACGGATATCGTCCGCCACTCTCTGGCGGCGCCATCGGTTGCGGAGAGCGATGGCCACCGCCTTCTTGGCGTTGTCCTGGCCGACAATGTATTTGTCGAGCTCGGTCACGATTTGGTGAGGCGTGAGCTCCTCCAGCCACGGAGGAGGAGCCGCTTCTTCGGGACCGGGTAGAGTTGGCACCGTGTCCGCTGGCAGACCGCTCATGGCTTGCCGCCCGTGAGTTCCAGGACATTGATCTCCCGGTTCGAGTAGACGCAGATCTCCCCGGAGATCATGAGAGCCTCACGTACGACCCCTGCGGCATCCAAACCAGAATGGGTGCGGAGCGCGCGCGCTGCGGATAGCGCGTAAGGCCCACCTGATCCGATCGCCACCACATCGTCGTCGGGCTCGACCACGTCGCCGTCACCACTCACCATGAATACGTGGTCCTTGTCAGCAACCACCAACAGGGCGTTCAGTCGGCGTAGGTAGCGGTCTGTGCGCCAATCTTTTGCCAGCTCGACCAGCGCCCGGGTGAGGTTTCCCGGATAGCGCTCGAGTTTTTCCTCGAGCTTCTCAAAAAGGGTGAAGGCATCGGCCACTGCACCCGCGAACCCAGCCAAGACCTGCCCACCGCGGAGTTCCCGGACCTTGAGTGCCGTGGTCTTCACCACGACTTCCCCCATTGTCACCTGGCCGTCGGCCCCGACCGCCGTATCCCCATCTTTGCGAACCGCGACGACAGTGGTGGACCTAGTCTTGTGCTGCACACGCTGCTCCGTTCTCGAGTGAGGTACCTGAAGGACACCGGAGCCTAATAGAATAACAGGGGGTGGGGCCAGCCAAAATGGCACAAGTGAGGTGGGGGTAGTCGAGTGCCCCTTATGCTGCACCCCGGTCAGGTCCTGGGATGGGAGTCCTTGTAGACCTTCTTGAGGCGCTCGCGCGAGGTATGCGTGTAGATGCGCGTGGTGGATAAGGAGACATGGCCCAGTAGTTCCTTGACGGCTATGAGATCCGCCCCAGCGTCTAGAAGGTGGGTGGCGAAACTGTGGCGAAGTGAATGGGCGGAAAGACCGTGGCGTTTAGCTGTGGCCTCGAGCTGGAGCTGGATGCTCTTCTGGATCGCACGGCGAGAGAGGCGCCGGCCCCGCTGTGAACGTAGAAGCGCACGCCGGTCGGCGGCCGGAGTGTTGCCGGCCAGTGCCTCGGTGCGGCGTGGATCGTAACGTCGCACCGCGCTCACCGCGGTTCGGGTCAGCGGTACGATGCGCTCCTTCCTCCCCTTCCCGCGCACCTTAACCTGGTCCCCAACTAGGTCCAAGTCCTGCATGTCGAGTCCGTGAAGCTCAGAGAGCCGGAGCCCGCTGCCGTACAGAAGCTCGAGGATCACAAGGTCGCGGGTGCCAGCCAGAGTGTTCTTTGACGCTCCGGCTTCCACCAGCTGGAAAAGCGATTCCACCTCTCCGCGGCCAAGACGGCCCGGCAACCGTCGCTCGGCCCGGGGTGCGCGCACAGCCCGGGTCGGGTTCGCGGGAAGGAGGTCCTCTACGTGTAGGTATCGGAAGAAGGATCGTGTCGCTGACAGCTTGCGTGCCACGGTCCGCCGCGACAGGCCCTTGCGGGTGCACCAGCCGAGAAAACCGCGCAGGGTCAGACGATCCACGTCCTCCCAGCACCAGTCCGCCGTACCGTGGTAGGTGGTTAGGAAAGACCGGAGATCCCCAAGGTCCTTACGGTAGGCCGCTACTGTATTATGCGAGAGCTGACGCTCGTCAGCCAGCTGGCGGAGGAAAGCTGCTACGGGGGCTTCGGTCGCACCGGATCCCGCTACAGTCACTGTCTCAGCCCGCTGCCCGAGCCAATAGATGAGGACCCACAACGCCTTCCCCCGTTATCCAGGCCAGGAAATCACCCTGTGCCCGCTCCGCAAGTCGTTCCCGCTTCGCTTGCTTTTCGCGAGGCGGGTTGGGGAGGGGATCCACCAACCCCCAGTTCGAGTTCATGGGTTGGAAACGCCCAGGTTCGCTCTCCCGCAGATAGCGGGATAGCGCGCCCAGCATCGTGGTGGGGGGAGGCAGGACGGGTTGGAGTCCCGCAATCACTCTGTCGAGATTGATACCCGCCAGGATCCCTGATGCCGCTGATTCTGTGTAGCCCTCGACACCGGTGAGCTGACCAGCGAACACGAGGTCCGGCCTAGCGGGGAGAGCGCCGTGGGCCGAGAGCCGTCCAGGAAAGTTGAGATAGCTGTTACGGTGGATGGATCCCCAGCGCAGAAACTCGGCATCGGCCAGGCCCGGAATCGAGCGGAACACTCTCGCCTGATCCCGAATCTTCAGCCTTGTCTGGAACCCCACCATGTTCCACATCTGTCCGGCCCTGTCCTCACGGCGCAGCTGAACCACCGCCCACGGCCGGCATCCTGTCCGCGGATCGGTGAGACCGATGGGCTTCATCGGTCCAAATCGGAGGGTGTCCCAACCGCGATCTGCCATTACCTCAATGGGGAGGCATCCCTCAAAATACGGAACCGTGTCCCAGTCCTGCCCAGCGTGCACTTCGGCGTCGCGGAGAAGCGCGATGAATGCGTCGTACTCCTCCTTCGACATGGGGCAGTTCAGGTAGTCAGCCGACTCGTCGAAGCGACCGGCCTCGAACACCACTGTGCTGTTTAGGGAGTCCCGGTCGAGCACCGGAGCAATCGCGTCGAAGAAGCTCAGTCCCTGATCCCCGAGGGACGCCCGTATGGAAACAGAAAGCGCATCGGAGGTGAGCGGGCCAGTCGCCACTACGGCAGGCCCGGGCGGCAGCTTCACGACCTCCTCTCGAACTACCTGGATGGCAGGATGCCCCGCGACCACTGTGCTCATGGCTTCCGAAAACTGGGCACGGTCCACTGCCAGTGCAGACCCAGCCGGTACCCGTGACGCATTCGCAGAATCCAGCAGCACAGATCCGAGCGCCCTCATCTCACGCTTGAGCTGTCCGTGGGCGTTGGTGGGGTCTTCACTTTTGAACGAGTTAGTGCACACCAGCTCACCCAGTCTATCTGTGCGATGCGCTGGGGTTCCCCGGATCGGACGCATCTCGGCCAAACGCACCAGGTGACCCCGGTACGCGAGCTGGAGGGCAGCCTCACAGCCCGCCAGTCCGCCGCCCACTACCGTTACGACATCGGGGCCCGTTCCACCGCTATTCACCTTACGCGTCATTCTCAGGGGTGGTTTTTTTGGCTGCCTTTCGGGCTCCCTTTTTAGCTCCCTTCTTGGCTGCCTTTTGGGCTCCGCCGACCGCCACGCGCTGGCGTCGTCGACCCTTTCCGCCACCCTTGGCAGCCCGTTCTCTGAGCAGGCCAGCGGCTTCCTCCATCCCCACCTCGAGTGGATCCCAGGTCTTCGGGATGGTAGCGTTTACTTCACCGTCGCTCACATAGGGGCCGTACCTTCCCGAAAGGACCTGGACATCGTTCCCGCTTTCAGGATGAGGCCCCAGCTCCCTAAGCACCGATTTCCCGGACTGCTTCTGGGCAAGACGCGTGAGCGCTTCTTCGAGTCCCACCCCGAACAGCTCGTTCTCGGAGCGCAGGTTGGCGAAGGTCTTTCCGCGCCGCACATAGGGGCCGTATCTGCCAAGCCCGGCCAGTACTTCCTCAGAAGAGGAAGGATCAAGTCCGAGTGACCGCGGAAGCGAGAGCAGGCGCAATGCGTAGGCAAGATCCACGTCGGCTGGCTTGCGACCTGCGGGGAGGCTCGTGCGACTCGGCTTCTGTCCCTCGTCCGCAGCGGAGCGCTCTACGTACGGCCCGTAGGGTCCTTCCTTCAGGAACACGGGCTGGCCGTTCGCCGGGTCTACGCCCAGGTGATTCTCCTCGGCGCGACCCTGATCGAGGGACCGGGTACCCTTGCAATCCGGGTATCCGGAGCAGCCTAGAAAACTGCCGAACTTGTTGAAGCGTACCTGCATCGGCCTGCCGCACAGGTCGCAGGTATCCCCTTCTGCCGCCAGGATCTCACGCACGATCTTGTCCGAGCGACCCTCACCCGCAGCGAGCAACTCGCGCAACCGTGGATAGAAGCGGCCCAGCAGTTGTTGCCAATCGACCTCGCCCTCTTCGACCTGGTCGAGCTGCCCCTCCATCTGCGAGGTGAAAGCCACCTCGAAGATGTCTGGGAAGACCTTCACGAGGAGCTTGACCACGACCTCCCCCAGGCCGGTTGGGTGGAAGCGCCGATCTTCTATCTCCACGTAGCTGCGGTCCTGGATGGTCGAGATGATCTGGGCATATGTAGAAGGCCGGCCGATTCCCTGCTCTTCAAGCGCCCTCACCAGGCTAGCCTCGCTGTAGCGTGGAGGCGGCTGGGTAAAATGCTGTTTTGGTTCTACCTGCCCCACCACGCCTACCGATCCTGCCCCACCATTCCAGGAAAAACGGTCATCGACGTCCAGCACCGGCAAGGGCTCCAGATCGTCCAACCTGCGGTGATCGCCACTCTCCGCAGCCTCCAGGTAGAGTCTGGTGAAGCCTTCGAACTTCACCACTGATCCCGTGGCCCGGAACCGATGGACGCGCGTGCTATTCGTGCCCTGCACGTCGAAGTCCGCCGTGGTCGTGTCGTAGACTGCAGGCTCCATCTGGCTCGCAACGAACCGCAACCATACGAGCTCGTAGAGCCGGGCCTGGTCATCGGCCAGGTGCTGGTAGACCTCGGTCGGATGGATCGTCACGTCCGTAGGACGGATCGCTTCGTGGGCTTCCTGCGCACCTTTCTGCTTCTTCTCTGCCCAGTAGCGTGGCGCTTTGGCCACGAACTGTTTGCCCATTTCCTCGGCAATCCAGGTCCGCGCTTGCTCCACCGCCACCCCGGCTACTCTCGTCGAATCGGTCCGCATATACGTGATCAGACCCACCGCTCCACGAGCTCCCAGCTCGACACCCTCGTACAGTCGCTGGGCGGTGGTCATGGTGCGGCGGGCGGAAAACCGTATCCGCTTGGCAGCCTCCTGCTGGAGAGTGGACGTGGTGAAAGGAGCCGTCGGATTTTTCCGGCGCTCTCTACGTTTCACCTCGGTGACGGGGAAATCGGCGTCCTGGATGTCGGCCAGCACCGCGCTGGCCTGGGACTCGTTCCCCAGGTGAACAGCCTTGCCCTCAGTATGGTGAAGCTTGGCGTCGAAGTCCTGGCCATCTTTGCTCAGGTGAGCGGTGACGGACCAGTATTCCTGTGACCGGAACGCGCGAATTTCCTCCTCGCGCTCCCAGATGACCCGCAGTGCGACTGTCTGTACCCGCCCCGCTGATAGCCCCGGGAAGATTGGCTTCCAGAGGAAGGGACTCACTTGGTAGCCCACCAACCGATCAAGAATCCTGCGGGCTTGTTGCGCCTCCACCTTCTTCATATCCAAGGTTCCGGCGCTTTCCAGCGAGCGGCGCACCGTATCACGGGTGATTTCGTGGAACTGGACACGCCTGAAGTAGTCCGTATCGGTGGGGTCCCCTAACTGTTCCGCGACATGATAGGCGATTGCCTCACCCTCCCGATCGGGATCGGTTGCGAGCAGAACCTCCACGACCCCCTTTGCCTTTCGCTTGAGGTCGGTGATGACCTTGCCCTTGCCACGGATGGTCACGTACTTCGGCTCGAAGCCATTGTCCACGTCCACCCCCAGCTCCTTCGGCGGGAGGTCTCGGATGTGACCGACCGAAGCCACCACATCGTAGCCCTGGCCTAGGTACCGTTGAATGGTACGGGCCTTTGCGGGGGACTCGACTATGACGAGCCGCTTTCCTGCCTTGGGGCTGTTCCTGTTCATTCGCTCCGTTCCATATAGGCAACGATCGCATCCACCAGGGAAGAAGGGGAAGCCCGGTCGGCGTCCAATTGCAGCCGCGCACGGCTATACGCTGGCTCTCGCTCCTGGATAAGCTCTCTGGCTCTGGCCGCAGGGTCCGGTCCCGAGAGGAGGGGCCGCACACGCGTGGTACCGGTTGCCCTTCGAATAGCTGTTTCGGGCGTGACCCGGAGCCAAACCGTCAGAGTGCCATCCGGCAAGCCATCCAGTCGGCCAGGGACAAGCGACCACCCACCACCCGGTGCGATCACCACCCGGACCCGTGCTGTCGCAGCGACGCCAGCCTCCGCCTCGAGCTGGCGAAATGCATGCTCCCCGTGAGTGCGGAACAGGTCCGCGACCTTGGCCCCAGTAGCCGCCTCCACCGCCTCGTCCAGATCTACGAAGACCCAGCCCAGTCGCACGGCAAGGTGGCGACCGACTGTGGATTTTCCACTTCCCATGAACCCGACGAGCACAACCCGCTCCCAGGCAGACGTTGCCATCCGGGAAACATTTCGTCCGCCGGTGCCCGGACTCATGGGGAGTGTTTCCCCTTCCCCGGCCACGTCAGCGCTCGCCGAAGCCGCGTTTGTCCAGGTGATTGAGATACCCGCTGATGTTCCGGTGAAGCTCGCCCATCGAATCACCACCAAACTTATCGAGCACCGCGTCGGCCAGCACCAGCGCCACCATAGCCTCGCCCACCACGGCAGCAGCAGGCACCGCGCAAACGTCACTCCGCTCAACAGCGGCATCGGCAGAGGAGCCGTCTCGCAGATCAACTGAGGGAAGCCGACGACGCAGGGTCGAGATGGGCTTCATCGCGCCCCGAACGATCACTGGCTCTCCTGTAGTCACTCCACCCTCCAAGCCACCCGCCCGGTTGGAGGAACGGCCGATCGAACCTGTTCGCGGCTTGTCCGGGGCCATCTCGATGGGATCGTGCACGCCCGAACCCGGACGCCTCGCGCCCTCGAAGCCGAGCCCAATCTCGACACCCTTAACCGCCTGAATGGACATCATCGCACCCGCCAGCTGGCTGTCTAGCTTGGAATCCCAGGAGACGTAGCTGCCGAGGCCCACCGGGACCCCCGTGGCGACCACCTCGAACACTCCTCCCAGCGTGTCACCCTCTTCTTTAGCACGGTCAATCGCGGCGGTTATGCGAGCTGACGCCTCGGCGTCGAGGCAGCGTACCGGATCCCCGTCCACCGCGGCATTCAGGTCTTCGGGAAGGGATTCGACCGGACGTCCAGCTACGTCCCCGATGCTCACCACATGGCTACCGATCCGGATACCGACATCAGCTAGCAGGCGCTTGGCGACCGCACCACAGGCCACCCGCGCGGCGGTCTCCCGCGCGCTTGCCCGTTCCAGCACGTCGCGAGTGTCACGGCGGTCGTACTTGAGGACGCCCACCAAGTCTGCATGACCGGGACGCGGCAGGTACAAGGATCGGAGCGCCTTCGGGTTGGAGTCGGGCTCGGGAGGGACCGGACTCATGGCAGCTGTCCAGTTCTCCGAGTCCTTGTTCCACACCACCAGAGCAATCGGTGAGCCTAGAGTCTCTCCGAGCCGCACCCCTGCCAGCAAGTCGGCCTTGTCGGTCTCGATCTGCATCCGCCGCCCACGGCCGTGCCCACCTTGACGGCGTCGCAACTCCGGGTCGACATCCTTCTCCATCGAGACGGACAGGCCGGCCGGAATCCCTTCCAGAATCGCGATAAGCGCGCGACCGTGGGACTCCCCGGCCGTGCGGAATGAAAGGCTTCGCATAGGCGGTTGCTGGCTTTCCCCGGAGTTCTAGGCAGGCCGGAGGGTCAGTTGAACCTCGCCCGGGCCGGTCCATCGGTCAACGCGAGCCGACTCTTTGTGCCTCACTAGAACGCCACCCACCACCACCTGCCCATGGCAAATGTCGCACGGTTGGATCGCAACTCCGGCGTGGGACGCGGTCGCCGACCAGTCGGTACCGGAGCTTTCGTTAATCGTGGGATCCTCGTAATTGGTCTCGAGCTGGCACCCGAAGGGGCGTGTGGCCCGGAAATTTATCAGAGCCACGCCGTCCCGACATCTTGAACAGCTGCCTATCCTAGGGAAAAGCGCTCTAGGACGTGCAGGCTACCTCGCCCGGAGACGTAGGAGTGGTGGGCGAGGTGGGGGCGGTCACGGTACCGTAATAGATGGCGCAGCCCTCGCTCGTACCGAGTGCACTGTGCGTGGCGCTCGCCGACCAGCCTGAGGACGAGGCGGCGATGCTAACCGTCACGCCCTGGGAGGAAACGAATGTTAGTGCCCCGGCCTCCGTCGTATATGAGTGTTCGTCGGCGTGGTAGATCTCCTGCCGGCTCGCTAGGTTCTTCAGGTCTGCCCTCATCGCGGCGAAATACGTCTTTTCCCTGGAGGCGGAGAACTTCGGGATGGCGATGGCCGCCAAGATCCCGATGATCACCGTCACTATCAGGAGCTCGATGAGGGTAAAGCCCTTGTTGTTACGCATGGGTCTTCCTTTGGATCTTTCAGGTGGCACGAAACGCCCCTCGTCGAGGTTTGCCTTATTGATGGTAGTTATGTCACCACGATTTATAGAAGTTGCAGCCCGTTACGGTCACGTCCCAGGGCTTCCCGCTGCCCGGCGGCGTGCCTCCCATGGTGTGACCTCCGGGGGCACGTAGGGAGCCGACCGGACACCCAGGGAGTTGAACTTGACGATCGCCCAGAGAGCAGCCACGCCGTCCCGCCAGCCGATCTTCTTGCCCTCTGCGTACGATCGGCCGTGGTAGCTTATGGGCATCTCGTAGATGCGTGCACCCGCCTGCGCCAGCCGCGCTGTGAGTTCGGGCTCGATGCCGAAGCGGTCTGCGCTCAAAGGCAGAGATTGTAACAGGTCGCGCCGTATCATCTTGTAACAGGTTTCCATGTCCGTGAGGTTCACGTCCGTGAACACGTTGGACAGGAGAGTCAGTATTCGGTTGCCCACCGAATGCCAAAAGAAAAGCACCCGGTGCGCGCCCCCAAGAAAGCGAGATCCGTATACCGCATCGGCCCGCTCCCGGAGGATTGGCTCCATCAGCTGAGGCAGTTCCAGGGGGTCGTATTCCATATCTGCGTCCTGCACCACGACGATATCCCCGGTCGCTCCC
This sequence comes from Gemmatimonadales bacterium UBA2988, assembly GCA_002346665.1. Taxonomy (GTDB): domain Bacteria; phylum Gemmatimonadota; class Gemmatimonadetes; order Longimicrobiales; family Gaopeijiaceae; genus UBA2988. The sequence goes on from DEAG01000008.1 coordinate 40,869, forward strand.
CGGAAGCCGGTGCGGAGCGCAGACCCTTTCCCCTGGTTCACCTCGTGGAACACGAGCTGGTCGATCAGGCCCTCCTGTTCGAGCCGCGGAAGTAGATCCCGCGTTCCATCGTTGCTACCGTCGTCCACCACGATCACCTCAAGGTGGAGAGGCACTTGCCGGACGCGACGCAGCAGCGTTTCGATGGTGCGCACTTCGTTATAGGCAGGAACCACTACCGAGAGCACCACGTGCTCCCACGGCAACTCCTCCTCTCGGGCCCGGATCATATCTTTCGGATTGACCAAGGCCTTCGCACGATAGGTCCCTCCGTTCACACTTCGATCCTAGCGGCGGTCAGGCGATCGGCACGTCGAGTACCTGACCCGTGAGGATTCGGCTCGAGGAGAGACCGTTCCCCTCACGTAGGCGAGCCACCGTGGTGCCGAACTTCCGGGCGATGGCCCAGAGCGAGTCCCCAGCGCGGACCCGATAGCGCGTTGTCGAGGTCGCGACGCCGGAGTTCAACAGGTTCGTCACGTAGCGCGCGTACGGTTTGGGAAAGACCGCAACATGGTAGTGCGCCGGCCGTTTCTCACGAGTCGCCTCCAACACTCGAGCCCGCTCCAAGTCCACGAGCACCTTCTCGAGCCAACGGCGGCAGGAGGTCTTCCGGCTCACCCGCAGGTCCACCGCCATGCCGGTTGGGTGTACGGAGCGGTCTGAGGCGTTCCGGGGCTGCCGCGATTCTGGGCGGGTGAGGCTGGTGACTACCAGCTGCTCTCCGCACGCCGCACGATACTGGGAGGCAAGCCGACCCACAAACAACTGAACCTCCGGCCTTGCGTACGGAAACGAGACACCGTGTAGCCGGAAGTCGGAGTTTGGCTGCACCCGTACCAAATAGCCCAGGCTGGCAAACCTGTTCACCTGTTTTACCGTGCCGAGGAAGGTAAAATCGTGGGTTCGTGCCATGCGGTTCTGGCGGTCGAGCGAGGAAGCAGAACCCCCGAGGCTCTGTGCGCTGGCCAAGCCGGGGGTCAGGACCAGAAATGCCGCGGCGAGAAGGTTGGGAGCGGAGCGCACAAGCATTGTGATGGTGCCTTCGAGTTATGTCGTTGGAAGTGTGGCCGGATCCCAAGAAGCACTATGAGTAAACATATGGATTCGATCGCACAAGTTTCGCGTGTCACTGTCGGTTGGGATGGGCACTCCAAGGCGTGTGTTGGCTAGTAATATGGGGAAAACAAAGGGGGGTGGCTGCCAGCCACCTCCCTTTAAGTTTTAGATATTCCCACCTGGGAACAACCGTCTCAGCCGGTCAGAGACCGGACCCATCCTTCCCGGCAAGCGGAGAAGCGGCGTGACACCTCGTCCCAGTTCACTACTTCCCAGAACGCCTGCAGGTAGTCCGGCCGACGATTTTGGTAGTTCAGGTAGTACGCGTGTTCCCACACGTCCACGCCCAGGATGGGGGTGGACCCCCCCATCATCGGGCTGTCCTGGTTGGCGGAGGAGGTCACGTGGAGATCCCCGAAAGGAGAGACGCACAGCCAGCCCCAGCCCGATCCGAAACGGGTGCCGGCCGCGTCATTGAACTTGGTCTTGAAACCATCGAAGGAGCCGAAGGCCGAGGTGATAGCACCGGCTAGCTCTTGGGACGGAGACCCGCCACCAGGAGCGATCACGTGCCAGAACAGATTGTGGTTGTGGTACCCGCCCCCGTGGTTCTGCACCGCGGTGCGGATCTCCTCCGGCAGCCCATGGATGCCGCGCAGGAGCTGCTCGTCGCTGTATCCGTGGAAAGCTTCGTGATTCTCAAGTGCTCCATTCAGTTTGTCCGTGTACGCCTGGTGGTGCTTCGTGTGGTGGATCTCCATCGTTCTGGCGTCGATGTGAGGCTCCATTGCAGTGTAATCGTACCAGAGCTTCGGCAGCTCGAACGGATAGGCCATGCTCCGCTCCATTCCTTGTGAGTATTAGACGGCACGCTAGTTCTGCACCCCTCCACCTGTGGGGGGTTCCGCATTGTGGATGGAGGGCAAGCCTGCGAACGTTCATGGATGCGGACCCTTGCTCTTCGCAGCGGCGACTCACATTGCGGGGCGCGGGTGGTCATCTAAACGCTTACAAGACAACTCCACTGGAGGGATCCGGGCGATGGAGACGGTAGCTGTACGGGAGCGGTCAGGGGAGGAGGAGGGCAGGGCTCGTCCCCGGTTCGCGGTTAAGGATCTGGCGCTGGCCGAATGGGGGCGGAAGGAGATCCTCCTGGCCGAGCATGAGATGCCAGGCCTGATGTCGCTCAGAAAGCGCTACGGTGGGGAGAGGCCCTTGGCGGGCGTGCGGGTTATGGGTTCTCTGCACATGACCGTGCAAACCGCCGTGTTGATCGAAACGCTCAAGCATTTGGGTGCAGACCTCCGCTGGGCCTCATGCAACATCTTCTCAACCCAGGACCATGCCGCGGCCGCTGTTGCGGTCGGTCCTGAGGGGTCGACAGGCGACCCTCAGGGGGTCCCGGTATTCGCCTGGCAGGGGGAGACGCTCGAGGAATATTGGTGGGCGACCTCTGAGGCACTGCTCTGGCCTGACGGGCAAGGGCCTGATCTGATTGTGGATGACGGCGGCGACGCCACCCTGATCATTCACAAGGGGGTTGAGTTCGAGCACGCCGGGCGCGTACCGGAGTTCGACCCCGAGCGCGATCCTGAGGAGTGGGGGGTGGTCCTCAAACTGCTAGGTCGGACATTTGCCCAGGATCCGGAGCGCTGGCACCGCACCGCCCAGCGGCTAAGAGGCGTGTCCGAGGAGACCACCACCGGAGTGCATCGGCTTTACGAAATGGAGCGCAACGGAACCTTGCTCTTCCCCGCAATCAACGTGAACGACTCGGTCACTAAGTCCAAGTTCGACAACATCTACGGTTGCCGGCACTCGGTGGTGGACGGGATCAACCGGGCCACGGACGTCATGATGGGGGGCAAGGTCGCCGTGGTGTGCGGTTTCGGGGAAGTAGGCAAGGGGTGTGCACAGGCGCTCCGCGGACAGGGTGCGCGCGTGATTGTCACCGAGATCGACCCCATCTGCGCCCTTCAGGCGGCCATGGAGGGCTTCGAGGTCAAAACCCTCGAGGACGTGGTGGGGACCGCGGACATCTTCGTGACCGCCACGGGCAATCGGGACGTGATCACTGCCGCACACATGGAACAGATGAAGGACAAAGCGATCGTTGGCAACATCGGCCACTTCGACAACGAGATCGATATGGCCGGACTGAAGAAGGTAAGGGGTGTTTTACGCAACAATATCAAGCCGCAGTACGACGAATGGGTGTTCCCCGACGGGCACTCCGTACTGATCCTTGCCGATGGGAGGCTGCTGAATCTGGGGTGTGCAACGGGACATCCGAGTTTCGTCATGAGTGCCAGCTTCTCCAATCAGGTGCTGGCCCAAATGGAGCTGTGGCAAAACCACGGTAGCTACGAGCACAAGGTGTATGTGCTCCCGAAGCGGTTGGACGAAGAAGTGGCGCGCCTTCACCTCGATAAACTCGGGGTCAGGCTCACCCACCTCTCCTCAGACCAGGCCTCGTACCTCGGGGTCCCTCCGGAGGGACCCTACAAGCCCGAGTCTTATCGTTACTAATTAGAGTAGATCGATAGCGAGCGACCCGACCTGTGGGCGGGGTGCTCCTCGAGGAGGCCCTCGGCTCGCTAATCGCGCTGTTGGTGTGGTGATCCAGCCCTGTTGCTGCCACCTCTGCTGGCCTGGGGGGGTGAAGCACTTGGGGGATCCTAAAGGCTTGCGTTAGACCGACAAGGCTGTATCTTGCTCTGGATATTGGGGGGGTCTCCTTCAAGTTGCACTGTTGTCTACAAGTAGTTGTTCCTCAACGCGGGAGCTTTCAAGATGTCCCACTGCCGTTTGATTACGTCGTTCGTAGCAACTCTTCTGTTGCTCGCGCCGAGTCTCGGTGCTCAGCAGATAACCGGGAGAGTGACCAACTCGCAGACCGGGGCCTCGTTGGCCGCTGTCCAGGTGTTCATAGCCGGATCGGGTATCGGTGCACTTTCGCAGCAGAACGGACGTTATCTGCTGCTTAACGTACCTGCCGGGACACACACGCTGACGGCCCAGAGGATTGGGTACGGGCAACAGTCGGCGGAGGTCACGGTTGCCGCAGGGGAGACGGTGGTCAGGGACTTCGCACTGGCTGAGGAGGCTCTTGGACTCGACGAAATCGTCGTCACCGGGGCGGCTGGCGGAGCCCGCCAGCGGGAAATCGGGACGGCTGTTTCTCGGATCGATGCCACGGAAATCATTCAGATGAGGGCCGCCCCGAGTCTTGCGTCGGCTTTGCAGGGCCAGGTGGCTGGTCTCATGATGACCCAGAGTGGTCCCCAGGCCGGGTCGGCCCCCAATATCGCTCTCCGTGGACGCAACAGCGTCGCGCAGGGAGATGATCCCCTCGTCTATGTAGACGGGGTCCGGATGTTCGCCCGGCGGACGGGTACGCGCCAGAATGGGAACGATGCCGACTTTAACCCCATTGCTCACATCAAAGCCGAGGACATCGAGCGGGTCGAGGTGGTGCGGGGACCGGCTGCCACGACGCTCTACGGCACGGAAGCATCCGGTGGGGTGATCCAGATCTTCACCAAACGGGGATCGGCAGATATGCCCACTCAGTGGTCTGCCGGTATGAGCATGGGGGTTCACACCCTCATGTGGGCGGGTCCCGATGCAACGGGCGAGAGCCGGTTCGACGGGGCCTATACATTCGAAAACCCGGATGGATTGGGCTGGTTCAATTGTAAGAACCGTGTCACATCGATAGGCCAGGTGTATCGCGACATTACGTGCCCGGAGGACGGAGATTGGGCCAAGCCGGCCTTAATCCAGCGGCAAAACCTCTCAGTGATGGGAGGCTCCGGGGGCCTGACCTACGCGATCAGTGGTCGCTATAGCGACGAGGGCGTACCGCTCGATGGCTCCGGGATTGGCTATGGCGCGAGTTCGCAGTTCCAGCCCATGGACGACCGCGTGGGATACAACAAAGACAAAGGGGTCCGGGCGAACTTCACCATGGAGTTCACGCCGACCCTGCGCGCAGAGTGGACCTCTAGCCTGAGCCTGATCGACCAAAAGTGGTCTCCCAGCGGGGCGGGCAGCTTCCAGGCCTTTAACGCACCGATGCAGCGGGGATTCCGTGGGGCGGTCCAGGTGGGTGGTGAGCCTGCTGCCGGTCTGCACTTCTCCCAGTCAGATAACATGGACAAGAGAAGGCAGGTCGTGACGGGGTTCACCGTGAGCCACATCCCGACCGAGTGGTTCGATCACCGGTTGGCGGTCGGGTATGACCTTAACGTGATCGAGGCCGCCCACTTCCAGCATGTGGGTAACGTGATGCGGCCTACTGGCTATTATAATCAGACCAATTTCGAGGCCCGTACGACAACGTTCGATTACGGTCTCAACCTTAGGACAACGCTGCTTGGCATGAGCTCGACGACGTCTAGCGGCTTCCAGGCCTACCGGGAGTTCAGCAGGAACACCGCTTTCCGGATCCGGGATTTCCCGGGCCCGGTTGAGAAGCCCACCTTGGTTGCCGGAGCCGATCAGACCATCCGTTCGGACGAGGCGCTCGAAGTGGTCAATGCCGGGATGTATTTTCAGCAAGTGTTCGGCATTAATGACGTTTTCTTCCTGACCGCGGGGCTCCGGGTTGACGGGAACAGCGCGTTCGGGTCGGGCTTCGGGCTTCAGGCATATCCAAAACTGAGCGGCTCGTTCGTCGTGTCCGATATGGATTTCTGGACGAGCGAGGCGTTCGAGAGCTTGAAGCTCCGGTTCGCGATGGGAGAGGCTGGTAAGGCTCCTGGGGCGTTCGACGCCGTGCGGAGCTGGACCTCCATCGTCTCAGGCGGCGATGAGGGTGGGTTCACCCCGGGGGCGCTCGGGGATGATGATCTGGGTCCTGAGCGGAGTCGCGAGTACGAGGTCGGCTTCGACGCGAGCCTCTACGGTGGGCGCTTTACCGCTGAGGTCACGGCTTACCGGCAGACTACGTACGATGCTTTGATTCCCAAGCAGGGCCCTCCAAGCATGGGCTTCCTCGATCCCCAGCTGTCGAACGTCGGGACGCTGCAGAACCAAGGGGCGGAGGTCACGCTGAACCTTGGGGTTCTACGCAGTGCCAATCTTTCATGGGACCTCGGCTTTATGTTGGGTCTGCTCGAGAGCGAAGCGCTCGACACGGGGGGCGAGGAGATCCCGTATGGCTTCAGCCGGTTCTCGGGTACGAGAGGTTGGGTCCGGGAAGGCTACCCCGTCCCTGCCGTCTTCGGGTCGATGGTTACCAATGCAGCAGCGCTCGCGGAGCCCATCGTCGAGACCGATTACTACCACGGGCCTTCCTATCCGACGCAAACTTGGGGTTTCCGGTCGACCGTGACCATTCTGAATAACCTGAGCATCAACGCATTTGCTGAATGGCAGCGCGGCACGTGGTTGCAGTGCCAAACCTGCCAGCGCATGACACTGAATCAGACGTTCTCGCCCTGCTTCCCCGCGCTGCATGCGGAACAGAAGAAAAATGCGGGCGATCCTTCGGACTACAACCTGCTGCCGGCCCAGATCAGAGCGAAGTGCAGCGCCGACCCGGCGCGCCAGCGGCCGCCCAGATGGTACGAGAGCAATGACTTCTTCAGGCTCCGCTCCGTGAACTTGAGCTATCGGCTTCCGGATGGCATGATCCCCGGGACCAACGCGGCCACGCTCACGCTCTCCGGGGCTAACCTCTTTACCGAGACCGAATACTGGGGCAATGACCCGGAGTCACGTTCTTACGGCCGGTTCCCGAGCTACGATTATCACGCTATGCCCGGGTTTAAGACCTACACTGCGTCGCTGAACATCAATTTCTGAACTCGCATAGGGAGTATTGGATCGTGAATACATATAAAACGACAAAGATGCGGGTTGCCGCGGCGGGCTTGGTGGTCGCCGTGTTCGGAATGTCCGGTTGCGGCGACTTCATGGAAGTGACCAACGCGGGCCTCATCGAGGACGAGGCTTTGAATGACCCGTCCTTTGCTGGAGCCGTAGTGGCTGGGATGTCCGCGGACTATTCGCGGGCGTTGAACCCTGGGTTAGCGCAGTTCGCTACTGTGATGGCCTTCGAGATGACGGGGGGTACATCCGACCAGGGTGAGCACATCATCGGGTATCTGGATGGCAACATCGTGGATCGACAGACGACCTGGGATGGCTGGCAGAGGGCTCGGTGGGTTGCGTCGGCGGGTGTGACGCGACTGGGGGAGAGCCTAACTGATTATAGCTCGAATAAGCTCGCGGGCCAGGCGAACCTGTACGCGGGGTTAAGTAACCGGCTTCTGGGCGAAATGGCTTGCCACTCGGTGATCGACGGCGGTGGGGCGAACCCCAGGGAGGCCCACTGGCCAATAGCCGAGAGCTACTTCACCCAAGCCATAACGATCGCGACGGCTGCTGGTGATGATGACACCAAACACGCGGCCCTGGGAGGCCGTGCCAGCGTGCGCGCTTGGCAGGGTAACTGGAGTGGTGCGGAAGCGGACGCGGCCTTGGTGCCGGGTGAGTTTGTTTGGTCGGCCCTGTACTCTTCGTCTGGTGTGAATTTGCGGATGTACGATGAGCAGTACACCAGCCGCTACATCACAATGCAGGGGAATCCCGGAGGCTGGAACGACCATTATGATGCCAACGGAGATGATCCGCGTGTGCCCTGGTCCAAGACCAAGCTTCATGACGACTCAGGCACACCGCCGCCGACCCGGGGAGGAGGCTGGAGGACGTGGCCCCAAACCAAGTACAACGAGCGGGGCTCTGACGTCCCGCAGGTGCACGGTGCAGAGATGCTCGTGCTCCGGGCCGAGTCGGCGCTCCGGTCGGGTGATATAGCTGGGATGACGACCTTGCTTAACGAGAGCCGGGCGCTTGCCAGGTGGGGCGGGGGGCTAGCTGCCCTCGCACAGCCGGCCGATGAGGCGGCGGCGTGGACGTTATTGAAGCGTGAGCGTTTGGCCACGATCTGGTTGGAGCATCGTGGATTCTATGACCTGTCCCGTTGGAATGCCGAGGGCAAGGACAGTTCGCTCGCGGGGCGGGCTACCTGCTTCCCGATTGGCCAGAAGGAAATTGACAGTAATCCGAACCTGGAGTCACTGCGGTAAGCAAGGAACCCAAGTCAAGTATTTCCCTAGGGAAATTAGGAACTACCCACCGGCTTCTTTTGAGGCCGGTGGGTAGTTCCTAAAGGGAATTAATTAGGGAGTCGGAGGGTAACTGAG
>DEAG01000026.1:0-60909 GCA_002346665.1 Gemmatimonadales bacterium UBA2988
AAGCTACCGGAGCATGTAGGCGGGGATCTCACCCTCAGTGGTCTGATCTCGGCGGAAGGGTTCAAACTTCCGGAGCAAGTGGGCGGTAACCTCTACCTCAGTGGCCTGACTACGGCGAAAGGTTTGAAGCTACCGGAGCATGTAGGTGGGTGGCTCTGTCTCAGTGGCCTGACTTCGGCGGAGGGGTTGAAGATGCCCCTGCATGTGGGAGGTGACATTTACTTGTGGTCGCTAGACGAGGACGAGTACGATCAAGAAGTTCACGGGCCTCATGAACTGAACGGAAGGGTCCATTTCCATGTACCTAGCAACGACGACGGCTGGCCTCGGCGGCACTAGGCCTTACTAAGGCCTTCCGGGAGCACCTAGAATAGGGCAACTAGCCCACCACCCTCGGTGGCACCCAGCCCCGTACAGCTATCCAGACTCCAGTACCGGGGAGCACCCATTTTTCACTGTCGCATCCTCTCTACTAATAAACAGTATTTTGCGCAGGCGATTTTCTGATTTCAAATTGGGTCGGAGTCCCAGATCCCGAAAATAATTCGACCTTTGTGTGTGAAGAAATGATTGCAAATCCTGGACTTGTGCCATCTGCCCCGGGTGTCTCTCGAGTGTAACCAACTATGCGTGTCGCTATTGTGGGAAGCGGTGTGTCAGGGCTGGTCGTAGCGCATCTGATCCAGCATCGGCACGACATCACCGTCTTTGAGGCCCGTGATCGTATCGGTGGACATGTGAACACCATCCACCACGAGTACGGGGGTGTTGAGCGGAGCATTGATACGGGCTTCATAGTGTACAACGAACGTAACTATCCGCTTTTCACCGAACTCCTGAAGCGTTTGGATGTGCCGACGCAGCCATCCACCATGAGCTTTAGCGTGCATTGTGACCGGACGGGACTCGAGTACAACGGATCCACGGTCCGGAAACTCTTTGTCCAGAAACGCAACCTGTTCAGTCCCCGGTATTACGGAATGATCTGGGACATCCTCCGCTTCAACCGAGAAGCCCCAAAGGAGATTCTGAAGGGTGTACAGGGTTTGTCGATAGGTGAATACCTAAAGAGTGGCCGGTATTCTGCCCGGATGGCCGATCACTATCTGGTGCCCATGGGCTCGGCGTTGTGGTCGATGCCATCCCGTAGCGTGCTTGAGATGCCGGCTGAGTTTTTCGTGCGTTTTTTTGAGAACCACGGAATGCTTGCTGTGAACGACCGTCCGGAGTGGCGGGTTATTGAGGGTGGCTCGGCACGCTACGTCAAGTCACTAATCCGTCCGTTCCGTGATCGGATCCGTACGCGATGCCCCGTGCACACGGTTCGGCGGGGGTTGGGCGAAGTCCTTGTGAACGGAGAACGTTTCGACGAGGTGGTTATGGCGTGCCATTCGGATCAGGCGCTTGGGATTATTGATGACCCCAGTCCGGAGGAACGAGAGGTCCTCGGTGCTCTCCCGTATCAGGAGAACAGCGTTGTCCTGCACACCGACACGGACGTCCTCCCACGCCGACGGGGTGCTTGGGGCTCGTGGAACTACCGCATACAGGGGGAGCCAGAAGCACCGGTGACCGTGACGTACAACATGAATATGCTGCAGACACTCACAGCCGAACGTACGTTCTGCGTCACACTTAACCCTCCCGACTGGATTGACCCGGATGCGGTGCTTTACGAGACGAGCTACAGGCACCCTCTCTACACGTTGGACGGGATTGAGGCTCAGGGGCGGCATCATAAGATCAGCGGTGTTAACCACACCCATTACTGCGGTGCTTACTGGGGTTTTGGTTTTCACGAAGACGGTGTCCGCAGCGCGATCGAAGTTTCCAGCCGACTCGGGGTGAAGCTGTGAATAGTTGTTTGTATGTCGGTACAGTCCACCATCGACGCTTGACACCGTTACCCCACGACTTTCGTTACCGAATTTTCATGATGTACCTGGACCTTGAGGAGCTTTACGAAGTTTTCGACGGGCGTTGGCTCTGGTCGGCCCGCAGGCCAGCTCCAGCATGGTTCCGCAGAGCAGACTATCTCGGAGACCCAATGGAGCCATTGGCTGAAGCCGCCCGAGACGAGGCCGAACGCCAAACTGGTAGTCGTCCCGAGGGGCCGGTACGGGTTCTGACCCACCTACGCTACTTCGGCTATGTAATCAATCCCGCCACCTTCTACTATTGTTTTGCGCCGGATGGGAAACGGGTCGAAACGATTCTGGTCGAGATCACTAACACGCCGTGGAATGAGCGCCACACGTATGCGCTGAGTTCTGCCTTTCAAGACGGCACTCCCACGGGCTACCGCCACCGTTTCGGCAAGGCGTTCCACGTCTCACCCTTCTTCGATATGGACCATTCATACGAGTGGCAATTCAGTGATCCGGCAGACCGGCTGAAAGTGCACATGGAGAATAAATCCGCCGGGATAAAGGCGTTTGAGGCGACCTTGGATTTGGAGCGAGAGGAGATCACCACGGTTAGTTTGGCGAGAACTCTAGCTTCTCATCCCTGGATGACCGCCCGCGTGGGTGCGGCGATCTACTGGCAGGCGGCACGCCTCTGGATCAAGGGCACCCCGTTCTATGTCCACCCGAGCAAACGGGTTACATGAGTATTGTTTATAGGATGGCATGGATTGCGGTTTGCTCACGTCTAGAAAAACTGACCACGGGATGCCTAGCCCTACGGTACGACGGGGAGTTGGTCGTATTCGGGTCAGGCGAGGGGCCGTCCGCGACCGTAACCGTTCACGATCCAAATTTTTTCGTTGCTCTGATACTCCGAGGGCACTTGGGCGTTGCGAAGTCGTTCATGGAGGGTGGGTGGGATGTCGACGATCTTACGGCTCTAATCCAGATCTTTCTCCGCAATCGTGAGATCATGGACAGTCTGGAAGCCGGGTTCGTTCGGCTGACTCAACCGGCTCGGGCGTTGTTCCATAACCTGAAACTCAACACACGTTTCGGAAGTAAGCGAAATATTCTCGCGCACTACGATCTTGGAAATGATCTATTCGCAGAGTTTCTCGACGACACTATGACCTACTCATGCGGCATTTTCGAGAAACCCCAAAGCTCAATGCGTGACGCTTCGATCGAGAAGTATGACCGTATTTGCCGGAAGCTCGAGCTGACCCCCGAGGATCATGTTCTCGAGATTGGCACTGGGTGGGGGGGATTCGCCATACATGCCACGTCGACCTACGGATGTCGCGTGACGACGACAACGATCTCCCCCAAACAACACAAGTTTGCAGCAGAGTGGGTTGTAGCTGCCGGCCTGAGCGAGCGAGTCACGCTGCTCTGCCAGGACTACCGAGATCTTGAGGGCTCGTATGACAAGCTCGTTTCCATCGAGATGATTGAGGCAGTCGGGCACCAATATCTCTGCAGGTATTTCGAACAGTGTGCGAATCTCCTCGAACCCCACGGCAAGGCGGCTATCCAAACAATCACGATCCAGGATCGCTACTACGAGTCCGCCCGTCAGGAGCTCGATTTCATCAAGCGATACATCTTTCCGGGTAGCTGCATCCCCGCTGTGTCTGTGCTGACTGCTGCCGCTGCTCCGACCGACTTGAGGCTTGTCCACCTAGAGGATATCACACCGCATTATGCGGAAACGCTCCGACGTTGGCGGGATAAATTTGTGCATAACTGGCCGAGGATTTGTTCCCTCGGCTACGATGAACAGTTCAAGCGTTTGTGGCTCTTTTACTTTGCGTACTGTGAGGCTGGCTTCAACGAGGCAGTCCTTGGTGATGTCCAATTTCTGTTCGCCAAGCCGGAAGCATCGCGTGCCTACATGGACAGAACGAGTGATATGGCTTCGGTGGTGGCATGATGGCCTTGGTCTTCAGCGGGTGGGCGGTGCTCGCGGCGGCTCTATCTCTGCTTTGGGTGCGGCAGCTCGCGACACGCAACGCTACCAGTGTCGACGTCGCTTGGTCAGCTGGGCTTGCTTTCTTGGCTGTGTTTTTTTCGTGGTTCGTGGATGGAGAACCTGGACGACGGATACTGGTTGGGTTGCTCGGAAGCATCTGGGCCCTTCGGCTCGCCTGGTATCTACTTACCGACCGCGTGTTGAAGCATCAGGAGGAGGATGGGCGTTACCGGGCAATGCGCGCGTATTGGGGAAGTCGGTCAGCTCCGTTCTTCTTTTTGTTTTATCAGGGTCAGGCATTTGCAGCGGTCTTGTTCTCGCTTCCAATGTTGGCCGCTATGCACGGTGGACCCGTTGGTCCCATGGCGTGGGCCGGGGTCGCAGTGTGGATTGTGGCTGTCGTTGGGGAGACCGTTGTGGACCAACAACTCTCTCGGTTCAGAGCGGACTCCACCAACCGAGGGGCTGTCTGCCAGACCGGACTTTGGCGGTACTCGAGGCATCCCAACTATTTCTTCGAATGGATCCACTGGTGGGCATACGTGCTTATCGGGGGAGGTGCGGCGCTCACCTGGATAGGGCCGGTGGCGATGTTGATCTTCCTTTTCCGTCTTACCGGCATCCCCTACACCGAGATGCAAGCAATCAAGAGCCGGGGCGATGGGTATCGAGTGTATCAGCGTACCACGAGCGTTTTTTTCCCATGGCCACCGAAGGCAGATGTGCTGTGAGTTTGTCCGCAGCTGTTGCGTTGGCCGAGCGTGGTCTACTACCGCTTCCAGCACTCCGCCTCGGCATTAGGCATCTCCTAAGACAGCGGCTTCGGACCGCAGCCGTTGGGATGGACACCACTGACTTTGCCGGCGAACTAACCAATAGTCATATCGCTCTTGAGACAGACAAGGCAAACGAGCAGCATTATGAGGTGCCGCTTGAGTTCTTCGAGCTCGTATTAGGGCCAAACCTCAAGTACAGCAGTGCCTACTGGCTCAACGGGACGTGTGACCTGGCAGCAGCCGAGAGTCGGATGCTTGAGATCAGCTGTGAGCGGGCCTTGCTCGAAGACGGTCAGGACGTTCTCGAGCTCGGATGTGGTTGGGGCTCGCTGACGCTCCACATGGCACGATCCTTCCCGAAGAGCCGGATCACGGCTGTGTCGAATTCCACTTCCCAGCGACGATTCATCGAGTCCCGAGCTCCGAGCAATGTTCGGGTAATAACCACTGACATGAACGACTTCGATGTAGGTGAGCAGTTCGACCGTGTGGTGAGTATTGAGATGTTAGAGCACATGCGGAATTACGATGAGCTGCTTAGGCGTATTTGTGGGTGGCTTCGTTCTGATGGGCGCCTCTTTATTCACGTGTTTTGCCACCGGGAATTAGCCTATATCTTCGAGACTACCGGTGCTGACAATTGGATGGGACAGCACTTCTTCACCGGCGGAATCATGCCTTCATTCGATCTTCTGCCGCACTTCGACCGGGATCTGGTGTTGGAGGAACGGTGGAAAGTGGCCGGGCTTCACTACAGCCGAACGGCTCGCGTCTGGAGGGAGAATCTAGAGGAACATCGTGACGCGGTCGTCCGCATCTTCGAAGGGACATACGGATCGGGTGCTAGGCGCTGGTACCATCGCTGGCGCGTTTTCTTCCTTGCTTGTGAGGAATTGTTCGGCTATCGGAGTGGAAGTGAATGGATGGTGGGTCACTATCGTTTCGCGCGGAGGGAGTCGGAATGAGCCCCTACGTGCTCGAGCGCCGACAGGTCGTTCCGGGCGACCTAGAGACCGTTTTCAGTTTTTTCCAAGACCCGATGAATCTCGAGGCGATTACCCCCCCATGGATGCATTTCGAGGTCCTGGCCTCCACGGATGAACGGGTGTGTAAGGGTACCGAGATCACCTACCGATTTCGTTGGCATATTTTCCCGATGATATGGAAGTCACGGATTTCCGAATACGTTGGTAACACACTGTTTGCGGATAAGATGCTGAAGGGACCTTACAGGAGTTGGCACCACTCTCATCTCTTCAGGTCCGTTCCCGATGGTGTCGAGGTGACTGACATGGTTCGATATGAACTTCCTTTTGGCCTCTTAGGGCAGCTGGTTCACACATTGGTTGTGCGGAGCCAGCTGGAGGCGATCTTCGACTACCGACGTGAGGCCATCACTAAGATGTTCAGTCTCAATCCACCCTGTCCACCCGGCCACGACGTCGGCAAGGCGAGGTAACGTTATCAACTTGGAAGCGATCAAGGACTACCGTAGCCACATCCCCGGAAAGGATGGTGGCGTGGGCAAGGCGACCCTGTTCCAGAGCGCCCGTCTGCTGCTAGGGCTGAATTGCCTGGAGCCCGGAGTCGAGCAACTAGTCCACACGCACAAGGGTCAGGACAAGTTCTATCACGTGCTGGAGGGGCGTGGGGAATTCACGGTCGGTGACGAGGTGCGTGAGGCGGGGGTGGGCCACACCGTGTGGGCGCCATCAGAAGTACTGCACGGGGTCAGGAACCGAGGTGAGGAACGATTGGTGGTACTGGTGGGGATCTCCCCGTCTCCCTAGACGGTGGTTGGCATGGACGGCAACTAGCCCTCTAGTCTCTCCGTGGCATCCAGCCACACCTAGCTATCCGGCACTGTTTTGCTCGTCCTGAGTTGCGGGTCTGAGTGGGGCGGGGCAGAATGAAGACATGGGGTTCATAGCAACTGTTTTCGCGGTGGCCTTAGGAATTCTCCTAATCCCGCTCATCCTCTGGGGATTTTTGGCTTTGCTATGGCTAATCCCAGTCGGCCTAGTGATCTGGGTAGTAGTGTATAACATGGAATGGCTCGCAGATGCATATGGGCTAGTCGCACGTCTCGTTGTAATAGCAGCGTTGGTTCTAGCGGTTTTGTACGCTCTTAGATTCGCTCTTCCAATCGTCTGGGAGAGGCTTTCTAATGATCAGAAACTTAGGCTTACGAAATGGATGTCTATTCTTGGTGAACGGATGGAAACTCTTGGAATAGTACGTGTTCGAGGACTCGAGGAGATAGCGCAGGGATTAAGAGTCTTGGGGCGGGGACTCTTGTTGATGGCAACTCTGCTCCTTGCTTTGGTATCCGCAAAAATTGCCCAAGTGATCCTTTTGGGTGTCCTTCTTGTACCTGCTTTTGGAGATAAACTCTGGGCCAACGGCACTCAGTATCTAGTCTATGGGGGCTCGCTAGTACTTATTTGTTGGTGGATATGGAGGACTTGGTTGTCTTCTTGGAGTAGGTAGATATGGAATCGCTCGTACTGAGTTGCGAGCCTGAGTGGGGGCGGGACAGAATGAAGGCATGAAGATAGCCCTGCTATGGGGAGAGCCGACATATGGACAAGAGCAAGTACCTACTTATCTCTAGCTGTATCTTTGGGTTGGTTGCTGCCCTGCATCTGTTTCGAGTAATTGGCGGCTTATCCCTTACGTTAGGGTCATGGACCCTGCCTATGTGGGCATCCCTAGTCGTATTTGTGGTGCTCGGTTTATTGAGCTACATGGGCAACGCTTTTCGGCGGACAGGCCGTACTTGAACTAGCTAGACACCATGAGGGCCGGTACGGTCCTGAGAGGGAAGGAATATCCGCTCCAAGGAATTCCAGGAAAACCCTGGGCACATCCAGCTATCCAGCACTGTTTTGCTTGTCCGATCAGGCTATTAAGTTACCAAGGCGTGTACGGAAGAGACGAAGGTTTAACATCGAACGAGATCACGTCCCCAGAAAAGACGAATGACCTGCATCTGTTTAGCCTGCCCGATTAAGGAGGAATGACCATGCTTAGAGTGCTAGCCTGTGCAATGTTCTTGGTTTCTCTGCCTGTCAGTGTAGAGGGCCAGGCCCGTCTAGCGAGTCCGCGAGGAGAAGCGACTACCCAAGTGGGTGGAGCTTACAATGCTGACGGCCGATACGAGGGCGGTTCATGGATCGTGGTAGACTACGGTCGCCCGATTCTGCGCGGTCGTGAGGACATGTTCGGGTCCGGTCCCACATATGGGGACGGCTTTCTCCGTGGAGCACCGCTTTGGAGAGTCGGGGCCAACCTGTCGACGCGTTTCCACGCTGGAACGGATCTAGTGTTCGGTGACCAGCGTCTTCCAGCTGGCGAATACAGTATTTTCGCGGACCTAGAAGAAGACCAGTGGACCCTAGTCTTCTCTACATGGGGCGTGAAACAGAGCGGCCGGGAAGTCAATCCAAACGCGTTGTGGGGCGCATATGGGTACACGGATGATAGAGACGTCTTGCGCGCGACTATGTCCGTGCAAACCATTGAGAGGTCGGCCGACCAACTCATTATTACCTTTACGGATATGACCCAACAGGGCGGTGACTTCACGATTTGGTTTGACGATCAACTAGCTACGGTTCCGTTCGCGGTAGCGCAGTAGGTCGGGATTAGGAGTGGTGTGGGGGAAGGGGCAGTAGCGTGAACATGACACGCTGCCACGCCCGCGCCGTTCTGCTGCTCTTCGGGATGCTACACCTGACTGCCTGTCAGGCGTGGCAATCCGTCTCGTTAGATGCCATCAGTGTCCGGCGCAGTTGATTGAAGAAGATCAACCTGACCGTGTCCGCGTGAGCGGGGGAGGGGCGTACTTGAGCGGGAAGTAGTCCCACCATCAATCGAAGGCGATCAACTCGTTGGTGCGGGTGATTTCTCAGCGCCCTTGGAAGATATACTCCGCTTAGAGGTCCGGGGGCTTAGTGCAGGGCGCACTGGGCTACTCGCTATCGTCGCAATGCCGGCGAGCGTTTTACTGGCAGCGGGTATTTGCTGGCTACAAGGGGGAGAGCTTGTCAGCGGAGATTACGCACCTATCTGACGGCAACTAGCCCCCCCTCCGTGGCACCCAGCCACACCCAGCTATCCAGCAGTGTTTTTCGCGCCCTGAATTGCGGGTCTGAGTAGGGCGGGATAATCCGAGCACCCCCGGTCGTGCCGCTTAGACGCGAGCGCTACCCCACGGACCCGTGATTGCGAGCGTCAACCCCTCGGTTTGCATGTTCACGAACATCGTGGTGCCGTCGGGCGAGAAACACACACCGGCAAACTCTCCGTTACCGGAAACGTTCCGAGCCAGCTTGTAAGTGTTTCCTTCGGGCGTAACGCACACGAGGTAGTCATCACCAGTGCCGTCTTCACAAATGACGATGTCGCCCCACGGCGCCACGGTGAGATTGTCCGCATTCTCAATTATGTTGCCGTCGTTGGGTTCGATGAAAAGTTCGAGCGTCGCGGGCTGGTCACTCTCGGCCACGCTTCCCTCAACGGCGCTGGGCCGGTAGCGCCAGATCTGACCCTTTCGGGCCTCACCACCATTTGTGCAGGCGATGAAGATTTCCTGGTCACCGTACCAGATGCCTTCGCTCCGGGCGAACCGCGCGGCACCCGCCTCGAAGCCCCGTTGGCGCAGATCGTCATCTGGCGATTCGACGTCTGCCATGTCGATCCACTCGACCTGCATCTGGATGCCGGGCTCCACTCCCCGGCCTTCGAAGTTGCGGGTGTCGAAGCCCGGTTCACCCCGCACGGCAAGGGCTTGCAAATTACCACCTTGTGCCAGTTCGCCGGGTGAGTTCGGCAGGAAGCGGTAAAGGAGCCCATCGGACAAGTCCTCAGTCTGGTAGACGATGCCCGTGGGCGGGTGCACGGCAACCGCCTCATGCCTGAAACGACCCATAGCCTTCAGAGGGGTCGGCGTTACAGGAAGCCCCTCGAGTGAGGCCGGTACTTCGAAGTTGTAACCGTGATCTCGCGCTAAGGACCCACCTGCTGTCTCGACGGTCTCCTCGCAGGATATCCACGTGCCCCAGGGTGTAGGCCCGCCGGCACAGTTGACGAGGGTTCCGACAAGACTGAGATGATGTGAGAGTAGCGTCTGTGTCTGAGTGTCGAAGAGCAATGTGGTGGTTCCTCCAAACGGCGGAGTGCCACCGCTTCCCGGATCGTAAAAAACAGACCGGTCGAGCTGGTTCACGAGCGATAGATCCGCGCCGAAGGCGCTTAAGGAGGGGTCCATCCACGAAAACACTTCGTGATTGCGCACGAGCAAAGTGGTGCCGTCGGGTTGCGGAAAAGCGGCCATCCCGTCGTGCCTCGCAGGCACGTAGAAACCGTCCGACATCCGCTCGCCCCGGCGAGAGATAATCGTGTAGCTGAACCCCTCCGGAAGTGCAATAATACGGTCTGAATAGCAATTCAGAGGGCCGAGGCCCTCGCAGCTCGGGGCGGTGCCGGTGTCAGGTACAGAGCACCGGAGGCCTGAGAAACCCAGGGAGACTGCAGCTGCGGAGCGTATAAACTGTCGTCGGGAGGTGACCATCCCTGCATGGCGGGGTTGAGTGGGCATAGTAGCGAAGATCTTTAACAAGTTCTCAACGTGCTATTCCTGCTGTCAGGCCCACATGTTTTGGGCCCTCAAGATAAGTCAAAGCCTCAAAGTACGTCCTCGATTAATGCCAGATTAGCTGCATCGAATGGGAAGAAACGACCAGTCCATCGAGCACGTATAATCCCTTCTGTATCGATAAGGAATGTCTCAGGTACTCCAATGGTGGCGAACTCACGAACGAAGCGTTGATCGGGATCTAAGAGAATCCTAAAATCGACCCCAGCGTCTTCTAAAAACCCTTGGATACGGCCTTCCGACCCACGCCCATCGATACTGATGCCGATGACCTCAAGCGACTCACCGTAATACTCTGCTAACTCTTGAAGTTCAGGCATCTCCGCTCGGCATGGAGCACACCAAGTTGCCCACAGGTTAACCATTAATGGGCGGCTTCGGAGATCTGCCAGGTCTACTGAATATCCGCCGAAGGACTGCGCGCTATAGTCCGGTACCGGGTCCCCTACGGCAGGTTGTGCCCTACCAAGTCGTTCCTCCGTGCAGGCACTCAGCGCCAAAAAGGCTGCGATCACAGTCCATTTCTTCACCGTAGCGCCAAACCACTTCTCATCTCGACCCTATCCTGATTGAGCCACGCAAGTACCGGCTGTTCTCCAACTGTAGCTAGAACAGGGTTGGTTCCCGCTTGCGAAATCGCAGTTTCGATGGGCAAGGGGTCACCCGCCCTAACAACCAGATACCTGATGGTCGGCTGCTCGAAGCGCCGGTCCTCCCACGCTATCCATAGTGATCCCTCGGAGTCAGCGCTCAGTGCTACCTGGGACGGTGGGACCCATTCGTCTGTTAGCAATGCCTCTCTCTCAGAGAACGAACGACCAGAGTCCTCGGAATGCGCATAGTAGATACCCGGGGCGTCGGGGTGTCCCGTATACCAGCCAACATGGAGTGTGCCCTCTGTATCAACCGCGAGATCCGGCCCCGCGTGAGGGCAACCCGGGAAAACCCAATTATCCGCTGCAACTCGGACCGGCTCTTCCCAGGTATGCCCGAGGTCTGGTGAACGGGCGACGACTATGTCACGAACATCACCCTCAAAAATTTTCCTCCATGCAAGAAACAATGTTCCATCAGGTCCAATTGCCATTGATGTGCGACAACAGGGGCATGCTTCCATGTCGACAATGCGACTGGCTGAGAAGCTCTCGCCACCATTTGTCGACACGGCTACACGGATATCAGGGCCTGGTGTCTCAAGATTTGCCGCATCCCGGTCTGGATCCGCCTCCCACCCTTCTGCCGGTCCACCAAGAGTTGGCTGTCTTCGGCTATCGATCCAAGACGCAATCACTGTGCCATCATCAGCCACAATCAGGTTGTGGAACGTGTGCGATGCAGGGGTTTCACCAGCGTCGTCGTTAACCGTCAGGGCAGGTTCGAAGCTGTGCCCTCCGTTCGTGGAGCGGGCAAAGCGGAGATTGCTAGATGGGAAACGGCGTCCCTTAACCACCTGATTATTAGTCCACAATACATAGACGTTGCCTTCTGGACCGACAGCAACCTGAGCTGGTGCCTGCAGGTTTGGTGCGCCATCGCCGTCCACGTTATTTACCCGGATTGGTTGCGAGGGCATACCATCCTCAAGTCTAGTAAGCCATACATTCCAGTCTTCACCGTCTACCGCAACCCAGGACGCGTATGTGCGACCCACCACTGCATTCCCTGCAACTGTAGGGTTACTAGCACCTGAATGGGCGAGCGTCTGCACGGGGCCTAGTCGTTCTGGCGGGGCCTCTGCGCATCCTGTGGTCAACAACCCAATCAAGAAGACACTGACGGCTTCCATCCATCTCTTTTTTTTCACCGGATTCTTCCTCTCTAAGAAAAAGTTGGAGACAGACTCGGGGAGAGCTCCTGGCCCGGGTAGGTCGTCGACTCCTTGGGGTACCGGCTAAATGTCCTACGATTTGCTCTCGGCGATGAGGTCGAGTACACCCGAGAGCAGGATCGGGCAGGGCCGGGGGCAGGGGACGACCAGCCGGTCTGCTGCGTCCTTCTGTTGCCCTTTTACTCCTGTGACTGTGTCTTCCACCCGCCAAAGACGGGTACGTAGGCACGGGAGCCCGTCACATACGCTGTGCATCGCGGCCTCGACCACCCTGGCCTCGATCTGGGTGAGGTTGGCGTAGCCGCCAGTCTGGTCCGCAGTAGCCTCCCTGAAGCTAACACGGGAAAGCTCGTCCGTTTCTCCCAAGTGCCAGTGGACGAGTGCGGAGCCGTAGACTTCGACCAATGCCTCGATCAGGTCCCTGACGCACGACGCGCGGAATCGCCATCCCCGCGGTAGATCGGCGGCCGTGCGGAGGGGGCGGGGTCCGCCATCACCACGGTGGCGAGCGAAGGTGCCCAAGGCGGTCGCACTCGCGATGTCGGTGAGGTGCCTGGGGTCGATTCCGTCGTCGTCGACGTGACGCAACTCGTGAACCGCGTGTTCCTCTACGCGAATCATCACCTGGATCAGCACAGCTGTGGTGGAGCGCGCCAGTCGCTCTGCCAGTAGGGACTCGAGGCGGGTCAGCGGTGGCGAGGCCGAGTCGTCACGCGACGGCTCGGGGGGCAGCGCTTTGTCTAGCAGTAGCGTCTCGGCGAGCTCTACGAGTGCTGGATGGGTGCCCACCGGCTCGGTGTAGACGATTCGCTGGCGAGCACCCTGGGAGTCCGAGCCGAGTTCGCGAGGCACCGTTGTTCCTCCGTGCCACCCTGCCGCGACCAGAAAGGGCACCAGCAAAATCACGGGTTCCCGGGCATCCTCGAGCACGTTTGCGAGCAGGGGGTCTTGATCGATGAATGCGGGCGCCACTCGGGCGAATTTCCCCTCCCGGCTGAGGCTGGCGCACACGTCCAGTACCGTGCCGGCAGAGGCGGGGTCACGCTGCGTACCGTGACCGAGCACGACCAGAAGGGCTTTAGACGTGCACGCATCGGGTGGCACTTTCTCTTGTGCTCGCGCAGCCACGATCTCCGTGAGTCCAGCGTTGACGCCGAGGGGCGGGAGCAGGTGAACCAAACGTCCCCCTACATGGTTGTCGCCGTAGCGGAGTCCGAGCTCGCGGGGGACTACCGTGCTGCTGAAGTACCCTTCGGATAGGAACACCGGGAGTACCGCAACCGTGCCGCTTCGGGTGAGTTCTAGGGCCTGATGGAGAAAGGGCTCCTCCTTCCAGAATGCCGAGCGTACCTCCGGAAAGCCCCGGTCCCGGAGGCCCTTAGCGAGCGCCAGAACCGGCTCCGCCGAGGCCGCTGAACGGGCCGAGCCGTGGGCTACGAGGATCACCCCCGGCCGATGGCCTCCCCCTCCCTCCGGGAGAGGGACTGAGCTCTGGCTCGCGCTCGGCGTGTTCATTGCGGTATCGCTCCCGTGAGGGGGCTTCGGGGAGCCCATTGACCACGCAGCCGGATCGGGTTACTGGTTGAAGTCCTTGGTGTTTACCGGCTACCCGCTGCCGCTACGGACCTCGAACCTCGAATGATTTTAGCGACAATTCCAGCCCCGGTTCGGAAGGCCTGCCTTTGTTGTGGCCTACCATCGTCCCCGGGGGAGGGATGTAGGTCGGGTGGCTGAACCGACTGGTCATTCTGAGGGCGCCGCGCCCTGACCCCCGCGGGTCAGGGCTTTTTCGTGTCCGCGTCTTCCGGTCAGGGGCTAAGATGGGAACAGCATATTTGGTAGGTGCGGGTCCCGGGGACCCGAAATTGATCACGCGGAGAGGCGCAGAACTGCTGCGTCGAGCTGACGTGGTGCTGCATGATGCCCTTGTGGGCCAAGGTCTTCTCGAGTTGGCGAACCCCGCCGCGGAGATGATCGACGTGGGACGGCGCGCGGGCGAGTCTAGGTGGCTCAATCAAGGGCGAATCAACCGTTTACTGGTCACCTTGACCCGCAAGCATGCCATCGTGGTGCGCCTGAAAGGTGGTGATCCGTTGGTCTTTGGGAGGGGAGGGGAGGAGGCACTCGCACTAGTGAACGCCGGCGTCCCGTTCGAGGTCGTGCCGGGAGTGACCGCGGGAGTCGGGGCGCTCGCATCCGCGGGGATCCCGCTGACTCATCGTAGACTCTCCACCAGCGTCGTATTCGTGACCGCGCACGACCGCGAGGACCTGGAGTCGGAGCAGGAGTGGCGCCACCTAGCCGGCCTCGGCGGTACAGTCGTCATCTATATGGGGGGTGGACGGATCCGTGAGGTGACCGAACGGCTGATCCGCCTCGGGCGGAGCCCGGACACCCTCGCGGCGGTCGTGGAATCAGGTACGCTCCCCAATCAGCGGGTAGTGGAGGCGAAGCTGGGAGAGCTTGCCGAGCGAGCCGGGGTGATAACAGGACCAGCGCTAATCGTAATCGGTGAAGTGACTCGCCTTCGCGGGCAGTTGGCGTGGCTCGAGAGCGGCCCGCTCACGGGACGCTCGGTCTTGGTGGCCCGGGCCCGTTCGCAGCGCTCCCGAATCGTCCACTTGCTCAGTGAGTTGGGTGCATCAGTGATCCAGTTCCCGACCATTCGGTCGCTCCCCGCACCGGATGCTGTCTTGGTACCGGCTGCGGTGCAGGGCCTGGCAGGGAACGGCGTGATCGTCTTCACCGGCGCGGCTGCCGTGAGCGGATTCCTTCAGGCGCTAGCGCAGGAGGGGCTGGATGCTCGAGCGATCGCTGGCTTGAGCCTGGTAGCCGTGGGCAGGGAGACTATCGCTGCTCTCCGGCGCGCTCGACTGAAGTGCGATCTACCCATTCGGAGCTACCTCCCGATCCAAGTCGCAGCGGCGCTTAGGCGTGGCAGGGGGCACCTAGAGGCACAACCGATCCTTCTCATTCGGGACGGCGGCGGGAGGTCGGCGCTGGGGGACGGACTCGAAGCAGCCGGGGCCCGCGTGACACAACTCCAGGTGGCGACGCGCACCGTCGACTCGCGTGGGCGCAAGAACGTCGAGCGCATGATGGCGGCGGGCCAATTAGACGCGATCGTGCTGCCCTCGTCTTCAGCAGCCGAGGCGCTGGTGGCGGGCGGGCTGGTGGTACCGTCGGGGGCCTTGGTGATGGCAATGGGCCCGACGACGGCAGCTGCGGCCGAGCGTCTCGGCTTGCCGGCAGCGGCTATCCCAGACGCCTCCGGCGTGGACGCCCTGGTGGAGGAGCTGGTGGCACGCCTGACCACTCCGGGCACGATCGATCCGTCCGTTGGCACCTGGCTCACCTCTGCTTCCTTGGACTGAGTAGATAAATGCCGTCCAAGACAGGCTCGCATATTTCTAGGGCGCAGCAGATGCGAGTTCTGGAAGGCTTTGCCCCGGTCCCTGATGGTTTGCTCCTCGAGCACGGAGGGAGGATCGTAGAAGGGCGGATCGCCTATCGGCTCGCAGGCATCCCGGGGGCCCCGGTGGTTTGCGTTCTGGGCGGCATCTCCGCCGACCGTATCGTGGCGGTGCAGGAGCGGGACACGGGACGGGGCTGGTGGGAGTGGATGGTCGGAACTGGTCGTCCTCTCGACACCCGCGTCCACCAGGTTCTGTCGATCGATTATTTGTTCGGCCCGGGCGAGTCGCGTGGCGCGGTGGTAAATGATACCCGTGCGCCAGCTGCTTCCGATGCGGCAACCGTACCGTTGGTCACACCACTCGATCAGGCACATACGCTGGCGGCTGTGACGGATGCTCTTGAGCTCGATCCCCTTTGCGGCTTGATCGGTGCTTCGTACGGAGGCGCGGTCGCGCTCGCGTTTGCGGCCACCTACCCAGAGAAGCTGCTCCGCGCGTGCGTGATCGGCGCGGCGGACAGCAGTCATCCTCTCGCGACGGCCTGGAGGGTCGTGCAGAGACGCATCGTCCAGCGTGCGGTGGCGGTTGGGGACGAAGCGGGTGGGATAGCGCTCGCTCGCGTTCTCGCGATGACCACCTACCGCTCCGACATCGAGTTGCAGCAGCGCTTCTCAGGTCCCCCGTCCATCACCGAGGAGGGCTTACGTTTCCCGGTGGAGGACTACCTCGACCATCACGGTCAGTCGTTCGCACGCCGGTTCACCGCAGATCAGTTCCTCTGCCTGAGCCAGTCGTCCGATCTGCACGTGATCGAGGCCGAGCACATTACGATCCCGGTTACGTTGGTGTCGACCGATCCAGATTTTCTCGCGCCGCGTTGGCAGATGGAGGACTTGGCCCGGCGAATGGGTGACGGGCATCAACTCGTGCGAGTGAGCTCCCTGCATGGGCACGATGCTTTCCTCACCGACGAGGCACGTTTTTCCGAGATTGTCAAGGACTTCGTCGTCGCCTGCGGTGCCGCTGCGGGGCAGGGATCATGACCTCCACGCCGGATGATCACGGGTTCGGCCCTGATCCCATCGTAGTCATGAAGTTCGGCGGGACATCGGTGGCCGACCCTAGCGCGATCCGCCGAGTGGCAGAGATCGTGCAGGCGGCCGCAGAGAGTGAGAGCCGGCCTGTGTTGGTCACCTCCGCCATGAGCAAGGTGACCGATGCACTATTCGACATGGTGACGCGCTCGGCTGCCGGTCATGTCCGCGGCGCGCAGGACGTTCTTGATGGGATGCTTGCGCGTCATCGCACTGCCTCTGCTGAGTTGCTCGATGAACCAGCTCGGTGCGAGTTCGATGCACTTCTAGAGGAGGCTTCCCGGAACCTGACGGAGCTGATGCGTGTGGTCAGCCGCCATCCCGGCACCCGTCTCGCCCTCCAGGATGAGATCGTCGGCCAGGGCGAGCATCTTGCCTCACACCTGCTCGCGTTGGCTCTTCGGGCGAAGGGGCTCCCCTGCATCTGGGTGGACGCTCGCCAGGTGATCCGTACGGATGACCAGCACGCCCGAGCGATCCCGCTTCAGGAAGAGATCGTGAGCGCCGCGCAGCGGCTGCTGATGCCACGGATCGAAGAGGGGCAGATCCCGGTGCTAGGTGGGTTCATCGGATCGACCCTTCAGGGGGCTACCACGACGCTTGGGCGTGGGGGTTCGGACTTCAGCGGTGCGCTCGTCGGCGCCGCACTCCGGGCGAGGGAGATCCAGATTTGGACGGACGTGAGCGGTTTTCTCACAGCGGATCCGCATGTCGTTCCGCAGGCCCACACCATCCCGCAACTGTCCTACGCAGAAGCCGCGGAGCTCGCGTACTTCGGTGCCAGGGTGCTACATCCGCAGACGATCAAGCCTGCGGTCGCCCTAGGCGTGCCCGTGCGCATTTGCTACTCACGCGAGCCAGACGCAGCCGGAACCACCATAGACGGTCGCCGAGTGGTATCCGCGCAGGGGATCAAGGCGATCGCGTGCAAGCGCGGAATCACCGTGGTCCAGGTGACTGCGGCCCGTATGCTCGGTGCTTATGGTTTCCTACGGGACTTGTTCGAGGTGTTCGCCCGGCACCGTACAGCGGTGGATATCGTGGCCACGTCAGAAGTAAGCGTGTCACTCACGGTGGACGACGCGAGCGCCATGCCAGGGATCAAGGCCGACCTCAGCACCCTCGGTGAAGTCCATGCACAGGAGGGGTACGCGATCGTGTGCGTCGTCGGTGAGGGGCTGCGCAACACCGTTGGCATCGCGGGTCGTATCTTTGGCGCCTTGTCGGAGACCGATATTGCACTCATCTCGCAGGGTGCTTCCAGCACCAACCTGACGTTTGTCGTGTGGGAGAAGGACGTCAGCGACGTGGTCACGCGTCTCCACGAGTGCTTCTTCGAAGCGGAGGCGCAGCCCGGATCCCCCGCTAAAGTAGCGCCATAAGCTGGGCCAGCCTTCACCTCATCGCGGCTTTGCCTTGCGCCCTGTCGAAGGCGCGTTTGAGTCTCCGGAGGACGGTTGCCCCTGTCGTCCGCCGGATTCGGTCACCGACGAGCCAGTGGGAGCATCTCGGCGGGCGGGGCCCCGGGTGTAACCCTTATCCTTGACCATACGGGCGTCGGGCGAGGAGTCGCTGCGCGGCGCGACTACAACCACCCCGCCACCGTAGTAGCCACGGTCACCGTAGTATCCAGCCCTACCGTAGTATCCACCCCTACCGTAGTAGCTACGGTCACCGTAGTAGCCACCCCTGCCGAATCCACGACCGTAATAAGGGTAACCCATGCCTCCCCAAACCCTCCTTGTGCCGTAACCGGTATCCGACGACCTGTCCACTCCTCCGTCACGTCTAACCACGAATCTGTCCGGGTAGGACACCGCGACCATCACGTCAATGACGCTAGGCGGGACGCCTGAGTCGGCCAGTCGGGTCAGGTGGCGGCCGTCGAGCTGGAACGGATCGTTCAGCTCAGCGATCCAACTGCGTACAGCCTCCGCGTCGACCACACGGATTGCTTCGATCACGTCGTCCACGTCGACGGTGGCAGCCGCGGCGCTGCGGGCCCGGCGTGCCCCGAAGGCCGCATCCACGTGCAAGTCGCCGAAGCCGGCCTCCTGTGCCTGCTCGGCACGGGCCCGCACGTAGCGCTGCATCCAACTAAAGCTCTGCAGGTCATCTTCCAGCGCTTGCACATCGATCCATTCGTCGGGCGACACCATTGCCATGAGACCTGTGGAACTGAGCGGCAGGTCTCCGTCGCACTCCTGCCTGGTGCGGGTGAAGAGGCGCTTGCCGTCCGTCGAGAATTCGGCGCTGCGTGCCCCTTCGCACCCTTGGGCTACGATGTCGTAGGATTGCCCGTCTGCCTGGAGGTTATGACTGGAGCGTACTTCGCCCTCAGTGACTTCGCTCACGAAGACGCCGGTTCCGGCTGGCCGCACACACAACAGGGTTTGCGGGGCGTTTCCCACCACCGGCTCCCAGCACCCGACCCAGGGACTCCATCGTCCGTTCCGTTCCTGCGCGTCGACACCGTGCGCAGTTACGAGTGTGATCAACAGTAGGTTGGCGGTGATGAGCAGTGGCCGCGCGAGGCCTTCTCTTGCCATGGTCGTTCTCCTCGTCATCAGAAGCGGGCCGCGACGCCGACGGTGATCTGGAAGCCGGACAGGTCGATGCGGTCGAAGTCCACGAAGTCTCGGCTCATGTCATCTCTACTCCACAGGTAACGTGCCTCGCCCGTGGCGAGCCAGCTCGAATCGATGGACAACTCCACTCCTGTAGTAAGGTGTGCAGCGGGGGTGGCTCCTTTAGAGCCAAAGTTCTTGCCGAAAATATCGAGTGTAGCGTAATCCACGAAATCCCCTTTTTGGGTGAACTCGTGGACCATTAATCCGGCGCCGACACCTACATAGGGTGCCCATGCGTTGGGGACCCAGGCGAAACGGCTGACCGAGCGGCCGCGATCCCAGAGATACGCCTTCACTCCGATCGTGACCGGCGTGCGTAGGAAGCGCGTGGTTTGTTCGATGGGTAGGTCGTCCGTGTCCACGAAGTTCCGGAACTCGGACCGGACCGTCGACTGGTTGTGTCCTACGCTCAAGACCACATCGAAGCGGTCCCGCACCCGCACTGCCAGGTCAGCCTGGAATGCCAAACCGCTGAGGTCGCTCCGGTTGACTGTGAGCTTCTCGGTCATGAAGCCGAAGATTTCGCTCTGTGCTCTGGGCACAGCCCATCCGCCCCGTACTCCAAACGTGACCCATGGCTGCTGGAACAGAAAATCGGCCGACTGTGCAGCGGTCGGGGTTGCTGTCAGCATGAGGAAGACGAGCCCCCAGTAGTGGGGTCGCCTTAGGCCAGGGAAGTCCTCTGCCATATCCCCTCCGGGCTGAGGGCCGTCGGGCGGGATTGTGCGGCAAGGCCGCTCCCACACTACCCCGTGGCGCGACGCCTGTGCCAGGGATGATTCCTTGCGGGCCATAGACCTGCAGACCCAAGCTTTGCGTCCCCTGAGGCTTCAGGTGGACATCGATGCCCCAGCCCAAGGACGCCGCAGGCTAGTCAGAGGAGTGGCCCGCCGCCCGAACACCTTTCTGAGCACCGACCTTGCCGCGTGCCACCCGCACATGCCATGTACTCCGCCCCCGGGTGGAGTGGAAGAAGAACAGAGGAACAGCCCTTCCACTGGGGTCTTGTAGGGGTCGAGTAGGCCCGTTGGTCTGGCGAAGAGCTGGCGAAGGTCTAGTGCACCGCCGTTGATGTCTCCCCCCACCAAGTTCGGGTTGTCCTGCTCGAGTGCGCGCGGACCCCGAGCGATTCTCTCTAGGATTAGGTCCTTGAAGCCCGGCGCGAAGCGCTCGATCTGCGTCTCTATCATGTCGGTGGCATCACCCGGCCATCCATGGGGAACGTGGGCATAGGCCCAGCCCACGTGGCGGCCTGCGGGGGCTCGCCCAGCGTCGAAGGCGGTCGGCTGCGAGAAGAGGACGAAGGGGCGAGCCGGCATCTCGCCGCGGGCACATGAGCGTTCGGCCGTGGCCACGTCCTCGAGCGTACCACCCAGGTGAACGGTGGAGGCGCGTGCGCACATGGGGTCCGTCCAAGGCACGGGCTCCGCGAGTGCGTAGTCGAGCTTGAACGCGGCGGGGCCGTAGCGGTAGCGCTCGAGGCGGCGGACGTATCGCGCGGGCAGCTTTTCTCGACCGATCGACAACAGCTGTCGGGGTGTGACATTCAGGAGCACGGCACGGGCGGTAGGGAGTTCCTCCAGCCGGCTCACCCGCGATCCGGTGTGGATCTCTCCTCCCAGCGTCACGAGGTGGGCAGCCAGGGCTTCCGTGATCATCCCCGAGCCTCCTCGGGCGATGGGCCATCCGCTCGCGTGACCCGTCAGTGCCAGCACAAGCCCGATAGCCGCAGACGGGGACTGCTCCAGTGGGAGGAACGAGTGGGCGCAGAGCCCCGCCCAAAGGGCCCGAGCTCCGTCTTCCCGGAAGCGTCGGGCGATAACGGTAGCGGGGCGGAGGCCAAGCAAGCCGAAGCGAGCCATCGCCCGAGGGTAGCGTGGCCGATGCAAGGGCCCGAGGAGGTCGGGTAGCAAGTCCGACCAGTGTTCCAGTAGTGGGTCAACCAGTCCAGTCCACGCCGGTCCGTCGTTCCCGAGGCCGGCTGCAGTGGAGCCAGGATCACGGGTGAGTAGCGCCGCGGGCCGATCCGCCAGTGGATGAGCGCAGGGCAGCGGAGGCTCGATCCACTCGAGCCCGTGCTTGTGGAGTGGCAGCGAAGCCAGGAAAGGGGACACGGCAGCAAGCGGATGAACGGTCGAGCACACGTCGTGCCGAAATCCCGGTAGCGTGAGCTCGGCTGTGCGCGTTCCCCCTCCTGGTTTCGCTGCGCCTTCGATCACCAGCACGTCCAGTCCCTCGCGAGCGAGCGCCACCGCAGCAGCGAGCCCGTTGGGACCCGCCCCCACCACGATAGCGTCCCGCTCGGTGCGGTGACTCAACCGCTTCTCTCCCGTGAACGACTATTCTCAGATGTACTCACTTGAGTGCGATCATAATTATAAGAATGCGAGACTCCCAGCTTCGGGAGCTTGGGGACATCAGCGGGTCCGTCTCGGGTTGCCTGATACCCGGGCAGGCGCGGGTGGAGGGTCCTACTTAGCTTAGAGTGATGCGCTCTGCCCGTCTTCTCTTTCCTGACCTGCGCGCCGACCCGGACGGTAGCTTTCAGCACCAGGAAGCACGCATACGTCTGTGCCTCGGGCTCGGGGTGGGGGGCTTCATCCTGTTCGGTGGCAAGGCGGCGGCGGTCGCCGAGCTTGCCCGCCGACTGCGTGCCGAAAGTCCCCATCCCATCCTGGTAGGTGCCGACCTAGAGAGGGGGGCGGGTCAGCAGTTCAGCGGGCTGACCAGCATACCCCCGCTGGCCGCTCTGGGCGCGCTAGATGATATGGAGGTGATCTACGAGGCCGGCCGACTCACCGGGGCCGAAGCTCGGTCGGTGGGTGTAGACTGGGTGTATGCACCTGTCGCCGACCTCTCGGTAGAGCCCGATAATCCCATCGTCGGCACGCGTTCCTTCGGTCCGCATCCATCGGCGGTGGCCCGCCAGGTGACGGCCTGGATCTGCGGTTGCCGCGCGGGCGGTGCCCTCTCGTGCGTAAAGCATTTCCCGGGGCATGGTCGCACCACCACCGACTCCCACCTCGTTCTCCCTGTTGTGCGCGCGCCCAAGCTGAGTCTGGCCCAGGACCTGGCCCCGTTTGCCGCTGCGGTCGAGGCTGGTGTCCCTACTGTGATGACGGCTCACGTTGCCTATCCGGCACTGGATGCTTCGGGTGTTCCGGCGACTCTGTCGAGCCGAATCTTGGGGGATCTTCTGAGGGGGCAGCTGGGGTTCGACGGGCTCGTCGTCTCCGACGCTATGAACATGGGCGGGGTAGCTGACGCGGCCGGCGGGCGGCTGGCCGGGGTCGGCGCGGTGGCCGCAGGTGTCGACGCGCTCCTGCATCCTGACGACCCCGAGGCGCTGGCTGCTGCGCTGGATGAGGCCACCCACGACGCGCTCCCACCGGCACGGAGAGCGGATGCACTCAGGCGGGTGGCGCTTGCGGCGGATCGGGCCGCAGCGCTCGTTCCCGGAGAAGCGGCGGGCGCCCGTACGTGGGCCGCTGGCACCGCGCAGCGCGTCATTCTAACACTGCGCGGGCGACCTCTGGCACTGGCGGGTGCGCGTGTACGTCTGCTCACGGTGGACGATGACACGGGGGGGCCCTATCCCCCCCCTTCACGGGGCACGTTCCCTGCCTCGCTCCGCCGCGCGGGTGTCATCGTGAGCGAGGGGGCAGCTGCGCATGATGGGGAGCACACGGTGCTTGCGGTCTACTGTGAGCCGCGCGCGTGGAAGGGACGGCCCGGCCTCTCTGCGGAGTCGGAGCGGAAGGTGCGTGAGGCGCTCGTCGGTGACCCTACGGCACTGCTAGTGCTGTTCGCGCACCCACGGCTCGCCGCGTCCGTGGGAGGCGATGGGGCGGTGGTAGCCGCATGGGGAGGTGAAGCGCTCATGCAGGAGGCTGCGGCAGCCCGGACCGCGACTGGACTAGGTGACTCAGGGACTCGCGGGGGCGTCTAACTGGTCCGAGGTCATTTTGTTCTCACCACGGGCTCCGGCCTGCGCTATCCGCCATCCTGAGAGCACCGCCGCGGTCCGGCACGCGCGCTGACACGGCTGCCTACTGATGCATCTGGGACCCGGCCTTCTGCCTCGGGGTAGCTTTGACCGAGCACGCGAGTGAGGATCGCCGCCGGGCGACGGCTCTGGCCGGACGCGCCGTCGGAGGAAAGTCCGAGCTCCGCAGGGCAAGGGTGCCGGGTAACGCCCGGGCGTCGTGAGGCGACGGAAAGTGCAGCAGAGAGCAGACCGCCGATGGTCCCGCTTCACCGCGGGGCACAGGCAAGGGTGAAAGGGTGCGGTAAGGGCGCACCGGGCGTCCGGTGACGGACGTCGCATGGCAAACCCCACTCGGAGCAAGGCCAAACAGGGACGAGGGGTGGCCCGCCCCGTCTGAGTCTCGGGTAGGCCGCTCGAGGTCGTCGGTAACGACGGTCCCAGAGAAATGATCCTCCCCCACTTCGGTGGGGACAGAACTCGGCTTATTCCGCGTGCTCACACGGCGCCCGCGGCGGTGATTCCGCCTGGGCGCCGTGTCTTTTTTGGTTCTTGACCAGCCCAGATGTGGGGGTGAACGTTGGATCCATCGCGCCCGTAGCTCAGCTGGATAGAGCGTCGCCCTCCGGAGGCGAAGGCCACAGGTTCGAATCCTGTCGGGCGCATTCCCACTAGTCGAGGAGGCCGTACTGCTTTCGCTTCTCCCATAGGCTTTTGCGGGAGATGCCTAGTATTTCGGCTGAGCGCTGGATGCCGTCTCCTGACTAGGAGCTACGGCAGAACGATTGTAGGGCGGAATCCGGCTACAGTCCCAGCCAGTAGTTCAGCTTTATTATGAACCGATTCTGCGCTGGTGCGCCCCACAGGGCGTCTAGGTCCCGGCCTAGGTCGAAATTGCCGAAGCCGTCGTCGTGCTCTTGCTGCCGCTGCCAGACGATGAAGACGGTCGAGCCTGGGCGATATTCCCAGCGCAGCACGGCGTTGCCGATCACTGAGCGGACGTTGAAGTCCTTGTCGGCGAATGCGTAGTCCGGTGCACCGTCGCCGTCGAAATCCACGTGCTGGGTTCCCTGTGCGTCCCGGCAGATGTCCCCGCCTGCACAGAGCACACTTCCATCTACATTGGAGGCCGTCCCATC
Organism: Gemmatimonadales bacterium UBA2988; assembly: GCA_002346665.1. Classification (GTDB taxonomy): domain Bacteria; phylum Gemmatimonadota; class Gemmatimonadetes; order Longimicrobiales; family Gaopeijiaceae; genus UBA2988. The sequence goes on from DEAG01000026.1 coordinate 24,410, forward strand.
CTGGAAATTCCGGAACGAGAACGTGCTCGGAGCGGCCAACTGCTTGTAGCGCAGGTATTTACCAGAGGATATCAGCGGCTGCGCGAACAGTTGGAAGGATAACTTGGGTGTGAACGTGTAGTTGGCGCGCACTTCGAGAGAAAGGGACTTGCGTTCGAGATCGCCGAAGAGGTAACGGCGACCGTAAGTCGGCGTGTAGGGCAGCGTGGACGTGGATCTGACATATTGCGACCCGTCCGATTGCACACTGAACTCGGAGTCGATCGATACCTGTACGCGTGGTGAAGGCCGGAGGGTGACGCTGCCTTCGACGGACGTTCTGGACCCACTGTTACTCGAAGCCCGGGAGTAGTTCAGGTTCGCGCGAAAGCTGGTGGGCTGCCGACGGTCGGTGCCGACTCCGAAACGACCGCTGAGATTTCCGGGCTGGATCATCACGGGCCCGCCGCGGGTGGCGGAGCGGCTGTACTGGTCCGGCTGGAAGCTCAGGTTAAGATTGGCGGTATTGTAATTGAGCAGCGTGATTTGGGATCCCAAGGAGAACCTGCCGTTCGTGTAGGCGCGCTGCCACGAACTCCACGATCCTGGGTTGTCGAAGGCCTCCCAACTGAAGTTATAGAAGGTGAAGAAGGTGAAGCTGTACTCGCGCAGGACACGGCCGGGGTTGAGCTCGCGATAACCCGCCCGGAATCCGCCGTCGAGCCGTTCTCGGTTCCTGCTGAAGCCGAGATCGTTGACCTCGAAGCCTCTGGTTACCCCGGCTGTCCAGACCGACCCGGTCCAGTGCTCGGTGTTCTGACGATCGAGCTGAACCCGCCACTCGGCGCCGGCCATTGACGTGGCGGCCGAGTCAACTTGGACCCGGGTCCCGTCCGGTCGTTGGAAGTAGTGGTTGCTCGCGCGCTGGATCGCGATCATGGCTTGCGGGCTCCCTTGTACACGGCTTCCCGCTAGGAACCCTGCGAGTTTCCAGGTGCGCTCGCTCCACTGGTGATCGAACCTTACGCCGCTGTTGAAGGTCTGGTCGGAGAGGTAGTCGAGATCGTGGTCGGGCGCCTGCGCGCGGCGGAGCATCGAAAAGAGCGCACCCACCTGCGACATCCCGCTATTGAAATCCTGTTTGACGGACACCACGCCGAACTCGGTGCGCGGCTCGACGCGGAACCGGTCGAGGCGATTGCCATCGCTGAAGAACGCCTCACCGCTTTCGGCTTGGGTCACCGCGGCGAGACCACCTAGCGAGAGCCCGCTCTTGGTCCGCCCCGTAACCTTGGTTGCCCCCAGGATAGTCGCCGCGGCCGGAACGTCTGAAAAATCGGCGTCGGAGGGGGCGCCACCATGGGGTGATCGGCCGATGCGGCGACTGTAGAAAAGCTTGTTCTGGCGACCGGACAGGCGGAAATCGAAGACTTGGGCGTCCTCGACGAAGAACGGCCTCTGCTCGGGGAAGAACGACTCGAACGCGGTCAGGTTGATCACCGCGGGATCTGCGTCGACTTGACCGAAGTCGGGGTTCACCGTTGCGTCGAGCGTGAATGCGCTGCCGAGGCCGAGACGGAAGTCGGATCCTACACGGGCCCCCGCGGCGTTGCCGTCGAAGAACGGGTCGCCGTCCGTTGCCGGACCGTTGTGGAAGCTGCTCAAGATGTACGGTCTGGCCTCTACACGCCGGATCGAGCTGGGCACTTGGACGTCCACTAGGTCCCCGAATTGGCTGGCGATGCCGCGAATCTTGCGGCTCTCGAGCGAGAAATGGCTCTTCTCCGCGGCCGCTACCCGCCTGCGGAATAGGTTCAGCCCCCATGTTTGGGGGCCGTCGGTCGCCTCGTAACGGATCTGCGAAAGGGGTAGCCGAGCCTCGACGGTCCAGCCCAGCGAGTCGCTCGCGACCGCCGATTCCCAGACCGCGTTCCAGTTGGAATCCTCGCGTGAATCGTCGGAGATGTAGATATCCTGCTGTACCCCAGCGGCGTTGACCTTGAAGTGATAGCCCGTGCGCCGGTCGTGGCTGGGGTCGATTGCGAACCCGAACCAGTCCATGTACGGGCCGCGCTCGTCGCGCCGCACCAGTTGCCGTTGGATTGAGTCGGGATGGTCCCACATGCGCGCGGCGATGTAGATCGCATCCTCGTCGAACAGGATCCGCACCGCCGTCTGACGGGTGGGTTCGCCACCGTCCAGGGGCTCGCTTGTTACGAAGCCGCTGATGAGGGGTGCGGCCTGCCAGGCTGTTTCGGTGATGTTTCCATCGACGAGGACGTCTCCGTCCCTGAGGGCGGCGCGGGCTACGGCCAGTTGGCGGGCCAGCGACGAAGGGCTCGCGGGTTCGGCCGGGCGCTCGGCCTGCTGGGCGCCGACCGGGCTGGCGGCCATGAGTATAACCGTAAGGACTAGCGGAATGTGCAGGGCGGCCGGCTCCAGTTTCTGGGGGTTGGAAGTCGGTCTTCCCACAGAGTCTGAACGATCGCGAGGTAACCCAGCGGCCGTCAACCGGCGCGGGAATGACTTCACTTATTCGTCCTAGCTTCCTATTTCGTGGTGACGCCATCTGATTGCTGAGAAGTTCTCTTCTGCTTGGTTCTTCCCGGTTTCCCGAGCGAAGACCGTTCTAGTGTGACGTTTGAGTCCCAGATATTGCTATGCCTCTGGTCCCCTAGTTTTTTGAGTTAAGCACTTGACACTGCTCGGTGGTTTCAGATATTGCCTTCCTGGCTCACCCTTTTTAGCGGGGGTGACTTGGGTATGTTTGGCAAATGCCAAGAGGACTCCAGTACAGGTTGATTGTGCGCTCCCCCAGCACCCTAGATTGAGGATCTATATCGCTAATTCATTCGTAAGTTTAAGTGTAATTTCCCCCTCTCTTCATTTTTAGCCTCGACTCGAGGACAGACCATGCTAGCTAGGAAAGTTTTGCTAACTGCCGTCGCGCTTGCTGTCGTGACAGTGCCACACCTCGGTGCTCAACAAATCACCGGTAGGGTGCTTGACCAGGCAAGCGGCCAGCCGCTGGCCGCGGTCCAGGTATTCATCGGTGGGTCCGGTATCGGCGCACTCTCACAGCAGAACGGGCGTTATCTGCTGTTGAACGTGCCCGTAGGGACGCACACCATCAACGCTCAGTTGATCGGTTACGGTGGCCAAGAGGCACAGGTCACGGTTGCTGCCGGTGAGACCGCAGTGCTGGATTTCCGACTCAATGAACAGGCGCTCGGGCTCGACGAGATCATCGTCACCGGGACGCCGGGTGGGACGCAGCGCCGCGCTATCGGGAACACGGTCGCGACCGTGTCAGCTGCTGATCTCACGCGAGACGTGTCGTTTGCAAACGTTCAGACCGTGCTGCAGGGTCGGACGCCTGGCGTCCGGCTCGCCGCGATCAACGGCACCGTCGGCTCTGGCACGAACGTCGAGGTCCGAGGTGTCGGGTCGTTCAACCTGGGCCGCAACCCACTCATCTATGTGGACGGCATCCGGGTCAACAACGACGGAGAGGCCGGGCCGAGAACGGGAGGAGAGCGGGTTGTCAACGTCTTCAACGATTTCAACCCAGCGGATATCGAGAGCATCGAGATCATCAAGGGCCCGGCAGCGGCGACGCTGTACGGGACTGAGGCCTCGGCCGGGGTGATCCAGATCATCACGAAGCGGGGTCAGGAGGGGGCACCCCAGTTCGACGTGTCGATCCGCCAGGGCGTTAACTACATCAGAAACCCCGCGGGCCGGGTCGGGACACAGTACACGTGTGTCACGAGCTTCTCGCCGCCGTGCAGCCCGAACGGGACACATCCCGTGACCGGCGAAATACACGAAGGCGGGAACTTGGTCGCCTTCAACATGCACGACGATTTGAACGAAGTCCTGGATATGGGCACGGAAGCCTGTGCGAGGAGCCTGGACGATCCCCAGTGCTGGAACCAGTACTGGACGACCGGGCCCGTTGCCGATGGCAAGTGGCCGCAGGAAAACATCTTCCAGGACGGCCGCAGCTCGACCGTCGACTTAGGGGTGCGCGGCGGCACGGATGCGGTGCGCTACTTCCTGCAGGGGAGCTACACCGAGGACAATGGCGTCGTCTGGTACAACTGGAATAACGTGTTCCGCGGCCGGGCCAACATCGGCGTAGTCTTGAGCGATAACTTCTCGCTCGATGTGTCGACCGGCTACGTCCAGGGCGACACCCGATTCAGCAATCCGTCGGCGAGTGAGGGGGGGATCTTTACTGAGTTCGGTTGGGGCGTGGGCTACTGCATCCCGACAATCAGCGACAACGATCCGAACACCAATCCCTGCCCCCGAATTCTGGGCTTCCAGGAGCATCTGCCCACCGACCACCAGCAGGTCGAAGCGACGCGCGACTTCAAGCGCTTCACGGGGAGCGCGACGCTGAACTACACCTCGGGCGACTGGCTGTCATCACGGGCCATCGTTGGGCTCGACCAGGGCTGGGACCAAAACAACGTGGTGTACCCGATCGACACCCGGCAGGAGCCGGTCTATTTCCGGAAATGGGGTCAGAACAAAACCGGGTCGGTTCAGGTAGAGCGGCCGGTCAGCACCAACTTGACCATGGACTGGGCGGCCACGGCTACCACGGACGTGCCATTCTTTGACAACGTGAGTTCGCAAACTTCGTTTGGTGCCCAGTATTACCTGTCCCGACAGGAAAAGCTGATCACCAACGGTATGGACTTCGCCTCTCCGCTGTCGCGGACGATCAACCAGGCGTCGATCAGCAGTTCGGAGATCAAATACACCTTCGTCGAGAACAAGTCGGCAGGGTTTTACGTTCAGGAGCAGCTGAGCTTTAGCGACAGGTTCTTCTTGACCGGCGCGGTGCGCTGGGACGACAACTCAGCGTTCGGCGCCCTCCGTGGAGGTGAAGAGTCGTCGTGGTCGCCCGAGGTCTACCCGAAGGTGTCGGGGACGTGGGTCATCACCGAGGAGAGCTTCTGGGGCCTCGAGTCTGTCAACTCGCTCCGTCTGCGCGGTGCCTGGGGTAAGGCGGGCCGCCAGCCGAACACCTTCGCCGGCGTGAACACCTTCGGTGTCATCGCCGGGATGGGGGGAGGATCGGCGCTCAATCCAGAAAGCGTCGGGAATTCGGAGGTTGGTCCGGAGACGGGCACGGAGATAGAGCTCGGCTTCGACTACGCCATCTTCGATGATCGCTTCTCAGGTGAGTTCACCTGGTTCAGCCAGAGGAACGAGAATGCCCTGCTGGACGTCACCATTCCGCCGAGTTTCGGCTCCGGAAACGAAATCCAGAAGAACCTGGGACGGATCGACAACTGGGGCTGGGAAGCGACACTAGACGCCCGGCTTTACGAGAGCTCGAGCTTCACGTTCGATCTTGGACTGCAGGGCGCCTATACGATGAACGAGATCATCTCACTGGGCGACTTCCCCGGCAGCAACTCGATCAAGATCGGGTTCCCGTACCCGAACATGACCGACGACCACTACATCTTGGACGCTCAATACGACCCCAACGGCCGACATCAAGACGCGTGGGGCCGGCAGATTCAGGGGTACTGCGACCAGGGCGTTGTTCTCGACGGTTCAACGAATTACAAAGGGCAGTACGGGACGGTGCTAGGTGGAAATAAGGTGAAATGTAAGGAGGCTGACGGCTACCATCTCCTGGCGGGCTCGGCCTTCCCACCCTACGTATGGTCCGTGGCTCCGCGGTTCTCGCTGTTCGACAACATGCTCTCAGTGAACTTCCTCTTCGACGGCGCGTACGGCGGCATGAAAGATGACGATACACAAGCGTGGCACGATCGCTACAACAGCAGCTACGACAAGCGCTGCCAGTGCAATCCGGCCTTCGTCGTCGGCGATCGGTACCGCACTTACTTCACTCAGGCCTTCTTCCCAGGCGACTTCTGGAAGCTGCGGGAGATCGGGGTGCGCCTTAACCCGCCGGATTCGTTCGCTGATATGATCGGTGCGGAAAGGGCGTCGCTGAGCCTGTCGATGCGCGAAGTCGCGATCCTCTGGCAGAAGCAGGAGACCCTCGGGATAGACAACGGTGGGAGAAGCGGCAATCCGCGCCCCCACGCGCTCGATCCCGAAATCGGCCGTAACTCCGGGTCGGGGCACCGGGTCACTCCGCCCCTCACCAATCTGCACCTGACACTCAACGTGACGTTCTGAGCTGATGGAGCGGATGGCGGAGGAATTCAATGCAGCTCGGGGGGCGGCGCGCGGGCAGGAAGCGCCGTTGTCTCTCCCCAGCTCTCCCGATAAAAAATTTAATCGCCGGAGGACGATAGAGATGAGAAGCCTGACCGAACGAGCCCGACAGACGGAGTGGGGACGGAGGGCGTGTGCTGTGCTAGCGCTCAGTCTCATGGTAGGAGCGCTGAGCGCCTGTGATAACCTCTTGGACGTGGATCTACCGGCCGAGCTCACCGACCAGGCGCTGCAGGACCCGACCGGAGCTGAGACCCAGATGGTCACGGCAGTCACCCATTTCGAGGACGCCTTCGACTTTAGCATCGACGAGATCGCCGGCCGGGAGGACGTTGGCGAGATCTTCATGTGCGGGCCCAGCTGCAGCCACTACCAGTACCAGGTCACGCACGGCGAATTTTCTGGTTTCTCCAAAGCTCGTAGGTTCGCGAGCGGTCTCCACACGAAGCTTGTCGATGAGTGGACCGTGAACCAGGTGCCCAAGCGGGGCCAGTTTCTCGCGATCAGCTCGATCTACGAGGGTGCCGCTCTGCAGTGGATGGGGGACGCCCTCTGTGAGTTCAGCGTCGACGGTGGTTCGGCGATGACTCCGGACCAGGGTCGGGGGATGGCCGAGACCCTCTATACAACGGCGCTGGCCGAGATCCAGGCGGCGGGCGACTTCGCGATGCCCAGCCGTATCGCGACCAGCGCAACGACCATGGCCTATGGGCTCCGCGCCCAGACCCGCTGGGCAAGGGGTGACATGGCGGGTGCGGTGGCCGACGCCCAGCAGGTGCCCAATGGCTTCGTGGCCGTGGTGACCCGGGAAATGAACCGGCGGAACTACCTCGGCTCGAACCGCAACATCGGTGGTTTCCTCGATATGTATGACCCGATCGACTGGTGGCCCGGCGGTAACAACCCGGTGACGGGTGCGGCCTGGCCGGCCACGATCCCCTTCACGGGCTACACCTTCCTAGGGATTAATCCTGATGGTAGGGCCGTGAGTGATGACGGGATTCCAGTTCGGACCGCGGGCACCACCGACCTACAAGAAGGAAACGACATCGGGGTGAGTGCCACCGCGGTCGCCGACACTCGGGTCCCCCACCGGGCCGTGGAAATCCAGGGCAAGGGGGGCAAAGGGTACGTGCCCACCAAGTACGCGGCTGAGGATGACGATATCCCGCTGGTGAACTGGAAAGAGATGGTGCTGATCCGGGCGGAAGGCGCGGGTGGCCAGGCGGCCATCGATCTGGTTAACGAGATCCGGGCGGCTGACGGTCTACCACTGGTCACCTACGCGGATCCGAGCAACGCTACGCAGATCACGTACATGATCATCGAGGAGCGCCGCCGGGCCCTCATGTTGGAGGGACGGTACTTCCAGACCAAGCTCAAGAACCCCGGTCTCTTGTGGTTCCCCAGAGGTATCGGCGGAACCCGGGGATTCGATCATGCGTTCCGCGGTGGAGTCCGCTTCCTCATGCCTGAGGGTGAGTTCATCAACAACACGAACCTGACGACCGCCGACCGGGCGACGGGATGCGCCGCCAACGAGAAGCCGGTCAATATCGACGGCTGAGGCGGTAGGCGTGTCGGTTGCGTCGCGCGGATAGTATGAGGACAAGAAGACGGGTCGGGCCGGAGCAGTGATTGCCGGCCCGGCCCGCTTCGCTTTTAGCCCCAACGGCCTTCCCTGGCGTCGTCCCGGGGGCAACATCCCACCGGGGTATCGGCATGTTGCTCTACAGGCCGCGTCTCCGGTGTGTGGTGGCATCATCGGGGCGTAGAAACGGGATGCTTGGGTGGTCCCCGTCCACCTTTTATATGGGCGCGGGGATCCTTCGGGAGCTGATATCACCAGCTTGGCAGTTATGTTATTGCTGGTGCCACACTGTTACCGACACCCGGCTTTTAGTATGATGTGGGGCCCGGGGTTCGGTTCGGAGCACGTTCGGGTGCTTATATCTCCTTAGGATCGAGCATGAAAACAATCGCTGTTAGTGCAGTGTTTGCAGGAATGTGGTTGGTGATGGGCGCCGGCCCGGTTGACACCGTGCGATCCCTCTCCAAGCACGAATCGGTAGCTGCCCACGTCACCGATCCGGGCGCACCCGTAACGACCTCGCCCATACCGGTAGAGTCCCTGACCTTGGTGGTCCAGCGGTACTGTGTGGTCTGTCACAACGATGCGCTGCTGACCGGGAACCAGACGTTCCAGACCTTTTCAGTCGAGAACGCGGATGAGCGGCCCGAGACGGCCGAGAAGATGATACGCAAGCTGCGTATGGGAATGATGCCGCCACCCGGTATCCCTCGCCCTGGAGGTGACACTCTCCAGGCGCTCGTGGAGGCCCTCGAGTCCACCGTAGATGCAGCCGCCCGGGCGGCTCCCAACTTGGGCGATCGTCGCTTCCAGCGGCTCACCAGGGCTGAGTACGAACGCGTGATTTTCGACCTCTTGGATCTTGAAGTCAACGCGGGGAACTGGTTCCCTGAAGAGATGCTCTTGGGTGGTTTCGATAATGCGTCCGCCGCTCAGGGTCTCACTACGACTCTCTTGGATTCGTACCTGCGGGCTGCCAGCGAGGTGAGTCGGCTGGCCATCGGGGACGCCGAAGCTCCGTCCTCCTCGATCAAGTACAGGAACCCTGCTGAGGTTTCACAGCACGCCTGGGATCATATCGACGGCACGCCGTTCGGGACCCGGGGCGGCATGGTGGTGATGCACGATTTTCCGGCAGACGGAGAGTACGTCTTCCAGGTGGAGCATGCCTTGGGGGATAAGGAGGTCCTCGAGGACGTCGATATCTCCATCGACGGTGAGCCTGTCGCGACCATCATGATGACACGAAGGGGAGGGGAGCGAAGGCGGCAAGGCGACCTAGTGAGAAACACGATCGGCCCGGTACGGACCGAGCCGATTTTCGTTCGCGCCGGCCAGCACCAGGTTTCGGCGGCGTTCGTCAATCGCATCGACGGTGTGTATGAGGACCGCTTCCAGCCTACTGAGTGGTCGTACGCCGGGACCAGGGGTGGGCAGCCCGACATCACTGGGCTAACGCATCTCACCGAGTTGCTGATCACGGGCCCGGAAAACGTGATCGGAGTGTCCGAGAACGCGAGTCGAGAGAGGGTCTTCAGCTGTCGCCCGACGTCTGCTACCCAAGAGCGTCCCTGCGCCGAGACGATCCTCACGAAGCTCGCGACCCAGGCGTATAGGCGACCGGTCACGGCGGGAGACGTTACGGACCTGATGATGTTCTACGACGAGGCGGCGGCCGAGGGCGGCTTCGAGCTCGGAGTGCGGGCAGGCTTGCAGGCTATCCTCGTCTCGCCGGAGTTCGTGTTCCGCTTCGAGAGGGAGCCCACCAACGTCAGTCTGGGCCAGAGTTATCCGTTGAGCGACGTCGACTTCGTGACCCGGCTTTCCTTCTTCCTGTGGGCCTCTGCACCTGACGAGGAGCTACTCGAAGTTGCCCGGAGCGGCAGGCTTTCGGATCCTGCCGTGTTAGAGGCCCAGGTAGGGCGCATGTTGCAAGATCAGCGGTCCGAGGCGCTTTCCACACGCTTCTTCGGGCAATGGCTCCGGCTACAGGACGTGGGCAAGGTCTGGCCGGAGTCCTCCCTTTTCCCCGGCTTCTCGCAACAGCTCGCCGAAGGGATGGTGAAAGAGACCGAACTGCTCTTTCAGTACATCATTCGGGAAGACCGGAGCATGCTCGACATCTTCGACGCCGACTACACCTTCATCAATGATCGCCTGGCCCAGTACTACGGCATCGAGGGCGTCACCGGTGAGGAATTCCGGCGCGTACAGTACCCGCCGGACCAGCGACGAGGGATCTTCGGCCACGGAAGCGTCCTGCAGCTAACCTCGATGTCGGACAGAACGTCTCCGGTGCTGCGCGGCAAGTGGGTGATGGAGGTGCTCATGGGAACGCCACCACCACCACCACCACCGAACGTGCCGGCCTTCGAGGCGAGTCCGGACGCTTCCGGGGGACGCCGACTGACAACCAGGCAACGGATGGAGGCGCACTCCGCGGCCCCAGTGTGTGCTTCCTGTCACAATTTCATCGATCCGATAGGCTTGGCGCTCGACAACTTTGATGCCACCGGGCAGTTGCGGACCCGCGAGAACATGATGCCGCTGGACACTCGGGGCACGTTCTACGATGGAACACCGATTGCCAGTGTAGGGGAACTCGCCGATGTTCTATTGAAGCGTCCAATCCCGCTTGCGAGGAACTTCACAGACCGGTTAATGGCGTATGCGGTCGGGCGTCCCACTGAGTATTTCGACCAGCCGACCGTGCGAGCGATTGCACAGGCGGCAGAGATGAATGATTACAAGATATCTTCGTTCATCATGGGAGTAGTAAGGAGCGACATGTTTCGGATGAGACAAGTTCGCACCACCGCTTTTAGAACCACTGCTAACTGAAGAGGGCGGAGCTATGACCTTCATAACTGGGAAACACCTTTCTCGCCGCACCTTTCTCCGTGGTACCGGGGCGTCGGTCGCCCTTCCTCTCATGGATGCTATGGTGCCCGCCGGGAGACCTTGGCGCGATCCCGCAGCTGGGTCGACTCGCCTGGTGACCTTCTACGAAGCAATGGGGTGTGCGGGCGGGAACGACTGGGGGGACTCGCAACGCCTGTTCGCTCCGGCGAAGGTCGGGCGCGACTTCGAGCTAGTGGCCGATAGCCAAATCAAGCCCCTAGAGGATTACAGGGACTATCTGACTATCGTGAGCCAAACCGACTGTCGGATGGCAGAGCCTTTCAGGGCCGAGGAGATCGGCGGTGACCACGACCGGACGACGTCGGTGTTCACGACGCAGGCACATCCGCGGCAAACGGAAGCGGACGTCTTCTGTGGGAAGTCGATCGATCAGATCCATGCGGATCGCTTCGGGCAGGACACCGCGCTGCCCTCGCTGGAGCTCACCGCTTCACGGATTGATCGTTCGTGCGCCTATAACTACCACTGCGCATACACGTTTTCGATGGCCTGGAGGACTCCAACCGACCCGCTTCCGGCGATTCTGGAGCCGAGGGTTGTGTTCGAGCAGCTCTTCGGCGCCGGTCATTCACCGGCTGACCGCTCCCAGCGACTCCGGATGAACCGGAGCCTACTCGATTGGATCGCCGGCGGGATGGCTGATCTCAAGAAGCAGCTCGGGGCGACGGACCGCCAAGCACTGGACCAGTATACGACCCGAATCCGCGAGCTGGAGCGGAGGATCATGATGGTCGAGGCCCAGAACAACAGCGGTGAAGAGCGAGCTATGCCGGAGGCCCCCTCGGGTGTTCCCGAGCGGTGGGAGGATCATATGGAGTTGATGTTCGACCTCCAGGTGCTGGCGCTTCAGGCTGATCTTACGCGGTCGATCACAATGGTCGCTGGAGTCGACCAGGAGAATCGCACCCACCCTGAGAGCGGGACGAATCAGTCGTGGCACGGAGCATCGCACCACGGGAACAACCAGGCTGCAGTGATGGACTTCAACAGGATCAACACGTATCGCCTGAGTCAGTGGACATATTTCCTGGATAAGATGAAGAACACCATGGACGGTGATGCTTCTCTGCTGGACAAGACCGCAGTCATCTGGGGCTCCGCGATGGGTGACCCGAATTTGCATAATCACCGGCGCTGCCCACTCATCTTGATGGGGAAGGCAAACGGTGCGCTCGAGGGTAACATGCACCTACGGGCTCCGCAGGGAACGCCTATGGCGAACGTGTTTGTGAGCCTGTTGCAGGCCATCGGCCACGACGACTTGCAGCAGTTCGGCGACAGCACGGGTGAGTTCCCACTGACATTTCCCAGAGGACGGCTCTCGGTCTCGGAGGCAGGGGTGTGACACATCTGAGAGCGGGTATGGGCATCCCTGCCGCGGTCCTTACGATTGTGCTGCTGGCAGGTGCTGTTGCCCCAGACGAGAGAGTGCTCTTAGACGCTGCCAAGCGGGGTGACGTGGCGGCTGTGCGTTCACTGCTCGAGGAGGGCGCCGACCCGAACGCGGCCCAGGGGGACGGTTTGAGTGCCCTGCACCTGGCAGCCCAGAAGGGGAACCTCGAGGTCGCCAAGCTCCTGATCGACGCCCGTGCTAACATCGAGGCGGAGACACGCATCGGTGCCTACACACCGCTGCACCTCGCTAGTGGGGGCGGGCACGCTCCGGTGGTCGGTGCGCTTCTCGAGGCAGGGGCCAACGCTAGGGCCGCCAGTTCCACCACGAATGCTACGGCTCTCCATCTCGCCGCGAAAGCATTGAACGGCGAGAGTGTGATCAAGCTGCTGCTAAAGAAGGGTGCGCTGGTAAACGCTCGGGAGAGCCAGGGCGGACAGACACCGCTGATGTTAGCGGCTGCATATGGTCGCACCGCCTCAGTCCGTGAACTCCTTAGCCACGGTGCGGATCCAGCCATCAGCACCAAAGTCGTCGACGTACTCAAGAGATTGGTCATCGACAAGGAAGCGCAGGCGCGCCTCCGGGAGGCCGTCATTGAAATTCGCGAGGGCTTTGCGGTCGGCACCGATAGGGACTTGACCCCTTCGGAGGAACAGCTGGCCATTGCTGCCCAGCGTGAATTCCTGCGCTCTGAGGAGCAGATCGCGAAGGTGCTTGAGGGTTTCCATCCGGACGATCTGGGTAGGCCCGGGGCGAGCCTCTACCACACAGGTCCGCAGTTCACTGGCCGTCCCTTGAACGAGACGCTGGTCGGTAAGACCGGCGGCATGACGGCACTTCTGCTAGCATCCCGAGACGGTCGTGTCGAAGCGGTGAAGGCTCTGCTTGACGGCGGAGCCGACATCGACCAGGTCAGCGGCGGCGACCAAAGCAGTCCTCTCGTGCTCGCCTTGCTGAATGGTCAATTCGACCTGGCGATGGTGCTGATCGAGCGTGGCGCGAATCCCAACCTGGCCACGAGTACCGACGGTATCAACCCCCTGTTCGCTACGTTGCAGGCGCAGTGGGCGCTCAAGAATCTCTCCCAACCGGGGCCCAAGGCGCAGGAGATCGCGAAGACCGAGCACCTGGAGTTACTGAGCGCGCTCCTGGAGGCCGGTGCCGACCCAAATGTGCGTCTAAAGTCACACCTTCGGGACTGGGAACAGCAGAGGTTGGGGATCGACGTCAAGGGTGCTACCCCGTTCTGGCGGGCGACCTTTGCGCAGGACCTCGATGCGATGAAGTTGCTCGTGGCGTATGGCGCCGATCCTAATATCCCGACCGTGTTTCCTGAGGTGGGCCTGAGAGCGCGGCGGCAACGGGACGGGCGGCAGCAGGAGGATTCTGGCCTGCCGTTCCCGGCCGAGGGATCGCCCGACCTGTACCCGATCCAGCTCGCTGCGGGGGGTGGGTACATGGGGATCGGAGCCTTCCAACAGAACAACGTGCCGAACAACTTCATCAACACGGTGAAGTATCTGGTCGAGGAACATGGCGCGGACGTGAACCTACCGGATTCGTGGGGCTACACTCCGCTCCACTACGCAGCAGTCCGGGGTGGCAACGACGTCATTGAGTACCTCGTGTCGAAGGGTGGTGACGTAAAGGCCGTCAGCAGGATGGGCCAGTCGGTGGTCGACGTGGCCCGTGGGGGTCAGAGTGGTTTCTTCAAGCGGACTCCGTACCCTAAGACGGTGGAGTTGCTGGTGAGCCTCGGCTCCCCGTTCTTGTGCCTCAAGACCCATTTCCGGGACACTGGGGACTTCTGTCCAGGCGCCGGCGTGCCACCGTTCACCGCCGAATCTGTATTCGAAGAAAGTGTGAGGGGTACGGCGGTCAGATAGAGCGATAGCCTTTTCAGGTGTTAGCGATCGGGGCGGTGAGGGATGGTAAAGTTCCTTCTTCACCGCCCCGAAGCTGTCCAGGCACTCCACGACCTCGTGTGTTGCCTGGTTCTCCGGCGCCTAACGGGCATCTCGGTCGAAAGCTTGATTGTCCAGCTTGAAACCGGCTTCTGCGGAAGCCTTCTAGAAATGGAGATGTCATGATACTCGATCGCATGGGGGTGTTACCCGTCCTAGCCGTTGGGTTGGCGATACTGCCGGCTTGCGCCGGTGATGACCAGGTCGCGCAAGGAGAGATCATCAAGGGCGGTGATGATCGGAACGGGGAATACACGGCTACCGCCAACTGGTGGAAGCCGGCACCAGACCACGACGAGGAGTGGGGGTGGGGGCAGGTGTCAGGCGTGGCGGCAGACAGCCCGGACCGGATCATCGTAGCCGTGTGGGGCGACCGGAACGCAGACGGCGAAGAGCGGCCGAACAGCTCCAACTACATGGTGGTCGTCGATGGTAACGGGGACATCATAGAGCGCTGGACCCAGTGGGACACGATGCTCAACACTCCCCACCAGGTCTACATCAGCCCCTACGACCCCGAGCGCCACGTCTGGGTCGTCGAACGTGGAGGGGGCGTCAATGACATCCACGAACAGGTAATCAAGTTCACCAACGACGGCAAAGAGATCGCGCTGCGGCTTCTGGACCCCAATCCGCGCCAAAGCGGAGAAGAGGCGCGAGCTAACACGAGTCCGGGGCCGCTCGATTTCGGCCAGGCTTCGGTGATGACCTTCCTCCCGAACGGCGACTTCTTGATCGGAGACGGTTACCAAAACGGCCGGATAGCCAGGTACAATGCCGAGGGCGAACTCGTGTCGGAGTTCGGTTCAGTTGGGGAAGGGCCCGGACAGTTCGATCTCATCCACGGTATCGCTGTAGACCGGGATCGCCGTATCTACGTGGCCGACCGTGAGAACGACCGCATCCAGGTATTCACAGAGAATGGTGAGTTCATCGAAGAATGGCCGGACGTAACGAATCCGGCCGGCATATTCATCGACGACAACGAATCGGTATGGGTGGTCTCTGCTACGTTGAACCGACTGATCCAATACAACAAGAACGGCCAACTCCAGTCATATTTCGGGGCATACGGCGGGACGCGGGGCGGCTTTGCAGGTGGCTTGGATCGTCCGCACCAAGTGGACGTCGACCGGGAGGGCAACGTCTACGTGGCCAGTTGGGACGGTGGATGGTTGACTAAGTACACTCCGCGGCCGGGCGCGGATGTGAGTAAGCTTGTCGGCAGGGGCCTTGTTCTAGAATAATAGCTATACGTGAGGCCTGCCGAACAAGCACGGCGAGCCCCCTACTAAGTCGAACTGACAAACGGCTGCTGCTGAGACGGGAGAGCCTCGGTGAGCGAGGCCCACACCTCGTCATCCGACTCAGCTTTCATGAGCCGATCGCGCATGGCACGGTTACCGAAACCACGCGCTATCGCAGAAAGGATCTGAACCTGAAGGCCGTGCTCACGCTCGGGAGTGAGGAGCAGGCACACCAGGTGCACCGGTAATCCGTCGGGTGTATCCCAGTCCACCCCGGGGATGGATCGACCGAAGGCCAACAGGGGCCTCCTCAGCCCTTTCAGCCGGGCATGCGGGATGGCGACGTCATCGCCAACACCTGTCCCGTGGAGCGCCTCACGCGTCCGCACGGCGGCAATAATAGTGTCCGCAGTTGGTTCGCTTGTGTCGGTAGGCAAGCACCTGCACAACTCGTCAATCACCTCCCACCTCGTCGTCCCGCTGAGGTTGAGAGCTATTGCCGAGCGATCAAGGTAATCGAGAGCGGTCACTGGTTTACGCCGCTCAATCGACCAGGTGAGCCACGGAGCCACGAGGAGCGAAGAGACGATGGCAGAGACAACGATTCCTACGAACACGGGCGTAGTGATGATCCCCTGCTCGAGGGCTATATCTGCCACGACGATGCCCGTGACGCCACTGGGTGTGAACGCGATGGCGATGGAGAGCCGATCCTCTCGCGAGAGCACTGTCCCCAGAGCCCCCAGCCAGGCACCCCCGAACTTGGCCGCGATGGATACGACCGTCACGAACGTGACGATGAACCAGTCGAATTCCTGGAGAAAATCGTACTGCAGGCCTATCCCCGCGAAATAGAGTGGTACAAAGACGGCATGCACCATTTGGCTTACGACGTGCCGGGTACGTTCCGTGAGCACGTGTGATTCCCCTGCCATGATACCGGCGAGGAAGAAGCCGAAGAGCGCTGTGAGTCCCGCATGGTGGGTGAGGGCCCCGCACGCCAAGCCTAGGCAGCTCACCATGGTCAACACTACACCCGGCTGGTTGAGCACCTTGTCGCTGACGTATGCGAAGGTGCGATCCACTCCCCGGAGACCCCACGTGAGGCAGAATGCGGTGAACGCGACCGCGACAAACAGTGCCAGCCCGACTGAGCCAAGGTTCAAACCGGCGGGTGAGGCTAACCCGAGCACAACGCTCAGGATCACCCACGCGAACACGTCGTTCACCGCGTAACCGCAGAGTGTCACGAGTCCGAGGTCGCTCTTCACGAGATCGAGGTCGTGCAACACTCGCGCTATGATCACCATGGCACTGATCGCCATCGTGGTCCCGAGAAATAGCGCAAATGGAACACGCGTGGCCGGATCCGTGAGGTAGCGCTCCGGCAGCACTAAGGAGAGACCGAAGCCGATCGCCAGTGGAAAGAGAACTCCGATGATACCGATCCGGAACGCCGACCCTCGTTGGCGCCAGGCCGCGGATACATCGACCTCAAGACCGGTCTCGAGAAGCAGAAACAAGACGCCGAACCACGAGACGGTGTCCAGCATGGCTTGCTGAACTAAGTCAGGTGGGAATAGTGCGACCTGCAGTGTGGGCCAGGCGTGGCCAAGAAGTGTCGGACCCAGTAGAAGTCCGACGGCGATCTCTCCCACCAGCGCCGGACGTCCGAAATACCGCAGCAGACCGCCCAATCCGCGTGCCAACGCCAAGAGCACTAGGACTTGCAGAAGGAAAAGGCCCAGATGCTGCTCTGTCATATCGTCCCCGGGTCACTCTCGCCAAGCGGCCATGTTTAGGCTTAGCGATCGAGATTATGTCCTCTCTGCCACGAAGAAAGTTGTATGGGCGGCCTGCTATCCCTGGCCAGGCAAGACCCCGATAAAGCGGCTGTTGATCAACAAATGAACCCAGATACTGAGGGCGTATCCCAGCAGGATGGCAGGTGCCCACTTCAGGTGGCCGAAGAAGGTGTAGATTCCACGTGCTTGACCCATCACTGCAACGCCGGCGGCAGAGCCGACAGCCAATAAGCTGCCGCCTACGCCAGCGGTGAGAGTCACGAGCAGCCACTGATTGAGGTCCATCTCCGGACTCATCTGCAGGACTGCGACCATGACTGGAATGTTGTCGACGATAGCAGAGGCGAATCCGACCAAGATGTTCGCTGTAGTCGGGCCGAGCTCCAAGTACAAGAATTGTGATGCTACGGCGAGGTATCCCATAAAGCCGAGCCCGCCGACGCACATAATGACGCCGAAGAAGAAGATCAACGTATCCCATTCAGCTCGGGCGAGCTCGCGATAACTATCGAACGCCGCGATATCACCGACTTCACCGTAGTTAGCTTGATCCGTCGGTCTGATCACATGTGTTCGTTTCAGGTAGTAACCGAAGATCTTGAGGTAGGCTAGGCCCGTCATCATGCCAAAAAATGGCGGCAAGTGTAGGAAGTTATGGAACGAAACCGCGGTAATGATCGTGCAAACGAAGAGGAAAATTATGCCCTTTGCACCCCTCTTCATAGAGACAACCTCAGAGTCATCTATAGTCGGGAGTTCCCGCGAAACGAAGAAGGACATAATTGACGCCGGAATGATGTAATTCACGACGGAGGGCACGAAGAGTGCGAAGAAAGTCTGGAAATCAACCATCCCGCTCTGCCATACCATCAAGGTCGTAATGTCACCGAAAGGGCTGAATGCCCCCCCAGCGTTTGCGGCGACCACGACATTCACACAGCTGATGCCGGTGAACTTACGATCGTCTCTTCCTACCGTGAGAACGACGGCGCACATGACCAACGCAGCCGTGAGGTTGTCAATGATGGGAGAGAGTACAAATGTCATGACCCCTGTAGTCCAAAACAGGCGTCGGTATCCGTATCGTTGATTGACCAGCCATGCTCGCAATTTTTCGAAAACGTTCCGCTCGCTCATCGCATTTACGTAGGTCATCGCGACGAGCAGGAATAAGAGGAGCTCTGCGAACTCGATCAGAAAGTGCTCAACCGCTGCTTCCGCCGCGTGAATCAAGTTGTTGCTGGCATACTCGTAACCGATAAGTGCCCAGATGATGCCGGCTGCGAGCAATACTGGCTTGGATTTCCTGAGATGCGAGAACTCCTCCAAGACCACGAAGACGTAGGCTACCGCGAACACGATCAGGGCGGCGATACCGACCCAGTCCTCCACGAGCACTAGCGAACCGATTTCCACAGCTTGTTCTCCTCAGATTCTCGGTGTCGACTGAACCATCGACAGTAGGGATCCGACTGTGCAGTGGGCTTCCAGAGGATGGCGAAGATGCTGCTCCTCATGAATTTCGTACCGATTTCGGCGTCCTTCCTTATGCCGGGTGATCACGCCAGCCTCCGCTAGATGCCCCACGATGCGCATGGCGGCACGCTCGGTTATTCCAGTGTTCGTGGCAACATCCCGCATCCGAGCACGCGGATTATCGGCTAGGCAGATCAGGACATGCGCATGATTACTCAGGAAATGCCATACAGAGTTGGGTTTGCTCATGAGATGAGCCTTCCCCTCGCGATGAGGTTGGACAGATACTCAAAACATGATATCATAAACATGTTTTGCAGGTCAACAGTTGAGGGGGTCACACTTTCGAACAGGCAACGATCTCATCTGGCGGCGGGTGCGTCAGAACCAAGCCATAAGGACTAACTCGTGGAACCAGCGCTACTCAACTACTACCCATTGCTGGTGCCCCTGGCACCACTATTGGGAGCGCTGCTCACTGCACTACCAGATCGTCTGGTGATTGACCGGAATTATCGGATAGCCTGGTGGGGCATCGTGGCAGCGTTTGCTGTTTCATTCCTAATGTTTTGGCAAACGGTTGCGAACGCTGAGCCGATACACGTGGAATTGTTTGATGCGCCTTGGGATTTTCTGCCGTCGGTAGTTCTGTCCATTGATCGTCTGTCAGCAGTAGCGATGGTGGCGATTTCAGGGATTGGCTCTCTCATGTATCGCTATTCGATTCGTTATTTGCAGCAAGACCCGGGTCAGCCACGCTTCCACACGCTCATGGCACTTTGCATTTCGTCACTGCTTTTCATGGTGGCGAGTGCGGATCTGGTGACGCTGTTTATTTCATGGCAGCTGTTGAGCTGGATGTTGTGCCTGCTTTCGCACAACTACGCACATGTTGCCACTGCGCAGAGTTCGTTTCGGACTTTTATCACCCTTCGAATGGGTGATGTCGCGTTCCTGGCCGGCATTGTTCTCGCGTACCATCTGTACGGAACGGTTGAATTGTCACAGCTGTTCGAGCGTGCCGCAGCGGATCAAACATTGTTAGCACTGGGCGGTGGGCTCGAAATGAATGGTTCTACCGCTGTGGCGCTCTTGATCTTTGTCGGCGCCATGAGCAAATCGGCGCAGTTTCCGCTGCACATGTGGTTGCCAGATTCACTTTACGCACCGACGCCGATCGGAGGGCTTTTACACGCCGGAATAATCAACTCCGGTGGCTTTCTGCTCACTCGCTTGGCGCCGCTCTATGTGCTCAGTTCGACCACGCTTCATGTCGTGTTTTCGGTGGGGTTGGTCACGGCGATTCTGGGCACCAGCATGATGTTGGTCCAAAACGACATCAAGAAGACGCTTGGGTACTCCACCATCGGACAGATGGGTTACATGATCATGGAGTGCGGTCTCGGGGCCTTCTCTCTCGCGGTCTTTCACCTAGTGGCCCATAGCCTGTTCAAGGCGACCATCTTTCTCAACTGTGGGGACGTAATCCATCAGGCGCGTCAGGAACCGAAGCATCCAACGCAACTGTCGACACGCCCTGGACCGAGTAGTCTTAGTTGGTTGTTGGGGCCAGTGGTCTCTTTGTTGTTGCCTTTGGCGATTTTGGTGGGCGTCCACCTAGTCCTCAACATTGCACTGCATGACGCGCAAGGTTTGATCATTTTCCTTTTCTTTAGTTGGGTGACTGCTTCTCACGCCATGTTGACTCTGTTCCGTGTCAGGGCGACGGGTGGGATGGCGCAGAGCGTGATGCTGATTGCGATCGCAGGGATTTCCACGGCTTATTTGTTTACGGCGGAGGCGTTTGTTCACTTCCTCTTCCCGGATGCCAGCATAGTGACTGCCCACTTTGAGGCGGCGGCATTGCCAACCGGAGTGTTCTTGACGCTCGCGGGATTTGCAGTGCTGATCATTATGTCACTTTACCGTCAACGTTCCGGAGAGAGCGCCCATCGTTCGGAGTGGGGCAAGAAACTCCACACGCACTTGTATCTGTTGTTCATGAATCGCCTCTATCTCGATGGTGCTGCGTTGGGGCTGCTCGGTAAGTCGAAAAAGGCGGCGCAGACGCTCGATCGAGTGAGGTACGTGTTTCCGGTTGCAGCCTTGTTGGCGGTAGCGATCGCATCACGTGAAATGCCTACGGTGCCCGCGTTCTCTGGCAACGTTGTGATCTTGCTGTTCGCGGGGCTGCTCATGCCACTGTTTCCCTTTCACGGCGTGTACGTGGCTGCGCTGACTCGAACTCCCAACGCCTTGGGGGTCGTGTTGTCGATGCTTATGCCAGCCGTCAGTGTCTGTGCGCTCAGCGCGCAACTTCCGGTGTTGCCGTCAGAAATCCTACCGTCCGTCAGTGTGCTGGCCGCGTGTGGAGCACTGTACGGATCGGTGAAGGCACTGGTACAGGTCCGTGTTCCCCACCTTTTGGCTTATTGTGGGCTCGCGCTGTATTCGATTTTGTGGTGGCACATTGCAAGCGTCGGCAACATCACTCCTCAGGCTGCCTTGTTTGCTATATCAGCGTCACTGGCGATGTGTGGATTGTTTCTGGCTTGGGACCGCATCCGGGTGCGTTACGGCGATCTGAGGATCAGACAAATCGGTGGCCTGTTCCGACCGATGCCGCGCCTTTCACTCTGCATAGCGCTCTTAGTGATGGCGGCGGTGGGGTTGCCGCCGTATGGATTGTTCTTTGGCTACCTTGGGATTTTAATGGGACCGGCGACGACTATGTCGTTCAGTCTAGTCATTGTTTTTGGCACGTGGTTTGTTGCTTCGTGGTATCTGTTCCAATTGATGCGGAGGCTCCTTTTCGGCCCCCATCGTACCGACTTTCGGTATGATGACCTCCGTCCCACAGAGCTCGTGGCCTTCGTGGTCGTAATTGCGCCGCTGGTGTTTATCGGCGGTATACCGCACGAATGGTTGGAGATTGGACTAAGCGCGGTGGCGCGCATTGCCGGAGGAGCCTTATGGAGTTGGTAAAAGGGAACCAGTCTAACGTGGATCCCAAGGCCGAGGCACTGCGCGAGATGGTAGCACAGTCCAGTCTGGTGATTGCCCATTACTGGCCGATGCGGAGCTTTGTTCATCACAATCCGCTTCGCACTCTTGAAACGTTCCATTTCGAAGAAGCCGTTCGGAGGGGAAAGCGGTTTGTCGGTGGCAATGGCTATCTGTCGAATGAGGCTTATCGGAAATTTGTCCGGTCAGGCAGGATCAAGCCCGTGCATATGGATGCCGCGCTCAGGCCACTCGGTAAGCACAAAGATGTTCTGCTCGATAGCCAATCGGTAAGCCACCTCGATGTGCTGCGTGCCCACCTGCTCAATGGAATCACAGCGCCCGCGGACGAGACCGTTGCGGCGCTGATCGATCGATCGCCATATCGTGATACAATCTACTCCCTTAGTGAGCGTGTCACGCCAAAAAACGGATTGCGGGACCAGACACAAGAGATCGGCCGGCACATGACGCTCGTGACCTGGTGCGATCACACTTTTAACACGCAACTTGGCTGGGTCATCGATCGGGAGATCATCAAATGGTGCGGAGCATTCCTGGACGAGGGACACGCCGGGTGGTCGATGCCTGAAAGAACGAGTGGTTTCTACTCGGCGTGGCGATCGTTGGCGTCTAAAGAATGGTCGTCCTGCGGCATCGTTAACGGCAGCGCAAAAATTTCCACACTTCCTGCCTCCGCGGATCAGGCGCTGCTTGAACATCTCGATGCGCTAGGGATCCCCTCGGAGTTGAGACAGGAATACCTGTCTCATGAACTGACGGCGCTGTGCGGTTGGGCGAGTTTCATCAATTGGCGTGAGGAACACAGCGACTATGAATGGCAAGCTGCTCACCCTATCGATTTGGTCCAATATTTAGCAGTCCGCCTTTTCTACGAACGGGAATTGATCGAACAGGCTTGTCGATCAGAGCTTGGCATTGAGGGCACGTTCGCGGCTATTTCGGAACACGTGCAAAGTCAACGGAAAGCCGCTGAGTCCAGCCCGAACAAAATCGGACAACTTGCAGCCGCTTGGTGTCTGATCAATCTTGCTGAGTCGCTTCAACTTCCAGCGTCAGAGATCACCGAGGCAGAGCCTGATGTACTTCAAGTACTGCTAAATTGGCTCGACGCTTTTCCGGAAACTGAACATGGGCCGGTGTGGCTCAAAGCGCTCGAGGCCGGATACCACGAAGACCTCATTGGAAAACTTCGTGCGGGAGCGTCAACCCCTGCAACCGCAGGCGACGGCCGGCCACTTACCCAATCGATGTATTGCATAGACGTGCGTTCCGAGCCTTTTCGGCGCAATTTGGAATCCGTTGGAAATCACGAAACTATTGGCTTCGCGGGATTTTTTGGCATCGCTATCCGAAACCGCGCGCTCGGCCACCATCATGAAACCGAGCAGTGTCCAGTAATTATGGCAGCCAAGCACACGGCTCATGAAGTTCCAAGGCCCAATCAGGATGAGAGGGTTTCCCGGCACGGTAAGGGAGAGTTTTTCTTACACACCCTCCACGAGATGTTGCACGATCTCAAGACGCACGTCCTGACCCCGTACATCACGGTGGAAGCGATCGGCTGGATATTCAGCGTGCCGCTTATAGGGCGGACTATGTTTCCTGCGACCTATCGCAAGTGGCGGGCGCGTGCAAGAAGAGCGATTGCGCCGTCAATATCCACGGCCATGACGGCGGACAAATCCGACAACGATCTTGGGATGACCCCTGATGAGCAAGCCGATACCATCGAAATGGCATTCCGAACGATGGGGCTGACCAAGAATTTTGCGCGTCTAGTTATGGTCTGTGGCCACACCAGCGTTACGGACAACAACCCGTACGAATCGGCACTTGAATGCGGCGCGTGCGGCGGCAATTCGGGTAAACCCAATGCTCGCGTGTTTGCTGGTATCGCCAATAGGCAGCACGTGCGCGCACATTTGGCGAATACAGGCATCCTGGTGCCTGAAGACACTGTATTCATCGCGGGAGAGCACGACACAACAACCGACATTGTGGAGATTTTCGATCTCGAAGATATTCCTGATACGCATCGCGATGACCTTGCGCGTTTCCGGGTGGATCTGCAAAAAGCAAAGCTCAAGAACAACCAAGAGCGGTGCATCCGTTTGCCCGGCGTCGGTGACCATCCTTCGGTATCGTTGGTCAATCGTGAGATCGAAAGGCGTGCAGGCGATTGGAGTGACACGCGTCCTGAATGGGGCCTGTCTGGCAATGCGGCGTTTATCATCGGCGGTCGCCAACTGACGAAGGTGTCCAATCTCGGAGGGCGTACGTTTCTGAATTCTTATGACTACACGGTCGACCCGACGGGTGCTTTACTTGAGGGCGTGTTGGAGGGCCCGATGGTGGTCGGTCAGTGGATAAACGCAGAGCACTATTTCTCAGCGACAGATCCGGATGTCTACGGCAGCGGTAGCAAGATCTATCACAATGTAGTGGGGCACATCGGCATCATGTCAGGTCCGCAAAGTGATTTGCGTACCGGCCTGGCTTGGCAAGCGGTGATGAGCGGCTCTATGCCGTACCACGAGCCGGTGCGGCTGTTCGTCGCGATTGAAGCGCCAAGAGATCGGATTCTTGAAATCTTTCGGCGGCAGCCGGTTCTTTCACGGCTGTGTGATAACGAGTGGATCCACCTCGTGGCGATCGATCGAGAGGGTGACAGCCTGTTGTATCGGTACAAACCAAGGCAGGGATGGGCGAGCATCCCGTTCCCCGTTGACCCGTCAGTCGACGGGTCGCACGTAGGTCATGGCCAATAGGCGTCAATGATCATCCTGGCGGTCGCTGCGGAGATTGGTAGCGACTTCTAGCGACACCAGCTGTAGCCTCTCTGACAGGGGGCATACCTTGGCAACTACCATCGAGTCTGTGCCTTTGCGGAGCTCGCGGGCCATGATGATCTGCGTCGGAGGAGTCTGTGCCCGCTGAAATTCGCCTGAGTCGCGAAATGCGGCTCGTAGACGTTACGATGATCGGTGTTGGCGCGATGATCGGCGCCGGGATCTTCATCTTGACCGGGATCGCCGCTGGTGTCGCGGGCCCGGCGCTGCTCCTCGTCTTCCTACTCAACGGGTTCGTAGCTTTTCTGACGGCGATGGCCTATGCGGAGCTCGGGAGCGCGATTCAGGGGGCGGGCGGGGGGTATCTTTGGATCAAGGCTTCGTTGCCCGACCCGAGTGGCTTTCTCTCCGGCTGGATGGACTGGTTCGCCCATGCCGTGGCCTGTTCGCTCTACGCCCTAGGCTTTGGCGCGTACTTCAGGGAAGTGCTCACGGTCGCTGGTATTCCGGTGCCGACTGTTCCTTTGGGTTCGATCGAAACCTGGCTCGCGGTTATCGCATGCACGGTGTTCGCCTTCATCAATTTTCGCGGGGCTTCGGAGGCAGGCAAGGCCGGCAACGTTGTCACCATCAGCAAGGTGGCGATCATAGGCTCGTTCATTGCGGTCGGCCTGTGGGTGATGGTCCAGCGTCCCGGGTGGCAGGGGTCCTTCACTCCTTTTCTGACTCACGGGATGGGCGGGGTTTTCGCCGCCATGGGGCTCACGTTCATCGCGTTCGAGGGTTACGAGATCATTGCCCAGACGAGTGAGGAAGTCGAGGATCCGAGACGTAACGTTCCGCGCGCGATTTTTCTCTCGTTGTTCATCGTAATCCCGATCTACTTGCTCGTAGCCGTGGTAGCGCTCGGTGCGGTCTTGCCGCCCGCCGGCATCACCGTCACCGACTACCTGGGGGATGCGAAAGAGGTCGCGCTCGTTGCTGTGGCCGACCAGTTCATCGTTGGCGGTGGGATCGTAATCCTCGTGGGGGGGCTCTTATCCACCGTGTCGGCCCTCAACGCCACGATCTACTCCTCGTCACGCGTGGCCTTCGCGATGGCTCGGGACCGTAGTTTTCCGGCATTCGTTGCCCGGGTGCACAAGGAGCGGGCGACACCACACTACGCGATCCTTTTCTCCACCATCATCATCATTGGCATGGCGATCGCCCTTCCGATCGAGGAGGTGGCGGCAGCCGCGAGCGTCATGTTTCTGCTTCTCTTCGGTGGTGTGAATGTGGCGCTGATCCGGCTGCGGCGATCCCATGCCGAGCTTGATCGCGGGTTCAAGGTGCCGTTCGTGCCACTGACACCCCTCCTGGCAATCGCCTGCATGTTGTTCATCGCCGTATTCATGTTCTTCCAGTACCCGCTCGCCTGGGTGGCGGCAGGAGGCTGGATCGTCGCCGGCGTCGGGTTCTACTACGGATACAGCCGAACGCGTGAGAGGGCTTTCGCTGAGCGGACTGCGTGGATGGAGCGCATCGAGCGCAAGGAGTACAGGGTTATGGTGGCGGTCTCGAACCCGGCGAAGATGGAATCACTCATGGAGGCCGCGATCGTGATCGCTCGCCAACACGCGGGGGAAATCGTGGTGGTGGGGGTGGTCGAAGTGCCGGAAGGACAATCCTTGATGAGCGGCAGGACGCAAGTGCGCCAGCTCGAACCGCTCTTGGATCGCTCGGTGGCCTACGCCAACGAGCGGGGGATCTCCGCGCACGGCGTGCTCAAGATCGCCCGCCGGGTGAGCCAGGGCATCCTAGGTACTGCCCTGGAGGAGGAGTGCAACTTCCTTCTTATCGGGGGCCCGGAGGCCGGCTCGGTTCTGGAGCGACTGGTGGCTTCGATTGTGGAGCGGGTTATCCAAGACGCGCCCCACCAGGTTGGCGTGGTCTACGGTGACATCCTGCCCGATAAGATCCGGCGCGTAGTGATTCCCGTGACCAAGGGGGCCAACTCGACACTAGCTGCGGAGCTGGCACCAGGCTTCGCGGCCCAGTTCGATGTCCGGGTCCGCGCGCTCACGGTGATTCCTAACGACGCTTCCGTAAACGAGGCCGAAGGGATGGAGACGAATGCCCGCAAGACACTTGAGGATGCTCATAGCGACGCGGAACTCGAGGTGATGCGTAGGCGTGAGGTCAAACCTGGTTTGGTGGGCGCCCTGGGTAGCAACGATCTCGTGCTGATCGGTGCGGCTAGCACCGATCCTGTGGCCGCGCTTCTGGCCGAAACTTTGCCCGAACTCATCGCAAAGCAGGGTCGTGGACCCCTGATTATTGTACGTGACGTCGAAGCGCATCGCACGGGACGCTTCGAGCGCTTCTTCAGCCGTACAAGGTAGGCAACGATGCAAGTTCAGCCGATGCAACCGGGTCAGCAAGTTCAGCCGCTCTACGACCTGTGGGTCCAGGTCGTAGCCTTCCTACCCACGCTAACCGTGGGTTTCCTCATGATCGCGGTGGGGCTGGTGTTGGGTTGGCTGGCGAAGCGGGCTGCCGTGCGTACGCTAGTTTGGTTGCGCCTCGACCGGCTTGCCGGCCGGGTCGGCTGGCGCGCGGCGTTCGTCAAGGGGGACGTGCGCCGCGCTTTCTACAATCTAGTCGGCAACGTAGCGATGTTCTTGGTCGTGCTTGTCTTTTTGGACGACGCGCTCAATCGCTGGGGTCTTACCGCGCTGTCCGCCATCATCGCGGCGCTAGTGGTCTATCTGCCTAACCTAGCCCTAGTGGCCATCATCGTTGGTGTGGGATTCTTGATCAGCGGCAGCCTGGAAGCGAGGGTCTCCGAGACGTTGGCGGAAGAGGGCGTGACGCGGGCCCGGGTGATTGGCAAAGCGGTCAAGGGAGCAGTTCTCACCCTGGTTTTCGCGCTGGCCCTCTGGCAACTTCAGTTCGCGCGTGAGATTGTGCTTGCCGCGTTTGTAATTTGCTTCGGGTCGATCGGCGTAGCTTTCGCGCTCGGAGTAGGGCTAGGGACAGCCAAGGCGATCCAGCAAGGGACCTCTAACCTCTTTCGCCACACAAAGGACGAAGGCTAATCGTGGCCACGTGGGGACTTTCGCAAGAGTGACCAAGTCCGGGCGGGGTGGAGGAGTGTCGCCGTCGGCTGTTGTGCCGAGTAGAACACGCAAGGTCCTTCGTTTTCTGGGCTTCCCTCGTAGTTTAGGGTGATGACCGACCTATCCTTCGACGACTCCCCTCGGTTGCCTGCCGGCTTCCGTTGCGCTTCCATCCACTGTGGCATCAAGCCGTCGGGCGGAGACCTCGCTCTCTTTGCATCCGATATACCGGGCGCGGCTGCGGGCGTCTTCACGAAGAGTCTGGTTCCCGGTGCTCCAGTCGTCGTGGGACGAGAGTTGATTCGGCCGGGATGCCTCCAAGCGGTGGTTGTGAACAGCGGGGTGAGTAACGTAGGCACTGGTACGGATGGGATCCTTCGCGCACGCCGCATGGGTGTCGCGGCAGCCCGGGAACTTGGTATAGCGCCCGAGCTTGTGCTGATGAGCTCCACCGGGGTTATCGGTGTCCCCCTGCCCGTCGAGCGCATCGAAGGCGCCATGCCCGAACTCGTGGCGGAACTCCAGCACGATCCGATGCGTGGCGCCGAGGGGATCATGACCACGGACACGTACCCTAAGGCGATTTCTCTTGCGGTGGGATCCGGCGCGTTGACCCTAGTCGCTAAGGGATCTGGGATGATCGAACCGAACATGGCCACGATGCTCTGCTACGTGATGACTGACGCGGCGCTCGAGCCGTCCGAACTTGATGCTGTCCTGCGACGGGTCGTGGACGAGACTTTGAACATGGTGTCGGTAGACACGGACACGTCCACCTCAGACACGTGTGTCGCGATCGCGAACGGACGGCGTGGACCAGTGCCGCGGGCCGTCTTCGAAAGCGCCCTAGGTGCTGCTCTCACTCGCATGGCCGAGATGCTAGCACGTGACGGTGAGGGGGCGAGCCGGTTGCTCAGGGTCACGGTGCGGAGAGCGGCCGATGACGGCGAGGCTCGCCTTATCGCCAAGTCGCTCGTGAACTCCCCTCTGGTCAAGACAATGGTGCACGGAGGCGACCCCAACGTGGGTCGTATCTTGATGGCGGTAGGCAAGTGCATCGATTGCCGGGTGGATCCCGCTCGTTTGGTGGCCACGATAAGTGGGGTGACCGTGTTTGGCGGCGGTGGTCTCACTGACTTCGACGAGTCGAAGGTGCGGACTCTCCTGGGGATGGATTGTGTGGACCTTGGGGTAGAGTTGGGTCTGGGGGAGGGGGAGGCCCAAGCGTGGGGTTGCGACCTAACGTCCGGCTACATCACCGAGAATGCGGCCTACTACTCAAGCTGAAGGAGCGAAGATTGCAGAGTTGGATGCTGATGGAGGGATAGTCCAGGGTTGAAGGTTGCTGGTGGTGTTGCTGTCCGCAAGGATAAGACACCACAGCCTAGAGACAGGATCAAGATACCATGAGACGCACCTTCGGGCCTGGCAGCGCGCTGCTCTTCACATTGAGCGGCGCCGCTTGTGGCGGGGGAGAGGGGGCTGCGAACCAGCCTGCGGTTGAGAGCACCGTCACCGACCCTATGGTGGTGTTAGTGGCGGATTGGCTCCAAGCCGACAGCGCTGCCAAGACCGTCACGCTAGATGTCACAGCGGGCAAGGATGCTAGCAACAACTACTGGAACTTCAACGGTTATGCGAACGGGAACTTGACTATAACCGTCCCTGAGGGATACGAGGTTACGATCAATTTCTTGAACAACGACCCTAACACGGCTCATAGCATCGGCGTTACCCAAAGACCGACCGGTCCGTTCTCGGCCATGCCGATCCCAACGCCGGTGTTTCCGGGTGGGATGTCGAGCAATCCTACGGCGATGACCGATGCAACCAAGACGGGTGTCACGGAAACGATCACGTTTACTGCCGCTACCGCGGGTGACTATGCCATGGCCTGCTTCATCCTAGGCCATGCTACCTCGGGGATGTGGATCAATTTCAGGGTTGGGCAGGGCAGCGCTTCGGGCGTCGAGGCACCGATGGCTGGTACGTAAGCGTTCTAGATCGCTCACGTCCCTTAGCCCGGAGACATTCCATATGCGTTCAGTCTTGACCTGGGTCGGGCTTGTGTTCGGAGCATGGTTACTCTGGGGGCTCGTGCTCTTCCTCGGACACCGCCGAATGATATTTCCTGGGAAGGACGCACTTCCCATGCGTGGGGGGGAAACGTTCCACGGTGTCCAACTACACAAGTTGGTGATCCCTGGAGCGGTAGTGGAGGCCTGGTGGTTGCCTGCGACACCGGGAACCCACCGTCCTGGGCCGGCTGTACTGTTCACGCACGGCAACTATGAGCTGGTCGACGAATTGGTCGACTCCTTCGGAGCTCTTCGAAGGGCGGGGGCGGGCGTACTGCTGATAGAATACCCTGGGTATGGTCGCTCCACTGGCGTAGCCACGGAGGCTTCGGTGACCGCGGCGGCGGTGGCCGCCTGGGACCTCCTAGCCTCGATGCCGGGCGAGGTCGATTCTAAACGCATCATCGCGTTTGGGCGCTCGGTGGGTGGAGGTGCCGCGTGTGCGCTCTCCCGTCAGCGGCCGATCGCGGCGCTAATCCTGATCTCTACCTTCACTGACATACGTGCCTACGCGCGTCGCTACCTGCTGCCGGGATTTTTGGTGCGCCATCCTTTCGACAACGAGCAGGCTGTGCGCGCGTTTCGAGGTCCCGTGCTCATCCAGCACGGCACCCGGGACACGACCGTTCCGTTCTCCCACGGTGAGCGCCTGGCAGCCGTAGCGGCAGATGGTCGACTTCGTCGCTACGACTGCGGGCACGACGATTGTCCATGGGACCGCATGATGGCCGACGCCACCGGCTTCCTGGATGGGCAAGGCATCCTATCCCCTGCCGGATCTCTCTGAAGTGACCACTGTCCGCCGGCTCGCTCGCCCGGGCACATTATTGGTGACTGCCATTATCTGTGCTCCCCCGCTCGTCGCGCAGGTCCCGTCCCTTTCGACTCAACTCGCGGTCGAGCGCGCCGCCGCCACTATTACCGGCGAGGACGTCCGCCGCCGCATCGGAGTGATCGCCGCTGATTCCATGCGGGGGCGTTACACACCGAGCCCCGAGCTCGATGAGACCGCGGAGTGGATTGCTTCGGAGTTTCACAGCATCGGCCTCCATC
Source organism: Gemmatimonadales bacterium UBA2988 (assembly GCA_002346665.1). Lineage (GTDB taxonomy): Bacteria > Gemmatimonadota > Gemmatimonadetes > Longimicrobiales > Gaopeijiaceae > UBA2988. The sequence goes on from DEAG01000026.1 coordinate 55,054, forward strand.
CCGGAGGGGACGGCGGCTCCTTCCTCCAGCGTTATCCGATCCGCACGCTCGCCCTGAACCCTGCCGAATCGAGGGCGCGCTTCGGTCCCACCGACCTTCGCTTCGGCAGGGACGTCGCACCCGCCTACCCTGCCATCTTGCCGAGCACGCATCTCGAGGGGTCGCTGTTGGTCGTGAGCGGGACCCGCCTGGAGGCTGCCTTGCCAGAGGACATTGTGGTGACTGGGAAGCACGTCTTGGTTGTCCCGCCGTGGGGGGCAGACCTCAGCGGAGCTGCTGTGGTGGCGGTGGTGCGCACGGTGCTCGCCGCGGAGCCGCTCGCGGTATGGATCGCGAGTGATCGCGGGAGCGCTGACTGGGCAGCCGCAGCCAATGAAGAGCTACGCCGGCAGCACACCTTTGTGGGGGATCCCGAAGCGCTTGCGGCTCTGGTCGTCCGCGACAGTGTTGTGAGGCCCGTTCTGGCCGCACTGGGTATGAACCTGACAGCTCTCCGGTCGCGCGGGGGAGAGGTGGTGAGGTGGGACGACGTCCGGAGCTTCTCTGTGGCGTTGGAGGCTGTCGTGCAGGTCTTAGTCGAGACGGATGCCCCGAACGTGGCGGGAATCCTTCCAGGGAGCGACCCGGTGTTGCGCGACGAGTACGTCGTTTTCAGCGCCCATATGGATCACGTGGGTGTGGGTATGCCGGACACCTCCGGGGACAGCATCTATAACGGTGCGGACGACGATGCGTCGGGGACGGCCACGGTCGTTGAGATCGCCGAGGCGTTTGCGTCGCTTGAGCTGCGGCCGCGGCGTTCGCTACTCTTTCTAGCCGTGAGCGGGGAGGAGCGGGGTCTCTGGGGTAGTGGGTGGTTTGTTAACCATCCGTCGGTTCCGCTAGAGAGCATGGTTGCTAACCTGAACATCGATATGGTGGGACGTAACTGGTCCGACACGATCGTCGCTATCGGGCGCGAACACTCGGACCTGGGAGAAACCCTCGCCTATGTGAACGCGCGGCATCCGGAGCTTGGGATGACCGCGATCGGCGACCTGTGGCCAACTGAGCGGTTCTATATGCGCTCCGACCACTATCGCTTTGCGCGCCGTGGTGTACCGGTCCTGTTCTTTTTCAACGGCACCCATGCGGATTATCACAGACCTTCCGACGAAGTCGATAAGATCGACGCCGATAAGACCGCCCGCGTAGGTCGGCTCATCTTCTACCTCGGCCTCGAAGTGGCGAACCGGACCGCTCGTCCCGCATGGGATCCCGCCAGTCGCGGGGCCATCGTCGGTGGAGGATAGGAATCCATGGGTGGAGGCAGACCCGGGCGTTTTAGTTCTCGTGCGTGTTTGGGACGTGCTCGGCGTGGTTGTGGACTTCGACTGGGTGATGGATCGTGCGCGAGCGACCCCGGCATTACGGTTGGACCGATCTTTACCACACATAGGGTGAAGTCTTAAGCGGGGATCCTGGTGTTTGCGAGAAGGGTAAGGCTACCGGCGTGCACCCCGGCAGGGTTGTGCCGTCCCACCAAACTGTTATCGCACGTGCCAGGCGAAGGAGTATCCTGATGACGCCAGTGCGCGCTCGATTAGGCCTCGTGCATCTCTACACCCTGGTTGCCATGTGCTCGGTGGCGATCCCGCTCGAGGCTCAGGCTCCCGGTTCGGATACAGTGGCATCGTACTACAACGCGGTTGGCGAGTATTTCAGGGTGCCCTCCAGCGAGATCATGATTCTGTCGGAGTGGCGTTTGGCGGCGGAAGAAATTCCGGTCGTTCTGTACACGGCAGGTCAGAGCGGGATATCTCCGGAAGCGGTGGTGGCACTGCGTCGGTCCGGCCAGGACTGGCCCACGGTGGCCCGCCGCTACGGGCTCAATGCGGCCAACTTATACGTGCCGATCGAGGGGAGTGCGGGCCCGCTCGTGCGGGTCTACCAAGCGTACGGATCGCGTCCGCAGACTGAGTGGTCGACCATCGATCTGCTGGACGATGACATTGTAGGGCTGGTCAACCTGCGGGTACTCTCTGGTGTGTTTCAGGTCCGCCCCGGTGTAGTGCTCCAAGCGCGCGACCGGGCGGACTCCTGGGTCGGCGCTTACCGGACACTCGTTCGCCGCTGACCCCGGCCCAGGGATCCAGCTGTTCACGCTGACCCGGTTGGAGCATTGGCTGCGTGACCGGTCGAGCAACGCAAGCCTTCCGTCTGTTCGGCACAGGGGTCCCCTCAGGCGGTGCCTCACACCATATTCTCCTGCGATGCACTTATGACAGCTTGAAAGGTGGACCTCGGTGAGCGAAGTCGTTCTTCCAGATAAGCAGGTCCGACGGGGCGTGCGGGGCAAACCAATCGTACTGGTTGTCATGGACGGTCTAGGTGGCCTACCGCATCCCCTCACGGGCCTCACCGAGCTGGAGAGCTCGCACGTCCCGCACATGGACGCGCTTGCCGCTCGATCATCGTTGGGAATGACCGTGATGGTACGGGAGGGCATCACCCCCGGTAGTGGCCCCGGGCATCTGTCGTTGTTCGGCTACGACCCGACTCGCTATGTCATCGGTCGTGGAGTGCTGTCGGCCCTGGGCGTCGGAGTTGATCTCGACGTAGGCGATGTGGCGGCACGGCTCAACCTGGCGACCTTTGACAGCGATGGTCGGGTCACCGATCGGCGTGCCGGTCGTCCCACGGACGCGGACGCGGCGCGGGTCGTGGCGCTTGTGCAGGGTGCGCTCAGGGCGCCCGAGGGCATTGAAGTGACATTGGTGCCAGAGAAGGAGCACCGAGTAGTTCTCCACCTGCGGGGAAAAAGATTGGGTGGTGCGGCTCTCTCCGACTCCGATCCACTCGATACCGGACGGATGGCGCTCCCAATCGAGGCGCACGACGAGGAGTCCCGGCCCACAGCCGAGATTGTCTCGGGGATCATGGAGCAGGCTCGCCGGATCCTTGCCGCAGAGCCTAGCATGAACGGTTTCCTGGCCCGGGGGTTTGCCGCCTTCGAGTGTGTTCCAAGCCTAGATGAGCGTTTCGGCCTCAGGGGAGCGGTCTTCGCCAAGTATCCGATGTACCGTGGGGTAGCGCGGCTCGTGGGGATGGAGGTGCCGGGTGTGCCCGTGAGCACCGAGGACACGGTGTCCGTGCTCGAGCAGAACTGGGGAGGGCACGACCTCTATTTTCTTCATTTCAAGGACACCGACACTAAAGGCCACGACGGCGACTTCGATGGCAAGGTGACTGCGATTGAGGAGATCGACTCGCTTATCCCTCGGATCACCGCGCTCGAGCCCGAGGTGATTATTATCACGGGTGATCACTCAACCCCGACCGCCCTCAAGGAACATTCCTGGCACCACGTCCCGGCCCTGATGGCATCGCCCTGGTCCCGTCCGACAGGACATGAGTTCGGCGAATCTGCGTGCAGGGCGGGTGACCTGGGCGTAATCCACGCCACCGACCTCCTCTCGCTCGCGCTGGCTCATACAGGCCGGTTGGTCAAGTACGGAGCCTGACCCGTGAGCGACGACGAGACCTTCACCACCGACTCCTTGGGATGGGCCGACGCTCCGGACGAACTCGTGCAGGCGATATTGGATCAGGCGCACCGGCGTGGGGACGATGGGGATTTCCAGGGCATGACCGAGCAACTGCGCGAGGGGCTTGCGGACCACCCCGGGAATCCGTTCCTGCTCTGCTGGTTGGGCGTTGCCGAGCGTGAGCTGGGGATGACGGGGGTTGCATACGAGCGCTTCCGCGCCTGTCTCGCGGCCCGTCCCACTGACCCGCACCTGCTTGCCACCGCTGGCAATGCGATCGCCGCGTTCGACGATCCTGAGGCGGAGGGAGCGCTTCGTGCCGCGGCGCTGTTGGCACCCGACTTACCGTTGGCACGCTGGCTGTATGGGGCCTATTTGATACGCGAGGGGGTCATGGAGGATGGGCTCCGAGAGCTGCGCGCAGCCAAGGAACTTGACGCCGAATACGCGCTAGTACGCTACGAGTTGGGCGTGGGGCTGGCCCTTGCTGGTCAACGGGACGCGGCTGTGGAGGAGATCTACCATGCCGTCGGGCTAGATGCTTCGGATGGCTGGGCGCACGTCGTGCTCGGACTCCTGGTGGCGGAGGATGGGCGTGTCGAGGAGGCTGCAGGGGTGCTCGAGGAGGGCGCGCGCCTGCGCCCGGAAGACGTCGAGGCCCAGCTATTGGCCGCGCTGGCAGGGGCAGCGGTGGGGGGTGTAGATGTGCCCTTCGAGATGCTCGAGCGTGCGCGCCAACGGGCGGAGGGTACGGATCGGGTTCTTGTGGAGGAGGTGGAGAGCCGCCTCGACGAAGGGGCGGAGGAGTCTGCCGCATGGCTGTCCGAGCAGTTGGGACCGGCCGCGCTCCGGGACCGCATGATGACCCGGCCGTAGTTTGCCGTCACCATCCCCGTACCTCCGCATTCCCTGGGAGCGCTACTCTCTGGACAACGGGCTCCGAGTTGTGCTCTCTCCGGATCCCTCGACGGCGGTGGTCGGTGTCAACCTCTGGTATGGAGTGGGCTCGAGGAACGAACGCCCGGGCCGTACCGGGTTCGCGCACCTGTTCGAGCACATGATGTTCCAAGGCTCAGCGCACGTGCCTAAAAACCGACACTTCGAGCTCGTCGAGCGCGCGGGCGGCTCGCTCAACGCCACCACCTGGTTCGACCGCACCAACTATTTCGAGACCCTGCCGTCCCACGAAATGGAGCTGGCTCTCTACCTCGAGTCCGACCGGATGGGTTGGATGCTCCCGGCGCTCACTCAGGAGACGCTCGACAACCAACGCGACGTCGTGAAGAACGAAAAGCGGCAGCGCTACGACAACCAACCCTATGGGGACTGGAACGAGCGTCTGCTGGCGATGGTCTATCCGCCGAGGCATCCATATCATCATACCGTGATTGGCTCGATGGCGGATCTGGACGCCGCGACGCTCGAAGATGTGGTCGGGTTCTTCGGCACCTACTATGTGCCCAACAACGCTGTGCTCTCTTTGGCCGGCGACTTGGTACCCGAGCGCACACTCGAAGCGGTGGAGCGTTGGTTCGGCGCCATCCCTAAGGGAGCGCCGATTCCGCCTCTGCCAGGGAATGCCGAGGTGCCGTTGCTGATGGGAGAAACCGTGCGCGACCGGGTTCAGGCCGATGTACCTCTTCCCCGCGTAATTGTGGCATGCCGAGTGCCGGCGTTCGTTGATGTGGAGTTCCACGCGGTCGAGGTCGCTGGAGCCCTGCTCGGGTCGGGCCGCGCTTCCCGCCTGTACCGCACCCTGGTCCGGGACCGCCGGGTGGCAAAGGATGTGATGGCGTACGTATTCCCACTGATTACAGGGGCTTCCATGCTCCTGGTCTGGGCTACCGGTTATCCCGGGGCTGATCTGGCGACGCTCGAGGGTGCCCTGGTCGATCAACTCGAGGGGCTTGCCTCGGTTAGCGAGGAGGAGGTCAAGCGCGCGGTTGCTCTCACTGACACGCGGTTCGTGCGCATGTTGGAGGAAGTGTCTGAGCGAGCTGATCTGTTCTCAATGTTCACCCTCTTTTTCGACGATCCGGATCGGCTCAACCACGAAATGGACCGTATCCGTTCGGTTACCCCTGCGGACATACGTGGGGTGGCCGAGCGGTGGCTCGGTCCCGACAACCGCGCCGTGCTGGCGTACGAGCCCGGGCCGTGACTGTGGATCGGAGCCATCCGCCCGCGGCAGGGACGGTCAGGCCCTTCGAACTACCCACCGTGCGATCCAGCCCATCGGTGGGTGGGCTCACTCTCCGGGTTGCCCGTCTTCCCCGTCTCCCCGTGGTCGCGGCGAGTCTTGTGATCCCCGCCGGTGAGGCTGGCCTCG
>DEAG01000026.1:61203-106609 GCA_002346665.1 Gemmatimonadales bacterium UBA2988
ACCCGCCGGTGAGGCTGGCCTCGAGCTGGGCCGCGCCGGCCACGCCGTGCTCACTGCGCTCGCGCTCGAGGGAGGAACCCGGACCTATACCGGCAGCGCGCTTGCTGAGGAGGTGGAGGGAATAGGTGCCTCTCTGCAGGCATTCGGAGGTTGGGACGCGACTACTGTATCACTCGCCTGTCTTGCGGATCGTTTGGAAGAAGCGCTCGAGCTGTTAGCGGAGGTGGTGTTATTCCCCGCGTTTCCGGATGAAGAGGTGGCGCGTATACGGGAGCAGCAACTCGCTAGCCTGCGCCAGCGTGAGATGGATCCTGCGAGCCTCGCTAGCGATCGGGCCGCGGAGCTATTCCATGCGCCGCATGTTCCATACTCCCGCCCGGTGGGTGGCTCTCTCGAGTCGGTAGGTTGTTTCGGTTCGAGGGAAGCTGCGACTCTTGCAGTCGAGCGCTACCGACCCCACGGGGGTGGATTGGTGGTAGCGGGAGACGTCGACGCAGAAGAAGTAGCGGAGTTGGCTACGCGGTTGCTGGAGGGGTGGGACGGGCAAGCTCCCGAAGGTCGTGACTTCGCTGCTGCACCACGTTTTCCCGGGGTGACTGTGCACGTGGTAGACCGTCCCGGAGCCGTGCAGTCCGAGATCCGCGTCGGACATCCTGGGGTGGAGATGAAGCACCCTGATTATCATGCGCTCATCGTCGTGAACACGGTCCTAGGCGGCGCCTTCACCAGCAGACTTAACCTCAACCTCAGGGAGCACCACGGATTCACCTACGGCGTGCGTTCTCGTTTCGCGTTCCGGCGGAGCGCGGGTCCGTTCAACGTTGCGACTGCGGTTGCCATCGACTCGACTGCGCCTGCGGTACGCGAGATCATCCACGAGTTGCGCGTCATGGCTGACGAAGGCCCGACCGAAGCTGAAGTGGATGCGGCCCGAGACTACGTGGTCGGTGTTTTCCCCCTGCAGCTGGAGACGACGAGCCAGGTCGCTGCGCGTATCACGGAGCTAATTGTGTATGACCTCCCAGATGATCACCACGCCACCTTCCGGGATCGGATTAGGGGCGTGACGCACGAAGACGCCGCTACGGCAGCGGGTCGCCACATCCGCCCCGATCATGTCACGGTGGTGGTGGCCGGCGACGCCGACCAGGTGGTCGGTCCGCTAGAAGCGTTGGGAATCGGGCCGGTCACGGTACACGAGGTACAGGGGAAAGAGTGAGCGACCAGGGTACTACCCGAAAAGAGTTCGGCCGGCTTGCGCGACGGGGTGTCCATGACGGCCGCATAGTCAATCTCTCGATCGACACCGTGCGCTTTCCGGATGGCTCGGTCGGGGAGTTAGAGTTCATCCATCACGCCGGTGCCTGTGCAGTTCTTCCGGTGGCCGGTCAGCTGGAGGAGTCCGATCCAGACGTGCTTCTGATCCACCAATACCGATACGCCACAGGGGGGTATCTGTACGAGGTACCGGCCGGGATGCCTGCTTGGCCGGGAGAGCCTTGGGAGGAGGTGGCACGGCGTGAGCTAGAGGAAGAAACCGGCTGGCAGGCGGGTCGGCTCATTCCCCTTACGAGCATATACACGACTCCTGGCTTCACGGACGAGGTCATTTACCTGTGGCTGGCAACCGAACTGGAGCCGGGCACGTCCAAGCTAGACAGGGATGAGTTCCTTGAGCTGGTCAGGATTCCGCTCTCGACCGCCTTGGAGTGGGTCCAGGAGGGACGGATCATCGATGGTAAGAGCGTGGCCGCGCTCCTCTTCGCAGCCCGGTTCGCGCTCCCAACAGATTGAGGTGACCTTGCCGAGACCCGAACAATTCCCGAAATTATGTCATTTAGGGAGTGGAAATTCGTCACTCCCAGTGGATGTATCCTGACGAAATGGTCGATTTCCCCCCTACACTCGGTGGCATGTCCTGTGCACCTGTGATGTGTGCAGTTCGGACGGTCTCCCCGTCAGGAGCCACACGGTGCTGGGAGCGATGGAGGTGATCCCATGGCCACGAGACCGAAGAAGGGCAAAGACCCTCGTTTCGGAGACGATGCCCTCGAGCACAGGAGGCGGCTTGGGGAGCTGAGCGATAGCGAGGTTATCGGGGCGTTCATAGACGGTGATCAGCGGGCGTTCGTGGAACTAGTGGGGCGCTACGACAACCGGCTGCTCAACTTCGTCTATCGAACCATCGGCGACCGTGAGCGGGCGCAGGACTTGGTCCAGGAGACGTTCGTCCGCGTGTACCGCCATATCGGACGCTTCGACCAGTCCAAGAAGTTCTCCACCTGGGTATACACTATTGCCAGCAACCTGGCCAAGAACGAACTCAGGAATAGATCGCGTAGTCCTTTGGTGCTCTTCCAGACGATCAAGAAGAATTGGGACGCGGACCACCGCCAGCTCGAGTGGGAGGACACCCAGTACAAGCCCGATGACCTGTTCCGGAAGCGTCATCTCAAGGAGAAGGTAGGAGAGGCGGTCACGCAGCTACCGGAGCACCACCGGATCGTGTTCGTGCTCCGGGAGCTTGAAGGGAAGACCTACGAAGAGATCGCGGATATCACCGGGTGCAACCTGGGGACTGTGAAGAGCCGCCTTAATCGTGCCCGGAATAACTTCGCGCGGATCATCGCCCCGATGATCGACTGAAGCGAGGGCACTGGCATACCTGAGTGCTTCTCGGGTCGGTGACAGACGCCTCTCTCCCGGCAAAGCCGGGGGGGGCGTCGTCTCGCATTGGGGCGGAACATTACCCAATCCCCCCAGTACCAATTTCTACGATGGGTGGCGCCTACCGCCTTCGTCCGGAGTCTTGCACACCCGCGACCTTCGGTTCATGCACTGCGGGACCCACCGTTGCAATGCGGGCCATGACCTGTTCCGACTTCCAAGACTGGTTCTCAGACTACTTCGACGGGACAGCTGAGCCCTCCTTTCTCGGGGAGGCAGATGCTCACCTCGCCGAGTGTATGGATTGTCGACGCTACCACGACGTTGTCAACCAGGGCTCTGCGATCCTTAGGAACATGCCCCCCGTTGTTGTGGCGGACGATTTCTTCCCCCGCCTGCAGCACCGCATCTATCATCTCGAAGACGGACCTGCCCTGAGCCATGCCGACAAGGCTGGCTCGGGGACCACGGTCGCGACCACGGTAGCGATCGCCGTGCTGATTGCCTTGGCCGCCTGGTCTCCGGCTCTCGTGCGTACCCCACAGGTTTCCCTGGCACCAATCGTGGTGAGCCAACCCGGTCCCCGTGTGGTGGGTGTGCGGTCACCTCTGCTCTGGACCGGGAGTGCCCAAGCGACCCAATCGAGCTTCGTCTCCGCGGTGGACTGGGGGCTTTGGGACGACCCGCAATTGTTCGTTCGCTACTCTCCATTGGCGGCGACTTCGGTTCGGCAGGGACCTTCCGACATGCCGATCTTGTTCAGCGCGGGTGAGAGACCTAGATAGGGTGTCGTGACTTCGGCCTTGACCCTTACCGAGACTTAATGTTAGACCCTGCCCGTCGCTTCCTCGAGAAGGAGGGCAAGGGCGGTGTGTTCTTCCTTCACGGTGACGACGAATTCCGTAAGGATGAGGCGGTGCGCGTGATCGTCGATGCGCACCTTGATCCCGCCACGCGTGACTTCAATCTGGATATGCTCCGCGCGAGCGAGGTGGACGGTGAGCGGCTGGCCTCGGTGCTTGCGACCCCGCCCCTGATGGCCGAGTGGAGGGTAGTGGTGGTGCGCGACCTGGAGGCGGTCGCTTCGAACGCGCGGGCACGCACATTCCTCGTGGAGTTCACGTCCGCTCCGCCTGCTGGCATGGTTGTGGTGCTCGTAGCCACCATCCCCAAAGGTTCGAAGGCTCGCTTTTGGAAGGATCTCAAGGCGAAATCTCGCTCCCTCGAGCTTATGTCTCTTTCCCACGACGACGTGCCAGGCTGGTTGCTAGAGCGCGCCCGCGATACGCTCGGAGTAGAGCTAGAGGAGGAGGCAGCGCTCGCGCTGTCAGCGGCCATCGGATCCGATCTGGGGGTGCTGGAGCAAGAACTCAAGAAGCTGTCGGGATTCGTGGGGGACGGTGGCACCGTCACCCGCAATGATGTGGAGGCGGCCGGCTTCCAGTTGCCGGTTCAGGACCGGTGGCAATGGTTCGACTTCGTGGGTGAGCGTCGTTTCGCGGAGGCACTTGCTGGTCTTCCCATCCTGTTGGGGCAGGGTGAATCGGGGGTCGGGCTGGCGATCCAGTTGGGCTCCCACTTATTGCGCATCGGAGTGGCGGTTGAGGGAGGGCGAGCGGCGCTCGAGGCAGTGCTCCAGCCCCATCAGCGGTGGTTGGTCCGACGTCTGGATCCCCAAGCCCGAAGCTGGACGGTCGACGAGGTGTCTTCGGCACTGGACGGACTCCTCAGGGCCGATCGACTGATGAAGGCCAGCGGCGTGTCGAGCGAGACGCTGCTCGAGGAGTGGCTCCTGGGGATGCTGGTGAGGATGCGTGAGGCCGCGTGATACCGTTGATGCATGCCTTCCTCCTGGGTGCCGGGACGATGTACGCGCAGACTTCTTCGACCTCGACCAGGTGGACTTGATCGCTAAACCCCCCCGGGGTATCGTGTAGCATGTCGGATCTGGCCCTTTCCCATTCGCTCTATCACGAACCTGCCGAGAAACGGATCGAATTCGGTGTGAATGGGATGCATTGCGCGGCGTGTGTCACGCGGGTTGAGCGCGCTATCCGTTCGGTTCCTGGGGTAGTCGACGCGGAAGTCGGGCTTGCCACTGAATCGGCACGTGTGCACTTCAGCGGGACGCTCGACGTTGCGGCCGTGCAGGAGGCCGTGCGCGGAGCCGGTTACCGGGCGGAGCCGCTATTCAGCATGGAGGAGTTTCTCCGCGAGCGTGAGCAGGAACGTGAAGACGAGTATCACAGCCTTCTCCGGCGCTTCGGCTGGGGCGCAGTGCTCGCACTTCCGGTCCTGCTGATCGGCCACGCCGACTTGCTCCCGTTCATCTCGCTGTTGCCCGATCGGATGCGTGGGTTATGGGCTTTGTCTGGGCTACTGACCATTCCTCACCTGTTCTATGTGGGCCGCGGATTCTTCACCGGCGCATGGGCCGCGCTCCGGCGGCGCGAAGCCAACATGGACACTCTGGTGGCGCTCGGCACCGGGTCCGCGTGGCTCTACTCGACTGTCGCAGTCGCTTCGCCTCGGCTCTTCCCCGCTGGGACCGCCCATCCGTTCTACGAAGCGACTGCCGTCGTGATCACGCTGGTCGTGCTCGGCCAGGCGCTCGAGGCCCGGGCGCGCGGTCGCACGTCGCGTGCGCTGCACCGCTTGATGGACCTGCGTCCGCAGAGCGCACGCGTGATTCGTGACGGGGGGGAGGTGGAGATCCCGGCCGGGGAGGTCGACGTGGACGACGTCGTGATCGTGCGTCCCGGAGAGGGGGTGCCGGTCGACGGGACCGTCGAAGAGGGACGTAGTGCGGTGGACGAATCGATGCTCACGGGCGAGAGCATGCCTGTCGAGAAGACGGCGGGCGACCCAGTGGTTGGGGGCACTCTCAACCGCTCCGGCTCGTTCCGCTTCCGGGCCACCCGCGTCGGGCGGGACACAGTGCTCACGCGCATCGTCCAGATGGTGCGGGAAGCCCAGGGCTCGAAACCGCCGATTCAGAAACTCGTGGACCAGGTCGCGGGGTGGTTCGTGCCCGCGGTTATTATCGTGGCCGTGCTCTCATTCGGCGTTTGGTACGGTGTCGGGCCGGAGCCTCGCCTCAACTTCGCCACCGTGGTGGCGGTGTCCGTCCTCGTGATCGCGTGCCCATGTGCGCTCGGGCTCGCGACACCCATCTCGATCATGGTAGCGGTTGGGAAAGCTGCCGAGTTCGGCGTGCTGGTGCGCGACAGCGGCGCACTCCATAGCGTGGGACGAGTAAGCGTGGTGGTGTTGGACAAGACCGGGACCGTAACGGAAGGACGGCCTGCTCTGACCGACTTGGTGCCGTTGGGCACACTGGGCGCTGATGAACTGTTGCGATGGACGGCCGCCATTGAGCAGGCCTCCGAGCACCCCCTAGCGGATGCGGTGGTGGGCGCGGCGCGCACGCGCGGCCTCGATCTCCCCGAGGCGTCTGAGTTCCAGGCCCACGCCGGGCTCGGGGTGGCGGCCGTCGTGGACGGACGGGAGATGGTGGCGGGGAGCGAGCGCTTCCTGAAAGAACAGGGGGTGGATACCTACGCTGCCGCATCCCTGATGGAGCGCCTGAGTGAAGAAGGGAGGAGCCCCATGATGGTTGCCGTAGACGGCGAGCTGGCGGGCGTCCTCGCCGTCGCCGATCCCGTTAGGTCGGACGCGGCGCTCCAGGTCGCCCGTCTGCGGCGTCTGGGGTGCGAGGTCATCCTCCTGACCGGCGACCACTCCCGGACGGCCGCCGCGGTCGCGCGTCAGCTCCGCATCGATCGTGTGTTTGCACGTGTCCTACCGGAGGAGAAGGCAGAGCGGGTGGCGGACCTCCAGGACGAAGGCCTGCCGGTGATGATGGTCGGGGACGGCGCCAACGACGCTCTGGCTTTGGCGCGTGCCGACGTAGGTGTCGCGATGGGTGGCGGGACCGATGTCGCGATGGAAACCGCAGACCTGACCCTGATTGGCGGTTCCCTGCGCGGAATCGGCGACGTGATAGAGCTGTCCCGAGCGACTGAGAGCAATGTCCGTCAGAACCTGCTTGGAGCTTTCTTTTACAACGCGCTTGGCATTCCGGTGGCCGCCGGCGTGTTGTATCCGTTCTTCGGGGTGTTGCTATCGCCGATGATTGCGGGCGCGGCGATGGCGTTCAGCTCAGTCACGGTGGTGGCGAACTCCAATCGGTTGCGGAGTTTCCAGCGGGGCGCGTAGTCATCGTCTAGACTGTATTGTTGATCGCTCCTCGCCACCCGGCCAGATTACCCCAACCCGAGCGTCACCTCCTCCGACGTCTCTAGAATGGCCAGCAGCGAAGATACTCCCCTCATGCGGCAATGGCGCGAGGTGAAGTCGCGCCATCCCGACGCCCTGATTTTCTTCCGGGTTGGGGACTTCTACGAGTTGTTTTTCGGGGACGCGGAGGAAGGCTCCAAGCTGCTCGGTCTCACCCTCACGTCTCGTAACAACGGATCGGCCAGCGCGGTGCCGCTGGCCGGTGTGCCAGTCAAGGTGCTCGACGACTATCTGGCACGGCTCGTTCGGCTAGGGCGGCGGGTAGCGATTTGCGAGCAAGTTGAGGACCCCGCCGAGGCGAAGGGGATAGTGCGTCGGGAGGTGGTGGAGACCGTCACGCCCGGCACTGTCCTCCAGGACGGACTTCTTAGCGCGCGCAGGAACAACTTCCTCGTGGCACTGTCACCCCTGGAGGAGGGACGGCGCGCGCTGGCCGCGTTAGACCTGTCGACCGGGGAGCTGGTGGTTCAAGAAGTTGTTACGGGCTCGTTGTCCGACGATGTCGGACGGTTCGAGCCCGCGGAACTGCTCCTCCCGCGTTCCTCCGAGGACGCGCCTGATCTCCGCGGCATCGGTGCCGAGAACGGCGGATTCGGTCCCACCCGCACGTATCGTGAGGACTGGATGTTCGATCGCGGCCTCGCAGGCGAGGCGCTCGAGCGCCGCTTCGCGGTCCGTTCGCTCGAGGGTTTTGGTTTTCAAAAGGCGGATGGTGCGCTTGTCCGGGCCGCGGGGGCGCTGGTCACCTACATACAGGAGATTAGGCCAGGTGGCACAACTCACCTCAGGCCACCGCACATCCGGCGGGCCGGGTCGGTCATGCCGCTGGACGAGATGACTCGACGCAACTTGGAGCTAGTCGAGCCGCTCCGCTCGGGGGAAGACGGTGGTACGCTGCTCGCGGTGCTCGACGGAGCAGCCACCGCGATGGGGGGCCGCCTGCTCCGCAGTTGGATTCTGCATCCCCTGGTTGCTGAGTCCCAGATCTGGCGTCGCCAGGAAGCGGTAGCCGAGTTGGTGGAGCGGCCGGAGGTGCGGCGCACGCTCCGCGAGCAGCTCGCGCGCTTGGGTGACATGGAGCGGCTGGCGGGCAAGCTCGGGACGGGACGAGTGACGCCCCGAGACTTGCTCGGACTTGCCCGCTCGCTGTCGCAGTTGCCGGCCGTGCGAGAGGCGCTCAGCGAATCGACCGCGCCGCTACTCGTAGATCTTGGCGGCGAGATAGACGCTATGGAGGACGTGTGCTCGTTCTTGGACCGGGCGCTGTCGGAGGACCCTCCGCTCGCGCTCGCGGACGGCGGCGTGATCCGTGCCGGGTGGTCCGACGAACTGGATGAACTGCGCACGGTGCGTGATGGTGCCCGTGACTTCATCGCTTCGCTCCAGGCCCGCGAGCGAGAGCGCACCGGTATCAACTCGCTCAAGGTGGGCTTCAACAAGGTGTTCGGTTACTACATAGAGATCACTCGGGCAAACGTTGGGCGAGCGCCCGAGGAGTACGTGCGCAAGCAGACGCTCGCCAAAGCCGAGCGTTACTTCACTCCAGAACTCAAGCAATGGGAGGAGAAGGTATTCGGCGCCGAGGACCGGATCCTCAACCTGGAGACGGCCCTGTTCGGCGAACTACGTCAGAGGGTTGGGGCAGAGGTCGGGCGCGTGCAGGAGGCGGGCGCGCGCGCGGCTGCGCTCGACGTGCTGGCTGCGCTCGCTGAGGTGGCGGTACGGCGAGGCTACGTGCGCCCAGAGGTGCACACCGGGTTCGATCTCGACATCGGTGCTGGCCGCCATCCCGTGGTTGAGACCATGATGCCTACTGAGGGCTTCATTCCGAACGATATTGTCTTGGACGAGAACAATCACATGGTGATCCTGACCGGGCCCAACATGGCCGGAAAGAGCACCGTGCTTCGCCAGGTGGGGCTTATTCAGTTGCTCGCTCAGATGGGGTCGTTCGTGCCTGCGGACCGAGCTCGGCTTCCCGTGACCGATCGCATCTTCACGCGAGTGGGGGCGTCCGACAACCTTGCCCGTGGTCAGTCGACCTTCATGGTCGAGATGTACGAGACCGCCGCTATCGTGCACGGAGCCACCGACCGGAGCCTCGTGCTTCTGGACGAGATCGGGCGTGGCACATCAACCTACGACGGCGTGTCGATCGCGTGGGCGGTGACCGAGCACCTCCATGAACGGGTGGGCGCCCGCACCATTTTCGCCACCCACTACCACGAGATCACCCAACTTGGAGACCTCCTCCCGGGAGTGCGCAACCTGAACGTGTCGGTACGTGAGGTGGGGGAGCAGATCGTGTTCCTTCGCCGCCTGGAAGAGGGTGGGGCGGACCGTTCCTACGGGATCCAGGTCGCACGCCTGGCCGGGCTACCATCGGACGTCATTGCCCGAGCCCAGGAGCTTCTGGCCGAGCTCGAAGGCACGCATTCCGGGGGAGGCAAGGGGCTCGGTCGGCGCGGACGCCATCGCCCGGTGTCGGGACCGCCCGTGGACCAGCTCTCATTCTTTCGGCCGGAGCACCCGGTGATGGCGCGCCTGCGGACGATCGACATCGATGGCCTCACACCGCGCGAGGCGCTGAACCTTCTGGCGGAGCTCCGACGGGAGCTAGGCGGTAGCTGAAGGGAGCCTGGCCGCTGTGTGTAGGGTAGAGACGAGTACACTCCCCCGGAGGATGCCTTGCTCGACGGAACGACGACCCTGGCCTCGGCTCTCATGATCGTTGCTCTTACCAGCGGCTGTACCGCCGACCAGCAGATTGAACGGCCGACGCCGCTCTACGGTGAAGTGTCCATCGACTATCCCCTGGAGCTCTGGGATTCGGATGTCGAGGGGGAGACGTTGCTGCGCGTCCGGGTCACTGACATGGGGCGGGTGGACAGCGCGGTGGTTCTCGAATCGAGCGGGCACGAAGCGTTCGATTCGGTTGCCATCGAAGGCGCGCTCGAGCTGCGCTTCCAGCCAGCTCGCAAAAACGGCAAGCGGATAGAAGTGTGGGCTGAGGTACCGGTCAACTTTTCCAAGGGACCGAAGTCCGATTCGGCTCTTTCGTTTTGAGCGACTCAACGGCAGGGTGACGCATGGGTAAGTGGAACCTTGAGTTCTTCGAGTCGGTGCTCGATTTGGTGGGTTGGACCCTCCCCACGCGAGGAAACGGCGGTCTCCCGGTAATCGTGACCCGCTACGACTTAGTGCGGTCCATTTCTCTGGGAGCCGCACGATGAGGGTAGCGGTGCTGATGGGGGGCAACTCGGACGAACGCGATGTCTCGCTCGGATCGGGAGTGCAGGTGGCGGCCGCGCTGCGCGAGGCGGGTCACGACGTGGTGGCGGTGGACACCGTCCGCGGCACGCTCTCTCCCGACGAGGAGTGCCAGCTCCGGCGCGAGGGGGTACGGGCGTTGCCCCCCTCGAATCAGGCGCTGGATCTTCTCTACACGGGTGACATGACTGCGCCCACCGAGGAGCCCGATGTCAAGGATGCGGACGTATTATTTCTCGCTCTACACGGTGGTCAGGGTGAGGACGGAACGCTCCAGTCGTTGCTCGATATCGCGGGCCTGGTGTACACCGGCAGTGGACCCATTGGCTGCGTGCTGGCGATGGACAAGGATCTCACCAAGCGGCGGTTTCGGAACGAAGGGATCCTTACCCCGGATTGGATCATGGGTCCGGGACCGTCTGCTGAAGAGGCGGCCGCCCGGCTTGGATTTCCTCTGGTAGTGAAGGCCGCGCGCGGGGGGTCGTCGTTGCGCCTGCGACTTGCCCATGATATGCAAGAGCTGAGGGAGGCGGTGGAGGAGGCCGATGGGTACGACGATGCAGTCGTATTCGAGCGTTTCATCCGGGGTCGGGAGTTTACCGTTGGGATCCTCGGGGGGGAAGCGCTCCCCGTCGGGGAGATTATCCCGGAGAACGAGACCTTCGACTACGAGTGCAAGTATCAGCCTGGTATGGCAGCGGAGATCTTCCCTGCCGACATTCCGACGGAGCTTGCCCGGCGCCTCCAAGAGATCGCGCTCCAGACCCACCGTGTGCTCCGCCTAGATGACTTTTCGCGGGTCGATTTTATCGTTGCGGAAGACGGGGGGATTTGGTGTTTGGAAGCAAACAACCTCCCGGGGATGACAAAGAACAGCCTCGTTCCTAAGGCTGCTCAGGCGGCGGGCATAACGTTCCCTGATCTGTGCGACCGGATCGTGTGCCTGGCGCTGGAGCGCCGAAGGCAGCCCGCGCCCTCGCATGGTGCCTGACAGAGCGGGAGAAGACGCAAGAGATGGTTTATAGGACCGACGGGTTCGGCTTCGGGGGGTTCACGCTCACTCCGATGGTGAAGAAACTGCTCTTCGCCAATTTCGGGGTGTTCCTCATCACCTTGATCCTTTCCCCCCGATTCGTGCTCGAGTGGCTGGCCTTCCGTCCTGACCATGTACTGACCCGTCCCTGGGGTGCGCTCACATACATGTTCGTCCACGCGGACCTTATGCATGTCTTGTTCAATATGTTGGTGGTTTTCTTTTTCGGGCCTCCGCTCGAGAGTCGGTGGGGATCGAACGAATTCTTCCGGTACTATCTGGTATGCGGCCTCGGAGGGGTGCTCCTCGCTTTTCTGCTCGCGCCCGCCGCCCCGATCGTGGGCGCGTCCGCGGCCTGTTATGGCCTGATGCTTGCCTTCGCCATGAACTGGCCGGATGCTCCCATCTACGTTTGGGGCATCTTTCCGGTGCAGGCGAAATGGCTGGTCGGGTTCCTTTTTTTGATAACCCTGCTCAACGCTTTCGGTGCGCCGGGAGGACCGGTTGCCCACATGGCCCATTTGGGGGGCATCGTGGCGGGCTTCGTCTATCTGAAGGCGGACTGGCGTCCCCGCGAAAAACTCGCCGCGCTAAGTCAGCGGAGGGCGCGCGCGCGTCGCTTTGCGATTGTGTCGCGGGACGGCGAGGCACCGCCCGACGACCTGCGGGCAGGAGGCTGGCGCACCAACGACGAGGGGGCGCTGCTGGATGGGGTGGACCGGGTGCTGGATAAGATCTCTGCCGAGGGCATCTCCGCCCTCACACCCGAGGAGCGAGGCCTGCTCGACGAGGTATCACGCCGGAATCGAACACTGAAGTAGGTTGGGAAACCCTCCGGCCCTCAGTGGCGTACATTCAAGCCCTACATCCGGTTGCACATAGAACGCCTCCGGCAAGGAGCCGAAAGCAAATGAAGCCGTATCCGTGCTCGCACCTGGTTCTCGCGGCCATTCTCCCGACGGTTCTATTGGCTTGCTCGAGCTCCCCCGGGCCGGTTGTTCCCGTGGCACCGCCCCCCAGCTTTCAACCGGTGGCATCGCCCAACCCGGTCGTTCCGCCCACCGGGATCAGCCTCGACACCGTCCGGGCTGGTCGCTTCGACTTCGGCAAGATGTGGACGTTCGAATTCCCCCCGGTTGATTACTTCCGGGATGAGTACGGCTTCACTCCGGACAGGGCCTGGTTCGACCGCGCTCGCCTGGGAGCTTTGCGTCTGCCCAACTGCTCGGCCTCCTTCGTCTCACCCAACGGGTTGGTCATGACCAACCACCACTGCGTTCGAGATGGTGTGGCCGAGGTGAGCAGACCTGGGGAAGATCTGATCTACAACGGATTCTTCGCCAAGACTCTTGCGGACGAGCGCGTGTTGGAGGACACCCACGTTGACCAGCTCATAGACATCCTCGATGTCACCGACGAAGTCGAGGCCAGGTTAAGGGGAGTGAGTGACGAGGACCGTTTTGACGCTCAGGAGGATGTGTTCAGCGAGGTACAGGACCGCATCACCGAGGAGCGGGGAGGTGAGGCGGCCGGGATCAACGTCGAGGTAATCTCGCTGTTTGCTGGCGGCCACTACTCAGCATATGTGTTCCGTCGCTACTCGAATTTGAAGCTAGTGGCGGCTCCGGAACTCCAGATAGGTTTCTACGGTGGCGATCCGGATAACTTCACGTATCCACGCTATAATCTGGATTTCTCGTTCCTTCGGGTCTACGACGACGAGGGCCATCCGCTCCAAACCGACGACTACTTCAAACTGGATGACGACGGCCTCGAGCCGGGCGACCCCGTGTTCGTGGTCGGCAATCCCGGCAGCACCAGCAGGCTACAGACGGTGGCCGAGCTCGAGTTTAGGCGCGACGTGAGCGATAAGGGCGTGCTCGAGTTCGTCAACCGCAGGATCGACGTGCTACAGGCTTTCGCTGATGCCCAGCCGGCAGTTGCTGAGCGGATGGATCTCGTCAACACGATCTTCAGGCTGCAGAACACGCAGAAGGCCTACAGGGGACAACTAAAAGGGCTCGCTGACCCGGTGATTATCACCAAGCGGACCCGGTCCCAGGAGGAGCTGCAGGATTCGCTCGAACAGCCGGGTCGGGCCAGTGAGTACGGTGGCCTGATTGAGCGGTTGGCGGAACTCCAGCGGACTAAGCGCGCCCAGGCCGCGGGCTACGGATCGTTTCTGGGGCTGACCAGTGAGGAGTACGAGGCGCCGACGCTGTCGCGTGCCCTCCTGGCGGTGCAGGTGATGAACGTGAGTCGGGGGGGCAACCCCGACGCCGCCAGTGGAATGCGCACACGTTTCCGCGCGATCGACGACGTGCCGGCCGAGCTGGACATCGCGCTCATGGCCGCGCGCTTTCAGGAATGGGCTGCCGGCTACGGTCAGGACACCCCTTGGGTGCAGAGCATTCTTCAGGGACGGACCGCTGAGGAGGCAGCTCGGGCTATCCACGCCCGTTCACTGATGGCCGATTCGGCCACGGCGGTCGCTGCGGTTGACTCTGGCAATCTTGATCCGAGCGACCCTGCCATAGCGGTCGTGATGGCCTACATCCCACCGTTCAGTGCCTTCCAGCAAGTGCTCGGCAGGGTATCACCTGAAGAGGAGCGGATTGCCGCCAAGCTGGGGCGTGCGCGCATGGAGTTGTACGGCACGACCCACGTGCCGCCCGACGCGACCTTCTCGCTTCGCATAGCGGACGGCGTGGTGACGGGTTTTCCCTACAACGGTACGATCGCCCCCGCGTTCACCACTCTGTACGGTCTCTACGACCGACACTACTCCTTTGACGCACAATATCCCGATTCGAGCGAGTCGCCCTGGGCGTTGCCCGAACGGTGGCTACCCGTGCCGGCTGATCTCGACCTGACCAAGGAAGTGGACTTCGTGTTCACCGCCGACATCATAGGTGGCAACTCAGGATCGCCGGTGCTGGACCAGGACCTGGAGGTGGTGGGGTTGGTCTTCGACGGCAACATGGAAAGCCTACCCGGCGACTATATTTACCTGCCGGAGCTCAACCGAGCGGTGGCAGTGGACGTGCGCGGTATCGTGGAAGCCCTTGCCAAGGTGTACGACATGAGTGGGCTCGTGTCGGAGTTGCGCACGGGACAGATCGTGCGCTGAGCGTGCCCGTTCCGTGAGGAACCGGGGGGGAGCGGGCCACCAATGGCGGCTCGCCCCCCCCTCCGTCGAGCGATGCGCTTGACCCCTGCAGGAACCGATCTCTACAATGGCGACTCCCGGGGCATGTGGCTCGTCACAGGACCTCTTTCAGGGACGCCCACCCGCCATCTGCCCTGCCATAGCCCAGAGGAGGTGTAATGGCATTTGCCAAAGAGTTCACAACGGAGAAGATCCGCAACGTGGCTGTACTCGGTCACGGAGGATCCGGGAAGACGGCCCTGATCGATGGGCTCTGCTTCACGGCCGGAACCTCCAAACGACACGAGGACCCTGCCCTGGGGCAGGCCCTAACCATGTACACCCCTGAAGAGGCTGCCCACAAGATTTCCATCCAAGTCACGCCCGCATACGCCGAACATCTCGACCACAAGATCAACTTTCTGGACACCCCAGGTTACCTCGACTTCACGGGTGAGGCCCTGGCCGCCACCAGGGTTGCGGATGCGGCGGTGATCGTGGTTGGAGCGACGTCCGGCGTCGAGGTCGGGACCGAGCGGGTGTGGGAGTACTGTGAGGCCAGGGGCCTTCCACGCCTCTTGTTCGTATCGATGATGGACAAGGAGCACGCGAACTTCGACAAAATCTACGAGGACATCAAAACGAAACTCAGTCCCAATGTGCTCCCAGTGGAGATTCCAATCGGGGAGGGGCCGGACTTCCACGGGATCATCAACCTCTTCAGCGAGCGAGCGCACCTCTACAAGAAAGGGACGGCCACAGGCGAGTACGATGAGGGCGATATTCCGGAGGAACTCCGCTCGAAGTTCGAACAATGGGAGACCGAGCTTCAAGAGACGATTGCTACCACCGACGAATCGCTGCTCGAGCGTTATCTCGAGGGGGGCCACATATCACGCGACGAGGTTATCGATGCGATGGCGCGGATGGTGGCCCGGGGCGAGATCTTTCCCTTGTTTTGCGGTTCGGGCCGGTTGACGTACGGACTCCAGGCCCTGCTTAGGAAGATTGTTGAGTTGTGTCCGAGTCCCCGGGAGGCTCAGGCAGAGCTAGCGACCCGAGCCGGGCTCGATCAGATGGTCGAGCTAAAGGCCGACGACGATGGCCCCCTCGCGGCCCTTGTATTCAAGACGACCACAGAGCCACACGTGGGCGAGCTTTCGTTCTTCAAGGTCATGAGCGGCCAGATAGATAACGGCGCGGAAGTCGTGAACGCTTCCGACCAGAAGCCTGAGAAGCTGGGGCATCTCTCCATTTCGCTGGGCAAGGAGCGCTTCGAGGTTCAACGCCTTCACGCAGGCGACATCGGTGTGGTTGCTAAGCTCAAGCACACCCACACCAACGACACCCTCTGCTCGAAGGATCGGCCGCTCCAGCTTGAGAAGATCGATTTCCCCAAGCCAGACATTGCGATCGCCATACGCGGCGCAACGCGGAACGACGACGACAAGCTAGGGGAGGTGCTACCTCGGCTCCACGAGGAAGATCCGACCTTCGTTGCTGAGTTCAACGCCGAGCTGCACCAGACTATCGCCCGGGGCGTGGGGGAGGTGCACCTCGACATCCTGTTCGAGCGCATGCGTCGAAAGTACAACGTGAACGTGGAGACAGAACAACCCAAGATCGCATATCGCGAGACCATCACGGGCACCGGTGAAGGGCAGGGTCGCTTCAGGAAGCAGACGGGTGGACGGGGCCAGTTTGGGGACTGCTGGGTGCGTTTCAAGCCGCTACCCCGAGGGCAAGGCTACGCCTTCGAGAATTCGATCAAGGGTGGCGTCATTCCCGGGAAGTACATTCCTTCGGTGGATCGGGGCATCCAAGAAGCGGCAAACCGGGGCATCCTAGCGGGCTACCCGCTGGTGGACTTCACTGCCGAGTGTTTCGACGGCTCGTATCACAATGTGGACTCCTCGGACATCGCGTTCCAACTCGCGGCGTCGCTTGCCTTCAACAAGATCGTGCCTAAGGCTCGCCCGGTCTTGTTGGAGCCAGTCCTTGAGGTGGCGGTGACTACGCCCGACGAATACGTCGGTGACATCATGGGAGACCTGACACAGCGCCGCGGGAAGGTTCTGGGGATGGACCCCAATGCCGGTCGCACAGTGATCCGGGCGCACGTCCCCGAAGCCGAACTCTACAAGTACGCGGCGGCGCTCCGGGCCATGACCCAGGGCCGCGCCTACCATACGCGCTCCTTCATAAGCTACGAAAGGGTGCCCGATCACGAGGCGAACAAGATCATCACGGAGAGGAAGCAGGATAAGGAAGAGGTGCACGCCTGAGATCTTAAGGCTGTCGTAGAAACGCGTATTATTCCGATACTGTGAGGAGCTATCGTGACGAGGCGTTTGCTCGCCTCATCCGTCGTCCATTTTTTGGCCCTGTCCCCCTACCTAGTTCCTGCCCCACAATTCGATTGATCAGGAGCCCTCACAGCCCTAAGTTGTTACAGGGCCGAACAGAAGCCAAAGTCTGTCTGTCCCCGTTGGGCTACCCATGGTCCCAACGTGACTCTCCGCTCGCAGTGCAGCGGGAATCCCAGGAGACCTTCCGTGTCTGGTCACAGCAAATGGTCGTCGATCAAGCGCAAGAAGGCTGTTACAGACGCTAAGCGCGGGCAGCATTTTACGAAGCTCATCCGAGAGATCACTGTAGCGGCGCGGGAGGGCGGGGGGTCCCTCGAGGGGAACCACCGTCTGCGCCTGGCGGTCGATACTGCCAAGGCGGCCAACATGCCTGCAGAGAACATCGAGCGGGCAATCAAGAAGGGAACCGGTGAGATCGAGGGTGTGGTCTATCAGGAGGTCGTGTACGAAGGCTACGGACCGGGCGGTGTCGCACTCTACCTCGAGGTCATGACAGACAATGGAAATCGGACCGTGGCCGCGTTGCGCCATATGCTCGAGCGCAACGGTGGAAACCTAGGCGCCAGCGGTTCGGTGGCGTGGCAGTTCGACCGTAAGGGGCAGGTCTTCGTCGACACTTCCCAGTACGAAGAGGATAGGGTGCTGGAGGCAGCGTTGGAGGCGGGCGCTGAGGACCTTGCACGTGAGGGCTCCGACTACCTGATCACGTGCGAGGCCGCCGTCTTCCAGGAGGTACAGGAAGGGCTCGGGCGTGCCGGCATCGAGCCCAGCCAGACCGAGATGTCGATGATTCCGAAGGCCGGGGTCGATGTCGCTGGCGAGGATGCGGAGCGGCTGATCAAGCTTATCGGGCTACTGGAAGACCACGATGACGTTCAGAAGGTCTACTCGAACGGCAACATCGACGAGGAACTGCTCGCTAGGGTCGGGTGACCCACTCCTCGTGCAGCGGGACCGAATGATTGAAGAATCGCTCAATGTATTCGTGTTCGAGGATGACTCTACCTCACTCTCCATCGTGGAGAGGGAGTCTCGGTTTTGATCGGGCCCGACGCCGACCTTGTGCTCGGCATCGACCCGGGCACGGCGGTAACAGGTTTCGGCGTCGTCGAACGGGGTGAGAGAGGTCGGGTCACGCTGGTGGAGTGTGGAGTCATACGGACCTCAGCACGCCGGCCGTTGGCGGTACGTATCAGAGACATCTACGAGGGGGTGGCGGAGCTAATCGAACGGCATCGTCCATCTGCGATTTCGGTCGAAGGCGTCTTCCATGGAAAGAACAGCCGCACCGCGCTGTCACTGGGCCACGCTCGCGGTGCTATCCTGCTCGCCGCCGCGCTACGCGATCTCCCAATTTCAGAGTACACGGCGGTGGAGATCAAGAAGGCCGTAGCTGGGACCGGCCGTGCGACCAAGGATCAGGTCGGATTCATGGTGCAGCACCAACTGCGGCTTCGTTCGGCTCCCAAGCCCGCGGACGCAGCGGACGGTGTCGCGGCCGCCCTCTGCCATTGCATGGCCGGTTCCTTCGTGAAGGTCAAGGCGTGATCAGCCGGTTGCGGGGTCAGCTCTTGAGCCGTGACGCCGAGGGGGTGATCGAGGTGGAGACCGCGGGAGGGGTGGTGTACGAGGCCGAGGTTCCGCTCACCGTCCTCCAGCGCATCCCCAACCCCGGGTCGTCCATCGAGTTGCGCACGCTCCAGGTGGTGCGCGACGATTCGGTGGCGCTGTTCGGGTTCCTCGGGACCGGCGAGCGGGAGCTCTTCCGCCGGTTGATGGTCGTCAAGGGCGTTGGTACCAAGCTGGCGCTCAAGCTGCTGTCCGCGTACGCTGCCCCCAGGCTGGCGCGGGCTCTTGCAGGAAAAGAAATAAGCGCGCTTCAGCAGGTGAGCGGCGTCGGCAAGAAGACCGCAGAGCGTCTGGTGCTGGAGCTATGGGACAAGGTCGCGGACCTGGCGATGGAGGGACCGGGAGGCGATAAGGCACCCACTCCACCGCTCGCACAGGAGGCGGTCGCAGCGCTCGTTGCGCTTGGCTACAACTTCGCGAAAGCGGACGTGGCCGTGCGGAGGGTGCTGGAAAACGAGGGGGCGGAATCGGTGGAGGAACTGATCCGGAAGGCGCTTGAGTGGAGGTGACCAGAGGTGAAGGGGGGCCGCAAGTGACCCACAGCGTGGAGGTGACCACCCCGGAGTCCCTCTCCGAGGATAAGGCTGTGGAGCCGGGGCTGCGACCGCGCCAGTTGTCCGAGTTCGTCGGTCAGGAAAAGGTGCGCGAGGCCCTCGCTATTGCCATCGACGCTGCCAAGCGGCGGCGGGAGCCGCTCGATCACGTGCTGTTCCACGGACCTCAGGGGCTTGGCAAGACCACGTTAGCTGCTCTCATGGCACGAGAGCTCGGGGTAAACCTCGAGACCACGTCGGGCCCGGTGTTGGAGAAGCCTGCGGACCTAGTCAGCATGCTTACTAATCAGCGGGCGGGAGACGTACTCTTCATCGACGAGATCCACCGGCTGCGTCCGATCATCGAGGAATTCCTCTATCCGGCCATGGAGGACTGGCAGATCGAGATCCGGTTGTCCGAGGGGCCACGCGCTCAAACGATGACGATGCGCATCGAGCCCTTCACGTTGGTCGGAGCAACCACGCGGTTCGGGCTTCTCACGGCGCCCATGCGTGCACGCTTTGGCATCGCGCAGCGGCTAAATTTCTATCCGTTCGAGGAACTCGCCGAGATCGTGCGTCGGAGTGCACGCATCTTGGAGCTGGAGGTGAATGAAGACGGAGCGTTTGAGATCGCACGTCGATCCCGAGGCACCCCCCGCGTGGCCAATCGGTTGCTACGCAGGGTGCGCGATTTCGCCCAGGTGCGGGCAGCCGGCAAGGTGAACAAGGCTGTCGCGATGGACGCGCTTGCCATGTTGGATGTGGACGAATACGGTTTGGACGAGATGGACGCGCGTGTGCTCAAGACGATCATCGAGAAGTTCGATGGTGGCCCGGTTGGCTTAAGCTCGCTGGCAGTTGCGCTCGGCGATGACCAGCTGACGTTGGAGGAAGTTTACGAGCCCTTCCTGATCCAGGAGGGTTTCCTCCAGCGCACCGCTCAAGGCCGGAAGGCCACCAAGCGGGCCTACCAGCGTTTCGGATACGCTCTGCCTGCGGAGGGTAAAGAGCCGGCTGGGCAATCCTCGTTTTTTGAGGAGTGAAGGGCTCCCGCGTATCCGATTACGAATACGTCCTTCCCGCGGACAGGATCGCCCGCTACCCGGCATCGCGGCGGGACGAAAGTCGTATGCTGGTAGTGCCGCTGGGCTCGGGTGTGGGGCTGTCGGTGGATCCCCTCCGTCACCTCGTCTTCCGGGACCTGGTAACGCTGTTCCGGCCGGGTGACTTGCTTGTCGTGAACGATAGCCGTGTGATTCCCGCACGGCTGCTGGGGAAGAAGCCGACAGGTGCGCCATCGGAGATACTGTTGCTGCGACCGACCCCCGAAGCCGACCCGGCCGACCCACGCACCTGGGAAGCGCTCGTGCGACCGGGTGGGAAGCTCAAGGTAGGCCGACGCGTGCTGGTGGCGGACGACCTCGAGGTCACGGTTCTGAGCACTGCAGAGGGTGGTGGTCGGGTGGTGCGCCTCGATTCCCCATGTTCCGCGCGGGAAGCGATCGAGCGCCACGGCCACGTCCCTC
The DNA here is from genome assembly GCA_002346665.1 of Gemmatimonadales bacterium UBA2988. Classification (GTDB taxonomy): domain Bacteria; phylum Gemmatimonadota; class Gemmatimonadetes; order Longimicrobiales; family Gaopeijiaceae; genus UBA2988. Next base: position 81,681 of record DEAG01000026.1, read on the forward strand.
TGCCCCCGTACCTAAATCGTGAGGACGAACCCGTCGATCGGGAGCGCTATCAGACTGTGTACGCTCGTGTCGCCGGATCGGTGGCGGCCCCCACGGCGGGGCTCCACTTCACTCCGGAACTGCTCGACGAACTGGAGGATCACGGGGTACGTCGCGTGGCCGTGACGCTCGACGTGGGCGTGGGCACATTCCGACCTGTGGATGAAGACGATCCGGCTGCCCACACCATGCACGCCGAGCCCTACTGCGTGGAGTCTGAGGTCGCGGAGTCGATCAACGAGGTCCGGCGCGCGGGGGGGCGGTGCTGGGCGGTGGGGACTACGGTAGCCCGCACGCTCGAGACCGCCGCAAGCGAGGACGGAACCGTGCGTGCGGGGGCTGGCATCACCCGGTTGTTCATCCGCCCACCGTGCCGATTCCGGGTGGTGGACGCGCTCCTTACGAACTTCCATCTTCCGCGCTCCACCCTGCTGATGCTGGTGGCCGCCTTCGGTGGTTACGAACGGGTGATGGATGCCTACGGGGTGGCGGTGGAGGAAGGCTACCGGTTCTACTCGTACGGCGACGTGATGGCGTTCGTACCCTCTTGATCTCCCCTGAGAGGCCCCCGGAAGGGCACGTGAGCGGGGAGTGCTCGTCCCCTGTGTTTGGCTACCGCCTGGACGCTACCGAGAGCGCGGCACGGGCGGGTATCTTCTCGACTCCCCATGGTGACGTTCTGACCCCCAGCTTCATGCCGGTCGGTACCCAGGGCGCGGTCAAGGGTGTGGCACCTGAGGAGTTGGAGGAACTAGGTGCCACGGTGATTCTCGCCAACACCTACCACCTCTATCTCCGTCCCGGCCAGGCATTGGTCCGTGAGTTCGGCGGCCTGCACGCGTTCATGCGCTGGGACGGGCCGATCTTGACTGACTCCGGTGGTTTCCAGGTCTTCAGCCTTGCCGCCATGAACGAGGTGGGGGACGACGGGGTGGTGTTCCAGAGCCACATCGACGGATCTCGCCACGTGTTCACACCCGAGTCCGTGATGGAGACCCAGCACGCGCTGGGTGCGGATGTAGTGATGGCGTTCGACCAATGCCTTTCCGGGAGGTGCAGCCTTGAACAGGCCAGCGCAGCTGCCGAGCGCACACTGCGCTGGCTGGAGCGCTGCCGGCGTCGCTTCCTAGAACTGGAGGATGATCGGGAAGGGCTGCCGCAGAGCCTATTTCCGGTTCTGCAGGGGAATGTGTACGACGAGCTACGGAGGGAGCAGGTACGCTGCTTCCGAGACCTGGGAGGGTGGGACGGATGGGCGATCGGGGGCCTCTCGGTGGGGGAATCCAAGGTGGACATGTGGCGGATCCTAGAGGTGCTGGACGGTGAGATCCCGCGGGAGCGGCCGCGCTACCTGATGGGGGTTGGCTACCCGGACGACCTGATCGAAGCAGTGGCGCGTGGCTGCGACCTTTTCGACTGCGTCGCGCCCACCCGAAACGCCCGCCACGGCACCGCTTGGACTGCGGATGGCCAGATCAACCTCAAGGCATCGCGTTTCCGGCGTGATCGCGCGCCTGTGGATCCAGGTTGCGATTGCCTTGCGTGCGCGCGCTACGACCGGGCGTATCTACGCCACTTGTTCGTCGCGGGTGAATTGCTAGCCCTCCGCTTGCTTTCGCTACACAACTTGCGTTTCATGGTGCGGCTGGCTGAGGAGGCGCGAGAGCGGATTGTGGACGGCTCGTTCAATTCGTGGAGTAAGGCTTGGCTGGAACGCTACCGCGGGATCCGGGTGTGATAGGTCCGGAAACCCATCCTTTCTCTTGCGCACGGAGTGGTCGGTGACCCACGCATCCATCTTCCTCATGGCTCCACGCGAGGGTGGCAATGCCACTTTCGTCTTTCTGATCCAGATGGCTGCGATCTTCGCGATCTTCTACTTTATCCTCATCCGCCCTCAACGGCGGGAGGCCGCGAAGCATCAGGCCATGGTGGAGGCGCTCAAGAAGGGGGATGAGGTGGTGACCGGCGGCGGCATCATCGGGACCGTGGTGCACGCTGAGAGTGACCGGGTCACGATCAAGACTGCCGAGAACACCCGATTGGTTGTCGAGAAGGGGCGCATTGCCAAGGTGGTATCGGCCAAGGCCGAGCTGACCTGAGGCTCTGCGGGCAGATCCTATGGTGCGGACCATCGTCATCATGGGGGATCCGGTCCTGCGTACGCGGGCTGAGCAGGTGGGATCCTTCGATGAAGGGCTGCGCTGTCTGGTCGATGACATGTTCGAGACCATGTATCATGCGGAGGGGATCGGTCTCGCAGCCAACCAGATCAGCGTGCTGAAGCAGGTTTTGGTCGTAGACGTGCGCGACGAGAAGGATGCAGCGGCCGGCCGGATGGCTTTGATCAACCCCCGCATCGTGAAGGCGAGTAGCGAGGTACATAAGGAAACCGAGGGTTGCTTGAGCGTTCCCGGCCTCGAGGAAGTAGTGCAGCGGCCCCTGGACATCAAGGTCGAAGCGTCGGACGTATACGGCGCCCCAGTCTCGGTGAACGCCGGAGCGCTCCTCGCCCGCGCTCTCCAGCACGAGATCGACCACCTGGAGGGCATCCTATTTCTCGATCGGGTGAGCCCTTTCAAGCGCCGATTGTTGATGAAAAAGTGGAAGAAGACCAGGGCGGAGAGAGCGGAGAAGTGAGGATCCTCTTCTGGGGTACTCCCGATTTCGCGGTACCTTCGCTGCGTGCGCTCGCGGAGGAAGGGCACGACGTCGTGGGCGTAGTGACCCAGCCGGATCGGCCTTCGGGGCGGGGGCGGAAACTCCGGGTATCGGCGGTCAAGCAGGTCGTGCTCGATGAGGGCTACCCTGTCCTCACCCCGGAGCGCCCACGTGGCGAATCATTCATGGAGGGTGTGCGCGAACTCGCGCCCGACCTCTCGGTGGTGGTGGCTTACGGGTGCATCCTTAGGCGGGAGGTGCTGGATCTCCCCCCGCGGGGATCCATTAATGTGCACGCCTCACTTCTTCCCCAGCTGCGGGGTGCCGCTCCGATTAACTGGGCGATCGTGCGCGGGAAGAAGGTCACCGGGGTGACCGTGATGCGTATGGTAGAGGAGATGGACGCGGGTCCGATCCTATTCCAACTGGAAGAGCCAATCGGGCCACATGAGACCGCTAGTGAATTGACGGCGAGGCTATCCGAGATCGGGGCGCAGGCGCTGGTGGAGACGCTCGCGATGCTCCAGTTGGGAGCGATCGAGGAGCGCGAGCAGGACTACGCGTTGGCCACATATGCGCCCAAGGTAAATCGGGCTACCGCGCGGGTAGATTGGGCCGTTGACGCTCCCGCTGTTGCCAACCACGTTCGTGGCATGGATGGGGTGCCGGGTGCGTGGAGTCTCTTTGGAGGAGAGCCAGTTAAGCTCTTCCGGCCGGAAGCCCAACCGGGACATCCCGACGGATCGCTTCCAGGAGTGGTGCTGCGGGCGGATCCGGAGGGGGGGCTCTTGGTTGCGTCCGGTACTGGAGCGGTCGCGCTCGGAGAGGTGCAGCCGACAGGGCGTAGGCGCATGCCTGCCTCCGATTGGATCAGGGGACGGAGCGTGGTTGAGGGTGATTGCTTCGAATAATTGCTTGCTCCCTCCTCTCCACGTTGTCACCGACGACGACCTTCTAGCCCGCTCCGACTTCCCCCTACGTGCGCGCAGGGTGCTGGCCGCAGGTGGGCGTCGTTTGGCCCTTCACCTGCGTGGTCACGCGACGCCCGGTTCACAACTCTGCGGCTTAGCGGCGGATCTCAAAGCCGCGGCGAGCGCGGCCGGGGCGTTCCTATTCGCCAACGACCGTGTCGACGTAGCGATGGTTGCCGGATTGGATGGCGTGCACCTGGGCCAGCGTTCGCTCCCGCCCTCGGTGGCCCGGCCGCTCCTCCGCCAGGGCACCTGGGTGGGTGTGTCCGTCCACGATCCGAAGGAAGCCCAGGCGGCGGGTGCAGACACGGATTATCTTGTGGTGGGCACTGTGTTTGCAACCGCCTCGCACCCGGGCCGAATGGGTTCTGGACCCGCGGGAGTGGCACGCGTCCGGGCCGTGGTAGGCCTTCCCCTTTTTGCCACGGGTGGGGTGACGGCGGAACGAGTTTCGGAGGTCGTCGCCGCCGGCGCCCAGGGCGTCGCTGTCCTGAGGGGTATCTGGTCGCGTGACGATCCGGCGACTGCGGTGGCGGATTACCTGAGGGTACTATGAATGGGTGACACGATTCGAGTCGAACTCAACGGCAAGGAGTGCGACGTGTGCGCTGGGCTGACCGTACGTGGTCTGCTCGAGACACTGGGGCTTGAGTCTGGGCTGGTGGTAGTCGAGCGTAACCGGGAGATCCTTGCCCGCGCTCGGTACGATGAGGTCGCGGTGCACGAGGGCGACCGACTGGAGCTGGTCCATTTCGTGGGTGGCGGAGCGTGATGGGCCCGGAGCGGATTGAGCCGCTGTTGATCGGGGGCAAAGAGTTCCATTCCAGATTGATCGTCGGCACTGGCAAGTACTCTGACTCGGGAGTGATGGTTGAGGCTATACGTGCGAGCGGTGCGGAGATGGTGACAGTCGCAGTGCGGCGGGTTGACTTGGATCGAAGCGAAGGGATCCTCCATGTACTCGACCCCAGCGAGTTCTTTCTGCTCGCCAATACAGCCGGCTGCTTCACAGCTGACGATGCGGTACGGTACGCCCGTTTAGCACGGGCAGCGGGGTTCAACGAATGGATCAAGCTTGAGGTGATTGGAGATGTTGAGACGCTCCTGCCCGACACACAGGCTACGATCGAGGCTGCCCGTGTGCTTGTCGGTGAGGGATTCAAGGTGATGGCCTACACCAACGACGATCTTATAACCGCGCTCCGACTCGAGGATGCGGGCTGCGTATCGGTGATGCCGCTAGCCAGCCCGATTGGCAGCGGTCTCGGCGTAGTGAACCCGTACTTCATACGGGAGATCAAGCAGCGCTTGTCGGTCCCGGTGATCGTGGATGCCGGAGTTGGCACGGCCTCCGACGCATGCATCACGATGGAACAGGGAGTGGACGGGATCCTCATGAATACCGCCCTCGCCAGCGCTGACGATCCAGTTGCGATGGCTCGGGCGATGCGCTATGCCGTGCGTGCTGGCCGGCTTGCCTTTATGGCGGGCCGTATGCCTGCCCGGGAGATTGCGGTTCCTTCCTCACCAACCCGCGGGATGTTGGGCTGATACCAACGCGCTCGTGGCCGTGACCCCCGCTCGGCGCGCCGCGCTGTCGGTGCTCCGCGCCGCTAGTCGGGGGCGTCGCTTGGATCTGGCGTTCTCTCAGGAAGCCCGGCTCTTAGGAGATCGTGAGCGTCGTTTCGCGCACGAGCTCACCTACGGAACGAACCGTCTGAGAGGACGTCTCGATCACCTGCTCTCGCTCTGTCTCCATCGTGGGCTTGACGAGCTAAACCCCGAGCTTCTCGACATCCTCCGGCTAGGGGCGTATCAGCTTCTCCACATGGAGGTGCCAGACTACGCGGCTGTTTCCCAGGCGGTCGAACTCGCGCCTGCTAAGGGGGCGGGGCTGGTGAACGCTGTGTTGCGCGCCATAGGGAGACGAGGCGAGAAGCCTGAAGACTTTCCGTGCCCAGAGAGTGAGTTGGGGGCCTGGTTGGAGACGTGGGGGTCCCACCCGCGCTGGTTGGTGGACCGTTGGCTCTCACGCTATCCAGCCGACGACGTGAAAGATTTGGTGCAACTAAACAACGTGCAGCCGCCGCTTACCCTCCTTCCGTTGACCGGCTCACCGGAGGACGCGGCCCGGCGCCTTAACGAAGATGGTATGGTTGCCCAGGTCGTAGGCAGGGGGACCCGTTGCGTGGAGTTGGCTGCGGGGACGGACGTCACCCGTGCTCTAGCGGTACTGCCGGCGATCATGCAGGACCCCGGGGCTTCCTTGGTGGTCGAATACGTAGATCCGCCGACTGGCGGGTGGGTCGCGGATTTGTGTGCGGCCCCCGGCGGGAAATCTATTGGTCTCGCGGCGCGCGGGTTCCCGGTGCTGGCTGCTGATCGCTCTGAGCGCCGTCTGAGTATCCTGCGCGAGAATGTTGTGCGCACCGGACTTCCCGTGGCTGGGGTTGTCGCGTACGCCGAGCAGCCGCCCTTAGGAAGAGTCCCGACGGTGCTCCTGGATGTGCCATGTACGGGGACAGGCACCCTGCGGCGCCACCCGGACGCTCGGTGGCGCATGGGTCCTGGGGATCCGGCCGCGCTTGCTATTGTCCAGGGCGGTATCTTGGAGGGTGGTGCCAGCGCGGTGCCTATGGGTGGCCTTCTGGTGTATAGCACCTGTACGCTGGAGCCCGAGGAGAACCAAGAACAGGTGGACACTTTCCTCTTGCGCCATCCCGATTTCCGTCTGGAACCTCCCGACACCGTGGACACTACCCATTTAGATGCCTACGGCCGCTTGACGGTCCTCCCTTGGAGGACCGGCTTCGACGGTACCTTCGCTGCTCGCCTGAGGAGGCTCGCCGGATGAAGTTGGGTGAGTCGATGCAGAAGCGGCGTGGACGCGGTTCCGGGGGCGGTGCATCACTTGCGGGCATGGGTCGCCAGTGGAGACCGCTCGCAGGGCGCCTCGCGGTGCTCGCGGTTGTAGGTTTTGGGGGCGGTTATCTGATCGCCACCCGGGTCTTTTTTACGCTCCCACCTCCCCCTACCAATCTGGTGGAAGTGCCTGTACTGGAAGGGTTGGCGCTCGCCCGGGTCGAATCCGCGCTTGCCGAAGAGGGGTTGGAACTCGGGACGGTTGAGGTGCTTCGACACCCAGCGATCGATAGCGGGGTTGTGGTGGGTCAGGGCCCGATGGGCGGGCAGTTAGAGGTGCGCGGGGAGCGGGTGCGAGTGACCGTGAGTCTGGGTCCCCAGCTTCAGGCCGTACCAGACGTTACTCGGCTCCTGGGGGATAGGGCGCTAAGGGTGCTGGAGGCGACCGGTTTCCAGGTAACGGTGGACAGTGCGGACTCGGAGTTCGCCGTGGGGGCGGTGGTTGCGGTCGACCCGGGACCCGGGACCCTCCTGCGTGTGCCCGCGGCGGTCCAGGTAACGTTGTCACGTGGACCGGCCTTGGTACCGATGCCATACCTGCTCGGGGTCCCACAGCAGGAGGCCATCGACTCGCTCACCGGGTTGGGGTTCCGCTTGTTATCAGTAGATACGCTCTTCCGATTCGGTCGCGACCAGGGGTTGGTTGTGGAGCAGGATCCACCCGCGGACTCGCTCCTTGCACCTCAGTCGATGGTTCGACTATCCGTTGGGCGACGGGGGGGGTGAGCGGGTCTTTTGGGGAGCTTGGTTGCACGAGGAACAATGGTCGACATCATCCGTAGCAGGAGGCAATGATCCAGCCAGACACACCAGACGCTCGGACCCCCTCTGGTCCGCCCGGCTCATCGTCCGTGGCACGTCGTCGTCGTCGGTCGTCGCGGACTCCCTACGGCGTCGCCCTGTTGGTTGTGGGCGCGCTGGTCAGCGCGGCCTGGCTTACGCGGGACCATTTCGAGCCGGTAGTGACAGGCTATCGCGCACCGGAATTCCTGGTCACGACGTTGGATGGCCAAAACGTTGGACTTGACCACTACCAGGGGAAGGTGGTGCTGCTCAACGTTTGGGCCACCTGGTGCGCCCCCTGCCTGGAGGAGATGCCTTCCATGGAGCGGCTTTACCAGCAGTTGTCAGGCACAGATTTTGAAATTCTCGCGGTGAGCGTGGATTCTCCAGTGAACGGCGGTGCCCCTGTCGAAGCGCTCAAATCGTTTGTCCGCGAGCTCGACCTGTCCTTCCCGATCCTATACAGTTCGCCGGGGACTCCGGAATCCATCCAGGAAATTTTTCAGACCGCCGGCGTGCCGGAGTCGTTTTTGATCGGCAAGGACGCTGTAATCTACCGGCGCCTCGCCGGACCCACGGTCTGGGATTCTCCCCAGTACCGTGAGCAGATTCTCCGCTTGCTCGGAGAGTAGTCAGTGGCGGCTCTGTTACCCCCCATCGTATCCCGCAACTGGCGGCTGAAGCTGGCCTCGTTAGGGCTCACAGTGGTCGTCTGGACGCTAGTGCGCTCGGAGCCGGCGAGCCAGGGTAATCTCTTCACGGTTCCTGTCCAGGCGCAGGTGGGCGACCTGAACTGGACCCTCTCAGGCGAACCCAGTCCACCCACTGTCCAGGTCCGCTTCCGGGGCCCCACCAGCGATCTAATCCGCCTCGCGAGTGAGGGCACTACGCTGCGATTGCCTCTCGATATCGTCTCGAGCGCGGATACGCTGGTACAGCTGCGCCGCGATTGGGTCGTGGTCAGTGCGGGTAGCGGGCTGGTGGTGGAGGATATCGCTCCCGCGAGCGTCAGGCTGGTGCTCCAGCGGACCGTGTCCAGGCTCCTCCCGCTCCGGGTCGCCACCACGGGTGAGCTTTCGTCGGGGTTGGCGCTCGCCGCTCCGCTCGATTTAAATCCACAAGTCGTGGGCGTGCGGGGAGCGGTGCAACTAGTGGGAGCTCTCGATTCTATCAGCTTACAGCCACTTGACCTGAGCAGCGTGCGCGAATCGGGGATCTTTCCCGTGGACATGGACACGATCGGACTCGGCGACATCATCATCACTCCCCGTTCCGTAACGATCGACGTCCGTGTCGAGTCGTCGATCGATCGCGAGCTTCTTGCCGTGCCGGTGGTGCCTGGGGCGGGGGAGGACGGCTCTATTCCCTACGAATCACTGACGATTCTGCCCGCTGAGGTTACGGTGCTACTCCGGGGCGTGCACCCGCTCGTGAGCGGGGTCCGAGCCGAGGAGGTCCGGGCAGTGGTGCCCTGGGAGGCGCTGGTAGGGTTAGAGCCGGAGCAGGAGCGCAGGGTGCCGGTCCGGTTGCACGGACTGCCTGCGCTGGTGCTCGGTCTTGCCGCAGTGGATTCCGTGACCGTGCGTCGATCCACGGCCGGCGAGCGTGCTGGTGATACGTCGACGCGATGAGCGGGCCGGTCCTGCTGGGACTTGAGACGAGTTGCGACGAGACCTCCGCCGCGGTCCTGTGCGGAGAAGCCGACCTGCTAGGTCATGTCATACTGTCTCAGGATGTGCACCAGGTGTACGGGGGCGTCGTTCCAGAACTTGCGGCGCGGGCACATCTCCAGCGCATCGACGAAGTGGTGGCTGCCACGCTCGATCAGGCGAGCACCCGCCTTACCGACCTGGATGCGCTAGCGGTCACCGCGGGACCTGGCTTGATCGGCGCTCTATTGGTGGGGGTGAGCTGGGCGAAGGCAGCCGCCTTCGCGTTGGATCGTCCTTTGGTAGCTGTGCACCATATGGAAGCCCACCTGTTCGGGCCCGTGCTCGAAGATCCGGACGCACATCCGCCCTTCGTGGCGCTGCTCGTGTCCGGGGGGCACACTCTGCTGTTGCACGCACCCAAGTGGGGAGACTACGTGCTCCTCGGGGAGACGCGTGACGACGCCGCGGGCGAAGCGTTCGACAAGGTGGGTAAGATGTTGGGCCTGACGTACCCCGGTGGTCCCGCTGTCGAGCGTCTCGCACAGGAAGGGAGGGCTGACCGATTCACCCTGCCGCGTCCGATGGTTCGTGGCCACCAAACCCCGGATGACGACGAGTGGTATGATTTCTCCTTCAGCGGCCTCAAGACGGCGGTTGCCACGCTGGTGCGGACGCTCGACCGGGATGGAACGCTCGAGCGGGAGCGGCCCCACGTAGCTGCGGCTTTCCAGGAGGCTGCTGTGGACGTGCTGGTGACCAAGACCATGAGGGCGGTGGATCAGACGGGTTGTTGCCGGGTGCTCCTGGGAGGTGGAGTGAGCGCTAATAGTCGGCTCCGGGAGGAGACCGCCGCTCGCCTGGGTCCTAACGGGAGCGTTCTGATTGCGTCGCCCAGGCTCTCGCTCGACAACGGCGCCATGGTGGCCCGAGCGGGGTTGTTCCGGTTTATGCGTGGGGAGCGGGCCGAGCCGGATCTGTCCGCCCACGCGAGTCTCCCTTTTCCCGGCCTAATACGCCGGAGGCGATGATGTACCCCACTCTATTCACCGTGCCCAGTTGGGTCCCGTTATTGGGCGGAGATCCCATCACTTCGTTCGGTGCCATGATGTTCTTCGCGTTCCTGGCCGGGGGGTTCGTCTTACGTCCGGTGCTGAAGTTGAAGGGTATAGATCCCGAAAAGGCGTGGGACATGGTCTTCATGGCCGTGATCGGTGGGGTTGTCGGGGCCAAGCTGTACTATGTGCTGCTAAACTGGCAACAAACGGCTGCCGATCCCCTCGGGATGATATTCAGCCGCGGTGGGATGGTCTGGTACGGCGGCTTTTTCGGCGCTACTGCGTTGGTTTTGTGGGATATACGGAAGTCCAGGCTTCCCCTCGGAAAAATGGCGGACGTGATCGCGGTGGCTCTCCCGCTCGGCTATGGAGTCGGGCGCATCGGGTGCTTCTTGGTGGGGGACGATTGGGGTCGGCCCACCGATCTGCCCTGGGGGATCGCGTTTCCGCTCGGTTCGCCCCCCACCACCGTGGCCAGCATCCAGCAAGCGTTCGGCATCACTGTGGACCCGGCGCTCATACAGAAATACGGCAGTGTAATTCCGGTCCATCCGACGCAGTTGTATGAGATAGGATTATCCGCGCTGATTTTTTTCCTGCTCTGGCGTTTAAGGGACCACCGCCACAGGTACGGGTGGCTCTTCATGCTCTGGCTGGTTCTGGCCGGTCTGGAGCGGTTGGTAGTCGAGATCTTCCGAGCTAAGGACGACCGTTTTCTCGGCCCCCTGACGGTGGCTCAGGTGATCAGCATTGGGCTAGTTGTGGTAGGAATCTGGGGGCTCGGGCAGCTGCGAGGTACAAGGGAGCGTGTGGATACCCCCAAGGCGCCTACGAAGACAGCCAAGACCCGTCGCTCGCGTCGCAGGGCGCGTGCCTAGCGTACCGGCCCATGGTCACCATCCTACATGCCTCGGACGTGCATTTCGGCAAGCCTTACAACGCGTCTGTGGGTGAGGCGTTTCAGGTCGCCGCGCAGGCGGTGCCAGCCGACCTGATCGTTGTGTCGGGGGACCTCACTCAGAGGGCTAAGCTGAAGGAGTTCCGCGCAGCCCGGGCCTGGCTGGACCGACTCCCGCAGGTGCCGCTGGTGATCACTCCCGGCAACCACGACGTTCCGCTATTCCGGGTGTTGGAGCGGGTCTTCGCACCGTACCGGAACTACCGCACGTACATCTCCGACCAGCTCGACTCCATGACCCGAATCCCCGGTGCGATCGTGGTCTCCCTGAACTCCACGGCCCCGCTACGCGCGATCGTGAACGGGCGCATCGATCGGCGGCAGCTAGCATTCGCAGCACAGATGTTTCGGGAGGCGGATCCTTCGGACACCCGTATCATCGTTGCCCACCACCACTTCGCGCCGGCGCCAGACTACGAGGATGACAGCGTCATGCCGAGGGCACGGGAGGTGCTCGATGCACTGACCGATATGCAAGTGGAACTCATCCTAGGCGGCCACCTGCACCGGTCGCACATCGGCAACTCCCTAGACGTGTATCCCGGTGCCGATCGCGAACACGGTATCGTTATCGTTCAAAGTGGCACCACCACTTCGCATCGAGGGCGCGCCCGCGAGAGGGCGAAAAACAGCTTCAACGTGGTCCGCATCGCTACGGACCACTTGGAGATCACGCAGTTCATGTATTTCGTGGAGCTGGGGCGATTTGCCCCGTTTTCTATGCACGCCTTCCCGCGCCGTAGCAGCAGGTATTTCCCCCGAGATCCGTTCCAGAACTCCGTTCTGCTCCGGCAGATAGAGGGGGAGACTCGGGGCGAACCAGGGCCACGGGAGGTGGCAGGACGAACGTCTGGAGGTCTCCAGTGAGCGAAGAAGATGCGCGCTGGATTCGTCGTCGACCTGACCGAAAGGATAATCTGTTAGGGTTCGGTGTTGGGTTGGGGGTGCCACTGGTCGCAGGCGGGACCGCCTTCTATGTCGCCCGGCTGTTGGCGGCGCGGGAGTTTTTGCCTGCTGCTCTCGGCTGGGATGGATTCGCGCGTGGGCGTATGGGGGAGCGGTAGACGCGGTGATAAGGGGGTTCCTCGTCGCTCTGGGTTTTCTCCTGCTGCCGGGAGTGGTCGCCGGGCAAGATGAGGAGCTACGCGGCCGCCCCGAGATCACGGACATCCGGTTCGTGGGCAACCGTACGTTCGCGACGGACTCACTCAAGCGCGCGATCGTCAACCGTGCGACCGAGTGCCGGACGGCGTTTCTAAAGCCATTGTGTGCGGTGGGCGTCGACTTTGCGCTAGACCGCTACTACTTCAACCTCGCTGAGTTTGCTCGTGATGCCGTCCGCTTGCAGCTCTACTACTGGCAACGCGGTTATAGAGAAGCCGTTGTCGATACGGCCTCCGAAGTTCCGGAGATGGGAATAGTCGAGCTTACCCTCAAGGTTACAGAAGGCCGCCCCGTACTGGTTGACTCAATCACCGTGGTGGGTGGAGAAGACATCGAAGACCCTTCCCTCCTAGGCGGTCTGCCCCTCTCGGAGGGAGATCCACTCAGCTGGATCGCGGTCGAGGCCACGCGCGATTCGCTCGAGAGTCGCCTGCACGATGCGGGCTATGCATACGCGCTGGTGCTGCTGCGGACAGAGCTACCGATCAGATCCTACTCGGCCGCAGTGACCTTCGACGTCGATCCCGGGTCACGTGTGCGTTTCGGTAAAGTCAATATTTTCGGTAATCGGGAATTGTCGGAAGACGTTGTACGCCGGATGATCGGCTTTAGCGAGGGAGATCGTTACGGGACCTCGACGATTCTCGATGCGCAGCGAAATCTTTTCAACCTCGAGATCGTGCAGTACGCGCGGGTAGATACGCTGCCTACCGCCGGCTTGGACACGATCATCCCGCTGCGAATAGAGATCTCTGAAGGTGACGAGTTCCGGGTGCGGGCGGGCGCGGGCTGGAGTACCGCAGAATGTCTGACCACCGAGGCCCGTTGGACGGCGCGCAATTTCATCGGGGGAGCCCGCCGATTCCAGGTCCGGGGGCAGCTTTCTAACGTTCTCGCGGAGAGCTTGCAGGACCCCTTTTGCTCGCAGGCGGGCGTCGGTCTATTCGGTCGACTCAATTGGCTGATAGCAGCCGACTTCAGCCAACCCTGGATCTTCTCCCCTCGCAACTCGCTAGCTGTGGAGCTTTATGGCGAACGCACCAGCCTACCCGACGTGTTCGTTCGCAAGGCCGTGGGGGTCAACCTGGTGTTGGTGCGGTCGCTGGCTCGCAATACATCGCTCTCGATTTCGTACCGGCCACAGCTCTCCCGCCTTGAAGCTGCCGAAGTATTCTTCTGCACTAGCTTCTTGGCGTGTGCTCCGTCCGATATCGCAATAGTGCAGGGCGCGAATTGGCTCGCGCCGGTGGGCGTCGGTCTTTCCACCATACGCACGGACAACTTGCTCAACCCCCGCTCGGGGTACGGCGGGGCCGTGGACTTGGAGCACTCGTCCCGTTTGACGGGCTCGAACTACGCCTACAACCGGGTGCTGGCTGAGCTCAGCCTCTACCGGAGGGTGGGTGGGAGCGGCGTAGTGGCATCCCGTCTGGAAATGGGTTGGGTCAGCCCGGGTGAATTCGCTCTCCTGCGCGAGAACGGTTTCGGTCGCAAGGTGGTGCACCCCCAAAAACGCTTCTTCGCGGGCGGGTCCAACAGCGTACGGGGATTCGCGCAGAATCGGCTAGGGCCGAAGGTCCTTACGGCGAGCGTCGAGCGCCTTCTGCTTCCGGACCCGACGACCGGGCAGCAGGTGCCCCTATGTTCCGTAGAAGAAGTTGTGAGTCTCGCTTGCGATGCAGGTGGACTCGCACCTGGGGACTTCACCCCCCAACCCACCGGCGGAACCCGATTGATCGAGGGCAATCTCGAGTATCGCTTTCCTCTGACCGCGCGTGCGTTTGAGGGAGTGACCTTCGTGGACTTCGGTCAGGTGTGGACAGAAGGTCAAGAGGCGAAGTTGGACGACCTCGTATGGACGCCGGGGCTCGGAGTTCGCTATTACAGCACGATCGGGCCGATCCGGCTCGATCTTGGGTACCGTGCCACTGGGGGTGAGCGGCTACAGGTGGTGACGTCACAGGTCGAGCCGTGCGTGCCGGGTGGGGGGGGGAAGGCCTGCACGGAGATCGCTCCCGGCGCTGGCTTCGCCCGTGTCGGCGAGTTGGCGGTTCTTCATCCCAGCGTGCCTTTCGACAAAGACCTCTCGTTCCTCCAGCGGCTTCAGTTCCAATTCTCGATTGGCCAGTCGTTCTGACCGTGGACGAGCTTCGGCGGCCAATGTCCCTTTCTGAAGAACCTCCCCCACCGAGCCATCGGTGGCATAGGAGCAGAGTCGTAACGCGATGGCTGGTCCGAGCGCTGTCCGCGGCTTCGATACTGGTCATAGCGCTGTTCTTCTTGCTGACGAGGACGGACCGTGGCGCATCGGTGATGGTGGGGCAGATGCTGCAGCGCCTACCCATCTCCGGTGAGATCACCGCCACCGGATCTCGTACCGAGCGTCTCTTGGAGGGAGTGCGCTTGTATGGTCTCACGATTCGAGGCGACGATGGCCTTCCCCTCTTGTTCGCCGACTCTGTCCAAGTAGGGTACACGTGGAGCACGTTGCTCTCGGGCGACATTGTTTTTGACACGCTTGCGTTGTGGGGGCCGCAAGCGACGATCTCACGTTATCCGGGCGATCCTGAGTTTAACGTCCTGCGGCTCTTGCCCCTTGAGGTTGTGGCTGCAGATGGAGTTCCAGCCCGCAAGAAGCAGGTGATTTTCAGAGGTGTGACCTTACGCGGCGGCGAAGTACATGTGCTCTATCCCGAAAATGTAGCGCCCGGAGGTGATTCGCTGCTCAGCAGCCACACCTTCGTGGGAGTCGACGGGCACTTTCCGAATGTCGTACTCCAGTCGCGCGACTCAGTCGGGCAATGGCTGACGGTCGAAGATCTTTCGTTCCAAGGGGACATGTTCGCGGATTCGGTACGGGTTCGCGGGATTAAGGGCCAGTTGCGCTTCGTGGACGCGCTGCTGGATGTGGATCTTGATCACCTGGCGCTCGAGCACTCTGAGGCAAGGGGCACCGCGTTTGTCGGGTTTCCCGAGGACGGTGGGCCGGCGCACTTCGGCTTCGATCTGAGCACGACCGGGCTGGAGTTGGCCGACCTGAACTGGCTGGATGCACGCGTGGGTGAGGGGCGTGCCGTGGGCGGTGTGGGTTTGGATGTGAGGGGTGAAGAGCTCCGCATGAGATTCGACGCCTTTAAGGTGAGTGCGCGCCACAGCGACCTCAGCCTCGACGGAGGGATCGTGTTGAACGGCGAGTCCCTTCGGTTCGAGGATCTGGATGTGGAGGTCAATCCTTTAGCCCTCGCCCGGGTCGACCCTTGGCTGGCCAAGCCTCTGCCGCTGTCGGGGTCGGTGGAGGGCACAGCCGTGCTCGACGGTACGCTTGAGGAACTGAGTACACGAGGTAGAGTCACGCTACTGCGACCCGGTCCAGGGGAAGATCCCATCACCGCCGATTTCGGCGGTACGCTCCACTTGGCTGACGAGTTCGGCTTCACGGACCTGCGGGCGACCCTTGATCCTTTCGATTTCGGGATACTCGAGACCTTAGTGGGCAGAGCCAGGGTCCAGGGGGCTGGGCTAGTCACGTTGGAAGCTACGGGTCGTGCCTCTGACGCGATCAGCTTTACGGCGGGTATCTCGCACCGGCCTACGGGGCTGCCGGTCTCGGAGGTGGCCGCCCAGGGAACCGTGCAGCAGCAGGGAGGGTCGTGGGCGGTGGACATTCGGGCCAACGCCCAGCCGCTATCCTTGACGGCGCTGGCCCGCGACTACCCGTCACTGCCTCTCACGGGCGAGGCATCCGGGTCGTTCAGAGTGAACGGACCGCTCTCGGAGCTGAACCTGGAGACCGACCTCTCAACCGAGGGGGGGCACCTTGGTATGACCGCTCGCTTCGACGTCACCAATCCGGGAGCGCATTACGCTATCCAGGGGCAGGTCGCGGACTTTACCGTGTCCCGGTTGGTTACGGCTGTTCCCGATCCTACCGTGATCACGGGGACCATCGACGTGGAGGGGCGAGGCACCGATTACGGTCTCCTCACCCTAGACGCGCACGCGCGCCTGCGTCATTCACGGGTCGGCCAGCTGAGCGTCGACAGGGCCGTGGTGGCTTTCCAAGTGCGAGAAGGTCGGCTGTTCGTGGACACCATGGACGCGGTGCTCGGGGGGGTTTTGGTGCGTGGGCAGGGGGCACTGGCGATGGAGCGCGAAGGGCCTGCGGGCAGCGTGACCATAGCATTTCAAAGCGATTCGCTCGGCCGTCTCCGGCCCCTGGCACTCGGCGACGAGGTGATCGCCCGTGATACCCTGACGGAGCTAGACCGGGAGCTGTTGCGTGTTCAGGGTGTCGACCCCGACACCCTGCCGACGCAAGCCGAGGTAGTGGTGACGGGGGCGGTGCGGGGGGGGGTGACGGTGACCGGTTCCGTTCAGGAATTCGCGGCGCAGGGGAACGCCTCGTTCGCCCGTGTCCGATACGGTCGGAACGTGGTCAGGGGTGTCGAGGTGGCCTTCGAGAGTGCCAGTCTGCCGCTCCTTGACGGCCGCCTAGCGGTGTCTCTTGATGCTGATTCACTGTCTGTGCTCGGACTGGACTTTGTCCGTGCGCAACTGGGGTTCGAGCGTGACCAGTCCCAAGGGCATTTCGGCCTCGTGCTGGGCCGGCGCCTGGGTGAGGACTATACCGTCCGGGGCGTCTTCGACAGAGAGGCTGGGAATAGAAGCGTCAGACTCGACGAACTCGCTATGCGCTTCGACGAGCTCACCTGGGCCCTAGAGCGACCCGCGGTTATGGTGTGGAACGATCAGGGAGTAGACGTTCGGGATTTCGTCTTGAACGGTACGGCGGATTCGCTCCGTGTCGAGGTGGATGGGCTCATCCCTCGCGAGGGATCCGCCGACCTCAGGGTTTCCGTCCGGGACCTCCGCCTAGAGGGGTTAGCCCGTCTCATCCAGCAGGAAGAGAAGGGGATCACCGGCCGATTGGCGCTGAACGCGCGGCTAGCTGGCACGGCCGCAGAACCGCTCATCGTCGGGAGCTTCGATGCGAGGAACCTGACACTGCAGACGTTTGCACTGACGCGCTTCGCCGGAGCTCTCGACTACGCGGAACGGACTCTCCGACTCGACCTCGGTGCGTGGCAGGACTCCCTGCGTGTCCTTACCGCGAGCGGTTTGGTGCCGATCGACCTCGCTTTTCACGAGATGGACCGGCGGGTGCTGGCTGATCGCCAGATTGACCTGAACGTTACGGCCGACTCGCTCCCCGCCGTGTTTGTCTTGGTACCGCTGGAGGAGCTCTCCGACATTGCGGGGACGATCTCTGGCCAGTTCCACATTGTGGGGACCGTAAACGATCCCTCACCGGCGGGGACGGTAGCCCTGCACGATGCCGCTTGGACAATCGACGCACTCCGTGTCAGGCATAGAGACATCCGTGGCGATTTCACCCTGCACCCGGACGCTACCGTCGATGTGGAGATGACCGGTCGTGCCGGTGGCGATATAAAGACGTCCGGCACTGTCACCCTGCTTCCGCTAACGGACCCGATGTTTGACCTGCGGTTCACGGCGGAGAGCTTCCAGGCGGTGACGCGGGCCGACGTGGAAGCGCAGTTGACCGGGGTGGTTGCCTTGACTGGGACCTATTCACGGCCCGTGGTGCAAAGCCGCGATGGTCAGCCGGTCCACGTCGACCAGGGGGTGTTGTACGTCGAGGAATTCCAACGTACGGTCGGAGTCGTGGACCTGGCCGACCCAGCTTTTTTCGCTGTCGTTGATACGAGCGTCGTCAATCCGCGACGGTTACTAGGGGTCACCGCCAATCCATTCCTTCGTAACCTCCGTGCAGATGTGGACCTGGTTTCCCAACGCAACAGCTCGCTCCGCAGCGATCAAATGAACATCGAGATGGGGGGTGAGCTGCAAGTGGTCTACGACCGGCAGAGCGGAGACCTGGTGATGCTCGGTACGCTTGAGGCCATCCGCGGTACCTACTCTATCTTGGGGCGCAACTTCCAGGTTACCAGCGGGACGGTTGAATTCGTCGGTATTCCAGGGATCAATCCGATTCTGAACATCATTGCGTCAACGCGAGTGCGGCAGGTGGGGATGGGTGAAAGTGGCAGCGATAACATATCTATCCAAGCCACCGTGGGTGGCACGCTGTCGGACCCCCGCGTGACCCTCAGCAGCGAGGAAGGCGCGATCGCTGAGTCGGATCTCGTTAGCTACCTGGTGTTCGGTGTCCCCAGTTACCAGCTCGCGTCCGGACAGGCAGCCCAGGTCCAAAACGCGTCACGGTCTCTTCTCGGCACCACTGTGGGCGCGGGGCTATCGATTTTACAGGGGACGCTGGCGTCCCGGTTGAGCTCGCTGGTTGCCCGCGGATGGGGTTTGGACCACTTCGCTATCTCGCAGTCGAAGGAGATCGGCCTCGGTTCTCTCGACGTCGCCGGCACGCTCGCATCGACCACCTTCGAGGTAGGGTGGTACCTCGAACAGGACGTGTTCGTGACCCTTCTTCTCGCGCCGTTGGCGGGGCAGGCGGGTACGGGGACGAATCCCTTCGGCGGGGCACGCATGGACTGGGTGCTATCCCCTAATTGGACACTTCAGTCTTTCTACGAAGACCGGTACCTGCGCCAACCGACGCTGGGTTTTGACCAGCAGATCTTGCAGAGCCAGAAGGTCGGGGGACTATTCCTGTTTCGTGATTGGGGATACCAGGGGTCAGAGAACTCGCCGACTCCGTCCGCGCCTCAATGACCGGACTTCTCTTTCGGGCGGCACGCCGACCGATATCGAGGGGTAGTATCGTATGACAATTTTCGTTTTGCCGTCCCGTCCGGCTTCAGGATAATTTGCTTGATGCAGACACTGAAAGTCTTCGCATTGATGACAGGCCTCACCCTCCTTCTCGTAGGAACGGGATCGTATTTCGGAGGTGCCAACGGTGCTGTCATCATGTTCGTATTTGCCGCGGCCATGAACCTGGGTTCGTATTGGTTCAGCGATCGTATCGTGCTGCGGATGTATCGGGCCCAGATTGTGGATCGGGTGAAGGAACCCGACCTCTACGGGATGGTGGAACGACTGGCGGGGCGGGCAGGCGTACCCATGCCCAAGGTAGCAATCGCGTCCTCGGAGCAGCCCAACGCCTTTGCCACGGGTCGTAGTCCCGAGAAAGGCGTTGTTTGCTTCACCAAGGGCATTCTAAAGCTTCTCCCGATAGACGAACTCGAGGGGGTCACGGCGCACGAGTTGGCACATATAAAGCATCGCCACATGCTGGTGGGCGCGATCGCCGCCACGCTCGCGGGGATGATCATGATGCTTTCGCGTTTTGCCATGTTCTTCGGCGGCGGTCGTAACCGGCAGAACAACAACCCTGTAGCTCTCATCGCCTTGATGATCCTGGCTCCCGTCGCGGCCATGATTGTGCAGATGGCAATTAGTCGACAAAACGAGTACCAGGCTGATCGCTCTGGTGCGCGGATCGCTGGCCGTCCCTCAGGCTTGGCGAACGCGCTTAGGCGCATGGACGCGTACGCGAAACAAATCCCGATGGACGTGAACCCGGCGGCCGCGGCGCTCGCGATCGTGAATCCCCTCTCGGGACGACGGAGCTTGGGGGCGATGCGGTTCTTCAGCACTCATCCGCCGACTGAAGAGCGCATCGCGCGACTGGAGGCGTTGTCCCACTCCGACACGGTCCGGTAGGAGGGCTGCCGCACGGGTATGGGGCAGGGAAAGCTGATCGTCCGGGGAGCGCGCGAGCACAACCTCAGGAACATCGACGTGGAACTTCCTCGGGAGCGGCTCGTCGTGATCACTGGGTTGTCCGGGTCAGGCAAGTCCTCGCTCGCTTTCGACACGATCTACGCCGAGGGCCAGCGGCGGTACGTGGAGTCGCTGTCGGCCTACGCGCGCCAGTTCCTCGGGCTCATGGAGAAGCCCGACGTTGACGCCATCGAAGGCCTTTCCCCGGCGATCTCCATCGAGCAGAAGACGGCATCGCGCAACCCGCGCTCAACGGTCGGCACCGTTACCGAGATCTACGACTACCTCCGCCTGCTCTGGGCACGTGTCGGTATTCCACATTGCCCCCAGTGCGGACAGCCCGTCTTGCGTCAGTCGGCTACCCAAGTGGTTGATCGCGTGTTCTCCCTTGGTACCGGCACCCACATCGAGGTGCTGGCCCCGCTCGTGCAGGGGCGCAAAGGCGAGTTCAAGGACCTGTTCGAGGGCGCGCGCAGGGAGGGATTCGTGCGTGCGCGTGTCGACGGGACCGTGTACGATCTGAACGATGTCCCTCGCCTCAACCGCTACGAAAACCACGACATTGCGGTGGTGGTAGACCGGCTGGTGGTGAAGGAGGCCGACCGCTCTCGGCTAGCGGATTCGGTAGAGATGGCGCTGCGCACGGCTGGCGGGGTGGTGGAGGTAGTAGAACACGCGGATGGTGATCCCCTCACCCACCTATACAGCGAGCACTATGCCTGTGTCTCCTGCGGAACCAGCCTGCCTGAGCTCGAGCCAAGACAGTTTTCTTTCAATTCGCCCTATGGTGCGTGCGATGAGTGTGGCGGACTGGGCACCCGCAAGGAGGTCAATCCGCAGCTGCTGATCGCGGATCCATCGATCTCGATCCTCGAGGGGGTCATCCTCCCCTGGGGGGAGCCGTCCGGCCACCTTAGACGTTCGGTTATTCCGGGGATAGCGGACGCGTACGAGTTCGATCCTGCGCAGCCCTGGGAGAAGATTTACGCGGAGGCCAGGGAGGCGATACTGCACGGTTCGGGTCGGATGAAGATCCGCTTTCCTTACAAGGCCGGCGCGTCCAAGGGGTACTACGAGGATCATTGGGAAGGAGTGGTCGCGAGTGTAGAGCGCCGCTACTCGGAAACCTCGTCCGACTCGGTGCGGAACCAGCTCGAGGATTATATGTCGACCCTTCCGTGCACTCAGTGCGGCGGCAGCCGACTCAAGGGCGGTTCCATCTCCGTGACTGTGGGGGGATTTTCGATCGGAGCGGTGGTGGATCTCGCCATCGACGAGGCCATCGCGTTCTTCCGTTCTCTCCCCGTCGAGGGATGTCAGATGGACGGGCGCCGTGTCGCCGGTCCGGCGCTCCCTGCAGAGATCGCGGCGCCCATCCTAAAGGAGGTGCTCGAACGGCTCGAGTTCCTCCGGGACGTCGGTCTCTCCTACCTGTCGCTCGGTCGTTCGGCTGGAAGCCTTTCTGGGGGTGAAGCCCAGCGGATCCGTCTGGCCACACAGATAGGGAGCCGACTGGTGGGCGTGCTCTACATCCTCGACGAACCTTCGGTAGGCCTCCACCAGCGGGACAACGATCGCTTGCTTGACACTCTCCGCCGCCTTCGGGATCTGGGCAACACGGTGATCGTCGTCGAGCACGACGAGGACACCATCCGGGCCGCGGACTGGGTCGTGGATCTGGGACCGGGAGCTGGCCGGGATGGGGGCGAGGTCGTGGCCGTGGGAACCCTCGCCAAGATAGTATCCTCTCCCGTTTCCCTGACCGGCGCCTACCTGCGGGGAGAGCGGCAAATTTCGTTTCCAACTGTGCGCAGGAGTGCCGATTTAGAGCGAGCGCTGATAATCCGGGGAGCGTGCGGGCACAACCTGTGTGACCTGGATGTGACGATTCCACTGGGCACGTTCACGTGTGTCACCGGGGTGAGCGGTTCGGGCAAATCGACCCTGGTGACCGAAACGCTCTACCACGCGCTTGCCCGGCATTACTACCGGAGCAAGTTGATTCCTGCTCCGTACGACGCGATCGAAGGGCTGGAGTTGGTGGACAAAGTGATCGAGGTGGATCAGTCTGCGATCGGTCGCACTCCGCGCTCAAACCCCGCCACGTACACGGGGCTTTTCGCGCCTATCCGGGACCTGTTTGCCACCCTTCCCGAGGCTCAGATACGCGGGTACCAGCCGGGGCGTTTCTCCTTCAACGTGAGGGGTGGCCGCTGCGAGGCCTGCGCCGGGGACGGATTGGTGAAGATCGAGATGCATTTCCTCCCCGACGTGTATGTCTCTTGTGACGTGTGTAAGGGGAAGCGCTACAACCGGGAGACGCTCGACGTTTTCTACAAAGGGAAGAACATCGCGGATGTGCTCGACCTGACAGTAGAGGAGGCGCTCGAGTTCTTCGACGCGGTGCCGCGGATCAAGGGCAAGCTGCAGACTCTCCACGACGTGGGACTGGGCTACATACACTTGGGCCAACCGGCGACGACCCTATCCGGGGGCGAGGCGCAGCGGGTCAAGCTCGCCAGTGAGCTTTCCAAGAGGGGGACAGGCAACACCCTCTACATCTTGGACGAGCCCACTGTCGGGCTCCATTTCGAAGACGTACGGGTGCTACTCGAAGTGCTCCACCGGCTGGTCGACCTTGGCAATACGGTGGTCGTGATCGAGCACAACCTGCATGTCATCAAGACTGCGGACTGGATCGTCGACCTAGGCCCCGAGGGTGGGCAAGGGGGGGGAAGGGTCATCGCCGAGGGCCCCCCGGAGCGGATTGCAGAGGAGAACCTCTCCCACACTGGGCGCTATCTGGTGCCACTCCTAGAGCTGGAAGGAGTGGCGTAGGGGGCTGATTATCTGGTCGCCCGCGCCACCGTGGTATCCTGACACCCTTCGGGGAACCTAGGATTCCCGGGATCCGTATGGGCTAGGGATGGCACGCAACAGGAGATTTCCGCCACGTGGTCCTTACCAGGCGGTCATCCCAAGAGTGCCCAGGCCAAGGCGGTCGTTGCCAATTGGACCGTCAGGTTGTCCAGCCCGTGATTCGAAAATGCCTCGACCACGGCGCCGGCCGCACCGCATGCCATGCCCGCACCGACTGAGACGCTCGCATTGTACCCCATTCCGAAGAGCGTCAGCGCGGCGGCCACCGCCCCCGCCACGAATACGGCTCCGCTACCCTCCAGGCTTCGAGTGGCGGTGACCCCCGCCAGGGACGGCACTCGGTAGCGGTGCTTGCCCCAGCGTGTGCCGGCGGGTTCCCCGACAGCGTCTCCCCAACCGGTGACCATGTATCCGATGGGCGCGAAGGGTGAGAACAGTAGGTTGGCGAGCACACCTCCGAGAGCTGTCGTGGTGAGCGGTATCAGGATGAACAGGGTTCGGTGGGGTGCGTCGCTGGGTCGGGCCATGGCCTCGTAGAACGGGAAACCACTTCCCTTGACCACGGCCAGGATCATGAGTAGAGCTGTCACGCTCCCCAATATCACCACTCCAGGAAGTCCCCAGGCCAGGTGTGCGACCCCTGCAGCCGACATGATCGTGAAGTGGAAGACCTTACGGGTATAGGGGACTCGCACCTTACAGTGTGAGCGTAGCCACCCCGCAAGGGCCGCCGCGGCGCCGGAATAGAGCACAGCCGCGGGCACGCCCACGACCAGCATCCTCCAGCCTGGGAGGAATGGTTCTAGCCATGCCAAAGTTTCGGGAAGCCACATGGTGCCCTCGTAATCTTGCAAGACCGAGGTGTCGGTGTCTGCGCAAACCTGAAACCAGTGAACGTTCTGCACCATACCTGTCCGACTCGTGATGGTCCCTCCATGTTTAGGGTGCATCGGCGAGTGCGGTCGGTTTCGTGCAATCGTACATACCCGTATCTGGAGTGGTAATGAGTACGGTTTATCTCAACGGCGAGTTTATCCCCCATGAGCGCGCGCTGGTTTCGGTCGACGACCGTGGCTTTCTGTTCGCGGATGGGATCTACGAAGTCACACCCGCGTTCTGGGGCACGTTATTCCGCGTAGAGAGGCACGTGGAGCGTATGCGACGCGGCCTCGCGGAGCTGCGCATCGACTTCGACCCGAAGTCATTGATCGACGTGCATCGGCACCTCTTGGCTGCGAACGATCTCGAAAACAAAGAGGCTGCGATCGTATACTTCCAGGTCACGCGCGGCGTGGCGCCGCGTGCCCACGCGTTCCCCACAACCGCGGTGTGCCCCACCGTCTACGGGTTCGCCAAGGAATTAGAGCGTGTTCCCCGGGCGGTGTGGGAGAAGGGGTTCACGGCCACCACCGTGCGCGATCGCCGCTGGGAGCGGCCCGACATCAAGACGATCGGACTTCTACCGAACTGCTTGGCACTGCAGACTGCCCTTGAGGCCGGCTCGACTGACGCGCTGCTGGTCAAGGACGGCGTTGCGCTTGAAGGATCGCACAACAATTTCTTCGCTGTATTGGACGGTACCGTTAGCACACACCCGGCCACCAATCACATCCTCAACGGTATCACCCGGGAGTACGTGCTTGAGTTGAGCCGAGAGCTCGAGGTGCCGGTGGAGGAGCGGCCTATCCAGCTCGAGGAGTTGGCGCGCGCCGAGGAGGCGTTCTTCACCGGCACCACCACCGAAATCCGTCCCACGGTACGAATCGACGATTGTCCGGTTGGTGACGGTCGGGTAGGGCCGGTCGCAAAACTATTGATGGACGCCTACCAAGAAGAGGTGGATCGCCACCGCCCTTAATCCCCCGTGGTTACTCTGTTTTCCCTCCCCAGACCCTACTAAACAAGCCACTTTCTGCTTGCTCCACGGTATCTCTGTGGGTACATTGAGGGTGCCTGTTATGCGTCTCTAGTGGGTCATATAGAGGGTCATGTCCAAGGGGGGAGCGTGGCGAGACTCAACGAAACGAAGATCAGCAAGCTGCGGTGGGACGCATCCAAGCGGACCCAATCGGGGAAGACCCCCCAATTCCAGCAGGTGCATGACGACGAGGTTGGGGGA
>DEAG01000025.1:0-7071 GCA_002346665.1 Gemmatimonadales bacterium UBA2988
CCGAGAGGGAACCCCATGAGCCACTCGACCCACGTCGGGTTCAGTTGTCCACCAGTTTTCTCTTTGTTGTCCGTATGCTGTACCGCTACATCCAGCGTATCCCTCGAGATTTTCCCGTCCCGAATCCGACCGCCGATATACCCGCCCTGTCGAACAGTTGGCGTCGGCCACTTGTTCTTCCTCGCCATCGTTTCCAGAGATGGACGATGGGCTGATAGTGTGTTCCCGCCCCCCTCGTTCCCTGACGACCCGTAACTCGTCGCCGCTGGCGTCGGAAATTCGGTTATATGCGGTGATGAAGACTCGTTTACGTAGGTGCGGTGCGCCGACATCTGCCGCCGATAGCACCTCCCACTCCGCATCGTACCCGCTTTCGGCCAAGTCTCCGAGAACTCTTCCCATCCCGTTAGCAAGGAGGCCTGGGACGTTCTCCACGAAGACGTATCGCGGTCGTAACTCGCAAATGATTCGGTGAAACTCTGACCAGAGTCCTGACCGGGTGCCGTCTTGGATACCTGCGCGTTGCCCTGCGACTGAGACATCCTGGCATGGGAATCCTCCGGCAATAAGGTCAACTGGCTCCAGGCATTCGGTGCATCCATTCCTGTTCTGTGATCCCGCGCTTGCGGTGTGGCATATCGAACCGCTGTTCCCATCATTTGTTCTGCCTCGTCCTTCGATAATTCTCCATTCTGCACCTTCGCTTCCATCATTTGTCGGCTCCCCGATCCCCCTAACAATCCCCTGGTTCTCGGCGTGGGCCAATAAGCCGTGGGCTTTTGTGACATCTTCGTATCTCCTTACGTTAGGCCAATGTTTCGCCAGCACCTGTCGGCACCGCGGGTCTATCTCTACCTGCCACTTACACTCCATACCCGCCCTCTCAAGACCCAGGTCGATACCGCCGATGCCAGCGAAGAGGCTTCCGAACGTCATATCGCCAGCCCTATTTGTGATGCCCCGACAGCGTTGATGCGCTTCTCTGCGAGGGCGGCGTATTCGGGGTTGAGTTCTATGCCCACCCACTCCCTGTCAAGTTCCTGTGCTACGGCGGCTGTCGTGCCTGATCCGAGGAAGGGGTCAAGCACCGTGCAGGGGACTGTGGGAGCATCGTGGTCACATGTGGGTTGCCATCCTGTGGTGGTAGACGCGCCGGGGATAAGTCTGCCTCCACACAAGGTCATACCATCGGGTCTGCCGGGATCGTGTGGGTGGTTCGGCCTATCAACCCTTCCCTCGGCTTTGTCTACCACCCTCTCCCACGGTGCCCCACACTCACTACAGGCCCCCTTCTGGCTGGTTCCTGCCTTTATGCACCTCCGGGGTATCTCTGTAGGGAAGGTAGCGAAGTGGGCGTCAGGGTATGGCTCGGGTCCAAGCACCCAGTAGTTGCGGAGGTTGGCACCGATGGGGTGGTTTGCCATTGTTGTGTCGGGGTCATTGTAATCCCCATACACCTCTCCACTGTTCGGCTTCCTCGCGTAATCGTTGCCCTGCTTGTGGGGTTGTCTCACCGCCTCCGCGTCGTAGTAGTACCTCGCACTCTTCGTCAAGAGCCATATGTGCTCCCACGCCGACGTAGGTCTATCTGTGACGCTCTCGGGCATACTGGACTTCTTGCACCACGCGATGCGGGAGCGTATCCACCAGCCGTCGTCCTGAAGCGCAATCGCCAGCCTCTCAGGGATGAGACAGAGGTCTTTGGGCTTGAGGCCCGGGGTCTCCACGTCGGGGATGGTGCCCTCCCACGACCCCTGCGACGTCCCCTGCTTCCCCGTCATCGTGGCTGGGTGCGGCTCCCCGTTGCCCATACGTCCCTTCCCGCTGCCGGCGTAGGAGTCCCCGATATTCAGCCACAACGTCCCATCATCCCGAAGCACCCGCCTCACACCCCGAAACACCTCGACCATATTCGCCACGAACTCCTGCGGCGTCTTCTCAAGGCCAAGCTGCCCCTCAACCCCGTAGTCACGCAGACCCCAATATGGCGGGGAGGTGACGCAACACTGGACGCTCCCCGCTGGTAGTTCCTGGAGCCTGTCCCGGACATTGCCGATCAGGATCTGGTTGGGATCTTGAGTCATACGCCACACATGCTGCGGCTCTGTGCTTGGATGCCCTGTAGAACCTGCGCCATCATTGGCAGGCCTATCGTGGGGGGCATGTTGGGACCACTGGAGGCATACTCTGGAGTGGGCCAGGGGAACGCCGTCTCAAAGAACTGGTTACCACCTGCCCGTCCTTTGTGATCCCAGTCGGTGTGCATTTAATCTTCCGCCCGTAGAAATATACTGCTCACGATGCAAGCTCCGCTTCCAGTCCCATCTGGCTCATGCGTTCAAGCACGACGGCACAGCTGGTGCTATCTCCGCACATCAGCCGGTGCCGTCCGATGGTCCAGACCTGCCCACGCTCGGTTCCCCACTTCTCCTGAAGTTCTGCCGTTGCGTCTGGTGCTGGCACATCCTCTGTCGGCTTTGGACCTAAGAGTTTGTCTATTTCGTTGTCGCTGAAAAACTTGCTGACGTCGATACCGTTTTCGATGTCGTTCAACAAAGCGCTGGAGTCCCAATCCAGCGACAACTCGCCCACCCTGTTGTCGGCGTATGCAAGCTCACGCGCTTCTGCATCTGACGTCAGATCTAAATCTGTGCGCTGCACCGCAACCAGTTCGTTGCCTGTAGTCTCCACGACCCTGACGCTCTCGATCCCGATCTGTCCGGCAACCTCCGCGGTCTTGTTTCCTGCGATGATCGTTCCGTTCTTGTCGATCAAAATAGAACGACCAGCCCCATACTGCTGGAGGCTGGTTTCGAGCGTGCGTGTTCCCCGCTCGGTTCCCCTGTTGGCGTTATTCGAATCGAACGTCAGGTCTGAAATATTCATGTAGCCCCCTCAAAGAGGCGGGCAAGTCCTGCGCCGAACCTGCCCGCCCTCACCGGAGAATCTGATGCTGCCGCGTACAATATACTACGCTTTTGAAAAAAAACATACTACGCTTTAAAAAAAACGAGCGTTTATCAGAACATAACCTTTGCGCGGTATACTGCTGTTGGTATATTACTGAATGGGTGGCGGGTTTAGGTTGGTCCCTTTACCGCCACTTCGTTCCCTCCGAACGCCGGGGTGGCAGTCGCGTGACTGCTACCCCGGATCAAACCCGAGGCGCATCTGAAAATGATCAGGACCGTAAACGGATGCTATGACTGCTACTTCATCGAAGACGATCTCGGCATACGAAAGCGGACGTGCGTCATCACAGGAAAGGAAATCGGCACCTTGGAACAGAATCACCCGACTCCGAAGTGGTGCCCACTCCGCAGACGTGACGTGATCGTCAACCTGAAAGAATCAAAAGAATGAGAATCGACTCCACAGCGATCTACAAAAAAATGGAAGAGAAACGCCTGAACACGTACTCCCTCGCGAGGCGGATAAGCGTGACCTGGCCCAATACGAAAAACCTTATATCGGGCCAGACCACACGCATCAATTTTAATCTGCTCGGGCGACTCTGCGCGGCGCTTGAAATGGACCCGAGTGAGATTTTCACCACGGAGGAACCCGATGCTCAGGAGCAAGCTGAAGCGCGGAGACGTGATCCAGATTGGCCCCGAAGTCCCGAACGCATCACTGCGGGGGTGCTTCGTCGTCGTGGAGGAGATGACGGATGACGACCAGATCAAGGGCTACGTCATCGTCCCTGGACATCAGGACTCGATCCGGGTCACGACAACGATAGCGTCATTCGATCACGTTGAATACGTAGGCACTGCCGCCTACGAGAACGAGCAAGAATGGATCAAGGCATAGCGGCCCAGCCTGAACTGTGTGCTGTTGGGGGAGACAGCCACGGATGAGGTGGCCGCGAGGCGTGGCGCACGTCGGGGTTAAGGCCCTCGGCGCGGCGGGTTTAGCGGCCCGCGATGCCACGTTACGGGTCGGTGGGGATAGCGTCCCTGCCGACCCATAACCAACACCGGAGGGTAATGCGATGGAATCCGTAGAACTGTCAGGCACGCAGGTGACACCCGGAGTGCGAGATCGGATCATCCAGCACTCGGGCTGGGACGACGAACAGGTTGCGCTGATCAAGCGCACTGTTGCAGAGGGAACTACAGACGACGAGTTCGCGATGTTCCTCCACTATTGCCAGACGTCTGGACTGGACCCACTGCGGCGTCAGGCACACTGCATCGTTCGGGAGTGGGTGGACAAGCGGGGCAACGAGAAACGCCAGACCACGATGATGACAGGCATCGACGGCTTCCGTGCTCGGGCCGAATCGTTTCCCGACTTCCTCGGAATCCAATCGGGCGTTGTGTTCCAGGGCGACGACTTCTCTATTGATTACGCGACCTGTGTTGTTCATCACGTTGCACATTTCCCACGAAAAACCAAAGGCCCAACAGGAGCTTGGGCCGTCGTTAAACGGACTGGGCGCGATGCCTTCATCCATTACTGCGATTGGCAAGAACTGTTCGACAACTTCAGCCCGATGCATAAAAAAATGCCAGAGGTAATGGCGAGGAAAACCGTGGAAGCGCAGGCACTCAGACACGAATACCCGGAGCCATTCAGTGGCCTTTACGATCCTGCCGAAATCCCATCAGCCGGAGAACCCCTTCTCAATCTATTGGACGACGCACCGGTACAGGACAGCGGAGGGGCATCTCCAGCACTTCCCGCAAGCGACGCACCGGCTGCTCCAAGAGTGGACAATGGCGATGGCACAGGGGGAGTTCCTGACCCTGCTGGTGGTGACGAGGCCGCAGAGCGAGAAGTGGCTGGCGGCGTTGGAATCGACGCAGACATAGAGCAGGATGAAATTGAACCGCCAACCGAAGCACAGATCGAACGGTGGGTAGACATAACGGAGTGGGCCGAAGACGTTGGACTGATGACCGAGTCGGTTCACGAGGAGGCCCTGGCGTGGATAGATGGACCTCCCAAGCCGAGCACGAGGGCAGTCGGTGCCAAGATCGGGATCTGGAAATCACGACGCGACCGATGGGACGCAGAGAGTGAGGGGATGTTCGCGGCGGCGAAAGACATGGACTGCTCGGACGATGACCGTGAAGAAGCCGTCGCTCGGTTCAGGGCGTGGGTGATGAACCCCAAGACCCGAATCCAAGGCCAAGAAAATTCTCCTGAGAAAATTATTTCGTGGCTCGACGAGCGCGTCGATCTGCCACTCGACAAGCCATCGCCACCGGACAATGTAATCTAATCCCTACCCCACAGAGGGCGGTCCGGGGTGACTCTCCTGCCCCGGTCGCGTTCTGTAGGCGACGTTGCGATCTGTAGGCGACGTTGCGAATAGTCTTTCTCCTTTACCCCGAATGGGAAAGACTCTAAGATGTCCCCGACATGAAGTTGCTACGGTGTGTGGGAAAGCCTGCGACAAGCCCCGCAGTATCCCACGGCCCTCCAGAACTCCGAATCGAGAGGCGATAGACGCTGTTCCGGCATTGTGCTGACGGAGCCACCGGACGTTCGGATACGGACTAAGGGCGACGAGAGAACACCACGGCCGACCATTTGCCTCTATGGGCAAACTATACCTCGGAGGGTTTTAGATGCTGCCGTCAGATTTTTCACCGGGACTGATGGAACGAGCCCAGAACATTCTGAAATCGTACAACGAAACCTACCCCTCAGAACGAAATCGCAAGTTGTTCCCCGAGATCGTTCAAGCTGTCCAGTTCTGTTCCGCGTGGGACATTAGCACCGAAGAGATCCTCGAAGCAATTTCTAACAGCAAGCACCATCCATTCTGGTCCGAAGCTCTGGCCCAAGGATCGCTTACCGGATTCTTGAAACCACGACACATCGAAAGCGTTCGGCACTACCGACCCAAGGCAGAGGACTCGCGAAACGTTCGCAGGATGGAGGCCCAGGATGAACACCACAAAGAACGCCAGAGAAGAAAGGGGTTCGACTCTAACGGCACACCGGTACTTCGCGTGGCGGTGTAATCGCAAGGGCGAACCCGAGCCAGAAACGTGCTGCCTGATTTCTGGTTCACGCAAATACCGCATCTCAGGCTGGACTCCAGCACCGGAGGTTCAGTGATGATTGATCCCGACACTACACACAGGGAGGCGCAAGATGCTGCCGCAAGAATTTGATCCGGGAATGAAAAGGCTGCTGACCATCTTCAGCCCGAGGGGATGGGACGAGGACACGTCTGATGCGTACTACGCGGTGGTGCGACGATGGACACAGGACGAATGGGACGACGTGGTCGACGAGGCTATACGGACATGCGATTGGATGCCGAGGCCGAAAAAGCTGCTGACGTTGAGACTCGATTTGCTCGGACGCGATTCAGAGACTGGCCCACCAGGGAGAGCCTCCGATTGCGATTGCTGCTTCGGTGGGCTGGTCCAGTTCACCGTCGAAAGGTCGGGGATGGAGTACGAAAGAGTCTGCGCCTGCACATGCGATGCCGGGCAGCGTCAATTGATGAACACGTTTGGCGAGGCGCGAATGATGAGCTACCTCGAAATCTTTCACGAAAACCCCCCACGCGTAAAGGGGGTCGATTACGGCGTGACGTCTGATCGTGTCCGTGATTGGATCGACGGACACGCGCCACCGAACCAGACGGGGCGGCGGCAAGCCGTCCCGGCGGAGGAGCCGGAAAGCCAGGACGCCCACGAGTGGATTGACGATAAATTGCCATTCTGACCGTGACGTCGCGAAAATAATTCTCCCCGTTTTTGGGGATTTACTTGTAAGTCGCTGGGGTGCAGGCAGTTAGCCCCAGCGACTTTTTTGTTCTTAACGTTAAATATTCCTTGACAGTATATACTGTCCATACTATACTTAAGTGAAGCAAGGGAGCAACATAGCGACCTCAGACAGACCGAGCACCCCTCCGGGCGAACAGGAAGATCTCGACCTCGGGAACACAGGACACTCGGGAGGAAGCGCAAGCGGAACCGGAGCAAAGAGTCAACGTGAACTTGGACATCGAGCCTTGCACGTTGCGCGGCGTGAGTTTGGCCGACGGGATTCCCGAATAGCACACACCAGCGCGGATGGTTACCGCGCAAACAGGAACGG
>DEAG01000025.1:7441-8216 GCA_002346665.1 Gemmatimonadales bacterium UBA2988
GGAGGCTCACAGTGACACGCGCAAGAATCAAATACGACGTCCGCACAGACAAATACGAAGCAACAGAGACGAACGCCACGCTCGTCCCCGAGATCACCGAGGGCAGCAAGCAGCTCTTCATCGAGCTTGCCGAAGACGCAGGCAACTGGTCCGGCAGTCCCCTCTTCGGTGCCAACGTCGGCGGCGACGACGTTTCCAGGGGTCACCTCACTCACCTCAAGAAGCTCGGTCTGGTCACCACCTACGTAGACGAAGACGACCCGAGCGGCTCAAGATTCAGGCGCGATGCCTGGGTCATCTTCACCGACCTGGGTGTCCGCTACGCAGAGGAACTCGGCATCGACTACCTCCGCGACGAGATTTGCTGACCGCGACCTTTTGAGAAACCTCGACAGCTAAGGAGGCTCACAATGCTGGAGACTACCCGTCAGATCCTGGAGGACCTCACCCGCATCGGCATCGAGCGATCGGAGCTGAGCGTCCGCGCCAAGAAGAACCGGTTCGGCGAGAACGTCACCTGGGACATCAAGCTGCGCGTGTTCGATCGTGCTCGCCGCCGCGAGATCGCTCGCCTGCTCCAGGGCAACCGGGGCATCCTGGCTGATGCCAGGGTTGGCACCGACATCCTCTGGCTCGGTGACACGGTTGCGATCCTGTTCACGTTCGGTCGCCGCAACCTCACCACGAACTTTTTTTGCAAGAGCTAATCTTTACGTGCTGACCGCTCCACCGGGCCTGGCCGGTTATCCAGGCACACAGGAACGGCTCCCAGGTC